>NZ_JBQFUQ010000002.1:0-610729 GCF_056539245.1 Ruegeria sp. BC2
CTGCGGTCAGCGTCGTCTTGCCGTGGTCAACGTGGCCAATCGTGCCAATGTTGACGTGCGGTTTTGTACGCTCAAACTTTTCCTTTGCCATGATGGCCTCCTTTTTCGGAAATGAAGGGAGCCCGGGCAGCAGGCTCCCTCTATTTTTCGGTTATGCGTATTTTGCCTGGATCTCTTCCGCGATGTTCTGCGGAACCGGATCATAGTGGTCGAACTGCATGGTGAACTGGGCGCGGCCCGACGACATCGAACGCAGAGTGTTGATGTAGCCGAACATGTTGGCCAGCGGCACGAATGCGTCGATCGCAATCGCGTTGCCGCGCGGCTCTTGTCCAGACACCTGGCCCCGACGCGAAGTCAGGTCGCCGATGATACCGCCGGTGTACTCTTCCGGGGTGATCACTTCGACCTTCATGATCGGTTCCAGCAGTTTCGCGCCGGCCTTTTTCAGACCTTCGCGCATGCACATCCGCGCCGCGATTTCGAACGCCAGAACGCTCGAGTCGACGTCGTGGAATTTACCGTCCAACAGGGCAACCTTGAAGTCGATCACGGGGAAGCCGGCCAGCGGGCCGCTGTCCATGACGGACTGGATGCCTTTTTCGACACCCGGGATGTATTCCTTCGGAACGGCACCACCAACGATGCGGCTTTCGAACGAATAACCTTCGCCCGGTTCGGTCGGAGTGATCTCGAGCTTGACCTCAGCAAACTGACCCGAACCACCCGACTGTTTCTTGTGGGTGTAGGTGTGTTCGATCGGCATCGAGATGGTCTCACGATAGGCCACCTGCGGCGCACCGATGTTGGCTTCGACCTTGAACTCGCGCTTCAGACGGTCGACCAGGATGTCCAGGTGAAGTTCGCCCATGCCCTTCATGATGGTCTGACCCGATTCCAGGTCGGTTTCCACGCGGAAGGACGGGTCTTCGGCGGCCAAACGGGCCAGACCCTGAGACATCTTTTCCTGGTCGCCCTTGGTTTTGGGCTCGACCGCGATCTCGATCACCGGATCGGGGAAGGTCATGGTTTCCAGAACCACGGGATCCTTCGGATCGCACAGGGTGTCACCGGTGGTGGTGTCTTTCAGACCCGCCAGAGCGATGATGTCGCCTGCGAACGCCTCTTCGATCTCTTCCCGGTTGTTCGAGTGCATCATCATCATACGACCGATGCGCTCTTTCTTGCCTTTGGTCGAGTTCAGGATCGAGTCGCCCTTGTTCAGAACGCCCGAGTAGATCCGGGTGAAGGTCAGCGAGCCAACGAAGGGGTCGTTCATGATTTTGAACGCCAGGCCCGAGAAGGCCATGTCATCGTCAGCGCGACGCGCGATGTTGCGGACTTCTTCCTCGTCACCGGGTTTGAAGCCCATGTAGTCGACAACGTCCAGCGGGCTGGGCAGATAGTCGATCACGGCGTTGAGCAGCGGCTGAACACCTTTGTTCTTGAACGCCGAACCACCCAGAACCGGCACGAAGTGCAGCGCCAGGGTGCCCTTGCGCAGCAGTTTGCGCAGGGTCGGAATGTCGGGCTCGTTGCCTTCCAGGTATTCCATCATCGCGTCGTCGTCTTCTTCGACGGCCGCTTCGATCATCTTGCCGCGCCATTCTTCAGCCATGTCCTTCAGGCTGTCGCGGATCGGAGCTTTGACCCAGCTTGCGCCCAGGTCTTCGCCCTGCCACAGCCATTCTTCCATGGTGACCAGGTCGATCAGGCCTTCCAGCTCGTTCTCTGCACCGATCGGGATACCGACAGGGACGGCGCGCGCGCCGGTGCGGTCTTCGATCATGCGAACGCAGTTGAAGAAGTCGGCGCCGATCTTGTCCATCTTGTTGACGAAGACCATGCGCGGAACTTTGTAGCGGTCAGCCTGACGCCACACGGTTTCGGTCTGGGGTTCAACACCGGCGTTTGCGTCCAGAACGCAGACGGCACCGTCGAGAACCGCCAGCGAACGCTCGACTTCGATGGTGAAGTCAACGTGGCCGGGGGTGTCGATGATGTTCAGGCGGTGCTTGGGGGTATCGGCGGTCTGACCGTCCTCGGTGCGCTCCCAGAAGGTGGTGGTCGCAGCCGAAGTGATGGTGATGCCGCGTTCCTGCTCCTGCTCCATCCAGTCCATGGTGGCTGCACCATCGTGCACCTCACCGATGTTGTGGGATTTGCCGGTGTAATACAGGATACGCTCCGAGCAGGTGGTCTTGCCTGCATCGATGTGCGCCATGATACCGAAGTTACGGTATAGTTCGAGCGGATATTCGCGTGCCATTTGGATAAGCCTCTGGGATTACCAACGATAGTGGCTGAAGGCTTTGTTCGCCTCGGCCATCTTGTGGGTGTCTTCGCGCTTCTTAACGGCAGTACCGCGGGACTGTACGGCGTCCAGCAGTTCGCCGGCGAGGCGTTCTTCCATGGTGTTTTCGTTGCGGCCGCGCGCGGCGGTGATCAGCCAGCGGATGGCCAGAGCTTCGCGGCGCTCGGGGCGCACTTCGACCGGAACCTGGTAGGTTGCACCACCAACCCGGCGCGAGCGAACCTCGACCGACGGCTTGATGTTGTCGAGTGCTTCGTGGAACACCTCGACAGGAGCGCGTTTGATCTTGCTCTCAACGCGGTCGAAGGCGTTGTAGACGATACGCTCTGCGACCGACTTCTTGCCGTCGATCATCAGGTTGTTCATGAACTTGGTCAGGACCTTGTCGCCAAATTTGGCGTCAGGCAGGACTTCGCGTTTTTCGGCGGCGTGACGACGTGACATATCAGCCTCTCCTTCTTACTTGGGACGCTTCGCGCCGTATTTCGAACGACGTTGCTTACGGTCTTTGACGCCCTGGGTATCCAAAACACCACGCAGGATGTGGTAGCGGACACCCGGAAGGTCTTTCACACGGCCGCCACGGATCAGAACAACCGAGTGCTCTTGCAGGTTGTGGCTTTCACCCGGGATGTACGAAATGACTTCGTAACCGTTGGTCAGGCGCACCTTGGCAACCTTACGCATAGCCGAGTTCGGCTTTTTCGGCGTGGTGGTGTACACGCGGGTGCAGACGCCACGCTTCTGCGGGCACTGCTCCAGGTGCATGGACTTCGAGCGTTTTACTTTGGGCTGCCGCGGTTTGCGGATCAGCTGTTGAATAGTTGGCATTCCGGTTTCTTCCCCGTTTTGCAACACACATGACATGCACGCGCGTTGCGTGCGGCTAACTTCGCTGCGCCAATGCGTCCACAAGCGCAAAACCCGCGAGCGTTCCCATTCCGAGGTGAACGTCGCGGTTGGTTATCAGAGGGCGCGAACTGCAAAATTGTCCGGGCCTTGACCAGTTCAATACTGAAATCGGTTTTGGGGCGGCCCCCGGTACCGAGATGACGGGCGTATAGGGGGAGTCGGCCCGACTGTCAACAGCCCCGGCAGATGCCTGCCCGCCTTGCAGCCTTGCGTCGCGGCGGAAGCGACATCGGTTGCGGTGTCACATCCCTCAGGGCATAGTCCGCACTGGTGTATTCCTACCGGAAGTGAAGATGCAAGTCATTGGTCTGTGCCGTTTCTCCTACCCGGCCATCGGCGGGTTCCAGACCATGCACGAGTCGGTCGAAGCGCGCCGGCGCTATCTGTATGACCCCCGGCGTCTGGACGCGCGGTTCCGCCTGTTCGAGACCTGCGCCCTGCCCGCCCTACGCGCCCAGACGGATCCGCGGTTTCAGTTTCTGATCGTGACGGGGGCCTGCCTGCCTCGGGCCGCCCGTGATCGTCTGAACGACCTGACTTCGGGCATGAAACAAGTGCAAATCGTCTCGCGGGAACCCGGCCGGCATCGCTCTATCATGAAGGACGTCCTGAACCGGGCACGCTTGAACCCTGACCTGCCATGCCTGCAATTCCGTCATGATGACGACGATGCGATTGCGGTGGATTTCGTCGAATTGCTGCGCCGCGCGGTTCAGGACGCCGAAGGGCTGGTGCGGCGCAACAAGATGGTTGCCATCGATTTCAATCACGGCTTTCTTGCCCGGTTCGACGCCAGCGGAATCCAGGCCACGCCGGTTCACCGGTCCCTGCTGGGTGTTGGTTTTGGGATGTATGTGCGCGGCGGTTGTGAGCTGACGATCATGAACTTTGCCCACCAAAAGATCGGCAACTTCATGCCAGTCATCAGCCAGAACGAACCGCCGATGTGGGTGCGCAGTCTCAACGGGTTCAACGATTCACCCAACACCCGCACAAGCAAGGCCAAGCTGGAACCGTTGACCCCCGCTCTGGCAAAGCAGTTCGAAACCCGGTTTGCAATTGATCCGGCGGTGGTCCGACGCGTCTATTCGGACGCCTGAAGTGCCCGCTCGCGAAAGAGGGTGAACAGGCCCGCGGTGACCACCAGTGCGGCACCCAGCATGGTGATCCGGTCAGGCCAATCTCCGAATACCGCCCATCCCAGACCCAAGGCCCAGATCAGGCTCGAGTATCGGAACGGCGCGACAAAGCTGACCTCGCCGACGCGCATCACCATGACGCTGAAGAGATACCCCAGCAGGACGAAAACAGCCGCCGAGGCAATCAACATCCCCGACCCGGGCGTCATCGGCACCCAACCCTGAAAAGCCGAGGCAATTGCCGCACCGGTGGTAATCGTCAATGAGGTTGCCAAGGTAACGACCATCGATGGCACCTCGGGCGACATTCGGCGGGTGATCAAATCCCGAGCCGTCACGCAGATGACGGCAATCAGGGCATACATGGCGTAGATGCTGAACCCGTCCGGACCCGGTCGCACGATCAGCAACATGCCTGCAAACCCCAATGCAATGGCCATGATCCGCCGCCACCCGATCTGTTCCGAAAAGAACAGGGCCGCACCCAGGGTTACGGTCAGCGGCAGGGCCTGCAGAACCGCGGTCACATTGGCCAGCGGCATGTGCATCAAAGCCGTGAGGAAGAAGAACGTCGCCGACAATTCCGCCACGCAGCGAAAAGCCACCAACCAGCGGTCGTGCCGCCCGAACCGCAGATGCAATGCCCCCAGATGCCGCGCCAACGCAAAAACCAGGATGGTCGCCAACAACCCACGCAGAGCCACCAGTTGGAACAGTGGCACCTCCTGACCAGCCGCTTTGACCAGCGTGTCGTTCACAGTGAATGCGGCCATGCTGCCCATCATCAGCAGGGCGCCTTTGACGTTCGGTGTCATTGCCGTGGCCCGGTTTCAATCTGGTCCCGGCATTGGCATCTCACCTGAGCAGATTGTCAACTTGTGATACGGCCAATTCGATTTTGTTTGGTCCGTTCGCAGTTGTTCCTGATCACTGCCATGGGGCGGGTTTCTGCGTTGCCGCCTACAGGTAGTTCAGCTTCTGCGTGACCCAGAACAGAATCTCTGCAAGTGGCGAAATCGGCCCCGCCTTGTCAGTCATCACAAGCGCGGTGCCCGACGCGCCGAATTGAAGTGTTTCCAGAGGTACATCGCCAGGCAGTTCGATGAGGACCGGAAAGCTGGAGATCCCGACAAGTTCGCGCATCGAAGGTAAACCGGAGCGGAGATCCAATGCGCCCTCAGACAGGGCCGGCGGAAACCCCGAAATAGTTCCCGTGATCTCGGATCCCGGCTGGGTTCGCAGCGCCACACGTATTTCATCGCCAAGGCCGACATTGGAACGGCTGGATTGGGGCAGCGAGGCCACCAACGCGTGGTTCGTCGGATCTATGAAGGTCAATGCGCCCTGGAAGGTTGTCGCGCGATTGCCCGGGCGCAGCGTGACCGCACTGACGATCCCGTCGCCCGGCGCGTAGACTTCCGTCTGCTTGAGGTTCCATTCGGCCTGCGCAAGCGCCTGTTCGGCCTCCACGACCGCCACATCCTCACCGTCGATCTGAGCTGCGATCCGGCGCTCCAGCCCCGCTTTTCGCGCTTCTGCTGCACGAATGCTTGCGGTGAGCTGTTCGATCGTCGCGACCGCTTCCTGCAGTTTGAAGGTGGTGGATGCGCCACGCTCTTCCAGTTGAACGATGTCATCCCGCCGCCGCTGCCCAAAAACAAGTTGCGCGGTCAATGAAGCGATATCGGCTTCGGCAGCCGCCAGATCCGTGGTCAATTGGTCCGCTGCCGACCGGGCGGCTTCCAGAGATGCCTCCAGCCGCGCTACCTCGAGCACGTAGAACTCGGGATCGATTCTGAACAAGAGATCGCCTTCGTTGACCTTCTGGTTCGGCTCAACGGCAACTTCGACGACCGTTCCGGAGACATTAGGCACAATGCTTGTCTGAACACCCAGAACCGACACAGGCCCCGTAGGCGCCGTGTGGTTGAGTGCGCCGATGACAACCAACGCGACGACGGCGGCCCCACCGTATGAAACGGTCTTCCAGAAGCCATTCCAGGGCAGCAGGCTGAACTTGGAGAAGACCAGCCAAATCACGCCAAAATACAATCCAAGGACTATGAGCATCCGATCAAGACCCGTGTTGAGATCCAAACAGTGATGACGGGAGCAATTCCATTACCACATTCTGATTTTTGAGTATGCAGCAGTTCCGTTTGAAATCACAGTGTTTGGATCGAACCCTGGCCGCTTCCGGCACCGGCCGAAACAAAAAAGGCCCCGCGGAACCGCAGGGCCTTTCTGAGTTTCTCGTCGCCGATATTATTCGCGGCTTTCCGGAGTTTCCACCAGCGAGTCCAGCTCATCGCCGACCATGTCATCATCCATCATCGGAGCGGCCAGCGCGGCTGCGGCCTCGGCCTCTTCGCGACGTGCCTCAATGACGACATTGTCACGCTGCTGCGCGATCTGGCGGACACGCTGTGTCGCACCACCGGTACCGGCCGGGATCAGACGGCCGACGATGACGTTCTCTTTCAGGCCAACCAGCTTGTCCTTCTTGCCCTGAACCGAAGCTTCGGTCAGCACGCGGGTGGTTTCCTGGAACGATGCCGCCGAGATGAACGAACGCGTTTGCAGCGAAGCCTTGGTGATCCCCAGCAGGATCGGCTCGCCCTGGGCCGGACGACCACCGCGGGCGATGGTCTTCTCGTTGGCCGCGTCGAACTCCTGTTTGTCGACATGCTCGCCCTTCAGCAGGGTGGTGTCGCCCGAGTCCAGGATCTCCCACTTCTGCAGCATCTGGCGTACGATGACTTCGATGTGCTTGTCGTTGATCTTCACGCCCTGCAGACGATAGACGTCCTGCACCTCGTCGATCATGTAATCCGCCAGCGCTTCGACACCCATGATGGACAGGATGTCGTGCGGAGCCGGGTTACCGTCCATGATGTAGTCACCCTTCTGCACGAAGTCGCCTTCCTGCACCGGGATGTGCTTGCCCTTGGGCACCATGTACTCGATCGTCTCCAGCGACTCGTCGACCGGCTCGATGCTGATGCGGCGCTTGTTCTTGTAATCGCGGCCAAAGCGCACGTAACCATCGGCTTCCGCGATGATTGCGTGATCTTTCGGACGACGCGCTTCGAACAGTTCGGCCACACGCGGCAGACCACCGGTGATGTCCTTGGTCTTGGCGCCTTCACGCGGAATACGCGCAACAACGTCACCGGCTTCGATCTTCTGACCGTCTTCGACCGACAGGATCGCGTCCACAGACATCGGATAGTGAACCGGGTTGCCCGCATCGTTGCGGACCGGCTCGCCATTGTCATCCACAAGAATGATCTCGGGCTTCAGATCGCTGCCTTTGGGGGCGGCGCGCCAGTCGATCACGATCTTCTGGGTCATGCCGGTTGCATCGTCGGTCTCGTCGCGGACAGCAATGCCCGAAACCAGGTCGACGTATTTTGCGGTACCGGCTTTCTCGGCGATGATCGGCAGGGTGTAGGGGTCCCACTCGAACAGCTTGTCGCCGCGCTTGACCTTGGTGCCTTCCTTGACGAACAGCTTCGAGCCGTAGCCCAGCTTGAAGCTGGCGCGTTCTTCGCCGTGTTCGTCGTTGATCACCAGCTTCATGTTCCGGCCCATGACCAGGCTTTCGCCGGCGGCATTGACCAGGATCTGCGGGTTCTCAAAGGCAACGACACCGTCCTGGTTCGCTTCCTGGAACGACTGCTGACCACCTTGCGCAACGCCACCGATGTGGAAGGTCCGCATCGTCAGCTGCGTACCCGGTTCACCGATCGACTGCGCGGCGATGATGCCGACAGCCTCACCGGTGTTCACCATGGTCCCGCGTGCAAGGTCACGACCGTAGCAGGTTGCACAGACGCCTTCCTCGGACTCACAAGTCAGAGGCGAGCGGATGCGCATCGAGGCAACACCGGCCTCGTCGATCGTATCGGCCATGCGTTCGTCGATCAGCTGTCCGGCGGCGACGATGACCTCGTCGGTTCCCGGACGCAGAACGTCATCTGCGGCCACACGGCCCAGAACGCGTTCCGCCAGCGACGCGACGACTTCACCGTCATTGACCGCAGCTTCGGCCGTGATCGCACGGTCGGTTCCACAATCAACCTCGCGCACGATGCAATCCTGCGCCACGTCAACAAGACGACGGGTCAGGTAGCCCGAGTTCGCCGTCTTCAGAGCGGTATCCGACAGACCCTTACGGGCACCGTGGGTCGAGTTGAAGTATTCAAGAACGGTCAGACCTTCCTTGAAGTTCGAGATGATCGGCGTCTCGATGATGTCGCCGTTCGGCTTGGCCATCAGGCCGCGCATGCCGCCCAGCTGCTTCATCTGGGTCACCGAGCCACGCGCACCGGAGTGCGCCATCATGTAGACCGAGTTCGGCTCTTTGTCGGCGCCGCCCTCATCCTTGGCCACGGCCGAGATGGTGCGCATCATGGCTTCGGTTACGCGGTCGTTACACTTCGACCAGGCATCGACAACCTTGTTGTACTTTTCGCCCTGAGTGATCAGGCCGTCCATGTACTGCTGTTCGAAGTCTTTCACTTGTTCGCGAGTTTCGTCCACGATGCCCCACTTGTCCTCGGGGATCACCATGTCGTCCTTGCCGAACGAAATACCGGCCTTGAAAGCTTCCTTGAAGCCCATCGACATGATCTGGTCGCAGAAGATCACCGACTCTTTCTGACCGCAGTAGCGGTAGACGGTGTCGATCACCTGCTGCACTTCTTTCTTCCGCAGCAGACGGTTGACCAGTTCAAACGGTGCCTTGTTGTTCTTGGGCAGCAAAGCCCCCAAGCGAACACGGCCCGGCGTGGTTTCAAAACGCTTCTGAACCTCGTTGCCTTCTTCGTCGATCTGGGTGATCCGCGCGGTGATTTTCGAGTGCAGGTGCACCTCGCCCGCGTCCAGCGCGTGCTGGACTTCGTCGATCGAACCAAAGACCTTGCCTTCGCCGGGCATGCCTTCGCGTTCCAGGGTCACGTAGTAGAGACCCAGGATCATGTCCTGCGACGGAACGATGATCGGAGCGCCGTTTGCAGGCGACAGAACGTTGTTCGTCGACATCATCAGAACACGCGCTTCCAGCTGCGCCTCAAGGCTCAGCGGGACGTGAACGGCCATCTGGTCACCGTCGAAGTCGGCGTTGAAGGCCGAACAGACCAGCGGGTGCAGCTGGATGGCTTTACCTTCGATCAGGACCGGCTCGAACGCCTGAATGCCAAGACGGTGCAGTGTCGGCGCACGGTTCAGCATGACTGGGTGTTCGCGGATCACCTCGTCGAGGATATCCCACACTTCGGGACGCTCTTTCTCGACCAGCTTCTTCGCCTGCTTCACGGTCGAAGACAGACCCTTGGCTTCAAGGCGCGAGTAGATGAACGGCTTGAACAGTTCCAGCGCCATCTTCTTGGGCAGACCACACTGGTGCAGCTTGAGTTCCGGACCGGTCACGATGACCGAACGGCCCGAGAAGTCGACGCGCTTACCCAGAAGGTTCTGACGGAAGCGGCCCTGCTTGCCTTTCAGCATGTCCGACAGCGATTTCAGCGGACGCTTGTTGGCGCCGGTGATCACGCGGCCACGACGGCCGTTGTCAAACAGAGCATCAACAGATTCCTGCAGCATCCGCTTTTCGTTGCGGACGATGATGTCAGGTGCACGCAGTTCGATCAGGCGCTTCAGACGGTTGTTCCGGTTGATGACACGGCGATACAGATCGTTCAGATCCGAAGTCGCAAAACGGCCACCATCCAGCGGAACCAGCGGACGCAGTTCCGGCGGAATGACCGGGATCACGGTCATCACCATCCACTCGGGGCGGTTGCCCGACTCGAGGAAGGATTCAACAACCTTCAGACGCTTGATGATCTTCTTGGGCTTCAACTCGCCGGTTGCTTCGGCCAGATCAGCGCGCAGCTGCTCGGCTTCGGCTTCCAGATCGATCTGGGCCAGCATCTCACGGATGGCTTCGGCACCGATATTCGCGGTGAACGCGTCCATGCCATAGGCATCCTGCGCGTCCATGTACTCTTCCTCGGTCAGCATCTGGCCGTAGGTCAGGTCCGTCAGACCGGGCTCGATGACGACGTAGTTTTCAAAGTACAGAACGCGTTCCAGATCGCGCAGCGTCATGTCCAACATCAGACCGATGCGGGACGGCAGCGATTTCAGGAACCAGATATGTGCGACGGGCGCGGCCAACTCGATGTGGCCCATACGCTCGCGGCGAACCTTCTGCAGGGTGACTTCCACACCGCATTTCTCGCAGACAACGCCGCGATACTTCATCCGCTTATATTTGCCGCACAGGCATTCGTAGTCTTTGATCGGGCCAAAGATACGCGCGCAGAACAGGCCGTCACGCTCGGGCTTGAACGTCCGGTAGTTGATGGTTTCGGGCTTCTTGATCTCGCCATAGGACCAAGACAGGATCCGCTCGGGCGACGCCAGCGAGACCTTGATCTCGTCGAAAACCTTGGGCGGCGTCAGCGGGTTGAACGGGTTGTTGGTGATTTCCTGGTTCATTTGTTACCTCAAATCTTGCGGAAGGGGGGACGGGAGAAAGGGCAGCGCCCTTACTCCTCAACCTCCGCATCCAGGAGTTCCATATTCAGGCCGAGGCCACGGACTTCTTTAACCAGAACGTTGAACGATTCCGGTACGCCCGCCTCGAAGTTATCCTCGCCCTTGACGATCGACTCATAGACCTTGGTCCGGCCGGCGACGTCATCCGATTTCACGGTGAGCATCTCCTGCAGGGTGTAGGCGGCGCCGTAAGCTTCCAGAGCCCAGACCTCCATCTCACCAAAGCGCTGACCACCGAACTGCGCCTTGCCACCCAGCGGCTGCTGGGTCACCAGGCTGTACGGCCCGGTCGAACGCGCGTGGATCTTGTCGTCCACCAGGTGGTGCAGTTTCAGCAGATACTTGATGCCCACGGTCACCGGACGCGCGAACTGCTCGCCGGTGCGGCCGTCGAACAGGATCGACTGACCGCTTTCCGAGAAACCGGCGCGGATCAGCGCGTCATTGACGTCGGCCTCTTTGGCGCCGTCAAAGACCGGGGTTGCGATCGGAACACCGCGGGTCACGTTGCTGGCCGCTTCGATCAGCTGATCCTCGTCCATGCCGCTGATGCCCTCTTCGTAGACATCCTCGCCATAGGCGTGTTTCATCGCGTCACGGACCGGCGTCAGGTCGCCCGAGCGGCGGTATTCCTGCAGCGCCTCGTCGATCTTCAGACCCAGACCGCGCGCGGCCCAACCCATGTGGGTTTCAAGGATCTGACCGACGTTCATACGCGACGGCACGCCCAGAGGGTTCAGACAGAAGTCGACCGGAGTACCATCCGCAAGGAACGGCATGTCCTCCATAGGCACGACCTTCGAGATCACACCCTTGTTCCCGTGACGGCCGGCCATCTTGTCGCCCGGCTGCAGCTTGCGCTTCACGGCGATGAAGACCTTGACCATCTTCATCACGCCGGGCGGCAGGTCGTCGCCACGGCGGACCTTCTCGACCTTGTCCTCGAAACGGGCATCCAGGGCGCGTTTCTGCACCTCATACTGCTCGTTCAGAGCCTCGACGATCTGGGCGTCCTTCTCGTCTTCCAGCGCCAGCTGCCACCACTGACCGCGGGTCAGCGATTCGAGAAGCTCTTCGGTGATCTCCGAGCCCGCCTTGATGCCTTTCGGCCCCTTGACGGCGGTTTTGCCCAGGATCATCGACTTGAGACGCGCATAGATGTTGCGGTCAAGGATGGCCAGTTCGTCGTCCCGGTCACGGGCCAGACGTTCGACTTCCTCACGCTCGATCTGCAGCGCACGCTCGTCTTTCTCGACACCGTGACGGTTGAAGACGCGGACTTCGACGACCGTACCGTAATCGCCCGGTTTCACGCGCAGCGAGGTATCGCGCACGTCAGATGCCTTTTCACCAAAGATGGCGCGCAGCAGCTTTTCTTCCGGGGTCATCGGGCTTTCGCCCTTCGGAGTGATCTTGCCGACCAGAATATCGCCCGGCTCGACGTCCGCACCGATGTAAACGATGCCCGCCTCGTCGAGGTTGCGCAGCGCTTCTTCACCGACGTTCGGGATGTCGCGGGTGATCTCTTCCGGACCCAGCTTGGTGTCACGGGCGGCGACTTCGAATTCCTCGATATGGACCGAGGTAAAGACGTCATCACGCGCGATGCGTTCCGAGATCAGGATCGAGTCTTCGTAGTTGTAACCGTTCCACGGCATGAACGCGACGACCACGTTCTTGCCCAGAGCCAGTTCACCCATATCGGTCGACGGACCATCAGCGATGACCTCGCCCTTTTGGACGGTGTCACCCACCTTGATCAGCGGACGCTGGTTGATGCAGGTGTTCTGGTTCGAACGCTGGAACTTGCGCAGACGATAGATGTCAACGCCAGCGTCGCCCAGTTCCAGATCTTCGGTGGCCCGGATAACGATACGCTGGGCATCAACCTGGTCGATGATGCCGGCACGTTTCGCCTGGATCGCAGCACCCGAGTCGATCGCAACCTTTTCCTCAATCCCGGTACCGACCAGCGGCGCCTCGGCCCGCAGCAGCGGAACCGCCTGACGTTGCATGTTCGAGCCCATCAGAGCGCGGTTGGCGTCGTCATTTTCAAGGAACGGGATCAGCGAGGCCGCAACCGAGACCAGCTGCTTCGGCGAAACGTCGATCAGGTCCACGTTCTCGCGCGGGGCAAGCGTGTAGTCACCGGCCTGACGGGTCGAGACCAGATCGTTGATGAACTTGCCATCCGTATCCAACGTCGCGTTGGCCTGGGCCACGGTGTGACGCATTTCCTCGGTCGCGGACATGTAGTGGACCTCATCGGTCACCTGCCCGCCTTTCACGACGCGATAGGGGGTTTCGATGAAACCGTACTTGTTCACGCGGGCAAAGGTGGCCAGCGAGTTGATCAGACCGATGTTCGGGCCTTCCGGCGTTTCAATCGGGCACATCCGGCCATAGTGGGTCGGGTGGACGTCGCGCACCTCAAAGCCCGCACGCTCGCGCGTCAGACCACCCGGGCCAAGCGCCGACAGGCGGCGTTTGTGGGTGACTTCCGACAGCGGGTTGGTCTGGTCCATGAACTGCGACAGCTGCGAGCTGCCGAAGAATTCACGCACGGCGGCCGCCGCCGGTTTCGCGTTGATCAGGTCCTGCGGCATGACGGTGTCGATCTCGACCGACGACATGCGCTCTTTGATGGCGCGTTCCATGCGCAGCAGGCCGACGCGGTACTGGTTTTCCATCAATTCGCCGACCGAGCGCACACGACGGTTGCCCAGGTGGTCGATGTCGTCCACGTCGCCCTTGCCGTCACGCAGCTCGACCAGTGCCTTGATGCAGGCCACGATGTCTTCGCGGCGCAGAGTCCGCAGGGTGTCCGGAGCATCCAGGTTCAGGCGCATGTTCATCTTCACGCGGCCAACGGCCGACAGATCATAGCGCTCGCTGTCGAAGAACAGGGTATCGAACAGAGCCGACGCGGCCTCGACGGTGGGTGGCTCGCCTGGGCGCATGACGCGGTAGATGTCCATCAGCGCGCTTTCGCGGCCCATGTTCTTGTCCTGCGCCATGGTGTTGCGGATGTACGGACCGACGTTGATGTTGTCGATGTCCAGAACCGGAATGTCGGTGATGCCGGCATCGATCAGCTCCTTCACGGTGCCGCCGATCAGCTCGCCATCCTTGTCATATTCCAGGGTCAGCTCATCACCGGCTTCGACATAGATCGCACCGGTTTCTTCATTGATGATGTCCTTGGCGACGAACTTGCCCACGATGTGGTCGAACGGCACCAGAAGGTCAGTGACCTTGCCCTCGTCAATCAGCTGTTTGACCGCGCGCGGGGTGACCTTCTTGCCGGCTTCGGCAATCACTTCACCGCTTTTTGCGTCGATCAGGTCATAGGTGGGGCGGGTGCCGCGCACACGTTCGGGGAAGAACGGGGTGACCCAGCCCTTCTTCTTGTTCAGCTTGTAGGACACGGTGTCGTAATACGCGTCCATGATCGCCTCCTGGTCCAGGCCCAGGGCATAGAGCAGCGTGGTCACCGGCAGTTTGCGGCGACGGTCGATGCGTGCGTAGACGATGTCCTTGGCGTCGAACTCGAAGTCCAGCCAGCTGCCGCGGTACGGGATAATGCGGCAGGCAAACAGCAGCTTGCCCGAGGAGTGAGTCTTGCCCTTGTCGTGGTCGAAGAACACACCGGGCGACCGGTGCATCTGGGACACGATCACGCGCTCGGTGCCGTTCACGATGAAGGTGCCGTTCGGCGTCATCAGGGGCATGTCGCCCATGAACACGTCCTGTTCCTTGATGTCCTTGACCGATTTGGCCCCGGTGTCTTCGTCGACATCAAACACGATCAGGCGCAGAGTGACCTTCAGCGGCGCGCTGTAGGTCATATCGCGCTGCATGCACTCTTCAACGTCGTATTTCGGCTTTTCCAGCTCGTATTTCACGAATTCCAGCACGGAAGTTTCGTTGAAATCCTTGATCGGAAAGACCGATTGGAACACGCCATTGATACCTTCGCCGTCGGTCGGCTGGTCGGCATCGCCAGAGCGCAGGAATAGATCATAGGAGGATTTCTGGACCTCGATGAGGTTCGGCATTTCCAGGACTTCGCGGATTTTGCCGTAGTATTTCCGAAGACGTTTCTGGCCAAGGAACGATTGAGCCATGTCAGATGTCACCTTTCGATGTTCTCAGCGGGCAAAAACACCGTCGGGCCCCGGCGCCTTGCACATACGAGACGACACGTCCGGATCAATTCGTGGCCACCGTCCCGAATGGTAGCCTCCCGATCCGCGAACCGCGTCTTAGAAAACGCCCCAGCACATGAGGCCCTTTCTAAGACAGGTTCGGCTGGACCCGGATTTCTCCGGGCCCAGCCAAATTCCACGGCGCATCCGCGATGCACCGAAAGACAGGCTTAGGCCAGCTCGACCTCGGCGCCAGCTGCTTCCAGCTTGCCCTTGATCTCTTCGGCTTCTGCCTTGTCCACGCCTTCTTTGATCTTGCCGCCGGCTTCGACCAGTTCCTTGGCTTCTTTCAGGCCCAGGCCGGTGATGCCGCGAACTTCTTTGATGACGTTGATTTTCGAAGCGCCGGCGTTCTTCAGAACGACGTCGAATTCGGTTTTCTCTTCCTCAGCTGCACCGCCGGCATCGCCAGCTGCGCCTGCGACCATGACGGCGCCGCCAGCTGCGGGCTCGATGCCGTACTCGTCCTTGAGGATGGTTTTCAGTTCTTGTGCTTCCAGCAGGGTCAGACCAACGATCTCTTCTGCCAGTTTCTTCAGATCAGCCATTGTATCAGCTCTTTCCGTTTACAGTGTGTGTTCCAACGTCAGGGCATGTGCCCCACGCAGATCATTCAGTGCCAACCGCTTACGCAGCTTCCGCCTTCTCTTCGATGGTGGAAAGGATGCTTGCGATGTTGCTTGCAGGTGCGCCAATTGCACCGGCGATGTTCGAAGCAGGCGCGCCGATGCAACCCACGATCGAAGCAATAAGCTCTTCACGCGACGGCATTTTCGACACGGCTGTAACACCAGCCCGGTCCAGAGCGTTCTCGCCCATTGCACCGCCAAGGATCTCGAACTTCTGGTTCTCCTTGGCGAAGTCCTCGGCCACCTTGGCTGCTGCCACGGGGTCCTCGGAATAGGTCAGAACAGTCATACCCGTCAGCAGGTCAGCAATGCTCGCACATGGCTTACCGTCGAGGGCGATTTTGGCGAGCCTGTTCTTGGCAACACGCACGGAGCCGCCCGCGTCACGAGCACGTGCGCGAAGGTCCTGCATCTCGGCAACTGTCAGACCGGCGTAGTGAGCAACCACTACGACGCCAGAGCTTTCGAAGATTTGGCCGAGTTCCTCGACCACTTTCTCTTTCTGGGCTCTATCCACAGTTCTCTCCAAGTTAGGGGCGATATTTCACCCCGGCTCATATTTGCCGAGGGCTGCGCCCCGGCGTTCAGGTCCGTTGTTACGGGATTGGCCAAAATGCGCCCGAGGGTCAGGACCCTCGAAATTCTTTGGTCTTACCCGTCTCAGGCAGGGAATTAAGGGGCCGGAAGGACCCACCCACCGTCTTGGACGAAACGAAATAAAGCGCACGACGAATCGCACGCTTTATTCCGCAGCCCTCTTTAGGGCAGATGGCCGGGGTTTCCAAGGGGTAAATTGACCGAACCCCAAGCCGGTAGACAATGACCGCAAACCCGAACAGGATCAACGGATGATCAAGTTGAAATCCATTTCCAAGCCGCAATTCCTGTTTCGTCAGATTTCTCGCCAATTATGGGTTCGAACCAGCCTGATTGCTGCTCTCGCCGTGGTCAGCGCGGGGATTGGCACCTACCTCGGTGGCTTCGTCCCCGACTTTCTCGCACAACGGCTGAGCACCGAGGCCGTGGCAAAGATCCTCGGCATTCTGGCGTCATCCATGCTAGCGGTCACGACCTTTTCGCTGTCGATCATGGTCGCGGCACAGCGATGGGCCTCGAACCAGTCCTCCCCCCGCGCCCAGCAGGTGATCGAAGAAGACAGTGTCTCGCAAAATGTGCTGGCCACGTTTCTCGGCGCATTCATCTTCGCGCTCGTATCGCTGATCCTTGTCGAAACCGGGGTCTACACCCAGCAATCCATCGCCGTTGCGCTTGCGTTCACCTTGGTGGTGATCTTTTTGGTGACACTGGCGCTCTTGCTCTGGATCGACCAATTGCCCAGCTATGGCAGCATCTCCGAAACGGCACGCAAGATAGAAAAAAACGCCAGGGACACCATGACCCGAGCCATGGAACTGCCGTGCCTCGGCGCCATTCCATATCAAGCCGCCGCGGATGTTCCGCGAACCGGGCACGACGTGCGGGCCAGTTCGACTGGGAACGTGCGCCACGTGGATGTCGGCATGCTGCATTCCTGCGCCGAAGAGAACGACTGCGAGATCTGGATCATGGCGCTGCCGGGGCAGTTCGTGACCGAAGGCCAACCCCTGGCCAGAGCGACCCGGAAAATGGATGGTGAAACCATCCGGGAAGCCTTCGTGATCGGGACCGAGCGCAGCTTCAATCAAGACCCCCGCTTTGGCATTCAAACCCTGTCGGAAATCGCACAGCGCGCGCTCTCGCCGGGTATCAACGACCCGATGACGGCAATTCAGATGGTCGAGAGGTTGCTGCGGGTTCTCCTGCCACTTGGCTCGCGGCCCACCCAGCCCGCCGACCCGCAATTCCCGAGAATCCATGCCCCGGAAATCGCGATCGACACATTCCTGCGTGACGCTTATGCGGCCATTTCCCGGGATGCCGGCGACAAGGTCGAAGTCCACGAGGCCATTCTCAGCGCGCTGACCCGACTGACGCAGACTCAAGACGGAGCAATGACAACCGCGGCGCGGGCGGCTGCGAACCAGGCATTGACCGTTGCCGAGCGCGACCTCAGGCTGGAGGCTGACAAGGCACGCGTGCGCGAAATACCCAATCAGGTCACAGTCGAACCTGCTATCTGAGAGCAAAAGAAAACCCCGGGCAGCATGACCGCCCGGGGTTCGAATTTCCGAAAGAACGTGTCAGCTTATTCGCCCGAAGCTTGCGCCACATCCACGGTCACGCCGGGGCCCATGGTCGAGCTCAGCGCGATTTTCTTCATATAGGTGCCCTTGGCGCCCGACGGCTTCGCCTTGGCAACGGCCGAGATGAAGGCGCGGACGTTTTCCGCCAGCTTGGCTTCGTCGAACGACGCCTTGCCGACGCCTGCGTGCACGACACCACCTTTTTCCGCCTTGAACTGAACTTCACCGCCCTTGGCTGCTTCCACGGCCGCTTTCACGTCCATGGTCACGGTGCCGACCTTGGGGTTCGGCATCAGGTTGCGGGGGCCCAGAACCTTACCCAGACGACCGACGATCGGCATCATGTCCGGGGTTGCGATGCAACGGTCAAAGTCGATGTTGCCGGCCTGGATGCTTTCCATCAGGTCCTCGGCGCCGACGATGTCCGCACCGGCTTCTTTCGCCTCTTCAGCCTTGGGGCCGCGCGCGAAGACAGCAACGCGCATGTCCTTGCCGGTACCGTTCGGCAAACCGACGACGCCGCGCACCATCTGGTCTGCGTGACGGGTGTCGACGCCCAGGTTCATGGCGATTTCGATGGTTTCGTCAAACTTCGAGGTTGCGTTGGCCTTGACCAGTGCAACTGCCTCTTCGACCGACAGGTTTTCCTTGCCGGCGACGGCTTCGCGCGCTGCGCGGGTACGTTTACCGAGTTTTGCCATCTTACTTCACCTCGATGCCCATGGAACGGGCCGAGCCCAGGATGATCTTCATTGCGCCTTCGACGTCGTTGGCGTTGAGATCCTTCATTTTGGCTTCGGCGATCTCGCGCACCTGCTTGGTGGTCACGGTTGCCACGGTCTCACGGCCGGGGTTCTCCGCGCCACGGGGGCGGTTGCGCTTGCCGACCGGCTTCAGACCGGCCGCCTTCTTCAGGTAGTAAGACGCGGGCGGCGTCTTGATGTCCATGGTGAAGGACTTGTCCTGATAGTAGGTGATCACGGTCGGGCACGGAGCGCCGGGCTCCATGTCTGCGGTCTTGGCGTTGAACGCCTTGCAGAATTCCATGATGTTGATGCCGCGCTGACCCAGCGCCGGACCAACTGGCGGCGACGGGTTCGCCTGACCTGCAGGAACCTGCAGCTTCATCGTACCAGCAAGCTTCTTGGCCATTTGGTTTTCCTTTCAACGTGAATGGGACGCGTCCCATCCGGTTTTATGTTGCGTGGTCCGATCCGGAATCGCGATCCCTGCGATCTCCCACGAGAGAATCTCGCCCGAAGACGATAGGGGCGGCGTTTACAGGGGAACGAATGGGTTGGCAAGTAGCCCAGTTCACGCCTTGGAAGCGCGTTTAACAGGGGGCATTCTAGATTGAGCTTAACACGGGCCTTCGCCTTACACTGCAAAGGATTGGAACCCTCAACTCGTCTGGCAGCTGCGCCAGACTAAATTTCATCGACTTTTAAGCTGATTACTCCTGCAAGTTTAACAATAACATACCAGCGGATTACTACACCAAAACCTTGTGGACGCGGCACAAAATTGTAGCTATGCGCATAATTGAGCAACCTAGTTTTTGGGTAATTTGCCCGTATCAACGCGTCATTTACAAATCGGAGAGAGGTTCTAATGCCTGTCGAAAAAAAAGCTCTTTTTCTGGGTTTTGTTTTATTTGGGTTGTTAATTGCAAAACACGACGCTTTTTTTCATGACGACGCCTACATCTCACTAAGGTACGCTCAAAACTTTTCCGAGACCGGCCTACTACAATGGAACCTCGGCGAAACAGTTGAGGGGTACACCAGTCTGCTGCATGTTCTGTTGGCTGGCTGGCTTATTGACGTTGGCATACCAGCGGTTTTGGCTGTTCAACTTTTGAATGCGATAGCAGCAGCTGCGGTAATTTTCATCACTTATCGTGCAACGAAAGAAATAACCAGCGATCCACAAGACAGGTTGGCGCGCTCGCTAACAACTTTAGCAGTCGCTTGCTCTTCGTCGATCGCAATATGGACCTTGGGTGGGCTGGAAGCGGTTTTCGTCGCGGCGCTTCTCATAGGCGGTGTTTGGGCGCTTCTTAGCTTTTTAAATAGAGAAGATCCTTGGGTGCTTGCCTGTTCTTGCACAGCATTTTCGCTCGCAGCCCTAACCAGACTAGATTCGTCAGTATTTATTTTTGGTGCAGCAATTGGCCTTTTACTCTCGTCCCAATTGCCTATTAGACAAAAATTCGTGGCAGCATCTTTAGTTGTGGGCGTTCCTGCGGCCGTGGCGTTTGCACAAGTCGGTTTACGCTTAAAGGTCTACGGTGAGGTTCTCCCACTAACTTACTACGCCAAAGCAGATCTTCCCATTTTGTTAAAAATTCAAAGCGGCGCACCCTATGTTGCCCGGGCCGTAGTGGTCGTTCCGGTAGTTGGCTTGGCGATACTCGGTGTTGCGTTAGCAACTATTAAGAAAAGGATTGATGGTTCCACAGTCTTGTTGCTTGTTCCCATAATCCTGCAGTTATCTTATGTGGTATGGGCGGGCGGAGACCACATGCCATCAAATCGTATGATTGTACCGCTTATCGCACCCAGTGCATTACTGCTACTTAGTGTAAGCATACAACTTGGAACTCGATGGCTTTATTGGCTGCCCCGAACCGCTTTTTTGCTGACGGTAGGCATAGCTGTCATGCAACCAAAAAAACACAAAGATCCTGCCGCGTTTTTTGGTGAGATTGTGGGTAGGCACATCGACGAGAAGTGGCCGCGCGACATCACTGTCGCATTAAACACAGCGGGCTCCACTCCTTTTTATGCCAACACTGGGCGAGTATTTATCGACATGCTTGGGCTGAACGACCCTGTAATCGCAAAACGAGAAAACATTCCGATACTGATTGACAACCAACTGAGACCGGGACATGCCAAAGGCGATGGTGAGTATGTGTTGACGCGAAAAGCGGATCGCATTGTGATTGGACCCTCGCAGGGCGCAAAGGCCGAAGATCCATGGTTTTTGTCTGACGTCGAGCTAAACCAATCGATTGAATTTCACTCTTGTTATGAAGAGCGTACTGAAGAAATTACCTATTCTCGTGATCCATTAAGGCTAGGTCCGGAACAACCTGAGTTGCTAATATTTACCTACTACGAACGTACATGCCCCCTAGGTTTGTAATGAATTCAATAAATCAAAAAAATAAGTGCGTTCTGAATTGATACGCCCCCCCCCTATGGACCGGCAGACGCCTCCGGCTGCACGGCGCGCTGGTAGAGATGCCAAGTGGTATGCCCTAGGATCGGCAACGTAACGACAAGCCCCAGAAACGCCGGCACCAGCGACAACAGCATAGTGACCGAGATGATGGCCGCCCAGCCAAGCATGACCACAGGGCTTTCGGCGACAACACGGAGCGATGCAAGCATTGCCGTTACGAAATCGGTGTCGCGATCCAGCAGCAAGGGCATGGCAACAACAGTCACCGAAAACAGAACGGCGGACAGAAACGCGCCGACGCAGGTGCCAACTGCCAGGAAAGCCCAGCCTTGGGGGGTAAAGAACACGGTGTTCAGGAAACCGTCGAAATCCGAAAACGAGGCATTCTGCAGGATGATCGCCAACCAAAGCCGAACCTGGTAGATCCATACCCAGAAAACGAACAGCGTAACGAAGGCCATCCAGCCCATTTCCCGCTTACGCTGATTGGCCATGACCGTCAGTATTTCCGACCAGCCAAAATCCTCTCCGGCCTGAAGTCGACGCGACATCTCATAGAGGCCTGCAGCGGCGAAAGGGGCGACCAGCGGAAATCCCACGACGGCAGGAATGATCATCCAAATCTTTCCAAGCCAGACCAGGCTCCAGACCAGCAGAAACCCGAAGACGGCATAGAACAGTCCGAAAAATCCGCTCATGATGGGACGCGCCAGAAAGTCGGAGAACCCGGCCTTCAGCGAGTCGGTGATGTCGGCGGCAGTGACCGTGTTGACCATAGGCATCGTCCGCTGAGGCGGGGTCAGCTTGTCGGGTGGCGTGGGGCCTGCAGCCTTGGATGTCATGACAGAGTCCTCCCAAAGCATCACTGCGCGCAAATCCTCTGGCCCATGAGCCCGGCTGCGCAACGGTCATACCTGTACCAAGCATAAGTGTGCATCAGGCAAGGAGTTAGGGCAAGCGGCCAAGGCTGTGGCGAAACCTTACCGGCAAGCACCAGAAACAGTTGCGCCGCCTGTTACGGCGGCGCGTTCGATTCCGGCACGATCAGTTCCTGCAGGAATGATCAGCTCTGCTTGGTGACCTGCGTAAAGTCCAACTCGACCGGAGTTTCGCGCCCGAAGATCGAGACGGTAACCTTCAGCTTCTGGTTCTCGTCGTCCACGCCCTCGACCATACCGTCGAAATCCTCGAACGGGCCGTCGTTGACTTTGACCTTCTCGCCAACCTCGAAGCTGATCATCAGCTTGGGTGCTTCCTCACCTTCCTGAACACGGTTGAGGATCTGGTTCACCTCGGCGTCGCGCATCGGCATTGGGCGGCCCTGCGGACCCAGGAAACCGGTGACCCGGTTGATCGAGTTGATCAGGTGATAGCCTTGATCCGACATTTCCATGTGCACCAGTACGTAGCCGGGCATGAAACGGCGTTCAGTCGTGACCTTCTTGCCCCGGCGCACCTCGATCACCTCTTCGGTGGGAACCAGAACCTCGTCGATCTCGTCCTCAAGGCCGTGCTCGGCCACCGACGTGCGGATCTGCTCTGCGATCTTCTTTTCGAAATTCGAAAGAACGCTGACCGAGTACCACCGTTTCGCCATGAACCTGTCGTCCTTGTTTGCCTTTGGCGCGCCGCGTCGGGCGGACGCACCTGAATTGAAATTTTGTCGCGGTCCGGCCGCGTGTTCCGGAATAAAAAGCGGCGCGCAGTCCGAATCGCCGCACGCCCATCCCGAAAGGTCCCGCGTCAACTACTCTGACATTGCCTGCTGTGCAAGGGGGCAGTGCCGGTCGGGCGCCCGAAGCGGGCGCGTCTCGGCGCGATCCGACGGGACCCGGCAGTCGGCTTTAGCTGAACATACCCAGGATCAGTTGCAGACCGCCGCGAATGCCCAAATCCACCAGAGCAAAGAACACGGCAGTCAGAGCCGCCATGATGAACACCATGACCGTGGTCAGCAGAACCTCGCGCCGCGTCGGCCAGACGACCTTTGCAACTTCGGCACGGACTTGCTGAATGAACTGGATCGGGTTTGTGGTGGCCATTAGGCTTGGTCTCTCTGCTAGCGGATGGGCCGGACATAGCCGGGCATTGCGGCAATTTCAAGGGCCGTCGGCATCACGATTGCACCCGGTCAGGACTTGGGGCGATCATCCCACTCATTGCTCAGAATCCGTCGGGCATCGCCTTCGGGGTCGTCATATTGGTTGCTGCGGACCGTGTAGATGAACGCCACCAGCCCAACACCGCCCAACAGCAGCGAAATCGGTATCAGATAGGCCAGAACTTCCATTCGGATCACCTCAGGCGCAGAGCGTTCAGAGATACGGTAATCGACGATGTGGACATCGCCAAGGCCGCGATCAAGGGCGTCGCAAGGCCGGCAACGGCCAAAGGCACCGCGATGACATTGTAGATCGTCGCAATCTGAAAATTCTCGCGGATGCGCTTCGTCGCCCGGACAGCAGTATGGCAGGCATCGGCGATCGGCGACAGGTCATTGCCCAGCAGGACGATGTCCGAAGCCACGCGGGCCGCATCCAGTGCCGATGCCGGAGAGATCGACGCATGGGCCGCCGCCAGCGCGGCTGTGTCGTTCAACCCGTCACCGACCATTAAAACCCGGCGGCCTTGGTCTGCCAGCCTCTGAATGTGTCGCGCCTTGTCCTGCGGCAGTGCCCGCGCGACCCAGGTCTCGATCCCCAGATTCTCGGCCAGGGTTTTCACGGCGTTGGTCGTGTCCCCGGACATGAGGATGACGTCCTTGCCCGCATCGCGCAAAGCCGCGACCGCGTCGGCGGCGCCGGGGCGCAATGAGTCGGCAAAGCGGAACTCGACCGGGCGATCGTCCCCCACCGCCAACCAAGCCGCGGTGTAATCACCTTCCGTCGCGCCCACCCATTCGGCTCGGCCCAGCCGCACGAGTTGCCCCTGAAACTGGCCTTCGGTCCCGCGACCGGGAATCTCGGTGACGTTTTCAACCTCGGCCGGGGTATACCCCTCGGCCCGAGCGGCCCGGGTCAGGGCGACCGCCAGCGGATGCGCCGAAGCCTGTGCCAAGGCCAGAGCGATCTCGATCTCACGGCCTGTGTGTTCGCCACCGTTGACCAGTTGAGGCGCGCCTGATGTGAGCGTTCCGGTCTTGTCGAACACTACGGTGTCGACCTCGGCCAACCGCTCCAACGCGGTGGCGTCCTTGATCAGCATCCCCTTGCGGAACAGCCGCCCCGAGGCTGCGGTGGTGACCGCAGGAACCGCCAACCCCAACGCACAGGGGCAGGTGATGATCAGCACAGCGGCGGCGATGTTCAGAGCTGTGCGCAGATCGCCAGAATAGATGTACCAGCCAACGAAACTGAGTGCGGACAGGATATGAACCCCGGGGGCATACAGCTTGGCCGCCTTGTCCGCCAAGGACGTATAGCGCGACCGCCCGGATTCCGCGATGGCCACAAGATCTGCCATGCGGTGCAGCGAAGTCTCTTCGCCCACCGCCGTTGCCTGAATGGTCAGCGGCCCGGTCAGGTTGACCTCACCCGCGCTGACCTGTGTTCCCGGCTGGGCGAATACCGGCAGGGTTTCACCGGTCAGCAAAGACCGGTCCAACTCGGATTCACCGGTCACGATCTTGCCGTCCACCGGCATCCGCCCCCCTGGTCGCACCAGGATCAGGTCACCGACGGCCAGTTCGGCAACAGCGACCTCGCGCTCGGCCCCGTCAACAAGACGGATGGCGCGCGGCACCTCGAGGGCTGTCAGCTCTTCCGCGGCGGACCGGGCCGCGGCACGGGTGCGGTAATCCAGATAGCGCCCCGCCAGCAGAAAGAACGTCAGCGTCAAAGCCGCATCGAAATAGGCGTGCTCACCGCTCAGCGCCGTTTCCCAAAGCGAAGTGACCAAGGCCAGCAGGATTGCCAGAACGATCGGCACGTCCATGTTCAGGCGGCGAACACGCAGCGCGCTCCACGCGTTGGCAAAAAACGGTTGGGCCGAGAACGCAATGGCCGGGAGGGCGATGGCCGCCGATATCCAATGAAACATGTCGCGCGTCGCGTCAGTGGCGCCGGACCAGACGGACACTGACAGCAGCATCACGTTCATCGATGCAAAGCCGGCGACAGCTAGCCGCATCAAAAGGTCTCGTCCGGCCTTGTCTGATTGCGTGGCTGACAGGGCACCGGGATCCAGCTCATGCGCCTCGTACCCGGCCCGATCGAGGACCGGGATCAGGTCCGTTGCCCGAACCTCGGGGCCCGCCTTGATCAGAACGCGCTTGAGCGTCAGGTTGACCCGCGCGTCCTGTACGCCGGGGTGCGCGTTCAACGCACGTTCGACATTGGCAATACAGGCCGAGCAATGAATGCCCGGCAGTGACAGCGCGATCTGAACGTCGACCGGTACCGGCCTGGCCGGTTCCGCCGGAGCCGCGATGCAGCCCGGACAGGCTGCGGTCCCGGATGTCACCTGCGACGACATCAGCCTAACCCTTGATGTACAACGGAATGCGCCGACTGAATTCCGCGCCGTCCGCATCGCGCGCGACGATACGGACATTCCAGTTGCCTTTTCCAAGTGTCGCCGGGGTGGAATACGCCACACCATCAAAGGTGAAGTCCGGCGAAAAATCCTCGCGCATATGAGTTGCGCGGCCGACCACGGCTTGCAGCTCGGCCACCCGCACAGGCACGCCTTGCGCATCCGTGATGCGAAGGATCAGCAGGCCGCCCTTGGTTTCCACGTCTGCATCCCAGCCCAGAGACTGCTGCTCCTGCAGCTTTTCATTGAACTCCTGACTGGCAACGTAGGAGTTCTTGACCTCGAGCCCGGGAAATGTCGCGACTGCTTTGTAGGCCAGCACCAGATTGACGGCGATGATGACCCCGAAGGCCCCGACAAAAACCGCGAGAGCGTGCTTTCCGGTGAATTTGCGCTCGGCCATGGTTCAGTTCCCCCGCCCGTTGAACGTGGTGTCCTTGTAGGCGCGCTCGCCGCTTTGCAGGTCTTCAACCCAGATCCGGACCGGTGTCGTTTCAGCCATTGCGGGCGCTGTATCTTTCGCGGCGACGATGTAGACCCGGGTCAACTGTGCCGTGTCCGCAGTTACGTTTACCGTATCCAAGTCCGTTCCTTCAATCTGAACCTGCAGGCTTGGGTCACCGACCAGAGACAGTTTGAACAGCCGGTCTTCGCCATGTTTGTTCCGCAACCGCACGTCGTAGGTGTTGCGGATCGAACCGTCGGACATGGTCACGAATGTCGGATTGCGCACCGGCGCCACCGTCAGATCGATATCCGACCGGATGAACAACGCAAACAGCAGGCCAAATCCCACCAGCGACCAAAGCGCGGTATACATGATCGTCCGGGGCCGCAGGATGTGCTTCCACACGTTCTTGGGAGCCTGGCCTGCGCGTTCACGCGTTTCGTCGCTGAGCGCCATATAGTCGATCAGACCGCGCGGCTTGCCGATCTTGGCCATCATGTCGTCGCAGGCATCGATGCACAGCGCGCAGGTTATGCACTCCAGCTGTTGGCCATCACGGATGTCGATCCCGACCGGGCAGACATTGACGCAGGCCATGCAATCGATGCAGTCGCCCAGTTCAGAGTCGGCCGTCCGTTTGCCCTTGCCGCGCGGCTCGCCCCGCCATTCTCGATAGCCAACCACCAGCGTGTCCTCGTCCATCATCGCCGCCTGAATTCGCGGCCACGGACAGGCATAGATGCAGATCTGCTCGCGCGCGAACCCGCCGAAGAAAAAGGTCGTGCCGGTCAGAACCAGCATGGTGGTATAGGCGATCGGATGAGCGTTGCCGGTCACAAGGTCCCGCGCCAGGGTCGGCGCATCCGCGAAATAGAACACCCAGGCCCCGCCGGTCGCCAGACCGATCAGGAACCAGACCACCCATTTGGTCAATCGCAGGCGGGCCTTACGGAAATCCAGCTTCTTCTGACGATGAAGGCGCAGGCGGGCGTTTCGATCGCCTTCGATCCAGCGCTCGACCAGAATGAAAAGGTCGGTCCAAACCGTCTGTGGGCAGGCATAGCCGCACCACACCCGCCCCAAGGCCGACGTAAACAGGAACAGGCCCAAGCCGGCCATGATCAGCAGTCCGGCCACAAAGTAGAATTCGTGTGGCCAGATCTCGATCCAGAAGAAGTAAAAGCGGCGGTTCGCAAGATCCAGCAGCACCGCCTGATCCGGAAGGCTGGGCCCCCGATCCCACCGGATCCACGGCGTCACATAGTAGATGCCAAGCGTGACGGCCATTATGATCCATTTGAGGTTCCGAAACTTGCCGGAAACGCGCCGTGGAAAGATCGGTTCCCTTGCGGCGTAAAGGCTGGGGGCTGGGGTGTGATCGCTCACGGCATGGCTCCGGATCTTGCTGTTTGTCGGGCGACTTGTTCCAGATCATACACCGGACAACTTTGACATGGGTCAAAAGCGCATCGCGCAGACACCTTTTGTCACACCTGGTTCGCTTGGCGTTTCAGCCACCCGACGAACGTCTTCACCGCCTTTCTCTGCGGCGTTTGCGCCGTCACGATGTGGTAGCCTCGGGCGTCAGGTGCGACATGCAGTTCAACTAGTCTTCCGGCCACGATATCACGTTCGACGAAATGTCGCACCGTCACCGTGACACCCTGCCCCGCGCGAACGCCCTCAAGGACCAGGTTGCCCGGCAGACTGGTCCGTCCGGCGCCTGGGTCCATGGCCGCCCCATGTTGTGCCAGCCATGTGCTGGCTTCGGTCGTGCCCACCTCTTCCAGCCACGGCAAACGGGCCAGATCAGCCGGCGACCACTCGGATCTGGACCCTAAGAGACTGGGCGCGGCAACGATGACCATCGGGGTTTTCAACAACATCTCGGACCGGACACCCGGCCAACCGCCTGCCCCATATCGAATCGCGACATCCACCCCGCCGGGGCGCAGATCGACCAGTTCCGGTGACGGATCCAAGGTCAGATCGATCCCGGGGTGATCCGACCGGAAAATCGGCAGCCGCGGCATCAGCCATGAAGCCGCAAATGAGGAGGTCAGCGAAACGTGTACCGGCCGATCCTCGCCCGCGTTCACCAGGTCCGAGACCGCCGCATGGATGGCGCCAAACCCCAGCTGAACGCTGCGCGCCAGGTGTTCGCCATCCGACGTCAGGACCAGCATCTTGCCCGACCGGTCCAACAGGGTCACGCCCATATGCGCCTCAAGCGCGCGCAACTGCTGGCTTATGGCGGCATGACTTACATTCAACGCATCGCCAGCTTTGACGATATTTCTGTGCTCGGCAAATGCAGCGAAAGCCCGTAGCGCCGATAGTGGCGGAAGGTTCAGCCAGTCCATATGTAACCTCTGCTTACATCGGAACACGGTAATTGAGTCGCAAGTATCCGGTCAAGAGCCGATGCTGGAACCCGAGTTCATCGCATCAGGAGAAAGACCATGCTGAACATCTACGCTGCTTCCTTCATGACCGCCACGCGGTTGAACGCCCCCAAGCTACGCGACGCGCCCAAACCGAATGCGCCAAAAAGGAAAAGATGGCTGCCCGCCGGACACTGGTGGGTCAGCAAGAGCCGCGAGTTGGATCCGCGCAACCTTTAGGATCAGTTTGCGTGCCCGCGCTGGACCGGGGCCATTGTCAGCACTATTTTCGGAAAATGCGGTGCCGGCTGTTCAGGAAACGCGCGAACAGATGGAACAGCCGGCACCTAGGCCTTCGGGCGGCACGCCGCCCGAAGGTGTTCCTGGATCTTATTGACCGCCACCCAACTGGTGGACATAGGCCGACACGGCGCGGATCTGCGCCTCGGTCAAACGCGTATCCCAGGGGGGCATGACGCCAAAGCGGCTGTAGGTCACCGTTTCGGTCAGCGTTTTCTCATCGCCGCCATACAACCAGATCGCATCCGTCAGGTTCGGTGCGCCCTGCGCGATATCGCCCTTGCCGTCTTCGCCGTGACAGGCCGCGCAATTGTCGTCGTAGACAACCTTGCCCGCCTGCGCCGCAGCATCGTCGGTTTGGGCGTTGGTCAGCGACATCACATATTGCACGACCTGGGTGATTTCCTCGGGCTCGAGGATCTCGCCGAATGCCGGCATTTCGGAGTAGCGCGCGTCGTCGCTTTCTTCGTTGCGAATGCCGTAGCTGACCGTGGTGACGATGTCATCCAAGGTGCCGCCCCACAGCCAGGCGTCGTCCAGAAGGTTCGGGAAACCCTTTGCGCCCTGCGCGCCCGATCCGTGGCACTGAGCGCACCAGGTGCGGAACACTGCACCACCGGCGTTGACCGCATATTGCTGCAGCTCGGCATCCTTGGCGATATCATCCAGCGGTGTCTCGACCAGCTTGGCGTTCCACGGAGCGTTGGCCTCTTCAAACGAAACCATCTCCTTCTGAACCAGCTCGCGCGAGGACCAGCCAAGCACACCGGCGGTTGCAGATTGCACCAGCGGCCACGCCGGATACATGATCGTGTAGATCACACCCCAGAAGATGGTCGCGTAGAAGGTCCACAACCACCAACGCGGCATCGGATTGTCGAATTCCTCGATGCCATCCCAGCTGTGACCGGTCGTCTTGGGATCACCCGGCTGTTTTTCAGGTGTCTTGCTCATTTCCGCGCCTCCTCGGATGTGGCGGGTTTGTCTTGATGCCGGAACGGGATGTTTGCGGTGTCCTTGTATTCCTTGCTGGCACCGGGGCGGAACACCCAGATGACGATGCCGACAAAGAAGGCGAACAACAGAAGCAGCATCCAGCTATCCGCGAATTGCCTCAGGATCGTGTATTCTTCCATCACACCCTCCTTTAGCGGCTTGCATCCGGGGTGAAGGTCGAGAAGTCGACCAGCGTTCCCAGCATCTGCAGATATGCAACCAACGCATCGGCTTCGGTCAGTTCCGGCTGACCATCGAAGTTGCGCACGTTGACGTTTTCGCCATAACGCTCCAGCAGCCCGTCATAGTCGCTGTCCGGATCGGCCTGCGCCCGGAAATCGGCAACTGCGTTTTCCAGCATCTCGTCTGTGTAAGGCGTGCCCAAAACCGCATTGGTGGCCATGATGTCACCGATATACCGGCCGTCGATCTTGCGGTTTTCCAGAAAGCCGTATTTCGGCATCACGGACTCCGGCACCACCGATTGCGGATCACGCAGATGGTCCACGTGCCATTGATCCGAGTAGCGGCCACCCACACGGGCCAGATCAGGCCCGGTGCGTTTGGACCCCCACTGGAACGGGTGGTCGTACATCGACTCGGCCGCCAGCGAGTAGTGGCCATAGCGCTCGACCTCGTCCCGCATCGGGCGGATCATCTGACTGTGGCAGACATAGCAGCCTTCGCGGATGTAGATCTCACGCCCCGCCATCTCGAGAGGGGTGTAAGGGCGCATGCCCTCCACCTTCTCGATTGTGTTCTCAAGGTAGAACAGCGGGGTGATCTGAACGATGCCACCGATGGTCACGACCAGGAAGCTGAAGATCAGCAGGAGGGTCGCGTTGGTCTCGAGGATCTTGTGTTTGTCGAGAATTGCCATTGCTCCGGCCCTCCTTATTCAGCCGGGACCGCGACGGTCAGGCTGGCCTCTTTGGCCGGAGCCCGCCGGACGGTCATCCAAAGGTTGTAGCACATGATCAGCGCACCAGCGACGAACAGAACACCGCCCAGCGCACGCACCACATACATCGGGAACTTGGCCGCCACGGTGTCGGCGAACGAGTTCACCAGGAAGCCGTTGGCATCCACTTCGCGCCACATCAGGCCTTCCATGATACCGGTGACCCACATCGACGCGGCGTAGAGCACGATACCGATGGTGGCGAGCCAGAAGTGCCAGCTGACCATCTGCAGCGAGTACAGACGCTCGCGCTTCCAAAGAACCGGCACCAGGAAGTACAGCGCACCAAATGTGATCATGCCGTTCCAGCCCAGCGCGCCGGAATGTACGTGACCAATGGTCCAGTCGGTGTAGTGCGACAGCGAGTTCACCGCGCGGATCGACATCATCGGGCCTTCGAAGGTGGACATGCCGTAGAAACCGACCGAGATCACCATCATGCGGATGACAGGGTCTGTGCGCAGCTTGTCCCAAGCGCCCGACAGGGTCATCAGACCGTTGATCATGCCACCCCACGAAGGCATCCACAGCACGACCGAGAACACCATGCCCAGCGTCGAGGCCCAGTCAGGCAGCGCGGTATAGTGCAGGTGGTGCGGACCAGCCCAGATATACAGGAAGATCAGCGCCCAGAAGTGGATGATCGACAGTTTGTAGCTGAAGACCGGGCGTTCGGCCTGCTTGGGAATGAAGTAGTACATCATGCCCAGGAAGCCCGCAGTCAGGAAAAAGCCCACGGCGTTGTGCCCATACCACCACTGGATCATGGCATCCTGAACGCCCGACCAGACGATGACCGATTTCGAACCCCAGATGCTGACCGGAATGGTCATGTTGTTGACTAGGTGCAGCATCGCGACGGTAACGATGAACGCCAGGTAGAACCAGTTCGCCACATAGATGTGGGGCTCTTTCCGCTTGACGATCGTCCCCAGGAACACGGCCAGATAGGCCACCCAGACGATGGTCAGCCACAGGTCTACATACCATTCAGGCTCGGCATATTCCTTGGACTGGGTCCCGCCCAACACATAGCCGGTCGCGGCAAGAACGATGAACAGCTGATAGCCCCAGAACACGAACCAGGCCAGGTTGCCGCCCCACAGACGCGCGGCGCTTGTGCGCTGCACGACGTAGAAGGATGTGGCGATCAGGGCGTTGCCGCCGAACGCGAAAATGACCGCTGATGTGTGCAGCGGGCGCAACCGGCCAAAGTTCAGAAGCCCCTGCGCCCATTCGAAGTTCAGCACCGGAAAGGCCAGCTGGAACGCGATGAAGGTTCCCACCAGGAACCCTACGACACCCCAAAAGGCGGTTGCGATCACGCCATAGCGGATCACGCCATCCATGTACTCACCCGAACGATCGACAAGAATATCCGGCTCATCCGTGTTTCGCAGCGTCCAGATGAACAGGCCACCGGCGATGAGCATCACCAGTATCGCGTGCACCTGATACGCCAAATCCCGCGCATAGTTGGATCCGATCGCTGCGAACAGCACGACCAGACCAAGCGCGATCAGCTTGATGTAATTCGACATATTGCGTCCCTTTGCCATGCTCCGGGCGATTCTTGTGCCGCATAGAGCTTTCGTTGACTGGTTGCTGTATGATCCATGCACAACCAATGCTGCTTTGATCTGCATCAAGACAATAGCCTGAAAACTGTGACAGGCATAAGCAAATGAATGGGTTACCTGGTCGCACAGGTTTCAGAACCCGAAACACGAGGTCGAAATGGCTTATAAATCTCTTCTCACCGTCATGACGGAAATCAAGTTTGCCAAGCCGGCTCTGGCCCAGTTGGTCGCCTTGGCCGAAGCGCAGGACGGCCATGCCGAAGCGCTGTGCCTCGGTGTCGACCGTAGCCAGACCGGCTACTACTACGCGGGCGCAAACGCCCTGATCCTTCAGGAGACCTTGAAGCGTGCAAATGCCGAGGCCGATGAAGTGCTTGCCTTTGCCGAGGATTTCCTGGGCAAGTCAGGCGTACGCTGGTCCGCTGAAAACGGCGTGGCGCAGATCGCCGACCTGGGTCGGCACGTCGCGCATCGGGCCCGTTTCTCGGACCTTGTCGTTTTGCCGCAGCCCTATGGCAAAGATCGCGGCGCCGAGGCCGAACCGATCATCGAAGCCGCCATGTTCGAGGGTCACGCCCCGGTTCTGGTGGTCCCGGATGACGCGAAACCGTTCGCCAGCCCTCGGACGGTGCTGATCGGCTGGAATGAGAGTGTCGAGGCGATGAATGCCATTCGGCGCGCGCTGCCGTTCCTGCGAGCGGCCGAGCTGACCCGGATCGTTGTGATCGATCCGCCGCGTCACGGCCCTGATCGCTCGGACCCGGGCGGTATGCTGTCGCAAATGCTGTCTCGCCATGGCGTGAAATGCGAAATCGACGTGCTGAGCAAGACGATGACGCGTGTGTCCGACATTCTGAATCGTCACGCCGCAGACGTCGAAGCCGACATGATCGTGATGGGCGCCTATGGTCACTCGCGGTTCCGCGAGGCCATTCTGGGTGGCGCTACCCGGAACATGTTGGAACAGTCCTCGGTTCCGGTTTTCCTGGCCCACTGAACCGCGGGCACGGCAAAAAAAATAACCGCCCCGTCCGGGGCGGTTTTTCGTCAGACCTTTTTGACCAAACCGATCAGGAACAGAAGGATGACGGCTCCGATCGTTGCAAAGAAGATCGACGACATCATACCGCCGCCGACGGAAAACCCGAGTGCGGGAAAAATCGTTCCGGCGAGAAAAGCGCCAACGATCCCGACGATGATGTTCCCGATCACGCCAAAGCCGCGCCCCTTCATGATCCTGCCCGACAACCAGCCCGCGATCGCGCCGATGATCAGCATTGCCAATAGGCTACTGAATTCCATGCCTTGCTCCTGAATATTGTTTCACGCAAAGGCATTAGAACACGGCCGGGCCGTTGGGTCACGCACGAACGTAGTGCATCCCCTGGAACCCGGATCGCAGATCCCGCACCTTGGGCGCAACCGATGCGGGATCATCCGCCGACAGCGCCTCGGCGAACAGGGCCACAAGGTCTCCGACATGTTCGGGGGTCACGCCCCGCCGGACCAACTCGGGCGTTCCGATCCGCAATCCGTTCATGTCACCCGCAACCGAGGCGATCGGCAAACCGATACCACATGCCAGAAACCCAGCCCGCCGCAGGTGTTTTGACACCGCCTGCCCGCCCCCATAGTCGGCGGCCTTCAGCGCGAATTGGTGCGAAGTGGTGGCTCCACCAGCCCCCTTGAACACTGGCAATCCCTGATCTTCCATCTCGCTGGCCATTGCCTGCGCAAGATCGATCATCGCTTGCCCATAGGCCGGCCCGAAGTCGACCCAGTCCAGCAACGAGATTGCCAGAGCCGCCGATTTCGCGGCATCGAAATTGGCCGTCATTCCGGGAAATGCGATGGCGTCCAGCCGTTCCGCGATTTCGGCCTCGTTGGTGACGATCAGCCCACCCGCCGGGCCGCCCAGGCTTTTGTAGGTGCTCATCGTCATCAGATGCGCGCCTTCATCCAACGGGTTCGCCCAAGCCCCGCTGGCGATGATCCCGCATTGGTGGGCCGCATCGAACAGAACCTTGGCCCCGATTTCGTCGGCAATTTCGCGCACGGCCGACACAGGATGCGGAAACAGGTTCAGCGAGCCACCGACGGTGATCAACCGGGGCTGGTGCGTTTTGGCCATGTCGCGCAGAGCGGCCAGATCCAGACTGTACCCGTCCGCATCCACTGGTGCATTGACCGTTTGCAGACCATAAAGCCCTGCGCAGCCACCCTCATGGTGGGTCACGTGCCCGCCGATCGCTGCCGGAGGCGCGATGATCGTATCGCCGGGCCGGGTCAGAGCCATGAAGCCATACAGATTGGCCAAGGCGCCGGATGCCACCCGGATCTCGGCGTATCGCGCGTTGAACACGCGGGCCGCAAGCTCGGCCGCGATCACCTCGATCTCCTCGATGGCCTCGAGACCCATCTCGTATTTGTCGCCCGGATAGCCCAAAGATGGACGACTGCCCAGACCCGCGGCCAGTGCTGCCTCGGCCCTTGGATTCATGACATTCGTCGCCGGATTCAGATTGAAACACTCGGCATCGTGAATATCCGAGTTTCGCGCGATCAACGCGTCGATCCGGGCCTCGATCGCCTCCGAGTTGCTGTCGGCAACCTTCTGGGCGATGGTCTGAACAAGGTTTTCGCAGTGGCCCGGAACCCAGGCACGGTGAGCAAGGTGCTGCATCTGATCCTCCGTCTTTGCGGCCAACGATGCAAAGATCCTGACTTGCGCGCAAATCAGTTTTGCGAAAAATTAGGGTCAGAAAAATTGAGCCTAAATCCATGCCCGTTGCTCCACCGCGCCCCAAACCCCTACCTCTGAACGCGCTGCGTGCGTTCGAGGCCGCAGCCCGCCTGGGCGGATTCTCGGCGGCGGCTACGGAACTTGGCGTCAGCGCCGGCGCGGTATCAGCCCATGTCAAAACGTTGGAAGACGAACTGGGTGCGCCCCTTTTCGAGCGCACCGCAAGAGGCGTTGCCCTGACCGCGCTGGGACAGAAGGCGTTGCCGGACCTGACCAAGGCCTTCGACACTTTGGGACAAGCCACATTGTCCATGCGCGCCCAGGCACAGCCGCAAGTGGTGCACATCGTGACGCTGCCCTCGATTGCACAGCTGTGGCTGTCGCCAAGGTTGCCCGAACTTCGAGCCGCAGAGCCCGAGATCGAAGTTTCACTCACGGCCGAGGAAACCCCGCCCAACCTCAAGCGCGCGCCCTTCGACATCTACCTGTTTTTCGGCGGAGACTTGGGGGACCCCATCGCCGAAGACGCCATCTTTCCGGTTTGCGCGCCGGCCTTGGCGCATCGCCTGACTACGCCCGAGGACTTGGCGAATGTGACCTGCCTGTCCGATTCGACCTGGTTCGACGATTGGCAAACATGGGTGGCGGCGGCGCGACCCGGATGGGCGTTCACACCCCGCGGGCCGGTCTTCTCTTTGTACGCGCTGGCGGTCGAAGAAGCGCTGAACGGTGCGGGTGTGTTGATGGGACACAAAGCGCTGGTCCAGCCGCATCTGGACAGCGGTCGACTGGTGGCTCCGTTCGAAACGACGGTCACTCTTCCCGACCGGCTCAAGCTGTGGTCGCCACGTGCCGTCCGACCGCAGACACCGGTCGGGCGCGTCGTCGGGTGGCTCAGAAAAACCGCTTAGACCAGAAATCCACCGTCCGAATCATCCCCGGCCTCTTCCATCAGGCGGCCGATATCCGGAACGGTCACGTGGCGCTTGCCCTGCAGCAGGATCACTTCATCCTTTTTCAGCGCAGATATCTGACGGCTGACGGTCTCCAGTGTCAGACCAAGGTAGTCGGCCATCGCCTCGCGGGTCAGCGGCAGGTCGAAGACGATGGGGCCGGATGAGCCCTTCTGGCTGGCAGACGCATCCCGGCGTGCGATGATCGACAACAGGCTGGCGATCTTCTCTCGCGCGGTCTTGCGGCCAAGAACCAGCATCCATTCACGCGCCGCGTCCAACTCGTCCAACGTCATTTGCAGCAAGCGGTGGGCAATATGCGGCGTGCTGTTCATCAGCTCTTCGAACGGTTTCTTTCGGAAACAGCACATGACCACGTCAGTGGTCGCTTGCACGTCATAAGGCGCCGAGTCGCGCCCCGGCCGCCCGACGAAGTCGCTGGGCAGCAGCAGGCCCACCATCTGTGTGCGCCCGTCCTCCATGGTTTGGGTCAGAGACGCGATCCCGGACACGACCGAGCCTACGAAATTCATCTGATCGCCCGACCAGATGATCGTCTGACCGGCCTCGAAGCTGCGGTAATACTTGATTTCTTCCAACGCGACCAACTCGTCTGCATCGCAGCGCGCGCAGACGGCTCGATGCCGAATTGGGCAATCTTCGCAATTGGAGTGGTCAACGAGGGTATTCAAAGTCATGCGCGCGTCCACTTGATCTCGGTCAAGGTTTTCTGGTCGTCGAGCCTATACCGGTGTCGTCATGATAGTAAAACCTCAATTGGCAAAGCTCGGACTATTTGACGCGAAGGTACCGCGTTATACCAGCTATCCGACCGCCCCCCACTTCAGCAATGACGTGGGGCCCGACATGTTCAGCGACTGGATTTCCGCCATCCGGCCGGGCAGTTCGATCTCGCTCTATGTCCATGTGCCGTTCTGTCGCCGGCTGTGCTGGTTCTGCGCCTGCCGCACTCAGGGCACCCAGACCGACAACCCCGTCATCGCCTATGTCGATGTCCTCAAGGCCGAGCTGGACTTGCTGGCCGCGCGCCTGCCCAGCGGGGTGACCCTGTCGCGCCTGCACTGGGGCGGGGGTACGCCCACGCTGCTGAACCCCGACCTGATGCGTGAACTGGCTGCGCATATTCTGGGCATCGTCCCACTTGGACCCAACGCGGAATTCTCGGTCGAGATCGACCCCAACGAGGTGGATGCCGCTCGACTGGATGCGCTGGCCGAAGCCGGGATGAACCGCGCCTCGATCGGGGTTCAGGATTTCGACGACGAGATCCAGAAGACCATCGGGCGCATCCAGAGCTATGACACCACCCGCGAGGCGATCGACATGATCCGCGAGCGCGGTGTGCCCAGCCTGAACGCCGACATCCTGTACGGACTGCCGCACCAGACCAAGGCGCGGATGACCGAAAGCGTGCAGAAGCTGCTGTCCCTCAACCCCGACCGGGTGGCCCTGTATGGCTACGCGCATGTGCCGTGGATGGCGAAACGCCAGCAGCTGATCCCGTCCGACGCCCTTCCGACGCCGGAACAGCGGCTTGATCTGTTCGACACCGCGCGCCGTCTGTTCCTGTGGGACAATTACGAAGAAATCGGCATCGATCATTTCGCCACCAAGGATGACGGGCTGACCCACGCGCTGAAGGCCGGGCGGCTGAAACGCAACTTCCAGGGCTATACCGACGACCAGGCCGAGGTTCTGATTGGCGTCGGCGCCAGCTCGATCTCGCGCTTCCCGCAGGGCTATGCGCAGAATGCACCGGCCACGTCGGCCCATACCAAAGCGGTGCGCGATGGCCGGTTCTCGACCTCGCGCGGGCATCTGTTCAAGGATCAGGACATTCTGCGCGCCCGCCTGATCGAGGCCCTGATGTGCGACTTCCGCATCGAAACGGCCGAGATCCTGCGCGACCACGACATCTCGGCGGCCGAGCTGAAGGCGATGTACCAGCGCGCCAATGACGCCTTCGACGGGTTGTTGCAAATCACCGATGACGGGCTGTTCATCCCGCCCGAAGCGCGCGCCTTGGCTCGGATGATCGCCCGGACCTTCGACGCTTATGACCTGAGCAAGGCAGGCCACAGTTCGGCGATCTGACGACGGGCGACAGGCCGCAAGCCGGCCAGTCGCCACAATGCAAAAAAGCGGGGGGTTGACGCGCGCGGGGGGTTTTCCCCACACTCGGAAGGCGGGCGGCAGGCCGCCCGACGCCGAGGCAGGCCATCATTCAGACAGACTCGCCGGCGCATCCGCGTTCGACAGCTCCTTTCGTGCAACCACTCTGCAACTTGACGAAGGGACAGCACCCATGCGCGTTTTTACCGTCCTCGGCCCCAGCCAATCGGGCAAGACAACACTGGTCGAGGCCATCAGTCGCCTTGATGGCCGGCCCACCACATTCGACCTGTCCGGAACCGTGCATCTGCACGGTTTTTCTTATCTGGACGAACCGTGGTGCGCGATCGACGTGGATGGCGGGGGCGATGCGCTGGCCTATGCCGGACCCGCCATGGCCATTTCCGACGCGGCGGTGGTGGTGGTTCCGCCAGACCCGGACGCGGCGGTTCTGTGCGCCCCCTATCTGCGGCTGGTCGAGGAGGCGGGCATTCCCTGCTTTCTGTTCATCAACCGGATGGACAACCCGAACGGCCGAATCCGCGACATCATCGCCGCGCTGCAGACCTATTGTAGCCATCACATTACCCTGCGACAGGTGCCGATCCGTGAAGGCGAAACCATCGTCGGCGCCGTCGACCTGATCTCAGAGCGCGCGTGGAAATATCAGGAAGGTCAGCCCTCGGCGCTGATCGAACTACCGCAATCGGTGGCCGATCGCGAGGCCGAAGCCCGTACCGAACTGCTCGAAACCTTGTCGGATTTCGACGATCACCTGCTCGAGCAGCTGATCGAGGACAAGCAGCCGCCCAGCGCCGAGATCTATGACCTGGCCGCGCAGGTGTTGCAGAACCATCAGTTGATCCCGGCCTGTCTGGGCGCGGCCAGCCATGGCAACGGGCTGACCCGCCTGATGAAGGCCCTGCGGCACGAGGCGCCCGAGTTCGACATCGCCGCCGACCGCGACGCGGCGCCAGAGGCCGCCCGCGCCATCGCAGGTTTTGCCGACGTCAAGAAGCACATCGGCAAGATCACCGTCCTGCGGGGGCTGGGCGACGGGATCAAGGCGCATGACCCGCTGGGCGGCGAAACCGTTGGCAACCTGACCGCGCTGGACGCCAAGACCCAGATCGACGGGCTGAAGGCCGGCGAGATCGGGCTGGCGGTGAAATCCGATCACCTCAACCCCGGCAATATCTATGACAGCAGCGGCTCCACGCCGCTGCCGGACTGGGCCACGGCGCATCCGGTCGCCTATCGGCAGGTGGTTTCGCCGGCCCATGAACGCGACGACGTGCGCCTGTCCAACGCGCTGTCCCGGCTGGTCGAGATCGACCCGGGCCTGACGCTGGAACAGGACGAGCTGAGCGGCCACGCCGTTCTCGGTTCCCAAGGGCCGCAGCACATGCGGCGGGTGGTCGCCAAGCTGGCCGAGGATTTCGGGATCGAGATCGAAACCTCTCCGGTCGAGACCGCGTATCGCGAGACCATCCGCGCCACCGTCGAACACCGGCACCGCCACCGCAAGCAATCCGGCGGCGCGGGGCAGTTCGCAGACGTGGTGATCTCGGTCGCGCCGCTGCCGCGCGGATCGGGTTTTCAATTCGACGAGGTGGTCAAGGGCGGCGCCGTGCCCAAGAACTATATCCCCTCGGTCGAACAAGGCGCAGTCGATGCACTGGCGCAGGGCCCCGAGGGCTTTCCGGTGGTGGATGTGAAGGTCACCCTACATGACGGCAAGCATCACAATGTGGACAGTTCCGATTTTGCCTTCCGGACGGCAGGCAAGAACGCCGTACGCGAGGCCTTGCCGCAGGCCAAACCCGTCGTGTTGCAGCCGATCCTGAACGCCGAGATCCACGTTCCGTCGGCCTTCGTGGGCGATCTGGTACCCACGATCAGTTCGCTTCAGGGGCAGGTCCTGGGGTTCGAGGGCAACCCGAACGCGCCGGGCTGGGAAATCTTCAACGCCAAACTGCCCGCCGTGGCCGAGGACGAGCTGCACCGCACGCTGGCCAGCGCCACGCGCGGGACCGGCTGGGTCAAGCTGCAGTTCGACCACTATGAAGAGCTTCGCGGCCCGGTGCCGAAATCGGCGGCGCGCGAAGCGGCCAACGCCTAGCCCGCCGCTGCGATCAGTTCGCGGGTATAGTCATCCTGGGCGTTGACGAAGAGGTCTTCGGCAGCGCCCATCTCGACCACGTCTCCGTTGCGCATGACGATCACCTTGTGTGACATCGCCCGCACCACCTTCAGGTCGTGACTGATGAACAGGTAGGCCAGCCCGTATTTCTTCTGCAGGTCGCGCAGCAGTTCGACGATCTGCACCTGCACCGTCATGTCCAACGCACTGGTGGGCTCGTCCAGCACCAACAGCTTGGGCCGCAGCACCATGGCGCGGGCAATCGCGATGCGCTGGCGCTGCCCGCCCGAGAATTCGTGCGGGTAGCGGTCCATGGCCGCCGGGTCCAGGCCCACTTCGGTCATCACCTCGGCCACCAGCTCGCGCGGGGCGCGGTGCGGATCAACCTTGTGGATCGCCAGACCCTCGGCAATGATCTGCTGGCAGGTCATACGCGGGCTGAGGCTGCCGAACGGGTCCTGAAACACGATCTGCATGTCCTTGCGCAAGCGGCGCAGCTCGCGCGTGGACCAGCGGCGCACATCCTGCCCGCGGAAGGTGATCCCGCCCTCGGAGGCGATCAGCCGCATGATCGCCAGCGCCAGCGTGGTCTTGCCCGAGCCGCTTTCGCCCACGATCCCAACGGTTTCGCCCGCCCGCACGCTGAGTGTGGCGTCGTTCACCGCCTTCACATAGCCGACCGTGCGCTTCAGGAACCCGCGCTGGATCGGAAACCAGACCTTCAGATGCTCGGTCCGGGCCACTTCTTCGGCGGCGGGGTCGATCGGGTCGGGTATACCCGTGGGTTCGGCCGCCAGCAGCTTGCGGGTATAGGGGTGCTGAGGGTTGTCGAAGATCTCGGCCACGGGGCCGGTCTCGACGATCTCGCCATCCTTCATCACGCAGACCCGGTCGGCGATGCGTCGCACGATGCCCAGATCATGGGTGATGAACAGCATCCCCATGTTTTCCGATTTCTGCAGTTCGGCCAGCAGTTCGAGGATCTGCGCCTGAATCGTCACGTCCAGCGCAGTGGTCGGCTCGTCCGCGATCAGGATGTCGGGCTTGTTGGCCAGCGCCATGGCGATCATCACCCGCTGCCGCTGTCCGCCGGACAGCTGATGGGGATAGGCGTCCAGCCGTTCCTCGGGGTCGCGGATACCGACCTTGTTCAACAATTCGACGATCCGGGCGCGCGCCGCGTCGCCCGTCAGACCCTGGTGCAGGGCCAGCGATTCCGCCATCTGCTTCTGGATCGTGTGCAGCGGGTTCAGCGAGGTCATCGGCTCCTGGAAGATGAAGCTGATGTCGTTGCCGCGCACCTCCATCAGGCGCTGCTCGGATGCGCCAATCATCTCCTGCCCGTCATAGGTGACCGACCCTTCGACGATCGCGCTGTCGCCCAGCAGCGACACGGTGGACAGCGCGGTGACCGATTTTCCCGACCCGGATTCGCCCACCAGCGCCACGGTTTCCCCGCGATCAACATGGAACGACACGCCCCGAACCGCCATGGTCACCTGCCCGTCCTGACGGAACGAGACCTTGAGGTTTTTGACATCCAGCAAGCTCATGAGAAGGTCTTTCGCGGGTCGAACGCGTCTCGCACGCCTTCGAAGATGAAGACCAGCAGAGACAGCATGATGGCAAAGGTGAAAAAGGCAGTGAAGGCCAGCCATGGCGCCTGCAGGTTCTGCTTGGCCTGCAGGGTCAGCTCACCCAGCGAGGGCGCCGAGGACGGCAGACCGAAGCCCAGAAAATCGAGGCTGGCCAGCCCCCCGATCGTGCCGGTCACGATGAAGGGCATGAAGGTCAGCGTGGCCACCATCGCGTTGGGCAGCATGTGGCGGAACATGATGGTCAGGTTGCCCACGCCCAGCGCCTTGGCCGCGCGCACGTACTCCAGATTGCGGGCGCGCAGGAACTCGGCCCGCACCACGCCCACCAGACCTGTCCAAGAGAACAGGATCATGAGGAACACCAGCAGCCAGAAACTTCGCCCCAGCACCGCGAACATGATGATGATGACGTAAAGCGAGGGCGTCGCCGACCAGATCTCGATGATGCGCTGGAAGATCAGGTCCAGCCAGCCGCCGAAAAAGCCCTGCAGCGCGCCGGCAAATATACCGATCAGGCTGGCTGCGCCGGTGACGATCAGGGTGAACAGGATCGACAGGCGGAATCCGTAGATGACGCGCGCCAGAACGTCGCGTTTGGTGTCGTCGGTGCCCAGCAGGTTCTGCCCGTTGGGCGGCAGGGGCGCCGCGCCGGGACGGTCGACGCTGGTGTTGTAGGAATAGGGGATCGGCGGCCAGATGGCCCAGCCGCGCTCGAATCCTTCGGCCTGGAACGTCCCCGCCTCAATCTGCTCGATGATGCCTTCGGGGTCGTCGAAACACTCCTCCAGCCCGCCGCTGTCGATCAGGCAACGGACCTCGGGGTCACGATAGATCGCCTCGGTCTGGAAGTCGCCGCCGAACTCGGTCTCGGCGTAGAAGTTGAAGATGGGCGTATAGAGCTCGCCCCGATACTTCACAAGGATCGGTTTGTCATTGGCGATGAATTCCGCGAACAGCGACAGACCGAACAGCACCGAGAAGATGATCAGCGACCAGAAGGCCCGGCGGTTGCGGCAGAAATTGCGCCAACGGCGCTGGTTCAGAGGAGAAAGTGCCATTTACCCCTCGCGTTTCTCGAAATCGATGCGCGGGTCGACCAGCACATACATCAGGTCGCTGATGATGCCGACGACCAGACCGAGCAGACCGAAAATGAACAGCGTCCCGAAGATCACCGGATAATCGCGCGCCACTGCGGCCTCAAAGCCCAGACGACCCAGACCATCCAGCGAGAAGATCGTCTCGATGATGATCGACCCGCCGAAGAACACGCCGATGAACACCGCCGGAAAACCGGCGATCACGATCAGCATCGCGTTGCGGAAGACGTGGCCGTACAGAACGCGCTGCTCGCTCAGCCCCTTGGCGCGGGCGGTCATGACGTATTGTTTCTTGATCTCGTCCAGAAACGAATTCTTGGTCAGCAGCGTCAGCGTGGCAAAAGCGGAAATCGTCAGTGCGATGGTGGGCAGGGCGATGTGCCAGAAATAGTCGGCCACTTTGCCCAGCAGGCTGAGGTCTTCCCAATTGTCCGAGGTCAGCCCGCGCAGCGGGAAGATCTGCCAGTAGGAGCCGCCCGCAAACAGCACCAGCAGCAGGATCGCGAACAGAAAGCCGGGAATCGCATAGGCCACGATGATGGTTGCGCTGGTCCATGTGTCAAAGCGTGAACCGTCCTTGACCGCCTTGCGGATGCCCAGCGGGATCGAGACCAGGTAAGCGATCAGCGTCGACCACAGGCCCAGCGAGATCGAGACCGGCATCTTTTCCAACACAAGGTCGATCACCGAAACCGAGCGGAAGTAGCTCTCGCCGAAATCCAGCGTAAGATAGTTGCCCATCATGTTCAGGAACCGCTCGACCGGCGGCTTGTCGAAGCCGAATTCCTTCTCCAGTTCGGCGATGAATTCCGGCGGTAGGCCGCGGGCGCCCACGTATTTGTCATCGAATACGCCACCGCCGGGTTCGGCCCCGGCGCCCGCGTCACCGGACCCCGCAAAACCCGCAAATACATCGCCCTGCCCTTCGATCTGGGCGATGATCTGCTCGACCGGACCGCCGGGTACGAACTGCACCAGCGTGAAGTTGACGATCATGATGCCCAGAAGGGTCGGAATGACCAGCAACAGGCGTCGAAGAATATATGCGCCCATGTTAACGCAGCGCGCCTTCTGCTTTCAGGGCCGCTTCCTTCTCGGGATTGATCCACCACAGATCAAGGTATCCCAGCGCATAGGGCGGCAACTGATCGGGGTATTCGTACATGTTGTAGTAGGCTGTCCAGTATTCCGCGATATACCCATCCGGTATGATGAAGAACTCATAGCGCAAGGCGCGATCCAAGGCCATAAGCGCTGCATCCTGATCGGTTTGATTGTTGGTCGCAAAAGACGCCTCGATGATGGCGTCCACCAACGGGCTTGCAAGGCCTGCCGGGTTGAACAGGCTGAACTCGGCCTCTTTCGAGCCATACATCTGACTGAGGCCGCCGCCAGTCGACAGGAACGCGCCATAGCGTGTCGAATAAACCATGTCATAGTCACGCTCGCGGCTGCGCAGGGTGTACTGCGCCGGATCGACCTTTTCGGCCGAAGCATCCACGCCCAGCGCCTGAAGGTTCTGGACAAAGGTCTCGATCATCGTGGCCGTCGATGTCGGCAGGTTGGACGGATAGGGGATGTTCACCCGCAGGGTCTGACCCTGAGCATTGCGGCGCAAGTTGCCGTCGCCCACCGGCCATCCGGCTTCGTCCAACAGTTTTGAGGCTTTGCGCAGGTTGCGCCGATCGTTCAGGCGCGCCGGGTTGGATTCGTGAACGGTCGTCACCGGTTCGGACAACAGCTCGGGTGGAACCACGTCGCCCAAGGCCTGCAGAAATGCCAGCTCTGCCCCCTGCGGTGTATCCATCGCTTCAAGCGGCGTGCCTTCGATGAACGAATCGCGGGGAGAGTTCAGGCCGAACAGCAGAGATTCATTGGCCCATTCAAAGTTGAATGCCAGCGCCAGTGCCTTTCGAACATTCTTGTCCGCGAATTGCGGACGCGCGAGGTTGAACACAAAGCCCGACGGGGTCGGCGGGCTGCCATTCGCTATCGCGTCCTTGACGACGTAGCCCTCTTTCAACTTGGGGAAGTCATAGCCGGTCGCCCACAGTTTGGGGTCGCTTTCGATCCGCAGCGTGTATTCGCCTGCCTTGAAGCCTTCAAAGGCGGCTGTCTGGTCCGCGAAATACTCGACTCGGATGGTATCGTAGTTGTGCCGGCCCTTGTTGAACGGCAAGTCCTTGCCCCAGTAGTCGTCCCGGCGTTTGTAGACGATGCGCCGGTTGATATCGTAGCTGTCCAATTTGTACGGCCCAGATCCAACGGCGACTTCAAGTCGCGGCTCGTCGAGACGGCGGGACGGGTCTGCCTCGAACCACGCTTTCGAGAATACGGGCGTCGCGCCGACGGTTTCGATCCGGCTGCGGGCCGTCAATTCGGGATTGAACGTGAACTTGACCGTGTGCTTATCCAGCGCCTCGGCGCCGGTCACCATCCGCCCGACGGCCTGTGCATATGACGGCAGGCCCTGTTCGATGAACAGGCGGTGGCTGTAGACCACATCCTCGGCGGTGACAGGCGTGCCATCCCAGAACGTCGCTTCGGGGCGCAGGTGGAAAATGACCCAGTTGCGGTCGGCGTCATACTCGAGGCTCTCGGCCAATACGCCGTAGTACTGACCGACACTGTCATCGGTGCTGTCCATCAGCCGATCGTATTGCAGTGTCGTCAACGCTCCGGGGCGACCTTTGCGCGAATATGGGTTCAGGGAATCAAACGTGCCCGATGCGGCCAATGACAGCTCGCCGCCCTTGGGTGCATCCGGATTGGCATAGTTCAAGTGCGTGTAGTCGGCGGGGTAGTCGAGATTGCCGAAGTACGAGTAGCCATGGCTGCGAATGATCTGGTCCTCGTCGGCCCGGACTGGCCCCGCCTGCCCCAGAACCAACGCCGCCGAAATGCCCAATGCCGCGACCCAATGACGAAAACCTTGTTCGCGCGCGCCAGGCAGATGGGAAATCATACGGGTCATCCTTCGATGTTGTCTTCTGTCCATGTCCTTGTGGGCAAGCTAAAAGCCCAGCACTGACACTTGCAAGTTTAGAATGCGTGAGCGCTTTGTGAAGTTTTGCTCAGACAAAAAAAGCCGCTGCACATGGCAGCGGCTTTCGCTTTTCGGTGTCTGGGTGGGCAGATCAGCCGCCAATCGTCTGCAGGTACGCGATCAGGTCTGCGCGTTCCTGAGCCTTTTTGAGACCGGCAAAGCTCATCGAAGTGCCTTGGATATAGCCTTTGGGGTTTGCAATGAACGCATCCAGCTCTTCCGGGGTCCAGTTGCCGCCATGCGACTGCATCGCCGCCGAGTAGCCGAAGCCCGCAGCCGCCGCCACAGGGCGGTCCACGACGCCATACAGGTAGGGACCGGTGCCATTGGCGCCTTCTTCCAGCTTGTGGCAAGCCGAACACTTGCGGAAAACCTTCGCGCCCTTTTCCGGGTCAGCCGCGGCCAGCAGATCGGCAAAGACCACCTCTTCGCCGTCAGCGCTTTCGCCCGAGCTTTCGGTTTCAATAACATAGGCGGCTTCGCCGTGCCCGCCGACATGGTAGAGAACATCGCCCCCCCATTTTGCCAGGAGGAGTACAAGGAAGGCACCGAACAGGCCGGCTGCGGCCTTGGTAACTGTCATCGTGTCGAACATTGATCGCGAGTCCATTTCAGCTGTCTTCGGGGTGTCTAAGGCTTCCCCTTGCAAGAGGCAAGGTATAGACACCGCGACGAAACGCCCAATTCTGGAACTTGTTGCACGGAATCGACCAAATGACCAAACGCATCGCCTTTCAGGGGGAACCCGGCGCCTACAGTCACGAAGCCTGTCGCAATGCGCGCCCGGATATGGAGGCGCTACCCTGCCGAACATTCGAGGACGTGATCGAATCGGTGCGCTCGGGCGAGGCCGATCTGGCCATGCTGCCGGTCGAAAACAGCACCTATGGACGAGTGGCCGATATCCACCGCCTTCTCCCGCACAGCGGGCTGCACATCGTGGACGAGGCCTTTGTGCGGGTTCACATCAACTTGCTGGGCGTGCCGGGCGCAAAACTCGAAGATATCACCGAAGCCCATTCGCATCTGGTGCTGTTGCCGCAATGCGCAAACTTCCTGAAGGCCCACGGCATCCGCGGGCGCGTCAGCCCTGACAACGCCCGCGCGGCGCGCGAGGTCTCGGAAGCGGGTGAGAAACATTCGGCGGCCCTGGCCAGCGAACTTGCTGGCGAAATCTATGGCCTTGAACTGCTGGCGCGCCACATCGAAGACAGCGACGACAACACGACCCGCTTTCTGGTGATGTCCCGCGAGGACGACCGCAGCCGCCGTGGCGAGCACGGGATGATCACCAGCTTCGTGTTCCAGGTCCGGAACATTCCGGCGGCGCTGTACAAGGCCATGGGCGGTTTTGCCACCAACGGCATCAACATGACCAAGCTGGAAAGCTACATGGTTGATGGCTCGTTCACGGCGACTCAGTTCTACGCCGACATCGTCGGCCACCCGGAAGACCGCAACGTGCAGCTCGCGATGGATGAACTGCAGCATTTCACCACGAATGTGGAAGTGCTGGGCGTGTACCCCGCTGCTCGACCACGCGGTTAGTCTGCGCCCACGGGCAAGCAGCTTGGGAGTGCCCGCCGCCGGTCAAACGCCGGCTCTCAAGCGCCGTGCAGATAGCGTTCTTCCATTTCGCGCGCAAAATCGCTCAGTCGCATCTGGAACTGGCGCCGGAATCTGGCCTTGCCCAGCTTCAACGACTGCAGAAGCAGACGCGCAGGCAAGGTCTTGGCCGCCAGTGACATCTCGATGCTCAGCCGCGTCTGCTTTTGCGACAGCGACAGAAGATCAATCGTGGTCAGGCCGTTCATCCCCTTGCTGGTCGATCGAAACCGCATGGCTGTGGGGCGATCAAACTCGGCCACCTCGATCGCGACGTGGCGTGGCTTGCCACGGATCATGATATCGGCTTCCCAGCACGACCCGACCCAGTGGCCCGGCATTTCGACAGTGCGTCGAACCTCGACACCGCGGCGCATCGCCATGCGCTCGAACCGTTCGAAGTCCGCGACCATGTCGAACACCGCATCGATCGGCGCCTGGATATCTTCGCGTGCTGAAACCTGCATGTCGGCCTTTTCTGCTCAGTCAGGGTGTCAGTGTTTCGTCAGTCCAGCGTATCTGCAAGCCAGTTACGCAAAAGAAAATGCGCGATTGCCCCCTTTCGCGCCGGCAGAAGCTTGGGGTGCTCGCCTGCAAAAGCCTGCATCATCTCGGACTTGGTGACCCACATCGCGTCCTCGATCTCGACTGGGTCGATCGTGATCTCGCGGGACAGCGCCTGCGCTGCACACCCGAACATCAGCGACGACGGAAATGGCCAGGGTTGACTTGCCAGATAGCTGACGTGTCCGACCGGAACGCCGGCCTCCTCCATGACCTCACGCCGCACGGCGGCTTCAAGGGTCTCGCCCGGCTCGACGAAACCGGCCAACAGGGAATACATGCCGTCGGGCCACCCCGGAGATCTGCCCATCAGGACGGAATCGCCCTGCGTGACCAACATGATCACCACCGGATCGGTCCGTGGAAAGTGCTGGCCGCCACAGGCCGGGCACAGTCGTTGCCACCCCGCCTGCGAAATGTTGGTCGGGTTGCCGCAGCGCGCGCAAAACCTGTGCGTCTCGTGCCAGCCGATCACGGCTTTGGCGGTGGCTGCCAATTCGGCGTCCCGGGCCGACAGCCGGGTCATGATCCGACGAAGCTCGGCGAACACGTGGCCGACGGGCAGCCCCGGATGCTGCTGTTCGGTTCGGTCCACGAACGCTCCAACACCCGACAGGTCCAACCCGTCGGCAGACCAATTCGAAATGTCCATTGCAAACAGCGGCGCACCCGCATCACTGCGCCCCAGCAAGATCGGTTGGTCAATCGCCCCGCCGGGTCCGTTCGCAACCAGATCGTGGTCCATCGGAACCATGGCCAACTGGTCCAGCGCTTCGCCCATGACCAGCGGTTTGCCCCGCCACATCAGGATGCACCGCGCAGTGGTATCGGACCGTGCTGCCTCCAAAGCTCTGGCATCGGTACGGATCTGCGCCGCCCGGTCCAGTCCAGAGCCGCCAAATGTCACGCTTTCCGCCCGTTTCATGCCTGTCCCTTTGGAATTTGCACAAGGGCTGCCACGACTTGGGCACTGGTGCAATGGGAATTCACACTCGCAAAAAGCATCGTTGTCGCAAAGGACGCATGGAAGCCCTGACGATTGCCTGTATTCTACCTTTCAGTGAAAACGTATGCACAACAGCACCTAAAAGAAGAAAATTGGCTCTGAAATCCTCCCTGCTTCAGGTACATCCCCACTTAAAAACCGCGCACATCCGGATTCTTGCAACGACCGATCTGCACATGAATCTGAACAGTTTCGACTATTATGCGGACCGGCAGGAACCAAGTGTGGGCTTCACCCGAACCGCCAGCTTGATCCGCTCTGCACGTCAAGAGGCGGAAAAGGCAAATGCAATTGTCCTGCTGTTCGACAACGGCGATTCCCTTCAGGGGACACTTCTGGGTGACTGGGCGGCCGAACAGACCGACGCGACCCACCCCTTGATGTCCGCCTTTGGGCGCTTGGGCTACGACACAATTGCGCTGGGGAACCACGACTTCGGCTTTGGTCTGCCAACTCTGGGCCGGATCGTTTCTCGGGTACCTTGCCCGGTTTTGTGCAGCAACATGCAGTGTCTAACCGGGGTCGCGCCCTGGCAGGAACAGGCCATCCTGACCCGTAATGTCCACATCAACGGCCAAAGCATTCCTGTCCGAATTGGCGTTTTCTCGATCCTGCCTCCGCAGACGGTGAAGTGGGAAGCACCACAATTGGAAGGCCAGGTTGCAGCCGAGGATGCCGTCGCCACGGCGCGCCGGATGGCCGAGAATTTGCGACGTCAGGGCTGCGATCTGATTGTGGCTCTTGCACATTCCGGCCTAGGCGAGCCCGACGCCGCGCCGATGTCGGAAAATGTGGTCGCACAGCTTTCTGCTCTGGACGGTATTGATGCAATCGTGGCCGGACACACCCACCTGACACTACCCGACCCAAGCGATGGTAACGCGCAGCTGGCCAGACCCGTGGTCATGCCCGGATCAGCGGGGTCGCATTTGGGGGTGATCGACCTGACGCTTGCCGTGAACGCCACGGGAGAAGTGAGAATTGCTGGTCACAGCGCGCATCTGCGCGCGATCTGCCCGGGCGGGGCTGAAACCGGCGCTCGGGTCGTTCCTGAAGACCCTGAGATGGTCGAACTTTTTGCCGCCGCCCATAAGGCGACCCGCAAAGCCGCTGCCCAGCCGGTGGGCCGGATCAATCGTACCCTGCACAGCTATTTCACCTTTTGCGGGGTGGATCAGGGGCTGAACTTGGTCGCCGCAGCACAGGCGGCAGCCCTGCGACCGGTTCTGGCCGGAACGACCTTTGAAACCCTCCCTGTTCTGTCCGCAGCCGCACCTTCGAAATTCGGAGGCCGGGCCGGACCACGGCATTACACCGAAGTCCCGGCTGGCGATGTCACCGTAAGGCATGTCTCGGACTTGCATGTGTTTCCAAACCAACTGGCCGCCATGCTGCTGGATGGCCGCCAGATCGCCGAGTGGCTGGAGATGTCGGCTGCCCAGTTTTCCCAACTTGGCAACAGCGACGAGCAGGTTCTGATCAACCCCGAGGGCACCGGGCACAATTTCGACGTGCTGCATGGGGTGACCTACAGGTTCGATCTGACCCAGCCCGCACGATATGATTTAAGCGGCCAGTTGATCGACACGTCCCATTCCCGCCTGCGCGATCTTGCCTTTCAGGGCCGCCCCGTCGATCCGGATGAACAATTCGTCGTTGCATCAAACAGCTACCGAGCCAATGGCGGCGGCAACTTTCCCGTCCCAGACCCGGCCCGCCTGATCCCGGTGCCGCCACTGAGCCTCCAGGGTATCTTGCGCGACTATCTGGCGGGACGATTGGGGCCAGATCCGGTGGAAAACACCGCCCAGAGCTTTTCCTTTGTTCCGCAGGCGGGCCGGTCCGTGATTCTGAAGACCGGGCCACGCGCTGCGAACTACCTGCACGAGCTCGACCACTTTGCAGCCACCACCGACGGGCAGGACGCGCGCGGGTTTCTTCGGGTACGCCTGTCTTTGTGACGGGTTGCCAAGCGGCTGCGTGATGCCTATATCGGCGGTCGAGAGGTTGGCGCGGGCAAGCGCCTCGCCAACCTGGTCAGGTCCGGAAGGAAGCAGCCACAACGAGCCCCGCTTGGGTCGATGTCCAACCTCTCACTTGACGCCGCTCCGCGTATTCGGCCGGGTCAATCAAACCTCTGCATTTCGTCGTTGTTCCTGAAAACCGCGCTTGCGGGCGGGTCAGGCGATCAATCGCGGCCAAACGGCACTGCTGCGCCGGGCGAAGGCGCCGATATGACCGATTTCGGACAGTCCGAAATCCTTGGGCTCCAACAAGTGCCGACGGGCGGTCGGACCATAGAGCTCAGCCAGCCGCCAGACGGCGGGCGGTGGCACTGTCTGGTCATCCTCGAACGCAATGATATCCGCCGTGGCGTTCGCCCGGCTCCAATCCGCCTGGGGAAGCGTGTCACCAAGTTCGGGCAGATAGCTGGTGGGCGATGTACACCACTTGCGCCATTGCCAATAGACGCCCGCCGGCAAGTCGGCTCCGAATCCCAGAAGTTTCCCCGGCAGGTACCCCAGAAGACGCACCAGAGGTGGCACATGGCCATACCAGAACAAAGTCGCCAAGCCCTTGTAGGGCCACGGGTGATCGGCCACCGTCACCAAACCTGCGCACACACAGATCATCCGGTCGATCTGTTCGATTTCCGGTTGCAGCGGACCCAGCATTCCACCGACCGAATGCCCGATCACCCACAGTTTTGCCTGCGGGTAGCGACGGCGCATCTCGGCACGCGCTGCGGGCATGTCGATCAGCGCCCAGTCCGCCATCGTGGCCTTCGAGTCCTTCAGCCGCCCGATCAGCGAATGCTCGAAATCCCGGTAATCATATGTCAGGCAAGCCATACCGCGCTCGGCGGCCAGCCAGCGAGCAAAGTGCTGATAGTAGTCACGTGGCACTCCTGTTGCGCCGTTGAGCACAACAACGGTTTGCGGCTCGACCGCCGGAGTGTAAAGCCGCGCCGCCAGCTGGGTCTGGCCCGACGGAAACTGAAAGTCTTCCACGTCAACCGCGTGCTGCGAATCCAACATCTTTGCCTCCAAACACTCTGGACCGATCGGTCTAATACTTTGTGTCTGGACCAATTGGTCTAGGCCTGTCAATATTTGGCCTGCATGACCCAACGTCCACCAAACACCAAAGATCGCCTGATTGTGACTGCCGCCCAACTGTTCCAGCGCTCGGGCTATAACGGTGTCGGTCTGGCGGAATTGCTGGCCGAAGCGCAGGCCCCCAAGGGTTCGCTTTATCACCATTTTCCAAAGGGCAAGCCGGATTTGGCCCTGGCGGCGGCCAGTTGGGCTTCGGACGGGATGTTGAGCATGATTGCTGCGGCATTCAACGACGCCGCGGATTTTCGCGACGGGGTCATCACCCTGTGCCACAAGATCGCGAAGCTGTTCGACACCTCGGCCCAATGGGAGACCTGCCCCATCGCCGCCACCCTTTTCGAAAGTCCCGACAACCGCGCGTTTCGGGAACATGCCGACCGTCTGTATGAAAGCTGGATCGTCGAAGTTCGAAATCACGCCGCGCGGTTCGGAGTTTCCGACCCTGAAAATGCTGCGGACACCCTGTTCATCGTAATGCAGGGCGGCTGGCAATTGGCCCGTGCCCGCAGGGATTCGAATGTGCTGCGCAGACTGCCTGATCTGTTCCCTTGGGACTCACTCCGGCAACCGGGCTGAAACCGTCTTGACTCGATCCCGGATACACCGCTAGCGATGAGGGGATGGTTCCCGTGCCGTTTCGGTCCGGGATGAAAAGGGAACACGGTGCGGTCCAACCCGGAACTCCGGAGCGGACCAAGGCCGCGACTGCCCCCGCAACTGTAGGCGGAGAGCGATGCCGAAATACCACTGACCGCAAGGTTGGGAAGGTCGGCAAAGCAAAGACCCGCAAGTCAGGAGACCTGCCATCAAACGTGAAACCGAAACTCGGACGGGGTGTCCGGGCAGGGTCTGGCCTTGAAACCGGCGTCTGTCCAAATCCACCCCGCCCAGCGCGCGGAGGGCGCAACATGATTTGGAAGACCGACACCCATGAATTCGCGGCAACCATCTGCCAGCGCACCGGAAAGACCTGCCCGGCACTGGCGCGCATGGCACGGGCCATCGCGCAGGCAATGGCGACGGCGCAGGCCGCGACATCCCCCGACTTCCAAGTGGAAGGCAGCGGCGAACTGGCCCACTGCGAACATGGCTGCACGGCGCGGTTCGATGCACGTTCCGAACGGATCCGCGTGTATTGCGGAGCGGCCGCCGACACCCCGTCCGACTGTCTTGAAACCTATGCCGACATGCTGTTTGACGACCAGAGCGACGCCCTGCCCGCGCAGGTCATCAGTGATCGACCCTGTGCGATGCTGCAGGCTACGGCGATCATGCCCGTGGTCAGGGCCGAGCGCGAGTTCCGCGCAACCGCCTGAAGGTCAGGTCGCCAGAGCCTCGCGCGCCGGGGCGGCGGCCCAATCCATCTGAGCATCGGTTTCGACCGCGCAGGGGCGTACGGCCCGCAGGCGTTTCAGAGCCTGTTCCGGCTGCTCGCCGCATTCGATCATCAAGCGCAGAACAACCATGCCCGACCGTCCGCAACCGCCCCGGCAGTGGACCAGTACCCGCCCGCCGCCCGACAGCGCATGGCGGGCGGCGGCGCTGACTGCGGGCCAGCGGCCGGATATCTCGGTCGACGGCGCCGAGAAGTCTGCGACCGGCAGATGTGCCCACCGACAGGCGCGCCGATGGATGTCACAACCCAATTCGCCCGCACCCACGGCAACCAGTTCGGCAAGGGTTGTCATCGAAATCACCAGCCCCGGCGCCCAAGCTGAAATCAGGTCTAGGTCTCCCTCATAGTCGCCGCCACCGCCGGGAACCGAGGTCAGGGCCAGCGTACCGCCGCCCACCTGCAATGCATGAACCACAAGATTTGTCATCAGACGTTCCCCCCGAAACTGGCTGATTGAACTTGATCCGCGCAGTATGCCTCACACCGCGCGCTCGCCAAAGCGAAAAACCTGCACCGGCGCTGTGGACGTGGGGCACCGGGAACTCTACCCTGCATTGTCAGTACGAATCCGTCAGAGCAGACATGACCACACAGTCCAGCCCCGCCTATCAGGTTCTCGCCCGAAAATACCGCCCGGAAACCTTTGCCGACCTGGTCGGTCAGGATGCTATGGTGCGCACGCTGAAAAACGCGTTCGAGGCGGACCGGATCGCGCAGGCCTTCATCATGACCGGCATCCGCGGCACCGGCAAGACGACCACGGCCCGGATCATCGCCAAGGGCATGAACTGCATCGGCCCCGACGGCAATGGCGGCCCAACGACCGAACCCTGCGGCCAGTGCGAGCATTGCGTGGCCATCATGGAAGGCCGCCATGTGGACGTGCTGGAAATGGACGCCGCCAGCCGCACCGGCGTGAACGACATCCGCGAGATCATCGACAGCGTGCGCTATCGCGCGGCCAGCGCGCGGTACAAGATCTACATCATCGACGAAGTCCACATGCTGTCGACCAGCGCCTTCAACGCGCTGTTGAAAACGCTGGAGGAACCGCCCGAGCATGTGAAATTCATCTTCGCCACGACCGAGATCCGCAAGGTTCCGGTCACCGTGCTGTCGCGCTGCCAACGGTTCGACCTGCGCCGGATCGAGCCCGAAGTGATGATCGGCCTGCTGCGCAAGATCGCCACCGCCGAGGGCGCGGAAATCTCGGATGACGCGCTGGCACTGATCACCCGCGCCGCCGAAGGCTCGGCCCGGGATGCGACCTCGCTGCTGGATCAGGCAATCAGCCATGGTGCCGGCGAAACCACCGCCGACCAGGTGCGCGCGATGCTGGGACTGGCCGACCGGGGCCGCGTGCTGGACCTGATGGACATGATCCTGCGCGGCGATGCGGCCGGGGCCCTGACCGAACTGGGCGCGCAATATGCCGAGGGCGCCGACCCGCTGGCGGTGCTGCGCGATCTGGCCGAAATCACGCATTGGGTCTCGGTGGTGAAGATCACCCCCGACGCGGCCGAAGACCCCACCGTCTCGCCCGATGAACGCACCCGCGGCCAGCAGATGGCCGAGGCGCTGCCGATGCGGGCGCTGACCCGGATGTGGCAGATGCTGCTGAAGGCGCTCGAAGAAGTCTCGGCCGCCCCCAACGCCATGATGGCCGCGGAAATGGCGGTGATCCGCCTGACCCATGTGGCCGATCTGCCCAGCCCGGAAGAGTTGATCAAACGCCTTCAGGACAGCCCTCCGCCGCCCGTCGGCGGGCCGGGGGGCGGCGTTCCGGTTGCCGGAAACAGCGCCCCGCCCGTGACCGCGACGGCCTCGGCCCATGCGCCTGCCCCGCGTGGCGTGGGCGGTGCGCCGACGGCGGCGTTGGCCCAGGACCTGCAGACCGCGCTGGCGCGTTATCCAACGTTCGAGCATGTGGTCGAGCTGATCCGCGCCAACCGCGACGTGAAGCTGCTGGTCGAGGTCGAGAACAGCGTCCGCCTCGTCTCGTACCAGCCGGGCCGGATCGAATTCACACCCACCGAAAAGGCCCCTACCGACTTGGCCGCGCGGCTCGGGTCCGCGCTGCAGCGCTGGACCGGAAATCGCTGGGCGGTCTCAATCGTCTCGGACGGGGACGCGCCCACCATCGCCGAACTGCGCGACGCGGCCGAGCTGGCGCTGAAGGCCAAGGCCGAAGAACACCCTTTGGTTCAGGCGGTTCTGAGTCAGTTCCCCAAGGCCCGCATCACCCGGATTGAAACACCCGAGGACCGTGCGGCCAAGGTCGAAACCGAAGCCCTGCCCGAGGTCGAAGACGAATGGGACCCGTTCGAGGAAGACTGATCATCCGCGCAGAAGGCGCGCTGCCCTTGTGAAGGACGCAGACGGCCCGTATTTAGGCCGCAAATCGAATGACAGGAGACATACAAATGCTCAAAGGACTCGGCGGTCTGGGCGACATGGCCAAGATGATGAAATCCGCGCAGGAACTGCAGACCAAGATGGCGCAGATGCAGGAAGAGCTGAACACCATCATGGTCGTCGGCGAATCCGGCGCGGGCCTGGTCAAGGCCACGGCCTCGGCCAAGGGCGAACTGAAAGGTCTGGACATCGACCCCTCGATCTTCAACAGCGACGACAAGGAAGTGGTCGAGGACCTGATCCTGGCCGCCATCAAGGATGCGCAGACCAAGGCGGCCGAGCGGTCGCAGGAAGAAATGGCCAAGCTGACCGAAAGCATGGGTCTGCCGGCGGACATCAAGCTGCCGTTCTGATCTTCGCCCCTCAAACCCCCGCCGCCAAAGCCACGCAGGACAGGCCATGAGTTCGAACAGTGACATCGACGCCCTGATCGACTTGATGGCCAAGCTGCCGGGGCTGGGGCCGCGCTCGGCACGGCGGGCGGTGCTGCACCTGATCCGCAAACGCGCCCTGCTGCTGACGCCGTTGTCGGACGCCATGCAGCAGGTCGCCGCCACCGCGCGCGAGTGCCTGAACTGCGGCAACGTGGGCACCACCGACATCTGCGACATCTGCAATTCCGAAGACCGCGCCACCGGTGAGCTGTGCGTGGTCGAAGACGTGGCCGACCTATGGGCGATGGAACGCGCGGGCGTGTTCAAAGGCCGCTACCATGTGCTGGGCGGAACGCTCTCGGCGCTGGACGGCGTCGGCCCGGAAGACCTGCGCATCCCCCGCCTGCGCGACCGCGTCACCGCCGAAAACATCACGGAAGTAATCCTGGCCCTGAACGCGACCGTCGACGGGCAGACCACGGCCCATTACATCGCAGATCAGTTGGAAGGACAGGTCCGCCTGACCTCGCTGGCGCAGGGCGTGCCGATCGGGGGCGAGTTGGACTATCTGGATGACGGGACCATCACCGCAGCGCTGCGGGCGCGAAAAGAACTGTAGCCGCCGCGTGCTGCCTGCAAGCAGCACGCTCTCGCCCCTCCCCGATTGCAAGGTACCACTTTACCCATCGGTCAGGTGTAGGCACCCGACGAGTAGGTCAATTCATAGGAATGGCTGTAGATCTCGAAGACTATCCCGAACGGATCCTCGACATAGACCATGCGGTAGGGTTTCTCGCCGGGGTAGTAGTATCGGATAGGCATGCGTTGTTTCCCGCCGGCCGCCACGATTTTTTCCACCAAGCCTTCGACATCAGGATCCTGGACGCAGAAATGGAACGTCCCGTTCCTGCGAAAGTCGATGTTGTTTTCCGGCGCGTAGTTTCCATCAAACTCAAAAAGCTCGATCCCGATACGATCGGCGGTCGCCAGATGCGCGATACGCAGTTTTTTCCAATTCGGGCCAAACACGTCCGTGCACATCACGCCGATGTCCGTGTCATCCTCGACCACGTCGGTTGGCGGCATGATCACGTAAAATCCCAAAACCTCGGAATAGAATTTCACGGCTTCGTCCACGTTCGGGACGGACAACCCGATGTGAGAGAATGTTCTTGGATGTTGAGGCATGGCTTGCTCCTTGGTCTATTGGGCAAGACGTATTTTGCAACGTCCTTGTTTCAAGCGCCCGCCCCACAAGGCAAAGCCGTGTTGTTCCATGCACATAGATCATCATGCACTGCTGCCGAGGCCTAGAATGATCTTTCCGTCGACCCCGCACCGTGTACTATGCCCTAGCCTGACCCATTTGATATCGGAACCCGCCATGAAACGCCTTCTCGCCCTGACCTTCGCCGCCTTCACCGCCACTTCCGCGTGGTCACAGCAACTGGTCGACAAGGGGTTCGTCGAAGGCTGGAACATCATGATGGACCCCAATCTGGGCAACGGCTGTCTGATCCAGACGGTGTATCAGGACCTGTCCGTGGTGCGCCTGGGCTATGATGCTCTGGACAATCGGGGCTATTTCACCGTTTTCCACAAGGGGTGGGGCAACATCGAGCCCGGCAAATCCTATCCGATCCGGTTCGAGCTGGACGGCAAGAGCTTTGACGCCACAGCCATCGGGTTCAAGCAGGATCGGGTGCCCGGTGCGACCGTGTTCTTCACCGACCGGAACTTTGTTGCGGCCATCGCCCAGAACAAGACGATGACGATCTACAACCCCGCGGGCGAGCGGGTTTTGGCGATCGATCTGAAAGGCACCGCCAAGGCATTGGACTATGCGCGGGACTGCCAGAACAAGAAGCTCTAGCGGATCGGATCGAACAACGAATCCGAAGCGGTGCAATCACGGATCACGTCCCGCCCACAGGGCACCGGGTCCAGATCACGTGACAGACAGACGCGCACTTCTTCGATGTAACCGTGCTTGCAAGTGACGGTGATCATGTCTGGCTCGAGCCCCGGATTGGCGTCGAGGAAGGCATCCTCGACCACGCGCGCCGGCAGTTTCACGGCTTTGTCCAACTTGCGAAACACCGGCGGTCGGGCGATGCGGTCATAGGCCTGCCGGGACAGCGCGTAGTAGTCCGCTGCGGACAGGCCCGAACAGGTGCCGTGTTTCTTCCACTGGTGCCAGGCCAGACCCGAACTGCCTTGAATATCTTCCATCTGTCGGGTCATCGCACGGGACGGCGGCGCCTTGGCTGTCGGGCAATAGGAGGGCCAGCCTTGGTGGTATTGCGGCCACAACCCGTGCAGGATCCAGCCGTGATCGTGGCGCGCATCGCATTGGTCGGATCCGCGCGCGTCGCCTTCGCGGGCGCACCAGTTGGGCGACCAGCTCAGCGACAGGACGTAATAGTCGAACTCGCCTGACTTCTCGCCATTGGCCAGCGCGGCCATCGCGCCGAAAATCCACACCAGCAGCCCCAATAATGCCCAGCGCATTCGCCTCTTCCCTTCTTGCATCTGCACGACTATATACGGGCCAAGTTCCCCGACAACGGAAACCTGCCCCAAGACCACGGGGCCGCCGAATTCCGGCGACGGGACAGATGTATTCAAAGGAGACGGGCTGATGGCAAAACCCCTGATGGCCAAGGCAACCGCCGTTTGGCTGGTGGACAATACCACGATCAGCTTCAAGCAGATCGCGGATTTCGTGGGCATGCACGAGTTGGAAGTGCAAGGCATCGCTGATGGCGATGTGGCGGCAGGCGTCAAAGGGTTCGACCCGATCGCCAACAACCAGCTGACTCAGGAAGAGATCGACAAGGCCGAGAAAGATCCGCTGCACAAGCTGAAGCTCAAGTTCAACCCCGCCGCCGCCGGCGAGGAAAAGCGCCGCGGTCCGCGCTACACGCCACTGTCCAAGCGCCAGGACCGCCCGAACTCGATCCTGTGGCTGGTCAAGTTCCACCCGGAGCTGACCGATGGCCAGATCGCCAAACTGGTTGGCACCACCAAGCCCACGATCCAGTCGATCCGCGAGCGCACCCACTGGAACATCGCCAACATGCAGCCGATCGACCCGGTCGCGCTGGGCCTGTGCAAACAGTCCGAACTGGATGCCGCCGTCCAGAAAGCCGCCGCCAAGAAGGCCGCGGAAGGTGGCGTCATGAGCGATGACGAGCGCCGCAAGCTGGTCTCGACCGAACAGTCGCTGGAAATGGATGCCGCTCCCAAGATCCCCACGGCGATCGAGGGGCTGGAAACCTTCTCGCTGTCCGATGACGGCGACGAGGAAAAAGAAGACGAAGCAGTGGTGGATGCCGACAGCTTCTTCAACCTGCCCAAGGGCGGTGCCGAAGAAGACGACGAGGACGATCTGCGCAACTGACACTGTGCTGGCCCCGGTCCGATGGACCGGGGCCTTTTTGGAACTGGACCATGCTGAACATTCTATCGTCTATCTTCGGGCCGCACCGGGCGGTTTCGATCTACGCTTTCGCAAAAACCAAGGGACTGGCCATTCTGGGCGGCGTGGCCGTTATCGCCGTAGCTGCCGGTCTGCTGCTGTTCAGCGGCGATGGAAAACACGAACACGAAGCGTTTCTGACCGTTCCCGTACTGTCGGCCACACCGATCAATGGTGATCTCAAAAACGGGGTCATCGCGTCGGTTCGGTTGCCGGACGGATCGGCAACTTCAATCACCGCGACCGAGGCGCCGATCGCGCGCAGCGTCGGAACCACGGCCTGTGTAGAAAAGCGGGTTTTCGTGGACAGCGGCGAACCACGCTATCGGTTCAAATTGCCAAGCAACTGCGGCGCAAGCTGATATGCAGAACCGCCCGGAGAATACTCCGGGCGGTTTTCTTCTTACAAAAGCTGGAACAGAATCCCTGCTGCAATAGCTCCGCTGATCCCAAGCCCGATATAGGCTGCGAACACACGGGGTTTGACCAGAGACCAGACAGCCGCCATGGCCGGAATGGAACTGACGGCCCCGGCGATCATGAAGGACATCGCCGCGCCCGCGCTCATCCCCTGCTCCATCAGGCCGGCCAGAAGCGGCGGCGCGACATACGAGTTCAGGTAGGCCGGCATCCCGACAAAGGCGGCGATCACGATCGGCACCGCACCGTCGCCACCAACCAGCCGCGCGATCAGATCAGCCGGAACATAGCTGACCAGCAGCGCCTCGAGCACATAGGCCAGAGCGAGCCACTTCAGCAGGAACAGGCCGTTCTGCACAAATTCCCGACGGAACCGGACGCGGCGTTCGGGCTCTTGCCAAAAGCGCCAAAGCAGCGTGTCTTTCTTCGGACCGCAGCCACAGCATCCGGCCGGTTCATAGTGGCGCAGAGGTTGGGCAAACGCACCCTGACGCATAAGAAAACGCACCGCGAACCCGCCGAACAATCCCAGTGCCACGGCGGCAACCGCTTTGCCGATCGCAAACGGCCAGCCCAAAGCGCCCGCCGTGATCAACAGCGTGGGCGGGTCAATCAACGGCGAGCTCAGCCAGAAGGCCATGACCGCTGACAAGGGCGCACCCAATGCAAGCAGGCCTGCGATGAACGGGATCACCTCGCAAGAGCAGAACGGAGCCAACCCGCCAAACAAAGCGGCCAGCAGGATCATCCGGGTTTCGCGGCCCTCGAAGGCCCGGGCAACCATAGTCTCGGCCCCGCTGGCCTTGAGGTAGGACAGCAACAGCACTGCAAACAGGATGTACTGACCGGTGTGCACCAGAGCCTTGGCTGCAAAAGTCGTGACGTTCACCCAATTGCCTGGGTCCAGAATGGCCACAAGCACAAGGATCGCCACGATCAGGGCCCAGGGTGTCTTCAGCAGACCGGACAGGGTTTGACCAACGGCCTTCGGGGATTGGGTCAATTCAGCCATCGTTTGCGACCTTTCTGGATTCATCCGCGCAGCATTCGCTGAGGATGAACTGCGCCAGTGATCTCAATTCATCGAAACATGCTCGGTTGATTGTGGTCCGCCCGGATTTCTCCTGCTCGACCACGCCGCCTGCCGCCAGGAATCGCAGGTGATGAGCCAGGGTGGACGGTGCCATCCCAGTCCGACTTTGGATCTCTCCGACCGTCAGACCAGCCTGTCCGGCCCGCACAAGGGTCTTGAGCACCTGCAATCGCGCCTCGGACCCCATCGCCGAAAACCCTGCAGCAGCTTTTTCCCACATTTGGTTATCTCCATTAAACTAGATTTCTAGTTTTTTAGTTTTTTAGTGATGAGCAAAGCTCGTGTCAACCGTATGGGTAAATTTCCATTGATCCTGAATAAGTCCAGATTGCCCTGCACTTAAGTCCAACATATAACGAGGCATGGGAATTTCGGTCGATACCTTCTTTCTGAAACCGGGCGGTCAGGGCACTCTGCAGGCGCAGATCCAGCAGATGATTGCCGAGGGCATCCTGTCAGGCCGCTTTCATGTCGGTGAGAAACTGCCGTCGTCGCGCAAACTGGCCGCGCATCTGGGTGTCAGCCGCATCACGGTGACGCTGGCCTATACCGAGTTGCTGGCAAATGACTATCTGACGGCCAAAGGCCGGTCCGGGTACTACGTGTCACAGAACGCGCCGGTGCCACCGAAATACACACCGGTTCAGCGCAGCGAAGAAACCGTCAACTGGGACGCCGCACTGGCCCGCCGCTTTTCCGAGGGTGATTTTCTGGCCAAGCCACCGGATTGGCGGGAATATAGCTATCCGTTCATCTACGGCCAGGCCGACCGCACCCTGTTTGATCATGCGAACTGGCGCCTCTGCGCCGTTCGGGCCCTTGGCCACAAGGATTTCGACTCGCTGACCGGCGACTACGTGGATCAGGACGATCCGTTGCTGATCGAGTTCATTGCCCGCCACACCTTGCCCCGCCGCGGTATCGCCGCTCGGCCCGAAGAAATCCTGATCACGCTGGGCGCTCAGAACGCCCTTTGGCTGACCTCGCGCATTCTTCTGGGCCATGGGCGCAAGGCTGCGATCGAGGATCCCAGCTACTACGCTCTGCACGAGCTTATGCGCTGCTCGGATGCCTCGATGACACCATTGCGGGTGGACAAGGATGGGTTACCGCCCGAGTCCATCCCGGACGGCACCGACGTGATCTACACCACGCCCAGCCACCAATGCCCGACAACCGCGACAATGCCCGTCGCCCGGCGTCACGACCTGTTGAAACGCGCCCGCGAACTGGACGCGATGATCGTCGAAGATGACTATGAGTTCGAGATGGCCTTCTTGGGTGCCCCGTCCCCGGCGCTCAAGTCCTTGGACAAGGACGGGCGTGTAGTCTACGTGGGCAGCTTTTCCAAGTCTTTGTTCCCGGGATTGCGGTTGGGGTACATGGTCGGATCCGAACCGTTCATCCGCGAGGCCCGCGCGCTGCGGTCGCTCGTTTTCCGACACCCACCCGGCCATATCCAGCGAACGGCGGCCTATTTCCTGTCGCTCGGGCACTATGACGCCCAGATACGGCGTATGTCCAAGGCTCTGATGCAGCGGCGCAAGACGATCGAGGACGCGATCGAGGCGAACGGGTTGACCGTGGCCGGACGCGGCGTCTTTGGTGGATCGTCGATGTGGATGAAGGCACCGGACCACGTCGACACCGCCGAACTGGCGAAAACGCTGCAGAATCAGAGTGTTCATATCGAGCCCGGTGCTGCGTTCTTCTCGGGGCCGGATCGGCCCAGGAACTATTACCGCCTGGGGTATTCCTCGATCTCGGCTGACCGGATACCTGCGGGAATCGAGCGGGTTGCGGCCGCAATCCGGGCCTGCTGAGGCCACACTGGACCTACTCCGGCGCCGTGTCTGGCCCTAACCCAGATGCCCCCGTTGCGCCAAAACCAATGGCAAGCCAAGGCGTATCGCCTGACCGTTTCCACCATTGCTTGGAGAGCGTCCAAATGAAAATGACGACAGAAGAGGCCTTTGTTAAGGTTCTGCAGATGCACGGCATCGAACACGCGTTCGGGATCATCGGCTCGGCCATGATGCCGATCTCGGACCTGTTCCCCAAGGCCGGGATCATGTTCTGGGACTGCGCTCATGAAGGCAGCGCCGGCATGATGGCCGACGGTTACACCCGCGCCACCGGCAAGATGTCCATGATGATCGCACAGAACGGCCCCGGCATCACCAACTTCGTCACTGCAGTCAAAACCGCCTACTGGAACCACACACCGCTGCTGCTGGTCACCCCGCAGGCCGCGAACAAGACCATCGGACAGGGCGGCTTTCAGGAAGTCGAACAGATGAAGCTGTTCGAAGACATGGTCGCGTATCAGGAAGAGGTCCGCGATCCATCCCGCGTTACCGAGGTTCTGAACCGCGTGATCATGAAGGCCAAGCGCGCGAGCGCCCCGGCCCAGATCAACATCCCGCGTGACATGTGGACTCAGGTCATTGACGTCGAACTGCCCGCGGTCGTCGATTTCGAGCGTCCCGCAGGCGGTGAAACCGCTGTCGCAAAGGCCGCCGAACTGCTGTCGAACGCCAAGAATCCCGTGATCCTGAACGGAGCGGGCGTGGTGCTGGCCAAAGGCGGCATCGAGGCCTCCAAGGCCCTGGCCGAGCGTCTGGATGCGCCGGTTTGCGTCGGCTACCAGCACAACGACGCCTTCCCCGGAAGCCATCCGCTGTTTGCCGGCCCGCTGGGCTACAACGGGTCCAAGGCAGCGATGGAGTTGATCAAGGAAGCCGACGTGGTCCTGTGTCTCGGCACGCGCCTGAACCCGTTCTCGACCCTGCCGGGCTATGGCATGGAATACTGGCCGGCCGACGCCAAGATCATCCAGGTCGACATCAACCCCGACCGGATCGGCCTGACCAAGAAGGTCTCGGTCGGTATCGTCGGCGACGCGGCCAAGGTTGCAAATGGCATTCTGGCGCAGCTGAGCGACACGGCCGGAGACGAAGGCCGCGCCGAGCGCAAGGCCAAGATTGCCGAGAAAAAGTCGCGTTGGGCCCAGCAACTCAGCAGCATGGACCACGAGGACGACGACCCGGGCACCACCTGGAACGAGCGCGCCCGCGCCGCCAAGCCCGACTGGATGAGCCCCCGCATGGCATGGCGCGCCATTCAGGCCGCGCTGCCGAAAGAAGCCATCATCAGCTCGGACATCGGCAACAACTGCGCCATCGGCAACGCCTACCCGTCCTTTGAGGAAGGTCGCAAGTATCTGGCCCCCGGCCTGTTCGGACCGTGCGGATATGGCCTGCCCGCCATCGTCGGCGCCAAGATCGGCTGCCCGGACGTGCCCGTAGTTGGCTTTGCCGGTGACGGCGCCTTCGGCATCGCGGTGAACGAGCTGACCGCCATCGGCCGCGAGGAATGGCCTGCCGTGACGCAGATCGTGTTCCGCAACTACCAGTGGGGCGCGGAAAAGCGCAACTCGACCCTGTGGTTCGACGACAACTTCGTGGGCACCGAACTGGACACCAAAGTGTCCTATGCCGGCATCGCCCAAGCCTGCGGCCTGAAGGGTGTCGTCGCCCGCACCATGGACGAGCTGACCGCCGCCCTGAATCAGGCCATCGAAGACCAGAAGAATGGCATCACCACCCTGATCGAAGCCCTGATCAACCAGGAACTGGGTGAACCGTTCCGCCGCGACGCGATGAAAAAGCCTGTGGCCGTGGCCGGCATTTCCGCCGACGACATGGTGCCGCAGCAGGTCTGAGCGGGAACGGAGCTGGAGCGGATGACCCTGACACCCATCGAGTTGTTGCGTCAGCAAGCTCCGGCAATCCGGCCAGTCGTTGCTCTGAGCGAAGGCAGTGATCCCCGCATCGTTGCGGGGGCGCTTGCCGCCCGGTCCGCAGGGCTGTCCGACATCATCCTTGTCGGTCCGCGGGCAGAAATCGAAGCCGAGTTGCTGGCGCAGGGCGCCGCACCGGGCGATGACCTCTCCATCCATGACCCGACCGAGTCGCCGCTGACCGAGGAGTTCGCGGCCATCTACCACGATCTGCGCCGGCACAAGGGCGTGGATGCGGTGTCGGCCCGGTCCGCCGCCGAAACGCCCTTGGTCTACGCGGCCATGCTGGTCCGGACAGGGCGCGTCACGGGAACGGTCGGTGGCGCTGTCCACACGACCGGTGATGTAGTTCGCACGGCGATTCAGGTGATCGGCCTGGCCCCGGATGCCGGATTGGTGTCCTCGTTTTTCCTGATGTACCCGCCGGACCAGGGCGGACCTGATGCGCGCGCGATGCTGTTTTCCGATTGCGGGCTCGTGATTGATCCGACCGCATCGGAGCTGGCCCATATCGCGGCGGCCTCGGCCCAGTCGGCCCGGGCCATCCTGCGGGAACAGCCCTCACTGGCGATGTTGAGCTTTTCGACCAAAGGCAGCGCAAGACATCCCGGTGTCGACAAGGTTACCGAGGCAACGCGCCATTTGCGCGAACAGCATCCCGAGCTGCATGTCGACGGCGAGCTGCAATTCGACGCGGCTTTTCACCCCCCCGTCGGCCAGAAAAAGGCTCCGGGATCGACAGTGGCCGGCAAAGCCAACGTCATGATCTTTCCCAATCTGGACGCGGGAAACATCAGCTACAAGATCACCCAGAGGATCGGTGGATACATGGCGATCGGCCCGGTGCTGCAGGGTCTGGCCCGACCGGCGAATGATCTGTCCCGGGGCTGCAGCGCCGAGGATGTCGAACAGATGATCGCCGTGACCGTGCTGCAGGCATTGGGAACATGACCATCAAATCTGGCGCCATCGTCAGAACAGTATTCTAAATCCGGGCTGAAAGTGACAAGTTCGTCCCGACGCAAACGACTGGATCCGCAAATGACCCATCAGCAGCCAATCCTCGACACGTCCCCCAAGGTCTCGGACGAGGTTCGCAAGACAACCTGCTACATGTGTGCCTGCCGGTGCGGGATCAACGTCCACATGAAGGATGGCAAGGTCGCTTACATCGAGGGCAACCGTGACCACCCGGTGAACAAGGGGGTTCTGTGCGCCAAAGGCAGCGCGGGCATCATGCAGGTCAACGCCCCGTCACGCCTGCGCGCTCCGCTCAAGCGGGTGGGTCCGCGCGGGTCGGGTGAGTTCGAGGAAATCAGCTGGGACGAAGCGTTGGACATCGCCGTCGGCTGGCTCAAACCGCTGCGCGAGGACAACCCCGAAAAGCTGGCCTTTTTCACCGGCCGCGACCAATCGCAATCCTTCACCAGCTTCTGGGCCCAGAATTTCGGCACCTGCAACTATGCCGCCCATGGCGGTTTCTGCTCGGTCAACATGGCGGCCGGCGGCATCTACACGATGGGCGGCGCGTTCTGGGAATTCGGCCAGCCCGATTGGGACCGCACCAAGCTGTTCATGCTGTTCGGCGTGGCCGAAGACCATGACAGCAACCCGATCAAGATGGGCATCGGCAAGATCAAGGCGCGCGGTGCCCGCGTGATTGGGGTGAACCCGATCCGCACCGGCTACAACGCAGTTGCCGATGACTGGGTCGGCATCACGCCCGGGACCGACGGGCTGTTCATCCTGTCGCTGATCCATGTGTTGATGAAAGCCGGCAAGATCGACCTGGATTACCTGAGCCGCTATACCAACGCCCCTGTTCTGGTGAATGCCGCCGAAGGCCCTGAAAAGGGCCTGTTTCTGCGGGACGCTGACGGCAAGCCGCTGGTGATCGACCGGGTAACGGGGCAACCGACGGCCTTCGACAAACCGGGCGTCCGGCCCGACCTGACCGCCACCTATGACATAGACGGCATCACCCACCGCCCGGTCTTCCACGTGATGGCGGAAAAATACCTCAGCGACGAATACGCCCCCGAAGCGGTGGCCCAGGATTGCGGCGTACCCGCCAGCCGGATCCGCGCCATCGCCGGTGAACTGGCGCGCGTCGCCTTTGACGAGGCCTTTGAGCTGGACCAGGAATGGACTGACTTCCGGGGCGAAAAGCACAGCAAGATGATCGGCCGGCCGGTGGCCATGCACGCGATGCGCGGCGTTTCGGCCCATGCCAACGGATTCCAGACCTGCCGCGCGCTGCACGTGCTGCAGATCCTGCTTGGCACGGTCGAAGTTCCGGGTGGGTTCCGCTTCAAGCCGCCCTATCCGAAGCCGGTCGAAGCACACCCGACCCCCCATTGCAAGGTCACGCCAAACTCGCCCCTGGACGGCCCGCATCTGGGTTTCGTGCGCGGCCCCGAAGATCTGGCCCTGAAGGCCGATGGCAGCCCGGCGCGCATCGACAAGGCCTTTACCTGGGAAAACCCGATGTCCAGCCACGGGCTGATGCACATGGTGATCTCGAACGCTCACGCGGGCGATCCCTACAAGATCGACACGCTGTTCATGTACATGGCCAACATGTCCTGGAACTCGACCATGAACACTAAGGGCGTGATCGAGATGCTGACGGACAAGGATGACAACGGAGACTACGTGATTCCGCGGATCATCTACTCCGATGCCTATTCCTCGGAAATGGTGGCCTATGCCGACCTGATCCTGCCCGACACCACCTATCTGGAGCGGCATGACTGCATCTCGCTCCTCGACCGCCCGATCTGCGAGGCCGACGGCGCCGCAGATGCGATCCGCTGGCCGGTGATCGAACCCGATCGCGACGTGCGCGGATTTCAGACGGTGCTGATCCAGCTGGCCAACAAGCTGGGTCTGCCGGGTTTCACCGATGAGGACGGCTCGGCCAAATACACGGACTATGCCGACTACATGGCCAACCATCAGCGCAAGCCAGGCATCGGCCCACTGGCTGGATTCCGCGGCGCAGATGGCTCGCAGGTGGGTCGAGGCGACGTGAACCCGAACCAACTGGACCGCTATATCGAGAATGGCGGCTTCTACCTGGAACACATCCCGGACGAGGCCCTGTTCTACAAACCCTGGAACGCCGCCTATCAGGACTGGGCAGTGGGAATGGGCCTGTATGACAGCCCGCAACCCTACCTGTTCCAGCTCTATTCCGAACCGATGCGCAAGTTCCAGCTGGCCGCCGAAGGCCATGGTGACCGCCAGCCCCCCGACCACCTGCGCGGCCGCATCACGGAAACCATGGACCCGCTTCCGATCTGGTACGAGACTGACCAGACCGGAAACGAAGGCTTTACCGTCAACGCCCTGACCCAGCGCCCCATGGCGATGTATCACAGCTGGGGCACCCAGAATGCCTGGTTGCGGCAACTGCACGGGCGCAACCCGCTGTATGTTCCCACCAAGCTGATGTGCGAACACGGACTGAAGGACGGGGACTGGGCCAAAGTCAGTTCTCCGCACGGAGAAATCACTGTGCCGGTGATGGAAATGGCGGCGTTGAACGACAACACCGTCTGGACATGGAACGCCATCGGCAAACGCAAAGGGGCATGGGCGTTGCAGCCCGACGCGCCCGAGGCAACCAAAGGATTCCTGCTCAACCACCTGATCCACGAACTGCTGCCGCCCAAGGGCGACGGTCTTCGCTGGGCCAATTCCGACCCGATCACCGGACAGGCCGCCTGGTTCGACCTCAAGGTCAAGATCGAAAAAGCCGAAGCACCGGCAGACGCCCAAAGCCAGCCGGAATTCCCGTCAATCAAATCTCCGGTCGGTACCGGCCCCAAGGATCTCGCATGGAAGGTTGGCAAATGACCCAGCGCCACACTCCATTTGGACCGCAATACTCCGGGGATGAATTGAGCCGAGCGGCTCAGGAGGGGGCTGCCCCCCTTTCGGCCCCGGGCCTCGACAAAGAGCAGACGCCATGACCCAACTTCCCCAATCCACCGAGCGAAAAATGGGCCTGGTCATTGACCTGGATACTTGCGTCGGCTGTCATGCCTGCGTGATCTCCTGCAAGGGCTGGAACACCGAGAACTACGGCGCCCCCCTGTCCGATCAGGACGCCTATGGCGCGGACCCCTCGGGCACATTCCTGAACCGGGTGCACTCGTACGAGGTGCAGCCGGCCGAAGGTGCCGCCCAGCTGATCCATTTCCCGAAATCCTGCCTGCATTGCGAGGATGCGCCCTGCGTCACCGTCTGCCCCACCGGCGCCAGTTACAAGCGGGTCGAGGACGGGATCGTGCTGGTCAACGAAAGCGACTGCATCGGCTGCGGCCTGTGTGCCTGGGCCTGCCCCTATGGCGCGCGCGAACTGGACGCAGCAGAGGGGGTCATGAAGAAATGCACCCTGTGCGTCGATCGCATCTACAACGACAACCTGCCCGAGGAAGACCGCGTTCCCGCCTGCGTGCGGACCTGCCCCGCGGGGGCCCGCCATTTCGGTGATCTGGGCGACCCCGACAGCGAGGTCAGCCAACTGGTGGTCGAGCGCGGCGGAATGGATCTGATGCCCGAAATGGGCACCAAACCGGTCAACAAATACCTGCCACCCCGCCCTAAGGATACGGTCGAAGAGCAGATCGACATCCTGGCGCCCCTGCTGGCGCCGGTCGCCGACGAGCCGAAGGGCTTCCTTGGCTGGCTGGACAAGGCATTGGAGAAGCTCTGACATGCATCCCGCACCTTCCGTCATCCTGTTCACCACTCTGTCGGGGCTGGGCTTCGGCCTGCTGTTTTTCCTGGGCCTCGGCTTTCCGAATGTCTCGGGCTGGGTGGCCTTCGTGTTTTTCGCCATCGCCTATGCACTGTCCGTGGGCGGGCTCATGGCCTCGACCTTTCACCTCGGCCACCCCGAGCGCGCGCTCAAGGCGTTCACCCAATGGAAGACAAGCTGGCTCAGCCGCGAGGGCTGGTGCGCAGTTCTGGCCCTGTTGGTCATGGGGCTCTATGCGATCGGCGCGATCTTTCTGGACCAACGCTGGTCCGGTCTGGGTCTGATCGGTTCGCTGCTCTCATTGGCGACCGTATTCACGACCTCGATGATCTACACGCAACTCAAGACGATCCCACGGTGGAACCTGACACTGACGCCCGTAATGTTTCTGAGCTTCAGCGTGGCCGGTGGCGCGCTTCTGGCGGGGCAGACCGCATTTGCGATCCCGCTGCTGTTGATCGCCGCGCTGGTTCAAATTCTTTACTGGCGTTCGGGCGATCAGGCCTTGGCCAACTCGGGAACCAACCTTGGTACGGCAACTGGTCTTGGCGACCGGGGTTCTGTCCGCGCGTTTGAACCGCCGCATACAGGAACCAACTATCTGCTGCGCGAATTCGTTCACGTTGTCGGACGCAAACACGCAGACAAGCTGCGGGCCATTTCCTTTGCCTTGGCCTTCGTGGTTCCCGTCGGTCTGTTGATCCTGCCGTTCAACCACCTGGTCGGAGCGCTGGCGGTGCTGTCTCATATGGCGGGTATCGCGACTTCTCGCTGGCTGTTCTTTGCCCAGGCCGAACATGTGGTCGGGCTGTACTATGGCAAGCGCTAAGTCGCTCTGCAGGCAAGCAAAGGGCGGTGCCGGTTCTCCCGGACACCGCCCTTTTTCTTTTGGAACACGCCTGATCAGATCAGGCCCGCATGCTCCATCGCGGCATCAATCGCGGCCTTTGTGCTGTCTTCCAGCGTCGTCAGCGGCGACCGCACTTCTTCGGCGCAGCGTCCCAGTTTGCTGAGCGCGTATTTCGCACCCACCAGGCCCGGTTCGATGAATATGGCCTCGTGCAGCGGCATCAACCGATCCTGATACTCCAGCGCCGTCGCATAGTCGCCCGACAGGGTCGCCTGCTGGAACTCGGCGCACAGCTTGGGGGCCACGTTCGCGGTGACCGAGATACAGCCAACGCCACCATGGGCGTTGAAACCCAGGGCCGTCGCGTCCTCACCAGAAAGCTGGCAGAAGTCTTTGCCGCAGGCAGCGCGCTGCTGGCTGACGCGGGCAAGATCGCCCGTGGCGTCCTTGACACCGATGATCCGAGGCAGTTGCGCCAGCGCACCCATGGTGTCCGGGTTCATGTCGATGACCGAGCGGCCCGGGATGTTGTAGATGATGATCGGAATATCCGCACAGTCATGCAGCGCCCGAAAATGGGACAACAGGCCTTTCTGAGTCGGCTTGTTGTAGTAGGGCGTGACGACCAATGCCGCATCCGCACCCACTTTCTGTGCGAATCGCACGAACCGGATGGCTTCGACCGTATTGTTCGACCCGGCCCCGGCGATGACCGGCACGCGCCCCGCGGCGGCCTTGACCACCTCGGCCACTACGGTTTCGTGTTCCTCGTGGCTCAGCGTCGGGCTTTCGCCGGTCGTGCCGACGGGCACCAGACCGGTCGACCCTTCGGCAATCTGCCATTCCACCAATTGTTTGAGCGTATCCAGGTCCAACTCGCCGTTGCGGAACGGGGTGACGAGAGCTGGCATCGAGCCTTTGAACATGGAACGCTCCTTGAGGTTCAATCGTGTGATGTGCGTCGCGGGCCGACACGAATTTAGGTTTCTTGAGTTGATCCCGGCGGCGCAAGGTTTATCCTGAATGGCTGTATCCTCGGTTGGTCGGGAAATGCAAGGGATGACACGGATTCTGTCGCTGATCGCGACGATGATTCTAGCTTTGACGCTTCAAACTCAGGCCGTGCGGGCCGATGCGGTGTCCGATCTTCGGGCCGCAATGTCCGAATTGCGCAAAGGCGACTGGAACGCCGCCTTGCGCGTGGCCGGCACCCGCGGCTCGGTCGCGCGCGACATCATCGTGTGGCACTGGCTGCGCCAAGGGTTCGGCAGCTCTGGCGATGTTCTGGTCTTTCTGGACCGGCGGCCCGATTGGCCGGGCCTTGCCTGGCTGCGCCGCAAAAGCGAGCCGTCCTTTACCGGCGCGGACCCGGACCGGGTGCTGAAGTTCTACAAGGACAACCCGCCACAGACTGCCGAAGGAGCTCTGAACTATGCCGTGGCACTGAAGGCCAAAGGCCGAACCGGTGAGGCCGAGGCGGATATCGTCACTGCCTGGCGGACGATGCCGATGGGCTCGGGCTTGCAGCAGGACTACGTTCAGAACTTCGGGTCACTGCTGAAACCGCATCACGAGGCTCGTCTGGACCGAATGCTGTGGGATGGTCATCTGATCAGCTCGGCCCAGATGCTGCCGCTGGTCAGCGAAGACTACCGCAAACTGGCCGAAGCGCGGATCGCCCTGCAAAAGCGCCAACCCGGCGTGGATGGCAAGGTTGCCGCCGTTCCGAAGGCGCTTGCCGATGATCCGGGGCTGGCCTTTGACCGGTTCGTATGGCGGGACCGCAAAGAGCTGGACGACAGCGCCATTGATCTGATGCTGGCGCGCTCGACCAGCCCGCAGGCACTGGGGGAACCCGACAAGTGGGCCGAAGGGCGACGCAGGCTGGCTCGGCTGGAAATGCGTCAGGGTGATGCGAACCGGGCCTATGCCATCGCCGCCAATCACCACATGACACCCGAGATGGGGTATGGATATGCCGACCTCGAGTGGCTGTCGGGTTTCCTGGCTTTGCGCAAGCTGAACGACCCGGCCACAGCCGTTCGGCATTTCCAGAACTTCCTGGGGGCTGTGAAGTCTCCGATCTCGATGGGTCGGGGCGGGTATTGGTTGGGCCGGGCCTACGCCGCAACCGGAAACGCCGAGAAAGCCTACGAGGCTTATGCAATCGGCGCCGACTACCAGACCTCGTTCTATGGCCTGTTGGCTGCAGAACAGATCGGACGGCCATTTGACAGCGACCTAGCCAACCCGCGCCGGGCGCCCCATTGGAAACAGGCCGAGTTCGCCAAGTCCAGTGTGCTTGAGGCGGGGCTGCTGCTGATACGAGCTGGCGAGCCGGAATTGGGCGAACGGTTCCTGACGCACCTGGTCGAAAGCCTGGATCCGGTGCAGGCCGGCCAGCTGGGTGATCTGGCGGTCGAGTTGAAGGAGCCGCATCTGGCGGTGATGATCGCCAAACGGGCCGCGACGAATGGAGTCGTATTGCCCGCGGCGTATTACCCGGTCCATCCCGTTGCGGATATCGGATTGCCCATGGCCAAGGAAATGACCCTGGCCATCGCACGCCGCGAAAGCGAATTCGACCCGGTCGTGATCAGCGGTGCCGGCGCGCGCGGCCTAATGCAGGTGATGCCTGCGACCGCCAAGCTGGTCGCGCAGGAACTGGGCATTCTCAGCGGTCATCAGACGGGACGTTTGACCTCGGATTGGCGATACAACGCCAAACTGGGGGCAAACTATCTGGCCGGGCTGGCTGCCGAATTCAACGGCAACGTCGTGATGATGGCCGCAGGTTACAATGCCGGCCCCAATCGCCCGAAATCATGGATGGACCGCTACGGCGACCCGCGAACCGGCGCGGTGGATATCGTCGACTGGATCGAGACGATCCCCTTCAACGAGACCCGCAACTATGTGATGCGGGTGACCGAGAGCCTGCCTGTCTACCGCGCAAGGCTGGGCAAACCCGCGCTGCCGATCCCCTTCTCGCAGGAGTTGCTCGGATCAACCCTGTCTGCGTTCGCGCCATAGGGTAAACAGACCCGCCGCCACCACCAGCCCCGCCCCGGCGACCACCGCGGGGCGCAGGGTCTCGTCAAAGATCGTGATGCCCAGAATTGCGCTCCACATCAGGTGGAAATAGGCAAAGGGCTGTACGGCGCTGGCCTCGGCCATCTCGTAGCACTTGATCAGCAGCCAATGCCCCAGAACGCCGGTAATGCACAGCAGCCCCATCCAGAACCAATCCCGCGGCATCATCGGCTCCCAGAACCACAGGCCGATGCAGGTCATGACCAATGCTCCGACGATCCCGGTCCAGAAGAAGCTGGTTGCGGTGCTGTCCTGACGCGCGGCATAGCGGGTCAGCAGACCATAGAACGCAAACATCAACGCCGAGATCAGGGGGACTACTGCCCACGGATTGAAAACGCCCATGCCGGGCTGCAGAATGATCAGCACGCCAACGCATCCGACCCCGATGGCCGACCAGCGCCGCCAGCCGACCTTCTCGCCCAGCACAGGGCCGCTGAGCGCGGCGACCAGAAGCGGATAGCAGATGAACACCGCCTGGCTCTCGATCAGACCGAGAATGGTAAAGCCGTAGACGGCGACGCAGATCTCGCCGGCAAGCAGCAGACCGCGCAGAATCTGCAGGCCCGGTTGCCGCGTCCTGGCGGCGGCCGCCAGACCACCGGGTGCACGCGCCGCCAAGGCAATCACGAAAGCTGCAAAGAACCAGTATCGCAGCATGACCACCATGTAGGTGTTGTACGTGCCTGCCAGATGGCGCGAGATGCCGTCCTGCAGCGCAAACACGATCGTGGCCGCGATCATCAGGGCAATACCCGCCCGCACGTTGTTTGTCTGGGTCATGCCTTGGTCGCCCGCGTCATGTGCCGTTTTCGGCCGTATCCCGGCGCGCGGGATACCGAAAACCCGGCATCCTGCAACCCTCGCCGCACAAACCCGGCTGCGGTATAGGTGGCAGCCGTCCCTTCGGGCGCTGTATGGACCGCCACTTGCCGCATCAGTTCCGGCTGCCACAGCTCAGGGTTCTTGGCGGGCGAGAACCCATCCAGGAACCAGGCATCGGCGAGCCCGTCCCAAAGGGGCAGGGTCTGGCGGGCATCACCTTCGATCACGGTCAGACGCAGCGTGTCCAAATCACGGCCGCCACCCTGCCATCGGTCAAGGAACCGGTCGGCCCAGGGCGCCAGCTCGGGAAAGGCCGCAAGCGCGCGTTTCATATCGGCAGGGGCCATCGGAAAGGCTTCGAAACTGGTAAACGTCAGCGGACCCGATTGCCCGGACTTCTCCCATTCCGACCAAGCGGTCAGCATGTTCAGTCCGGTTCCGAACCCCAACTCGGCGATGTGAAAACCAGGGGCAAAGCGCGCGGGCAGATCGTTGCCCTGCAAAAAGACATGACGGGTCTCCTCCAGTCCGTTCTGAAGGCTGAAATAGGGGTCGTCGAAACGATCAGAAACAGGGACTGTCTCATCCCTCCACGACAATTTGGCGCGCTGGTCTGCCATCGGGAATTCCTGTAGCTAAGCGGCGCGACACTGAACAAGGAAAAGGGGATTGGCAATGGTCGATGTGACGATCCGCGGGGCTGGTATATTTGGCCTGTCCATCGCCTGGACTTGTGCGCGACGTGGCGCCAGGGTCCGGGTCGTCGATCCCTACGGCGCGGGTTCAGGGTCCAGCGGCGGGCTGGTGGGTGCCCTTGCCCCGCACGTTCCGGAAAACTGGAACGACAAGAAAGCATTCCAATTCGAAAGCCTGCTGATGGCCGAACCGTTCTGGCGACAGGTGGAGGCCACCGGCGGCGTTTCGCCCGGCTATGCGCGTCTGGGGCGGATCCAGCCCATCAACGACCCAAAGTACCTCGACCTGGCGCATCAGCGTGCGGCCTCGGCCCGCGACCTTTGGCAGGGTCGGGCTGAATGGACCGTGGTCGAGGCGCGCTCGGTCGGATCATGGTGCCCGCCCAGCGCAACGGGTTTCGTCATCCACGATACGTTGAGTGCACGCATGCATCCACGCCGGGCCTGCGCCGCGCTGGTGGCCGCGCTGGCCGTGATGGGGGTTGAGGTCGTGCCCGAGGCCCCGGACACCGGGGCAGTCATTCATGCGACCGGGGTGTCCGGCCTGTTGGAACTGTCCGATGCTTTCGGCAAGGTGGTCGGAAACGGGGTCAAGGGACAGGCGGCACTGCTGCGGTTCGACGCGGGCCAAGTGCCGCAGCTGTTTGCGGAGTCGATCCATTTCGTGCCCCACGCCGACGGGACACTGGCCATCGGCTCGACGTCCGAGCGGGACTATGACGACCCGACCGGCACCGATGCTGCGCTTGACGATGTGATCCAGCGCGCGTTGCAGGCGGTTCCCGTTCTACACGGCGCGGAAGTGATCGAGCGTTGGGCCGGAGTCCGCCCCCGCAGCAAGAGCCGAGCGCCGATGCTGGGCGCACACCCGCTGCACAAGGGCCAGTTCATTGCCAATGGCGGCTTCAAGATCGGGTTCGGCATGGCCCCAAAGGTGGCCGAGATCATGGCAGACCTTGTACTGGACGGACAGGATTCGATCCCCGAAGGCTTCCGCCCCGAGGCGTCACTGTGACCGTGGAAGGGCCACGGCCTGCATGCACTGCCGACCGTCAGGACCGCGGACCCAAAAATCGTTCCCGTTTCGGCACAGCGTGGCAGCCTCGAGATGCATCAGCGGAGAGGACGCGCGAAAGGAAAACTCGGCCAGCGGCCCCATGAGATCAGTGGCGAGCAGCATCAGATGCTGCGCCAGAAGCGGTCCATGAACCACCAGCCCGGCATAGCCTTCGACATCGCGGGCATAGTCAAGGTCATAGTGGATGCGGTGGCCATTGAATGTCAGCGCCGAGTACCGAAACAGCAGCGTGGTGTCGAACGCGACCTGGCGCAGGTCTGTTTCGTCCGTCCGGGCAACCGGGGCCGCTGATTTTGGTGCATCGGCCGACGGATCCTCGCGATAGACAAGGTCCTGCCATTCGGTCAGGCACAGCGTGTCGTCCTGCCAGATTTCGTGCTTGAGGGTCACAAACCCCAAGGGCCCAGTCCGTCCGGTCTTGGTGCTTACATTGCTCAAGGTCGAGCGGCGTTCGGCCGGTGTGCCAGCGATCAGCGGAGCGGCGAACCGCAGTCGACCACCGGCCCACATCCGACGCGGAAGACCGAAGTCGGGGACCAGCCCTCCGCCCACCGCGGGATGGCCGTCGCGCCCCAAGCCCTCGGGCGGGCGCGGTGACCAGAAATACAACTGGTGAAAAAAAAGTGGCAGCGACGTGCCCATGCCGATCGAAGGTGCCTGCCCCAACGCCACCTGAAACGCCGCCGCCCGGGCAGGGTCCATCACGTCATGTTGAATTTCCGAGGAAACTTGATCCGTCATGGCCGCACCCTAAGCAGGCTCGGCCAGCCCGACAAGGCTCAGAAACCTGCTTCGGCCCGCAGCTTCTCCATCAACTGGCCCAGCGTCCGTTCGTACCGGTCGCTGCGCAACCGACCTGAATCGTCGAACTCGTTCGAGCTGTCGGCCAGATGAATTTCGGGGCCCTGAAGGATACGCGGCTGAAATGGCACCATGAACGACCGCAGGATCATCTGCGCCCGTTCGCCTCCGGCCCGGCCCGCCGCTGCTGACATCACCGCAACCGGTTTGTCGGCCCAGGGATTGCCCTTGGTCCGGCTGACCCAGTCCAGCGCGTTCTTCAGAACGCCTGACGGCCCCTTGTTGTATTCCGGAGTGGAAATGACCACCGCATGGGAACCGGCGATCTGGTCCGCCAGGATCTGAACTTCGGCCGGGACCCCCTCGGCCTCCTCAGCATCTCCATCATAGAGCGGCAGGTTCAGATCAGCTTCGATGAACGTTCCCGCGCCGAACAGGCGCGCCGCTTCGCGGATTAGGCGTCGATTGGTGGCGTTCTGCCGCAACGAGCCGGACAGGCCCAGAAGGATCGGTTCGGACATCAGGATATCTCCGTCATGTGTTTCGGCTGCAGTTTAGTCATCCCGACCGCAAACCATAGCCCGCCTGACGCGCAGTCAATGTGCAAAAAGAAAGGGGCCGCTCGCGGCGGCCCCCGGCGGTTGGCAGTTGATCGGCTCAGGCGTTGCCGCTTGGCACGATCACGATCTCGACCCGGCGGTTCTGCGCCTTGCCCTCGGGCGTCAGGTTCGAGGCGATCGGTTGGTTTTCTCCGCGGCCGATCGTGGCGATACGCGCATAGCTGACGCCATTGGCCTGCAGAACATCCGCCACCGCGTTGGCGCGGCGTTCAGACAGGATCTGATTGTAGCCGGCTTCACCATCGCTGTCGGTGTGCCCGATGATCTGTACGTTCGAGTTGGGATAGTTCACCAGGTTTTGCCCCACGCGGACCAGATCCGCTCTCAGCGCAGGCCGGACCGTGGCGCTGTCGGTGTCGAAGGTGATGTCATTCGGAACCGTGACGATCAGCCGGTCTCCGGCGTTGACGATCGTGATACCGTCATTGGCCAGTTGCTGACGCAGTTCGGCTGCCTGCCGGTCCAACTGGTTGCCGATCAACCCGCCGCCGGCAGCACCGATGGCCGCACCGGCAACGGCACCCAGCCCAGGGTTCGAGTCATTGGCGATGGCACCAACTCCGGCGCCAATCAGACCGCCCAACAACGCTCCCTGCTTGGCGTTCTGGTTCGGGTCGTCCTGAACCCGCAATGTACCGGGGTCGGTACAAGCCCCCAGCACAAATGCGGCGCTCAGCCCGACCGGCAGCAAGAATCTGGAAATTTTCATGGGTTCACCTTCTGCTCCTGCACCCGTTTTTCCGGGTTACGTGTTTGACGTGATTATAGCACGCCTGACACAAACAGGCTCAAGCGACAAAAACGTGAGATCGGCGAATACCCGCCGCCCCGAAGGCGCTCAGAAATCCGGCAGAGCGCGAAATTTCATCGATATGCCATCCTCGGGGTGTTTGACGCGCAATTCCTCGGAATGAAGCATCAGCCTGGGGAAATCGCGCGCCGGTCCTTCGGCATAGAACGGGTCGCCCAGGATCGGATGGCCCAGTGCCTGCATATGGACCCGCAACTGGTGCGAGCGACCGGTTTTTGGAAACAGGCGAACGCGGGTGGTGTCCCCGTCGTACCGGACGACCCGCCAATCCGTGACGGCCGGCTTTCCGGTCTCGTGGCACACCATCTGGCGCGGCCTGTTGGGCCAATCCACGATCAACGGCAAGTCTACCGTGCCGGTCTTTGGTTCCACCCGGCCCCACACACGGGCGACGTAGGTTTTTCGTGTCTGCCGGTTTTCGAATTGCTGTCCCAGATATCGTTGGGCGTGCGGTGTCTGGGCAAAGATCATGACGCCTGAGGTGTCGCGGTCCAACCGGTGGACCAGCAAGGCCTGCGGGAATGCGGCCTGCACACGGACCAGCAGACAATCGGCCAGGTGCTCTCCACGGCCGGGCACCGACAGCAGGCCCGCCGGCTTGTTCACCACGATCACCTGCGCATCCTCGTGCAGCACGTCCAGCGGCGTTTTAGGGGGATCATAGGTATCGCTCATGCGCGCTGCCTATCGCAGGGCGCCGCCTCTCGCAACGTCGTCCTTGCGATGAGAAGGCTTCTCGGCAACTCTCGCGCCAGGCAGAGGAGATGACATGCACCCGACGATCGAACGAATGCAGGAAGTGGTCGCCAAGGGCGACGAGAGCCTGATCCATGAATTGCTGGCCGAAGACGTGCAGTTCCTTCCGCCGACCTACTACAGCACCTGGACAGGCCGCGCCCCGGTGGCGGCGGTATTGGGTCATGTTGGACAGGTTTTTTCCGAGTTTCGCTACCGCCGGATCATGGGCGATGGCAAAGACTGGGCATTGGAGTTTCAATGCAAGGTGGGTGAACTGGACGCTGTTGGCGTTGACCTGATCAAGCTCAACGATGACGGGTTGATTCAGACATTCGAAGTCGCCATGCGTCCCTACAAGACCGTTGGCGCCCTGCGCGAGGCCATGATGGCGCGCGTCATGAAAGACCCCCGGTTCCTGGAATTTCGGAACGCTTTGAGCTGAGCCACCCGTGCCCATTGCCGCCGATCAGCTTCTGAGAGTTCCGCTGCTGCCGGTGCTGGCGGCACAGGCTCTGCTGGTGCGACGAAGGGCCGTGCAGCTGCCCGAACCTTCCGGTGCGCGTGAGGGCCGGCAAGGCCGCGGGCCGAGACTGCGCCTGCTGATCGCCGGCGACAGTTCAGCCGCAGGCGTTGGGGCAGGCACTCAGGAACAGGCGCTGTCGGGCCAGTTGGTGAAACTGCTCAGCCGCCAGTTCAGCGTTGAGTGGCGCCTTGTCGCAACGACCGGCCACACGACCAGTAACGCGATCGAAGACCTGCGCAGGATCGAAGGCCAGTTTGACGCGGCTGTTACGGCCTTGGGCGTCAACGACGTCACCCGAGCCGTGACCTGCAACCGGTTCAAACGTCAACAGGCCGAGTTGATGCGCTTGCTTTCCGTCGATCTGGGCGTGCGGACTGTGATCGTGACGGGCGTCCCGCAGATGGATCGGTTCCCGGCGCTACCACAGCCCTTGGCATGGATTTTGGGACGCCAATCCGCGCGCCTTGACGAAGGGCTGAGAGAGGTGATCGCGAGCTTCCCCAAGGCCCGGCATCTGGCGCTGCACCTGCCCGACGATCCGGCCCTGGCGGCTGTGGACGGCTATCACCCAAGCCCCAAAGCCTATCGGCTTTGGGCAGAGCAGGCCGCGCGAATGATCCTCGATCAGGTCTGACCGCGCACCTGACGGATCATGGGCACTGAATAGACTACCAGTGCGGCCCAGATCAACGGAAAGGCAATCATGCGCCCGCGGTCGATCTGCTCACCAAACAGCGTGATCGCCGTGATAAATATCATGGTCGGCGCGATGTACTGCAGGATACCCATGGTCGAAAGCCGCACCAGCTTGGCCCCGTTGGCATAGACCAGAAGCGGAACGGCGGTCACGATACCTGCCCCGGCCAACAGCATGGTATCTGTTGCGGCGCCTCCAAAATGTCCGGTACCCTCCGCGCCCAACCAGGTCACATAAGCCAGCGCGGGAACCAGCAAAATCAGAACCTCAAGCAGGAATCCCTGGTTTGGTCCGATGGGCAACGAGCGCTTGAAGAACGCGTAAAATCCCCAGCTGACCATCAACCCCAGCGCCGCCCATGGCAGACGGCCGGCCTCGACCACCAGAACCAGAACGCCCAAGGCGGCAAGCCCCACGGCAATCAACTGTGTTCGGGTCAGGGACTCGCGCAGCAGGATCGCTCCCAGCGCTATGCTGAACAGCGGGTTGATATAATACCCCAGCGCCGCGTCCAGAGCGTTGCCACTGGCGATCGCCCAGACGTAGATAGCCCAGTTCACTGAAATCAGGGCCGCCGTCAGGCATGCCATTCCCAACATGCGCGGATCGCGCAGCGCCGCCTTCAGATCACCGGTTCGCCCCAGCGCGACCAGCAACAGCCCGGCCACCGGCACCGACCAGATGATGCGATGCGCCACGATTTCGACGGGACCGATATGCGCCATTGCCTTCATGTAGAGCGGCAGAAAACCCCAAAGGACATACGCCGTAACAGCCAGCGCAAGGCCTTTTGGCGAATCCGTGTTCTGGGCTTGGGTCGGGCGCTCGGCCATGAATGGTCTCCAGCTGATACCCCCCGTCTTTAGGCAAAGTCCTTTGCCATTGAAACTCAGAAAAGCTTGAAGACGCCCATAACGAATTGTGATGGGTCGGCGGCCCTATCGTCCGGTGTGCGACCGGCAGAACCATGTTCGGCTATGCTTGGTTTTCCGGTAAAGTCTTGGCCAGACAGAGGCCTCGTCAAGAACCTCCGTCCGGCCCTATGCAATTGCATAGGAGCAACGCCCCCAACCCGCCATCAGACCTTCACACGTTCGGATTTCGGATCGTACATGGGTTTGAGCGACGCCTCGGCGCGGACCTTTACTCCGCAGACGTCAATCTCGTATGTCGAGGACAGCACGTCGGCCGCGCTTTCGCCCTTGCAGGGGACATAACCCATGCCGATCGCGCCACCCAAAGTGTGGCCATAGTTTCCTGAGCTGATGTAGCCCACATATTCGCCATCTCGGATAATCGGTTCGTTGTGGAACAGCAGAGGTTCAGGGTCGGTCAGCTTGAATTGCACCAGCCGGCTGTGGGGGCCGCTGTCCTTGCGGGCAATCACCGCATCTCGGCCAATGAAATCACATCCCTTGTCCACCTTGACGGCAAAGCCGAGACCGGCGTCCACAACGTGATCTTCGCAGGTGATGTCATGGCCGAAGTGACGGAAGCCCTTTTCGATCCGGCAGCTGTCCATCATGTGCATGCCGCACAGCTTCAGGCCCATGTCCTGCCCAGCCTCGTGCAGCGTTTCGAAAACGTGCCCGGCCATATCCGACGACACATAGACCTCCCACCCAAGTTCGCCCACATAGGTCACGCGGTGAACGCGTGCTAGGCCCATTCCGATCTCGATTTCCTGTGCGGTGCCGAATGGGTTTGCCGCGTTCGAGAAGTCGTTGGGCGAAACTTTTTCAAGCAAGGTCCGCGCGTTGGGGCCCATCACCGCCAGAACGCCTTCGCCGGCCGTGACATCGGTGATGACCACATTGAAATTGCCCGAATGACGCATCATCCACGTCTGGTCGGCCAGTCGCGTCGCCGCCGGGGTCACGACCAGATAGGCGGTCTCGGAAAGGCGGGTCACGGTCACGTCTGCCTCGATCCCGCCATGCCGGTTCAAGAATTGGGTGTAGACGATTTTGCCGTTTGGAACCGCGTAGTCGCCGCCACCGATATAGTTCATGAAAGCCTGGGCATCGGGGCCTTCGACCCGAATTTTTCCGAACGAGGACATGTCATACATGCCCACGTTCTCGCGCACTGCGCGGTGTTCGGCGGCCGAGTTCTCGAACCAGTTCTGGCGCTTCCAGCTGTAGCGGTATTCGCGTTCCTGCCCCTCATTGGCAAACCAGTTCGCGCGCTCCCAGCCGGCCAGCTCGCCAAAGACGGCCCCGTTTTCTTTCAGGTGGTGGTGGAACGGCGTCCGGCGCACGCCGCGCGCCGTGGCCTTTTGCCGATAGGGGTAGTGGTCGGCATAGAGCAGGCCCAGCGTTTCCTTGGACCGCTCGAATAGATACTGCTTGTTGCCCTGGAATGGCTGCATCCGGCTGATGTCCACGTCGCCCAGGTCAAAGGGTTTTTCACCCGAGTCCATCCATTCCGCCAGCGCCATTCCCGCGCCGCCCGCAGACTGGATCCCGATCGAGTTGAACCCGGCGGCGACCCAGACATTGTCCATCTCGGGCGCAAGGCCAAGGTGATAGGCGTCGTCGGGAGTGAAGGATTCCGGCCCGTTGAAGAAGGTATGGATGCCCGCCTCCGCCAACATCGGCATGCGGTTGCAGGCGGCCTCGAGGATCGGTTCGAAATGGTCGAAATCCTCGGGCAGTTGGTCGAACTCGAAACTGTCGGGGATGCCGTACATCGCCCAGGGCTTGGCGTTGGGCTCGAAGGCGCCCAGCAGGATTTTCCCGGCGTCCTCCTTGTAATAGGCGCATTCGTCCGGCACCCGCAGAACCGGAAGCTGGGTCAGGCCGTCGATGCCCTCTGTCACTATGTAGAAATGCTCGCAGGCATGCAGCGGAACGTTCACGCCCGCCATGCGCCCCACCTGATGCCCCCACATGCCGGCGCAGTTGACCACCATGTCACACTCGATATGGCCCGAGGCGCTGCCATCATCCGCCACCCAGTCGACGCCGGTAACTTTGCGGCCCTGCTTTGCGATCTCGGTGACCTTGACCCGTTCCTTGACGACGGCGCCGCGCTGACGGGCACCCTTGGCCAGCGCCAGCGCGATATTGGCCGGGTCGCCCTGGCCGTCCAGCGGCAGATAGACGGCGCCCTTGACCCCATCCAGATTCAGATGCGGATAAAGCTCGGCCACCCACTCGTTCGAGATCTCCTCGACCTCGACCCCGAAGGCGCGGGCCATGGCGGCCTGGCGGTAGATCTCTTCCTTGCGCTCATCCGTCAGCGCCACGGTGATCGAGCCACAGCGTTTGAAGCCGGTGCCGACGCCGGTTTCCTCCTCGAGCGCGCCATAGAGTTCCTGGCTGTATTTCGCCAGTTTGGTCATGTTCGCGGTGGCGCGCAGTTGGGCGATCAGGCCGGCCGCGTGCCATGTCGTGCCGCTGGTCAGCTGCTTGCGCTCCAGCAGAACAACGTCGTTCCAGCCTTTCTTGGTCAGGTGATAGGCCACCGAGCATCCGATCACACCGCCACCGATGATCACCACGCGGGCCTTGCTGGGAAGATCAACCATTCCGAAGTCTCCAATCTCGAGTCGGCATAAGAGTGCCACGAACAGGCGACAAAAAAGGCAGCAAAAACGTCAACTGCGGCACAAAAATCACCGCAGCGCCGATTGGCGTTTCTGGCGGCGCAGAGCGAATGGCGTGATCCCGAAAAAGCTTTTGTAGACGGATGAGAACCCGTTGGGAAAGCCGCAGGCGAGGCCGATTTCACGCACGCTCATAGTGGTATTCAAAAGCAGGTTGTTGGCCTTGGCCAACCGCATCTCCCGGTAGAACCCATTCGGTGTGGTGCCAAAAAACGTTTTGAATTTGCGCTCCAGCGAGCGGTTCGACATTCCAAGCTCTTCGACCAGTTGATTGATGGGCAACGGATCTTCGATATTGGCCTGCATCAACTTGATGCACTGATCCAGTCGGGCGTCCCCGGTCGTTGTCGTCTTGGCGCCCGAAAACGGCTGCAACGACGAAAAGTCGCGGATGTGTTCGTGCAGCATGATGTCAGCCACCGTCATCTTGGCCGGCCCCGAGATGTGACGCCCGATCACCGCCAAAGCAATATCGGCCGTGGCCCCCATTCCCGCGCAGGTCACGACCGGGCCCTGCTCGGTCGCGATCGAAAGCTTAGCCTCGAACCGGGCACCGCGTTCGCGGAAGATCGACGCGTTTTCCCAATGTGTTGCCATGTCGGGCGTTCCGTGTTCGTCGATGTATCGGCTGGCGGCCTCGGCCAGCAAAAAGACCTGCGCACCGCGATAGGTATAGTCGGACACAACCCGGCCCAGCGACAGCTCGGGCTGGTCCGGGTCGGTGTTGCCGATCACGAACAGATAGTCGGCGTCCGGTTGGCGCGTAACGGGCTGGGTCGGAATGCTGGCGCCGCTGCTGCTGACGATGGTCCCTCCCTTGAGCGACCGATAGGCATAAGTGAACGGCGGGTGCGGGCAAACCCGATTGGCGAGACGCAGCACATCCACCACCGACGCCAGTTCCAGCAGAACGAAGCCCGGCGCGGTGATGATGTCAAAATGCCACTGCGCCTTGACGCCTTCGGGTTTTCCAGGGTCCGATTTCTCCGCCATACCCGCCACTCACACGATCCTGTGCCCGGCCGAGCGCAGGGCGTTGGCCAAAGCTTCGATGTGCTCAGGGCCCACTTCGCAGCATCCACCGATGATCGTGGCCCCTTGGTCAACCCAACTCATCGCATGTACGGCATAGGCCGACGGGTCCAGATCGTGGCGCGCCTCCAGCGCGTCGACTGTCGGAGCGTCTTTCAGGAAGCCGTCGGAAATCCGGGTGAAACCATTCGCGTAGGCACCGTAGGGCTTTTCAAGTTCCGCAAGGATCTCCAGCGCCGCAGGAACCGCCTCGGGTCGGGTGCAATTGATCAGAACCGCCTGGGGATCGAAGCGTTCGACCAGTGGCGCGATCGCGCCCAGCGGTTCGCCCGACCTCAGCCGCGTACCGTCCTCGTCCATGACCGACAGGGCCAGCCAGACCGGCTTGCCACAGCCTTCAGTTCCACGCAGCGCGCCTTCGGCCTCGGTCACGGACGAGACGGTTTCGATCAGAAACAGGTCCACCCGGTTCTGCATCAATCGCACCAGTTCCGCGAATTTCTGCGCGGCCTCGTCGGGATCGGGGTTCAGATCGGGGCGATAGGTGGCCAGCAAGGGGCCCAGCGCACCGGCAATACGCCCCGCCCGCCCATAGCGCGCCAGTTCGGCCTGTGTCAGAGCCGCATCAATAAGTTGCTCCAGCTGGTCCTCGATCCCCGCTCGTACGAGGCGAGAACGGTGCACGGCGTAGGTGTTTGTCGTCGCGACGGTTGCCCCGCGGTCAAAATAATCCCGATGGATCTCTCCGACCAACCCCGGCTCGTCGATCATTACGCGGGTTGACCACAAGGCGGTTGGCTGTTCGCCACGACGTTTGACCAGCTCTTGACCGATCGAACCATCCAACAGCGTGATGTCTGCCATCTCGGTGCCTCCTTACGGTATGAGAACCAGCTTTCCGGGCAGGGTCTTTGATTGAAAGTCCGTCTGCGCCTGGACGATCTCGCGCAGCGGGTAAGTCTTGGAAATCAACGGCTTGATCCGACCCGCGTTCATCAACTCGACCAGTCGGCCAAAAACTTCGAAGGCTTGGTGAGTGCAGCCGTGGATCGTGATGTCGCGCAGGTAGATTTCGCGCAGATCAGCCTGCACGATCGGGCCGGCGATGGCCCCGGACACGGCATATTGGCCGCCCGGCTTCAGTGCCAGGATCAGGCCGGAAAAGGCCGGGCCGCCGACCACGTCGATCACCACGTCAAAGCTGTCCTGAGGCAGCGGCGCGTCGCGCTCGAACGTACCAGCCGCACCCTGCGCCCGTACCACTTCGGCCTTGGCGGCACTGGTCACCCCCCACACGGTTGCTCCCCGCAAGGCTGCCAATTGCACGGCCGCCAGCCCGACGCCGCCCGAGGCGCCGGTGATCAGCACCTTGTGCCCGGCAGTCACGCCCGCGCGGGTCAACAGGTTCTCGGCCGTGCCAAACGCACAGGGGATGGCGGCGATTTCCACGTCCGACAGCGGTGAGGCGGTCACGTCATAGAGGTCATCCGCCTCGAGCAGGCAGTATTGCGCAAAAGACCCGTCGATCTCGGACCCAAGCGCGATGAAGCCTGTCGGGTTACCCGGGCGCGGGCGCGGCAGGTTGATCGGGCAGGTCACGCGTTGCCCCGGTTTGACGCCGGCACCCGGCCCGATCTGCTCGACTATGCCGCAAATATCTCCGCCTTGAATGCGGGGAAAGGACAGCGCGCCGCCCCACCCGCCGGCTTCGACCTCTTGGTCAACCGCGTCCGTCGCGCCGGTGACGTCCGAGGAATACCATCCGATCCGCGTGTTGATGTCGGTGTTGTTGACGCCTGCCGCGACCACGCGAACCAGAACCTGCCCGGGCCCGGGTACTGGAACCGGAATATCCTCGCGCCATTCCAGAACTTCTGGACCACCGTGGCCTGTCAGATAGACACCGCACATCGTCTTTGGAGCATTCATTTCGCTGGCTTCTCAGGTCTGGTCGTCGGGATGGGGCGGCACCGGCCCCATCGGCACGATGTCGTAGCGGACATTCAGATCGGCCATCTTGGCCTCGTCCTCAAAATCTGCCTGGGTCATGGTTGCCAGTTCCGCAAGGAAACCGTCAAACCCGGAGGGTTGAAAGATCATGAGCATTCGTGCCGGTTTGTTGTCGGCGACGCGGCAGGCATGCGGCACACCCGGCGGAACATGCATGGTGGTGCCCGGCGTGCACAGGTGCCAATCTCCGTCGACGTAGAAATCCACGGCGCCCTCGAGGAAATAGAAAGTCTCGGCGTGGCTGTCGTGGCGATGAAGGCCAAGCGCGAAGCTGGCCTTCAAGTTGTCTTCCATCAGGGTGTAGGCCCCGCCCGTGTCCTGACCGGAAACCTTCACGAAGGTATGGTCATTCTCCCAGTCATAGTTGGGACCCTCACCGGGTCCCTGCTTGGAATATCGCGGGCGCATATTGGCCTCCTTGTGTCAGGCGCGCAGCCGCTCGTTGGCGGGATCCCACAGCGGCTGATCCTCCTGTACCACGGCGCGACACTTTTCGCCGTAGATTTCCACCTCGAGCTCGGTGCCCGGGTTGGCCAGATCGGCCTTGATCATGCCCAGCGCGACGGACTTGCCGACACGATAGCCCCAGGCGCCCGATGTGGTCTCGCCCACGATCTGGTCGCCCTGCCAGATGCAGGACATGTAAGGCGCATCGCAGTCACCGGCCTCGACGACCAGCGTGACGAAAGACTTCTTCACTCCACGCTGCTTTTCCGCCAGCAACGCGGTCTTGCCGGGGAAATCCTGCGGCTTGTCGAACTTGACGAAGCGCTCCAGCCCGCCTTCGAGCAGCGAGTAGTCGGTGCTGAGATCTCCCTTCCACGCGCGGTATCCCTTTTCGATGCGCAGGCTGTTCAGCGCATACATGCCGAACGGCTTGGCCCCGGCGGCAAGGATCGCGTCATAGATCGCGGGCATGTGCTCGTTGAGCGAATGCACCTCCCAGCCCAGTTCACCGGCAAAGGACACACGGATCAGGTGGGCGGGCTGTCCGGCCACGGTGGCCGCCTGATGGGTCAGCCAACCCAGCGAGAGGTCGGCATCGGTCAGACCCGACAGGATCTCACGCGATTTCGGACCGGTCACGATCAGCGTGTCGCGGGTGGTGGTCACGTCCTCGACCGCGACGCCCGCGGGCATTGCGTTCATCAGGATGTCGCGGTCGTGCCATTGCGCGGTGGCGGCGGTGATCATCACGAACTCATCCTCGCCCAGGCGCATGCAGGACATCTCGGTCAGGATGCGGCCGCGATTGTCGGCGATGTAGACGAGGTTGATCCGCCCCACCTTGGGCAGGCCGCCGGTGACCAGCCCGCGCAGCGCCTCGGCCGCGCCTTCGCCCTTGACGACAAAGCGCGAGAAACCCGGCAGGTCGAGCACGCCGCAATGGTCGCGCACGGCCTCGCATTCTTCCTTGATCCGCTGCTCCCACGGACCCGAGCGGCCCCAGGTGTGGGTGCTTTCCTCGGAGGTGTCGTCACCCGGCTGCGCGAACCAGTTGGCGCGCTCCCAGCCGTTGTAGACGCCCATGACGCCGCCCAGTTCCTTGACCTTGGCATGCACGGGCGACAGCTTCTTGTCGCGCGCGGCGGGCCATTCGTGATGGGGGAAGTGCATGGCGTATTCGTTGCCGTAGACCTCCATGCCCTTCTGGTTGCAGTAGTCCTGATCGGTGTAATCGGTGTAGCGTCGCGGATCGACGGCCCACATGTCCCATTCGGTGGCACCATCCACGATCCATTCGGCCAGCACTTTGCCTGCACCGCCGCCTTGGGCGATGCCGAAGGTGAAGGTATGCGCCTCGAAGGCGTTCTTGACGCCGGGCATCGGCCCGATCAGCGGCAGGCCGTCGGGCGCATAGGGGATCGGCCCGTTGATCACGCGGCCCACGCCCGAGGTCGCCATCAGCGGCACACGCTCCATCGCGTCAGTGACGATGTCCTCGATCCGGTCCAGATCGTCGTTCCACAGCTGAAAGCTGAAATCCTCAGGCATCGGGTCGTCCTCGGTCATCCAGTGGCCCTTGCAGTTGGGCTCGTAGGGGCCGAGATTGAAGCCGTGCTTTTCCTGTCGCAGGTAGTAGGAGATATCCACGTCGCGCAACAGCGGCAGCTTGCCGCCGTTTTCCTTGGACCAGGCTTCGACCTCGGGGATCTCGTCGGTCAGCAGGTACTGGTGGCTCATGACCATCGCGGGCACGGTGCGGCCGCCAAAGGGTTTGAACCATTCGCCCACGCGCTGCGCGTAGTAGCCGGCCGCGTTGACGACATAGTCGCAGTCGATGTCGCCTTTTTCGGTGTGGACGGTCCAGGTGCCGTCGTCATGCTGGGTCACGCCGGTGGCCGGGCAGAACCGGATGATCTTCTGCCCCATGTCGCGTGCGCCCTTGGCCAGCGCCTGGGTCAGCTGCGCAGGGTCGATGTCCCCATCGGTCGGGTCATACAGAACGCCCTCAAGATCATGAGTTTCCAGGAACGGGTAGCGTTCCTTGGCCTGCTCCGGCGTCCACATTTCCATCGGGATTCCCTGGTAGCGGCCCATCGACATGGCCCGCTGGAACTCCTGCATTCGCTCTTTGCTGTGCGCCAGACGGATCGAGCCGGACACGTGGTAGTTCATCGGGTAGTCGACCTCTTCGCCAAGACGTGAATACAGCTCGGTCGAATAGCGCTGCATGTTCATGATCGCCCACGAGGTCGAGAATGTCGGCACGTTGCCCGCCGCGTGCCAGGTCGACCCTGCGGTCAGCTCGTTCTTTTCCAGCAGAACGCAGTCGGTCCAGCCCTTTTTGGCCAAATGGTACAGCGAGGACGCCCCTACGACGCCGCCACCGATGATGACCACGCGGGCCTTGGTCGGAAAATCGCTCATGTTTCTAGATCCCTGTCATTGTGCCCTTTGGGGCAGTTCATCCGTGATGTCGTAGTAGTCGCCCTTGTCCGCCACGAAGATGTGGCGGGCCAGTTTCAACTGAGTGGGCTGGTCCAGAGCCCCCATCGAAACCGAAATCGTGTCTTCGTCCTTGTGCTGCCAGAACAGAAAGCTTCCGCATGCCTTGCAGAAACCACGCCGGGCCGTGTCCGAAACCTGAAACCATCCCAGTGTATCGCTGCTGTTCAGGGTCAGGTTGTCCTGGTGGGTCGCGGTCGAGGCCCAATAATGCCCAGACTGCCGACGGCATTGCCCGCAGTGGCAGGCCGAGGGCGGTGACAGCTCTCCGTTGATCGTGAAGGCCACCGAACCGCAAAGGCACGATCCTTTTTGCATGGCTCTATCCCTTTCCTGCAGGTGTCGCGCTGGTTCCCAGCAGGACGCCATAAATGATGAAACAGGTGGCCATGACGCGGCGCACCCAGACGTTGAACACGGCGCCCAGTGCAGCCCGCCCCATCACCGCACCCAACAGTGTGAACCCGGTGTAGCTGAGCGTCGTGATGATCAGCGCCGTCGGCATGATGATCGCCATTTGCTGCCAGATCGGCACATCAAGCTGCACGAACTGGGAAAACGCGGCCAGGTAACCTGCGACGCTCTTTGGATTGATCGTGGCGACGGCCAAGGCATGGAGATAGACATGGCGGGCCGGGCGCTGGCTGGCCGGCGCGGGACGCGCGGCGTTCATCCACCCGCGGAGTCCCATCCAGATCAGGAACCCCGCCCCGATCAGTTTAGCCACGAAAAACCCGGTTGGCGAGGCCGCGATGAGGGCTGTCACCCCCAGAGCCGACAGGATCAGAAAGGCGCTGGCCTGGGTCAGGATCGCCAGAACCCCAAGCATTGCCTTGGGAAATGGCAGGCTCATCCCGTTCGAGATACAATTCACCGCATTCGGACCCGGCGTGGTCACGAACACCACCCAGAACAGCGCGAATATGGTCCAGGCCTCAAAGCTCATCAGTACACCGGCGGAGCGATCACCCAGACGGCCACGGCGGGTTCGTCGTAAGGGTTCGCCCATTGATAGGGTTCGTGCTTGATCCGAAAGCTGTCCCCGACGCCGACGGTGAAATTTCGGCCTCCGATCGTAAGGTCGAGACGGCCCGAGATCATGTATCCAACCTCCTGCGTCGGACGGTTGGCCGGGGTCTGCATCCGGGAGTGGGGCTCAAAGGTGGAATGCACCATCTCGAAATCATCGGTCAGGTCAGGCGACAGCAATTCCTCGATCAGCCCTTCCTCGCCCGACCCCATCGGCCGGCGCGAACCGGCGCGCACCACATAGCCCTGTTCCTCGGCCAGAACGCCGGTATGGGCGAACAGCATCGACATCGGCACACCCAGGCATTCCGCGATCAGGCGCAGATCCGAGATCGACGGAGCAGACAAATCGCGCTCGACCTGGCTGAGCCAGCCCACCGACCGGTCCAACCGCGAAGCGATATCGGTCAGCGTCAACCCGCGCGCCTTGCGCAGCGCGCGAATGTCCGCCCCCAGCGTCGCAGCGATATGGGCCTGGTCGTTCACGCTACCACCCCCGATTCATGAAATTTACGTCACATTTTTCACGATGTCCCGAATCGGTGAAAATTCCAAGAGATTTTTCACTACCGATCCTGATCCTTCCACGCTATGGCTGCGGAATGTGGATCGTCATTCTGTATTTCTGGGCCATCAACGCGTTGACTTTGCTGGTGTTCGGCTGGGACAAGCTGCGGGCGATCCGACGCAGGCGGCGTGTCCCGGAGAAGTGGCTTTTGCGACTGGCGCTGTTGGGCGGCAGCCCCGCAGCTTAGTTGGGTCGCTGGATATTCGGGCACAAGACCCGGAAAAAGCGGCTGACGACTGTGCTGTATGCCATTACGGCTCTGCAGGCGGGCGCGATCTACCTGTTCCTCACCTACAGTTCTGTTTGAAACTGGCATTTGGCAGTGCGATCGGGCAATGGTTGCAAATGATTGACAGAACTTCGTCCCAGGCGCTGGCCATCGGGTCAGTGGCGGTGTCCCTGCTGGTGCTGCTGCTCAAGGTCCTGGCATGGCATTTGACCGGGTCGGTCGCTCTGTATTCCGACGCAATGGAGTCTTTGGTCAACGTGGTCGGCGCGCTGCTGGCGTGGTTTGCCATTCGGATGGCAGAGCGTCCTGCCGACAGCAATCACCCTTTCGGACATCACAAGGCCGAGAACTTCTCGGCCATCGCCGAGGGGACCCTGATCGTTCTCGCCGCAATCCTGATCATTCAGGAAGCCTGGGGCGCCTTGTTCGCCCCTCACCTCGACCAGCTCGGACCGATCGGACTGGCCGTGAACGCAGCGGCCATGGTCCTGAACCTGGTCTGGGCCCGCGTCTTGATCTCGGCGGGTCAGAAACGGCGCTCGCCGGCCATGACCGCCAATGGGCGCCACCTGATGACCGACGTCTGGACCTCGGCCGGGGTCTTGTTGGGACTGATCCTGGTATTGCTCACAGGCTGGGCCGTTCTTGACCCGTTGCTGGCCATTCTGGTGGCCGCGAATATTCTGCGCGAAGGTTGGAAGGTCATTTTCCATTCGGCCGGAGATCTGATGGATTCAGCGGCCCACACCGAGGACACGGACATCATCGAGGCCGCCGTTCGGAACTCGTCTCAGGGTGCCTTGCAGATCCACGATCTGCGCACCCGACGGGCCGGCAAAGCCGTGTTCATCGAATTTCATCTGGTCGTCGATCGCAACATGACAGTCGGTGACGCCCACGACATCTGTGACGCGATCGAAGATGCAATCGCCGAAAAGCTGCCCGAGGCCCGGACCATCATTCACGTGGAGCCGGACTCTCAGCTCAAAGCCTCGGGAATCGAACCGGAATAAAGGTTCTACAGACGCCCGAAAACCTGCGCGAGGATACGCGACAGCCCATCGGCATCGGCCTGCTCGAACGCATCGGGCTGATCGCTGTCGATATCAAAGACCCCGATGACCTGCCCCGCAGAGTCCCGCACCGGCAGAACCAATTCGGACCGGGTCGACGAGGCACAGGCAATGTGCCCCTCAAACGCATCCACATCCGGGACCAGCTGAACCTCTCCGGTCCGCGCTGCTGCCCCGCAGACCCCGCGCGAGAACGGGATGACCAAACAGCCGTGCCCGCCCTGATAGGGTCCGATCTTCAACAACTCCGGCTCGGTCACACGGTAAAACCCTGTCCAGTCAAAGCGGTTGTCGCTGTGATGCACCTCGCAGGCGACGGTGGCCATCAGAGCGACCTGGTCAGTTTCACCTTCCGTCAGGGCTTCGATGGTTTTGGACAAGAGCGCGTAGTCAGCTTTCATGGGGTCATTTCCAATGTGCAACCGGGCCGCAACCTCTGCGGCCCGGTTCAGCTAATGGCAAAAAGCCAAAGCGTCAAACCCGCTCGATCGCGATTGCGGTGCCCTCCCCGCCTCCGATGCAGATCGCGGCCACTCCGCGCTTCAGGCCACGCTTCTCGAGTGCATTTAGAAGCGTCACCATGATGCGTGCACCTGAGGCACCGATCGGATGACCAAGGGCGCAGGCGCCTCCGTTTACGTTGACCTTGTCGCGCGGCAGGCCCATCTCGTGCATGAAGGCCATGGGAACAACGGCAAAAGCCTCGTTCACTTCCCACAGGTCCACGTCGTCCTTGCTCCAACCGATCCGTTCCAGCAGCTTCTGCGCGGCCGGGACCGGAGCCGTCGTGAAAAGGCCGGGCGCCTGGGCGTGGCTCGCGTGGCCCAGGATGCGGGCACGTACATTCAGGCCGCGCGCCTCGGCCGTGTCAGCCGCGGCAAGAACCAACGCCGCCGCGCCATCCGAGATTGACGAGGAATTGGCCGCCGTCACCGTGCCATCCTTGCGGAATGCCGGCTTCAGCGTCGGTATCTTTTCCGGCCGCGCCGATTTGGGCTGCTCATCCGAATCCTGGATGATCTCACCTTTGCGGCTTCGGACCGTGACGGCTGCGATCTCGTCCGAGAAGGCTCCGCTGGCCTGCGCTTCGAGCGCATTCGACAGCGACTTCAACGCGTATTCGTCCTGCGCCTCTCGGGTGAATTGATAAGCCTCGGCGCAGTCTTCGGCAAAAGTGCCCATCAGGCGGCCCTTGTCATAGGCATCTTCCAACCCGTCCAGGAACATGTGATCCACCACCTGGCCGTGACCGATACGAGCCCCGCCGCGCATCTTGGGCAGCAAGTAGGGCGCATTCGTCATGCTTTCCATCCCACCCGCAACCATCGAGTCTGCATGGCCAAGCGCGATCTGATCGAACGCCATCATCGCCGCCTTCATGCCCGACCCGCACATCTTGTTCAGCGTGGTCGCAGGTACCTCTTCTCCCAGACCTGCCGCAAACCCTGCCTGACGCGCCGGAGCCTGCCCCTGACCGGCGGGCAGAACGCAGCCCATCAAAACCTCGTCGACCGTCTGCGTCTTGGCGTTTTCAAGCGCCGCGCGAATGGCGACGCCACCCAGTTCCGCCGCAGGCACGCCGTCGAACATTCCTTGAAACCCGCCCATCGGCGTCCGGGCCGCACCAGCGATCACAACCTCTTTCATGTGACGACTCCTCCTTTTGTCGAGTGCTTGGATACCGAATGGTAAGAAATGCCGTCTAGCGTATTTCTACGATCGATCGACGGAATCCGAGGGGAGTCACGTGGCACTGAGCAGCAAAACGACAGGCGAGACGCAGATCATCACAGTCGACGCCGCCCGCATCGACGCCGCCATGGCGATACAGTTCAAGGAAGACATGCGGACCCAAACCGCAGATGGCGCCGGACGGATCATCCTGGACCTGTCTGCGGTCGAGTTCATAGACTCCAGTGGATTGGGAGCGATCGTGGCGTCCATGAAGCAACTTGGAAATGGGCGCGGGCTGGAACTGGCGGGATTGCAGCCTGTCGTGGCAAAGGTTTTTCGGCTGACGCGGATGGATACGGTTTTCAAACTGCATCCCAACTTGGATGACGCGCTGGCCTCCGAGTTGGAGTGAAGCGCCAGGGAGCAAATGGCGTGACAGTCAAATGCGAAGACGGCCGACTCGAAGTGGCGTTCCCAGCCGTCGAAGCCGAGGCCAGCCGCGCCATCGCTTCGTTGCACGCGGGGCTGTCGAATCTCGGTTTGCCGGGGCAAAAGACTGCCGACATCAAGATCGTGTTGGCCGAGGCGATCAACAATGTTGTCGAACACGCCTATGCTGAGCGCGCGCCCGGAATGGTTCGGGTTTCCGTGCTGGACTCCAAAGATTACCTGGAGGTCCAGATCACTGACACCGGGCACCCCTTGCCCGGCCTGAAGATGCCTGATGGCATTCCTGCCAGTGTGGAAACCGATACTTCAAACCTGCCCGAAGGTGGATTCGGTTGGTTCCTGATCCGCACATTGGCCGACGAGGTGCGGTATGACCGCAGAAACGGCCAAAACCTGCTATTCTTGCGGTTTGAGCGCACAAAAAAAGCGGATCGGCCACAATAACGCCCAGATCGGACCATTGTCGCGCCGCAAACGACCGGCAGAAACAAGGGGTAGCTCAGATAGCTTCCCTCGGCGCCATGTGTCACAGCCCCCACCCAGTGAACGGCGCCGAGGACCTTCTCCTTGAAATGACTGGACATCAGCCAACGGCACCCTAGTGTCGACGCGTTCAGGAGGAGACCCATTCCATGCGCGATTTCCATGCCCCCGGCCGTTCCGAGGTTTCGTCGACCGAAGGGATGTGCGCAACCTCGCATCCGCTGGCTGCAAAGGTGGCGCTGGATATTCTGGGCCGCGGCGGAAACGCAATGGACGCCGCCATTGCCGCGGGCGTACTTCTGGGCATCTGCGAACCGCAGATGACAGGTCTGGGTGGCGACTGTTTCGTTCTTTACAATCGCGCTGGCGAAACGAAGGTGCGCGCGCTGAACGGATCCGGGCGGGCGCCCGCTGGCGCCTCGGCCGAAGATCTGCGGGCCCGTGGGTTGGCTGCGGTGCCACTTGACGGCCCCGAAGCGGTGACGATCCCCGGGGCTGTTGACGCATTCTGCCACCTGTCAGAGGCCGAGGGTCGATTGGGGATCGAGGCCCTTCTTCAACCTGCAATTCACTATGCCGAAACGGGCGTTCCGGTTGCACCTCGCGTCGCGCATGACTGGTCGATCGGGGCCGAAACGCTGCAGGGCGCAGCCCGGGATCACTATCTGATCGACGGCCGCGCCCCAACGACAGGTCAGATGTTTCGCGCTCCGGGTCAGGCAGAAGTCCTGCTTCGCGTGGCCCGAAGGGGGCGTGACGCCTTTTACGAGGGCGAAATCGCCGATGACATGCTGGCCGCGTTGAATTCTCGAGGCGGGATCCATTCGGCCACCGATTTTCACGACACAAAGTTCATCGAAGCCTCACCGGTCGGAGGTGACTACCGCAACGCTGAACTGCTGGAACATCCGCCGAACGGACAAGGCGCGACTGCGATCCTGCTTCTCAACATCCTCAAGCATTTCGACATTGCAGGCATGGACCCGTGGGGCGCCGAACGGGCGCATATCGAAGCCGAGGCGACCAAGCTGGCCTACGATGCACGCAACCGGTTCATCGCCGACCCGGATCAGTCGTCGCGCATGGAACATTTTCTGGCGCCGGAAACGGCGGCAAAGCTGGCCGAGCTGATTGATCCCCGGCGCGCCATGACCGCCGCCGCCCCGCTGACCGAAGCGGTGCACAAGGACACGGTTTATGTCACGGTCGTCGACCGGGATCGTATGGCTGTTTCTCTGATCTACTCCATCTTCCACAGCTTCGGATCGGGCATCGCCTCGGAAAAGTTTGGCATTCTCCTGCAGAACCGCGGATGTGGTTTCAACCTTGAACCGGGACATCCGAACGAACTGGGCGGCGGCAAGCGCCCGATGCACACAATCATTCCCGCGATACTGAAGCAAAACGGGCAGATAGCCATGCCGTTCGGCGTGATGGGCGGGGCCTATCAGCCGACAGGCCACGCGCGCCTGGTTTCCAACCTTCTGGATTTCGACTTGGGGCTGCAGCACGCCGTCGACGCACCCCGCGCTTTTGCCGACGGTTCGATCTTGAAGATCGAACCCGGCTACGACCGCAAGATCGCGCAACAATTGTCGGAAATGGGGCACAATGTCGTCGAAACGGAAACGCCTCTGGGCGGCGCGCAGGCGATCCGAATCCATCAAAGCGGAGTATTGGAGGGCGCCAGCGACCCCCGAAAGGACGGTTGCGCTTTGGGTTATTGACGCCTCAACGGCGTCAGCACCGTATCAGTTCAGCTGGAAGTGCAGCGGATAGCTGCCGTCCTGAAACGGCCCGAACATGTTGGGAATATCAGGATGATCAACAGGTTCGCCTGACTGGTCGGCAATCAGATTTTGCTCTGATACATAAGCCACATAGAAGGATTGATCGTTCTCGGCCAGCAAATGGTAGAACGGCTGATCCTTGATCGGGCGGCTGTCTTCGGGAATTGCCTCGTACCATTCCTCGGTGTTCGCAAATTCCGGATCCACGTCAAAAATCACCCCTCGGAAGGGATGTTTCTTGTGACGAACCACCTGGCCCAGGCGGTACTTTGCATGTGTCTTCAGCATTGTTTCAGCCCCCAAGGCACTTACTAAACCTTTCCGCCGGCAATTGCCAATCATTGATCTGAAATTCGCGGAAACAGTCTGTGAACCTATGCCTGACAGTCGTCGGCCTGCTGCAGGGTTTCTTATACGATTGTGATTTCCTCGGCCTGCAATCTGCGCTAGAATAAAGAAAAAAGGCACGAGGCACATGAGCAGAAAACTTCTCGTACTCTTCGGGGTGCTGTTTTTGGCATCCTGTGGGGGCGGCGCACAGCGTCCGCCCAGCAACCTCAATGACGCTTGCGCCATCGCGCGCGAACGGCCGGACATGATCAAGGCATTCAAAAGCACCGAACGCAAATGGGGTGTTCCGGTCCATGTCCAGATGGCAACCATCTACCAAGAAAGCCGCTATCGTCACGACGCCCGGACGCCCCACAAATATGTTCTTGGGGTTATTCCGATGGGCCGTCAGAGCAGCGCCTATGGCTTCAGCCAGGCCCTGGACGGAACCTGGGAAGAATACCAGCGCGAAACCGGGAAGCGGCGCGCCAAGCGTGACCGCATTCGTGACGCATCAGATTTCGTCGGATGGTACATGAACAAAAGCAGTCAGAAGATCGGCATCTCGACCAGCGACACGCGGAACCAGTATCTGGCGTATCACGAAGGTCGCGCGGGTTACGCACGCGGCAGCCATTACGGCAAGACCTGGTTATTGAACGTGGCCAATGACGTGGACGCACGCGCGCAGATGTACCAGGCGCAGCTGTCCAGCTGCCGCTATTGAAAGAGCCGCGGGTCAGCGATTTTCTGACCCGCGCCGCGCCTTGTTCGAAAACAGGCCGCTGTCGATTCTGACATCTTCGTTGAGGGGACCCAGCAGCACCGTGGTTTGACCCCCGGCGTTGTCGTAGATGACCCATTTCCTCAGCTCGATCGGATTAGCCGTGAACATCAGCTCGATCCGCCCGGACTCGGGGTTTTTCGGGTCCTGCGCGGTGACGACCGTGGCTGTGCCATCAAATGTGTGGCCTACTACCATGTTGGCCTGCGACAGGTTCACGTTTCGCGCCAGAACCAGCGACAGCGGCGTGCGCTTCAACGGGTACTGCTCGGGCGGCTGGTTTGATTTGGGGTCGAACACCATCACGGTGCCGGCATTGGCCAGCACGACCGCGCTGTTGGGCGGATCGTATTCGAACCGCATCTTTCCGGGCCGCTGCAGCCACAGCTTGCCGGTACTCAGCGATCCGTCATCGTTGACTTGGGTAAACGTCGTCTGAACGGCCTTCAATCCGTTCAGATAGTTCGAGATCTGCGACAAGGCCAGCTTGTCGGCGGCCCAGGCTGCAGGGGCAGTCAAAGCAAGGGCAAGGGCAAAGGCAATCTGTTTCATGACACACAGATATGCGCTCTGCCCTTGTTATTAAATATCCTACTGTTCCGGGACGAGGATTTCGCGTTTGCCCACGTGATTTGCTGCCGAAACAACGCCTTCGTCCTCCATCTGCTCGACCAGCCGCGCAGCCTTGTTGTAGCCGATGGCAAGTTTCCGCTGGATGTACGAGGTTGAACACTTGCGATCCTTGATCACGATGGCAACCGCCTGATCGTACAGGGCGTCCTCACCATTGGTGTTGCCGCCGGTATTCAGACCCAGAACCGCGTCGATATTGTCGGCCTTGTCCTCGGACGGACCATCCAGCACGCTGCCGACATAGTCCGGCGGACCATACTGCTTTAGGTGGTTCACGACCTCCTCGACCTCTTCATCCGACACGAACGGCCCGTGGCAGCGGGTGATCTTGGCGCCGCCAGCCATGTACAGCATATCGCCCTGCCCCAGCAGCTGTTCGGCCCCCATCTCGCCCAGAATAGTCCGGCTGTCGACTTTCGACGTCACCTGGAACGAGATCCGGGTCGGGAAGTTGGCCTTGATCGTACCGGTGATGACGTCCACCGAGGGCCGCTGCGTGGCCATGATCAGGTGAATGCCCGAGGCCCGCGCCATCTGCGCCAGGCGTTGAATGCAGGCCTCGATCTCTTTGCCTGCAACCATCATCAGGTCGGCCATCTCGTCGACGATGACGACGATGTATGGCATTGCCTGAGGTTCGAATTCTTCGGTTTCGAATATCGGCTCGCCGGTTTCATCGTCAAACCCGGTCTGGACCGTGCGGCTGAACAGCTCGCCCTTGGCCAGTGCGTCCTTCACGCGGCCGTTGTAGCCGGCGATGTTGCGCACACCCATCTTGGACATCTTGCGATAGCGGTCCTCCATCTCACCCACGACCCATTTCAGCGCCACGACCGCCTTTTTCGGGTCGGTCACGACCGGCGACAGCAGGTGCGGGATGCCGTCATAGACAGACAGTTCCAGCATCTTGGGGTCGATCATGATCAGGCGGCATTCATCCGGGGTCAGCTTGTACAGCAGCGACAGGATCATCGTGTTGATCGCCACCGATTTACCCGAACCAGTTGTGCCCGCGATCAGAAGGTGGGGCATCTTGGCCAAGTTCGCCACAACCGATTCACCGCCGATATCCTTGCCCAGCGCCAGCGGCAGCGCGTGGTTGCCATCGCCAAAGTCACGGCTGGCGAGAATTTCGCGCAGGACCACCATCTCGCGGTTTTCGTTAGGCAGTTCGATGCCGATGACTGAGCGTCCGGGCAGGGTCGAAACCCGCGCTGACAGGGCCGACATCGACCGGGCGATATCATCGGCCAGTCCGATCACGCGGCTGGCTTTCAGGCCCGGCGCGGGTTCCAACTCGTACATCGTGACGACAGGGCCGGGGCGGACACTGACGATCTCGCCTTTGACCCCATAATCATCCAGCACGTTCTCCAGCATCCGCGCGTTTTCCTCCAGCGCCTCGTCGCTCAGGTGATGGCGCGGGATGCCCGACGGGTTCGTCAGCAGGCTGAGCGGTGGCAGTTCGAAATCGGTGTGCCGCTCTTCGAAGGACAGGCTGGGCTGAGCCTCGGCCTGAGCCCGTCGCGAGGGCAGGACGTTGCGCCGGACCGGCTGCGCGACAACTGGCTTGCGCGGTTCGGCAACCGGGATCTTCATCGCCGGACGCGCCTCGGCGATTGGGTCTTCTGCATCCTCGAACACCTGATCGTCGTCGGCGTCCAAAGGCGAATACTCTGAGACCTGGTCTTCGGTGAACGTCTCAATTTCCGCATAAGGCTGCGCTGGCTGACTGGTCAACGGCGGCTCGGGCGGAAGCCCGGCAGCAGCCAGTGGTGGCTCGGGCGGAAGGTTGCCCGCTCGCGGCGCATTCAGGATCAGCGGGTCGGGGCCACGGCCACGCCCCTTGGTCAGCGGGCGGTTCGGATCAGGCTCGGGCGCGATTTCACCGGTGGCGACCTTGCGGTTCTGGATCACCGCGGAAATCTTCGAGCGGATCCGGTCCTCGCCCGGCATCTCGTCATATCCGGTGACGGGTTCCGGGTCGACCAGCTCGGGTTCGGGCATCGGCTCGGGGCGGCGGATCAGGCCGGGCATGCGCGCAAGCAGGCCCGTCTTGACGGGTTCGGGTGCTGCGATCTCGGGCTCTTCAAAGACCGGATCGGCATAGGCCAGTTCATCCTCAAATTCGGCGCCAGCGGCCTGGGTTGCCTTGCGTTCCTGCCATTTTTCCCGGCGCGCCTGTGCGGCCCGGGCGGTGGCCGACGCCCCCTGCCCCAGCGCGGTCATCAGCATGTCATAGGCCATCACCAGACCCAGCAGGAAAGCCCGGAACCCGTGCCGGACGTCCGATTTGGTGAAACCCAGCACAAAGACGCCCAATGCCAGCATGCCGGCCGCCATGGCCAGCGACATCAGCTTGACCATGAAATGCGACGAGATCGGCAACAGCGTCAGCAGCGCCCCCATCACCGTGTCGCCGAACAGACCGCCCAGGCCAAAGCTGTGCGTCGCGCGCCATTCGGCACCGGGCACAAGCGTTGCGGCATAGACCGAGAGCACGGCGATCCAGATCGGCGCGAAAATCAGGCGGGCCACGGCGCGATCCTCGCCGAAATGGCCGGCGAACCGCACGCCCCAGCCGACCAGCACCAGCGCGATGCCAAAGCTGCCCCAGCCCACGATCATGAACAACGGCGCAGCGATCGAGGCGCCGAACCGGCCCAGCCAGTTCTGCACCGGCGCGTCGGTCGAGACCATCCAGTTCGGATCATCCGGCGTGTAGGACCAGATCATCGCCGCGGCGGCCAGGCCGGCCAGGATCAAGGCGATCCCGATCAGTTCCTTGCTGCGCCGCTCGATCGCGGCCTGGGTGGTGCTGTCCAACAATGGGTCGCGGTTGCGCGCGTTGTAAGATGCCATGTGCCCTCGTACCTCACGAATAGATGCAGTCGCGGAGCGTGATCAGCCCGCGCTGCATCTCTGTTTTTGGGGCCACCATCGCGACCCTGATAAAGCCTTTGCCCGGGTTCTGCCCCGGATCCCCTTGTGAAAGATATGCGCCCGGCAGGACCCGAACCCCGGTTTCCCGCCACAGCTTCAATGCGGCCTGCTCGCCATCCTCGACGGGCAGCCAAAGAAAGAACCCCGCCTCGGGCGGCATATAGCCCTGAACGCCCGCAAACACCTGATCGGCGATCGCGTATTTTTCTTGATACAGCGCGCGGTTTTCTTGAACATGCGCCTCGTCGGCCCAGACCCTGGCCGCGGCGGCCTGCAACGGCGACGGCAAGGGCGCCCCGGCATAGGCGCGCAACTGCTTGACCCGCTTGATACTTTCCGGCCCGCCCGCGATCAGCCCCGACCGCAGCCCCGCCAGGTTCGAGCGTTTCGACAGCGAGTTGAACAGCGTGATCCGCTCGGGGTAGGCGCCCAGCTCCTGCGCGACGGTCAGGATGCCGGTGGGCGGCGCGTCGCGGTAGATTTCGGAATAGCACTCGTCGGCGAAGATGCGGAAATCGTACCGCTCGGCCAGCCGGATCAGATCGGCCCAGTAGTCGCGCGAGGCGACGGCACCCTGCGGGTTGGCGGGCGAACAGATATAGGCCACGGCGGTGCGGTTCAGCACATCCTCTGGAAGGCCGGCATAGTCCGGAAGATGCCCGGTGGCCGCGGTGGCGGGCACGAAATACGGCTGCGCCCCGACCGAGATCGAGGCCACCATGTAGACTTGGTAGAACGGGTTGGGGCACAAAACGATCGGCTGCTGGCCGTTCTTCTGCTCGGGGCAGAGCGCCATGGCGGCGTTGTACAACCCCTCGCGCGTGCCGTTCAGCGCCATGATGTTGGCCTCGGGGTCCATCCGCACGCCATAGCGGCGGTCGATCCAGTCGGCGATGGCCCCGCGCAGCGCGTCCGACCCCTCGTTCGGCGGGTATTTTTGAAATCCGGCGGCGTTTTCCACGATGACATCGGTCACCCAGGGCGGAAAGTCATGCTTGGGCTCGCCAATCGTCATATGCACGACTTCGCCGCCCGGCGCGTGATGGTCGAGCAGGGCGCGTAGACGCGGAAAAGCATAGGCCGGTAGGTTCGAAAACCGCTCGGGGAAATTCATGACTGCTGCCTCGATACCGGGATCATTGGCGCCCCGGTTTTCCAGCAGATTACAGGCCGAACCCCCGCGCGTCCAGACAAAGAGGTTCCGAATCAGGGGATTGTGGCATTCAGGCCAGAACCGCCTCGGCAGCCGCACCCAGCCGCAAAAGTGCCTCCTCCGAGCCCGGATAGCCCAACATCATCAGTCCGCAGGACGGTGTCGTGGTGGGCAGCGACAGCGCCGCCAGCCCCATCAGGTTGCCGATCCGGGTGTTGCGCAGGGCCAGAAGGTTCTCGGTGACGTAGTAGTCATGGTCATTCATCAGCCGGTCCAGATCCGGCGGCAGGATCGGCGCGGTGGGGGCCAGAACCGCGTCGAATCCGGCGGTAGCCGCGTCCCAGGCCGACCGGCAGGCCTTCAGCCGAGACCACGCGGCCACGTAATCCGGGCCGGAATGCCCCTTGCCCGCGCGGAACCGTTCAAGGATCTCGGGATACATCGCCTCGGGGTTGGCCTCGATAACGTCACGCCACAGGCCATAGGCTTCGGTGGTGTAAAGGACACCGGACAGGCCCATCGCCTCGACCAGCTCCGGCACCTCCAGCGGCACGATCTCGGCCCCGGCATCACGCAAGCGGTCCAGCGCCTCGGCATAGGCCTGGCGTGGCGCGTCGCGCAGATCGTCCTGCGCGATGGTCTGCAGATCGGCAAACCGCCGCCCCTTGAGGCTGGCGCCCCGCAGATCGGCCGGCGTTCCACCCTCCAGCAGCGCCAGCATCTGCCCCGCATCCTCGACCGACCGCGCCAGCGGGCCGACCGTGTCGAACCGCAGGCACAGGGGCACCACGCCCTCAAGGCTCAGCCGCCCCGAGGTGGTTTTCAGCCCAACCAAGCCGTTCCACGCGGCCGGAATGCGCACCGATCCGCCCGTATCCGAGCCGATTCCGCAGGCCGCCAGACCAAAGGCCACCGACGCCGCCGCGCCCGAGGACGACCCGCCCGGAACCGCCTTTTCGTCATTCACGCAGGGCGGCGTCGCGGTGACGGGGTTCAGGCCAAGGCCCGAGAAGGCCAGTTCGCTCATATGCGTCTTGCCCAGACAGACCGCGCCCATGGCCGTCGCGTTGCGCAGGACTGTTGCGTCATGCTCGGGCACGCGGCCGCGCAGCAGGGCCGATCCGGCCTCGGTTCCGATCCCGTCGGTGTCGAACAGATCCTTCCAGCTGATCGGCACCCCGTCCAGCAGGGACCGGCGCAGACCTTGGGCCGCCCGTTCCTTGGCCGCGCGGGCTTCGGCGCGGGCGCGGTCATGCGTGACACGGGCATAGATGCGGTCGCGGTGCGGATGGGCGTCGATGGCCGCCAGATAGACCTCGGTCAGTTCCTCGGGATCGATCTGGCCCATGCCGATCCCCCGGCCCAGGTCACATGCCGTCATGGTCAGCCAGTCCTGCATCTTTGCCCCCTTGTCGGAAAAATTCGTGTTTCGGCGACGGTAGCGACAGGACTGCACATGGACAATCCCGAAAGGGCGCGCATATTGCACCGCATGACACAGGTTTCCGATATCTTGATCGTGGGCGGCGGGCTGAACGGCCCCGCCCTCGCGCTGGCGCTGGCGCAGACCGGGCACAGCGTTACCGTGATCGACGCACTGGCCGAGAAGGTGCGCAAGACCGCGGCGTTCGACGGGCGCGCCTATGCGCTGGCGCTGGCCTCGCAACGGTTGCTGGCCGCGATCGGCATTTGGGAGCGGGTCGCGGACCACGCCCAGTCGATGTTGGAGATCAAGGTCACCGATGGCCATGCGGGCGCAGGCCCGTCGCCGTTTTTCATGCATTTCGACCATGCCGAGATCGAGGAAGGCCCGATGGGCTATATGGTCGAGGACCGTCACCTGCGGCGCGCGTTTCTTGCGGCGATGGAGGCAGAACCGGCGATCACTCGGGTCGATGGCAAAACCGTGGTTGCGCAGGAAACCGGGCCTGGTGGCGTGACCGTGACGCTGGATGACGGATCGGCGCTGTCCGGTCGGCTTCTGGTGGGGTGTGACGGCCGCCGCAGCGGCACCGCCGCCCGCGCCGGGATCAAGCGGACCGGATGGGACTACGGCCAGACCGCGCTGGTCTGCGCCATCGAACACGACCTGCCCCATCACGGCATCGCACATCAGTTCTTCATGCCCCCCGGCCCGCTGGCGATCCTGCCGCTGACCGGCAATCGCAGCTCGATCGTCTGGAGCGAACGCTCTGACACCGCGCAGCGCATCAACGCGCTGGACGAGGCCGAGTACCTTCAAGTTCTGCGGCCCAGATTCGGCGATTTTCTGGGTAACATCCGCCTGCAGGGCGACCGGTTCACCTATCCGCTGAACCTGACCATCGCCAATTCCTTCATCGCCGAGCGGCTGGCGCTGGTGGGTGATGCGGCCCATGGCATGCACCCGATCGCCGGTCAGGGGCTGAACGCCGGGTTGCGCGACGTCGGCGCGCTGGCCGAGGTTCTGACGCTGGCCGGGCGGCGCGGCGAGGACATCGGCTCGGTGCTGGTTCTGGAGCGCTATCAGGAATGGCGCCGCTTTGACACGGCGGCCCTGGCAATGGCGACGGATGTGTTCAACAAGCTGTTTTCGAACGACAATCCGATACTGCGGCTGGGGCGCGACATCGGAATGGGCATCGTGGGCTCCCTGCCCAGCCTGCGCCGCGGCTTCGTGCGCGAGGCCGCCGGTTTGACAGGCGACCTGCCCAAGCTGCTGCAGGGCCGCCCGATCTAGTCGAGCTTGCGCGCCTCATCCACCAGCATCACCGGAATCCCGTTGCGGATGGGAAAAGCCAGACCAGCGGCTTTCGAGACCAACTCCTGCCGCTCGGCGTCATATTCCAGGGTGGTGTGGGTCTGGGGGCAGATCAGCGCCTCGAGCATGTGGCGGTCGAACCCCGGTTCCGTTTCAGTCATTGCAGTTGTTCCTCGTTTGAACCCCCGCGCAGCGAGAATTCGATCAGTGTGACAAGCGTTTCGCGCCGGGTGCGCAGACAGGGCGCCTCAAGCAGGGCCTGCTTGTCCTCAGGGTCGAAATCCAGAAGCATAGACAGGGAATTGACCAGCAACTCGTCATCCGCCTCGTTAAGTGACTCCCAATCGGTCGAGAGTTGGCGGGCGGAAAAGTACCGCCCCAGCAAACGCAGGAAGCCGGACCGGTCGAACGTATCGTCTATTTCCCCTTTGCCCAGATCGCGGTCGAACCCGTCCCAGGTGACGGCGCAGCGACGATACGGCGTGAAACCATCCAATTCGGATTGGATGCGAAACCGGGATACACCGGACAGAGTGATCAGATAGCGCCCGTCTTCGGTCTCGGAAAACTGCGTGACACGTCCGGCGCATCCGATCCGATGCAACTTGGTGTCGTCGTTCTGACAAGGGTTCGGCTGGACCATGCCGATCAACCGCTCTTTGGTTTTCAAGGCGTCATCCAGCATTTGCAGGTAGCGTGGCTCGAAAATATGCAGCGGCAGGCGTGACCGGGGCAGCAACAGCGCCCCGGGCAGAGGAAACACGGACACCGTGTCCGGCAGATCGGCGGGATGCATCATGTTTCCGATTCTAGCTCTGATGCGCGGTTAGGCAAATATCATCGAGCTGAGTTTGCGGCGACCGTTCAAAACGATCGGGTCATTGGCCTTGAGCGCATCGAAGATGGTGAACAGCTGTGCCTTGGCTGCGCCATCATTCCATTCCCGATCGCGGCGGAACAGCTCCAGAAGCTGCTCAACCGCCTCGGCGGCCTTGCCGTTGGCATAGAGCGCCTGCGCCAGGTCAAACCGGGCCTGATGGTTGTCGGGATCAGCTTCGACCGCTGCCGTCAACTCGGCCACCGGCCCGGCATTTGCGGCCTGTTTGGCAAGTTCCAGCTGCGCATGGGCAGCTTCCAACTCGGCCGTCGTTGAAATCTCGGCCGGAGCGCCGTTCAGGATCGCCTCGGCCTGATCAAGGTCACCCATCGCGATTTGCGCCCGCACCAGGCCGCCATAGGCCGCGGCATGTTTGGGGTCTTCGCCAAGAATGGCGGCAAAGGTCTGGGCCGCATCCACTGCCGCGCCATCATTCAGCATCTCTTCGGCGGCCTCCACGGCCTCGTCCAGCTGGCCGCCCGGGCTCTGGCCCCCCGCGGCCTCGATCACACGGTCGATAAAGGCCTTGATCTCCGATCCTGGCAGCGCGCCTTGGAATCCGTCAACCGGCTGCCCCTTGAAAAAGGCATAGACGGTCGGAATCGACTGGATGCGCAATTGCGAGGCGATCAACTGAGCCTCATCCACGTTGATTTTCACCATCTTGACCGCGCCCTTGGCCGCGGTCACGGCCTCTTCCAATGCCGGACCCAAGGTCTTGCACGGTCCGCACCAAGGTGCCCAGAAGTCAACGATGATGGGCATTTCCTGCGATGCCTCGACGACATCGGCCATGAAAGTGGCCTCGGTTCCGTCTTTGATCAGATCGGTGGCTGCGGGGCTGCCTGCGCCGTTCAGAAGTTCCATGGCATTCACTCTCCGGATTCAGTCTTGCGCCTTATATGCAACCAGCCGACCGGGAAACCAAGGGCCGAGTTGCGGAATCCCGCACCGATCAAAGATCGAAACTGGCAAAGACGGGCGCGTGGTCGCTGGGCTTCTCCCAGCCGCGCGCGTCGCGCAGGATGCGGCTGGAATGGCCGGCGTTCGAGATATCAGGCGTCGCCCAGACGTGATCCAGGCGCCGCCCCTTGTCAGCCGCATCCCAGTCGCGGGCGCGATAGGACCACCAGCTGTAGAGCTGTCCCTCGGGGATGTCCTGCCGGGTGATATCGACCCAGCCCCCCGCATCTTGGGTTTCAGCCAGTTGCTCGACCTCGATCGGCGTGTGCGACACGACCTTTAGCAGTTGCTTGTGCGACCACACGTCATCCTCGCGCGGGGCGATGTTCAGGTCACCGACCAGAATGGATTTCTGCGGCTTTTCAGCGTGAAACCAGTCGCGCATGTCGGTCAGGTAATCCAGCTTCTGGCCAAATTTCTCGTTCACCTCGCGATCGGGAACGTCGCCGCCTGCCGGGACGTAGAAATTGTGGATGATCACCCCGTTTTCCAGTTGCCCCGCCACATGCCGAGCATGGCCCAGCCCGGCAAAGTCCTGATCGCCCAGATCCGTGATCGGCAGGCGCGACAGGATGGCCACGCCGTTATAGCCCTTTTGACCGCGGGCGATCATGTGGGTGTAGCCCAGTTCCGCAAATCCCTCGGTCGGGATCTTGTCGACCGGCGATTTGCACTCCTGCAGGCAGAGCACGTCCGGCGCTTCGTCCTGCAGCAGCTTCAGCACGATCGGCTCGCGCAGGCGAACGGAATTGATGTTCCAGGTGGCCAAAGTGAAAGGCATGATCGGGTTCCCTTGTCGCGACTCGGGCAAACTAGCGCGGCAGGTGCCGGGGTGCCATCCGAAAAAAAGCCGGGCCAAAGGCCCGGCAGTCCAACAGGGAGGTACATGTCATAACCCGGACATGCACGGGATGAGATTATCCTAAAGATGCTTTCAGAGTATCACTTTGATCCACATCAATCCACCTATGGTTACGACACCAGTCGATATCCACCAGATTCTGTGACCAAAAGGCGCGCATTGGAGGGATCGGGTTCGATTTTCTGACGCAGGCGGTAGATGTGCGTTTCCAGCGTATGTGTGGTTACACCGGCGTTGTAGCCCCAGACCTCGTGCAGCAGCACATCGCGCGCCACCACGCCGTCGGTCGAGCGATACAGGAATTTGAGAATGTTGGTTTCCTTCTCGGTCAGCCGAATCTTGCGGTCGTCCTCGGTGATCAACATCTTCATCGCGGGTTTGAAGGTATAGGGCCCCAGGACAAAAACCGCATCCTCGGATTGTTCATGCTGGCGCAGCTGCGCACGGATCCGGGCCAGAAGCACCGGGAACTTGAACGGCTTTGAGACATAGTCGTTGGCACCCGCGTCCAAACCCAGGATCGTATCGGCGTCGCTGTCATGGCCGGTCAGCATCAGGATCGGGCTCTTGACCCCCTGCTTGCGCATCAGCCGGCACAGCTCGCGCCCATCTGTGTCGGGCAAACCCACATCCAGGATCACAAGGTCATAGATGGCTTCGCGCGCCCGCTCCATCGCGGATTGGCCGTCGGAGGCTTCGAATACATCAAAGTCCTCGGTCATCACCAACTGCTCGCTGAGCGCTTCGCGCAGGTCTTCATCGTCATCGACCAGCAGAATTTTCTTGAGTTGCGCCATGTCCCGGTCCTCCTAAACCTTTTGCAACACTTGAGCTTGGAAGATGCAATCAACAAGTTTTGCTGCAATGCTCTCACGCCCTCGTGTCTGGTGGGCCGGAAATGTTTCACATTTCCTTTCGAACGGGCTAGGACGAGGGTCGAACGTTACAGGATAACATCAATGAGTCTCATTCCAGACATCACCGAGTTGCTGGCCCGGGCGCGTGCCGACCTTCGGATGGGCGTTCCGGTCGTGCTGACGGATGACGGGGATTTCAGCGTTGTTGCCGTCGCCGCAGAGACACTCAACCCGCAGCGTCTGGCGGACCTGAGGGGGCTTGGCGACACGCCTGTGGTTGCCATCACAGGACGACGGGCCGAAACGCTGAAAGCCCGCGCCTATGACGGTGATCTTGCTCGGGTCGTGATACCGGCCGAGGCTGATCTGGGGTGGGTGCAGGCGGTTGCAGACCCGTCCGATGACCTGAATGCCCCGATGAAGGGGCCCTTGATGACTCAGCGCCAGGGCAATGCGCACCTGCATCGCATCGCAATCGCACTGACAAAATCCGCCCGCCTGCTGCCCGCTGCGGTGGTGGTTGCGGTCGAAAACGGCCGGGCCTTTGCGGCGACACACGGTCTGACCTGCATCGACCACACACGCGCCGCGCCGCATCTGGCCGATCGCAGCCCCTTGCACGAGGTGGTTGCCGCGCGCCTGCCGATGGAGGTGTCCGAGGCCGGTCGTCTGCACGTCTTCCGCCCAGAGGACGGTGGCGAGGAGCACTATGCCATCGAAATCGGCCGGCCGGATCGCTCGAAACCTGTTCTGGCACGGTTGCATTCGGCCTGTTTTACCGGTGATCTGATGGGCAGCCTGAAATGCGACTGCGGCCCGCAACTGCGCGGTGCCCTGGCCCAGATGGGGGCCGAGGGGCATGGGGTTCTGCTGTATCTCAATCAGGAAGGTCGCGGGATCGGCCTGGCCAACAAGATGCGCGCCTATTTCCTGCAGGATCAGGGCTTCGACACGGTCGAGGCCAACCACCGGCTTGGGTTTGAAGATGACGAGCGCGACTTCCGCCTGGGATCGGACATCCTGAAATCGCTCGGGTTCAGTTCGGTCCGGTTGCTGACCAACAACCCGGCCAAGATCGCAATGATGGAACGGACCGGTATTGCCGTTACCGAGCGTGTGCCGTTGAAGGTCGGGGAAACCGCCCACAACCGGGCCTATCTGGCGACCAAGGCCTCAAAATCGGGCCACCTGCTGTGAGCCCTCTTGATCTGGTGGTAATGCAGACCGGAGTGCGGTTCTTCGGCCGCAGGTTTCCCTGCACCATCGGCAAAGGTGGCCTGAGCAACCACAAGCGCGAGGGCGACGGGGCCACCCCCACAGGGCACCACCACATTGTCGGGATGCTGTTCCGCCCGGATCGGATTGCGCTGCCCGCCCCGTGGGCTTTGCCCATCGGGCCGGGCGATCTGTGGTCGGATGACGATAGGGATCAGGACTACAACCAACACGTTCGGGCGCCCTATCCATGCAGTCACGAACGCCTGCGTCGGGCTGACCCGCTGTACGATCTGGTGCTGATTACCGATTGGAATTGGCCCGTCGCCACACCGGGCGGCGGATCAGCGATCTTTCTGCATCAGTGGCGCAGACCGGGTTATCCGACTGAAGGCTGCGTGGCGTTCCGGCGCGACCATCTACACTGGATCGCGCGGCGCGTCGCACCCGGAACCCGGATCATCATTCCTCGGGTTTGACCCGGTCACCAAAGATGGCCGACCCCACCCGGACATGAGTTGCACCCAGCGCGATCGCGGTTTCAAAATCGCTGCTCATCCCCATGGACAGGCCATCCAGCCCGTTCCTGCCCGCGATCTTGGCCAGCAAAGCAAAATGCAGCGCGGGCTCCTCGTCGACGGGCGGAATGCACATCAACCCACGCACCGGCAGGTCAAGTGATCGACATTCGGCGACAAAATCATCGGCCTCGGCGGGTATAACCCCGGCTTTCTGGGCCTCTTCGCCGGTATTTACCTGAATGAATAGATCAGGACACTGCCCCACCTCTTGCGCCAGCCGCGCAAGGGTTTTGGCCAGTTTGGGACGGTCGACCGAGTGGATCGCGTTGCACAGTTCCATCGCCTGCCGCGCCTTGTTGGTTTGCAGCGGACCAATCAGATGCAGATCAATATCGGGATAGCTTTCACGGAAGGCGGGCCACTTGCCGGCGGCCTCCTGCACCCGGTTTTCACCAAAACACCGGTGACCCTGCTTCAACACGGCCTCGACCCGGTTGTTGGGCTGCACCTTGGATACGGCAATCAGCCGGACCGAGCCCTTGGGGCGGCCGACTGCGGCTTCGGCCTTAGCGATGCGGGCGGTGATTTCTTGCAGCGACATGGATTCCCTCTGTTTCCATTTGTCCGCAGAAAAACACCATGTCGGCGCAAAAGAAAAGGGCGGGTCCGAAGACCCGCCCTCAAACCTTGCGGTTCAGATCAACTTAGAAGTTGAACTGAGCACCGAAGTCAGCGCGCAGGCGGCCGTCGCCGTCGCCAACTTTCGACTGGCCGATACCACCGCGCAGCGATGCACCGCCGCCCAGGTCGTAGATGGCGCCAATGCCGTACTGCTGGGTGTCGTTGTCAGCCGAACCGTCGCCGTAAGCGAAGGTCAGGGTGGTTGCAGCGCCAACGTTGTAGGCTGCCGACAGACCGTATGCAGTGCCGTTCAGCGAGTCGTCTGCAACGTCATCGTCTGCGACGAAGATGGTGCCCGAGAAGTCGCCGAATTCAGCACCCAGGGTCAGAACTGCCAGGCTCTGCTTCTCAACAACGTCGCCGATGGCGCTGGTTTCACCATAAGCAACAGCTGCGGTGAAGTTGTTGAAGCTGTAGGTGAAGCTGATGTCCCAGCGGTCTGCGCTGTCTGCAACACCGTTCAGGCCAAAGGTTGCCTGGTCGTACGATGCACCGAAGGCGAAGTCACCAACTGCGTACTGGAAGAACACAGCGTTCGAACCTGCACCGGTCGACGAGTAGCCCAGGAAGCTGTAGTCGACGCCCGAGTACTGACCGATGAAGTTTTCCAGGCCCGGCTCGTTACCGTAGTAGTTTGCCAAGTTGTCGAACGAACCAGCAACGTTGCCGGCGTCAACACGCAGACCACCGTAGATGACCGAGAAGCGAGCGCCGTTCAGGCCGGCTGCGTTTGCTTCGCCGGTGCCGGCGTTTTCGTCAGCCTGCAGACGAACACGTGCTTCAAAGCGGACGCCACCGTCGGTTTCCGCGATGCCGTCGATGTTCAGGCGGAAGCGCGAGACCAGGATGGTTTCGTCGGTTGCAACGGTTGCGGTGTTTGTGGTGGTCTGGTCGGTCAGCGTGGTGGTGGTGGTACCACCCGACGTGGTCGTCACGGTGACGCCGGTCAAGGTCACGCCGGTGTTGAAGTTGGTCACAACGCCGGTACGGTCTTCCAGGTAACCGATACCAAAGCGGCCATAACCGCTGAACTTAACTTCGGCCGCGGCAACCGATGCGGTTGCGATCAGTGCGGTCGATGCGAAGAGAACTTTTTTCATCTTGTTTCCCTCGGTTTCAATAATTTCTACTCGACACATACCTGCTGCATATGTCTCAGCACGCAGACCGTTTCGCTCTTTTTGCCCCTGTTGCGCAAGCATGCCTTGGACAGCTTCGGTTCTTTGGCCCCAAATTGGTGCAAGGATGCCACAGTCGAATTCACCCCGATATTTCAGCGGCACCGGTACGTAAGCCAAGAATGGGGTTGTTGCAGCACAGTACGTTGTCTAGGAGTATCTCCTAGCAAAGCAAAACATGTGAAAACAGGACCTGCCGACGATGCGCCTGCTGACGATTTTGGGTTTGACCGTTTTGACTGCCTCCGTTTCTGCGTGCGGACAGAATCGGAGCACGTCGCCCAACCCCAATGTTCTATCCGCCGACGGCAGCTCGTCCGAGGCCCGCGAGCTCAACGATCCGAATCGTTCGACCATCTGGGATGTGTTCGGCCCCAACAACTCGGAACAGGTCACTCAGGTCAACCGGTACCTGTGGGCGGCCTCGCTGGATGTGCTCAGCTTCCTGCCGGTGCAGGAGGTGGATCCGTTTACCGGCGTTATCATAACGGGTTACGGCAAACCGCCGGGCGGTGGGCGGTCCTATCGGGCGACGGTGCACATCAGTGATCCGGCCCTGGCGGCGCGGTCCCTGTCGGTGGCGCTGCAGACCAGCGGAGGCGCTCCGGTCAGCGCGGCGACCACGCGTGCGGTCGAAGATGCGATTCTTTCGCGGGCGCGTCAGCTGCGGATTGCGGACAACAAGCTCTAGCAACCCGCAAAAAATCACAATATTACCACGCCGGGCCCCTGCCCGGCGTTTTCATTCACGAAGGACCGCATGATGTCGCGTTACTCGGCCAACGAAATCGAAGCAAAATGGCAAGAGGCCTGGGACAAGGCCGGGATCTTCACCGCCAAACGGACGGCGGACAAGCCGAAATACTATGTGCTGGAAATGTTCCCCTATCCTTCGGGGCGCATCCACATGGGGCATGTGCGCAACTACACCATGGGTGACGTGATCGCGCGCCACAAGCTGAGCACCGGGCACAACGTTCTGCACCCGATGGGCTGGGACGCTTTCGGGATGCCGGCGGAAAACGCGGCCATGGCCATCGGCGGCCACCCCAAGGACTGGACCTATGGCAACATCGCCGACATGCGCGCGCAGATGAAGCCGCTGGGCCTGTCGATCGACTGGTCGCGCGAATTCGCGACCTGTGACCCGGAATATTACGGCCAGCAGCAGGCGCTGTTCCTCGACATGCTGGATGCGGGCCTGGTCTATCGCAAGAACGCCGTGGTCAACTGGGACCCGGTGGACATGACCGTGCTGGCCAACGAACAGGTGGAAAGCGGCCGCGGCTGGCGCTCGGGCGCATTGGTCGAGCGGCGCGAGCTGACCCAGTGGTTCTTCAAGATCTCCGAGTTCTCGGAAGAGCTGCTTGATGCGCTGGATACGCTCGACAACTGGCCCGCCAAGGTGCGGCTGATGCAGGAAAACTGGATCGGCAAGTCACGCGGTCTGGAGTTTTCCTTCGAGCGCACCGACGGCAGTGCACCCATCACCGTCTATACCACGCGGCCGGACACGCTGTTGGGGGCGTCTTTCGTGGGTATCTCGCCCGATCACCCGATAGCCAAGCAGCTTGAGGCCGAGAACCCCGAAGTCGCTGAATTCGTTGCGGAATGCCGCAAGGGTGGCACCACGGAAGAGGCTATCGAGACCGGCGAGAAGCTGGGTTTCGACACCGGCATCCGCGTCAAACACCCGCTGGACCCGAACTGGGAACTGCCGGTCTGGATCGCGAATTTCATCCTTATGGATTACGGCACCGGCGCGATCTTCGCCTGCCCCGCGCATGACCAGCGCGACTTGGATTTCTGCCGCAAATACGACCTGCCGGTGATCGACACCTTCTTTGCACTGGAGGACGACACGCCGGTGGACAAGATCGCTTTCGTCCCGCCGAAAGAGCAGAAAGTGCGCTGGGTCAACCATTTCGCCGGCCTAACCGAGGCCACAGGGCAAAAGGCGATCGACGCGACCATCGACTTTGCCGAGAAGGCCGGCTGGGGCAAGGGCGTGACCAAGTACCGCCTGCGCGACTGGGGCCTGTCGCGCCAGCGCTATTGGGGCTGTCCGATCCCGGTGGTGCATTGCGACGATTGCGGCGTGGTGCCCGAAAAGAAGGAAAACCTGCCGATTCGCCTGCCCGACGATGTCACCTTCGACAAACCAGGCAACCCGCTGGATCGTCACCCGACCTGGCGCGACTGTGCCTGCCCGTCCTGCGGCAAACCGGCCAAGCGCGAAACCGACACGATGGACACTTTCGTCGATTCGTCGTGGTATTTCGCCCGTTTCACCGCCCCGCGGGCGGAAACGCCGACCGATCTGGCCGAAGCCGAGTACTGGATGAACGTGGACCAGTATATCGGCGGCATCGAACACGCGATCCTGCACCTGCTGTATTCGCGGTTCTTCGCCCGCGCCATGCACATCACCGGGCATCTGCCGAAAAAGGCGATCGAGCCGTTCGACGCGCTGTTCACCCAGGGCATGGTCACCCATGAAATCTATCAGACCCGCGACGACAAGGGCCGCCCGGTCTATCACCTGCCGGAAGAGGTCGAGGACGGCAAGCTGAAGGCGACGGGCGAACCGGTCGAGATCATCCCCTCGGCCAAGATGTCGAAATCGAAGAAGAACGTGGTGGACCCGGTCAGCATCATCTCGGCCTTCGGGGCGGATACCGCGCGCTGGTTCGTTCTGTCCGATTCGCCGCCCGAGCGTGACGTGGAATGGACCGCCGCCGGCGCCGAGGCCGCGCACAAGCACCTCAGCCGCGTGCACCGCATCGTGTCCGAGATCGCCGCGTCCGACGCCCCGGCCAATGCCGAGGACGAAGCGCTGCTGCGCGAGATGCACAAGACCATCCATGACGTGACCGGCGGGGTCGAATCCTTCGGCTTCAACGCCTCGATCGCCAAGCTCTATGCCTTTACCAACACGCTGGCCAAATCCAAGGCGGGCGCACAGGCCAAGCGGCAGGCGGCCAAGACGCTGGCGCAGCTGATGTCGCCGATGACGCCGCACCTGTCCGAAGAGCTGTGGCAGATGCTGGGCGGCGAAGGGCTGGTGGCGCTGGCGCCCTGGCCGGTGGCGGACGAGTCGATGCTGGTCGATGATACCGTCACCCTGCCCATCCAGATCAACGGCAAGCGCCGTGCCGAAATCAGCGTGGCCAAGGATCTGGACAAGACGCAGGTTGAAAGAATCGCGCTCAGCACCGAAGCTGTGCAGAAGGCGCTGGATGGCGCTGCTCCGAAAAAGGTGATCGTTGTTCCGGGCCGGATCGTGAATGTCGTTGTTTGACCGCAGAAACCTGCTGCTTTCGTTGGCGGCGTTGACCGTGGCGCCCGCTTGTGGGTTCCAGCCGGTTTATGCCCCGGGCGGCGCTGGCAGCGAATTATACGGCAAGGTCGCCGTGTCAGCGCCAGATTCGGTCGAAAGCTACCTTCTGGTGCAGAATCTGGAGCAGTCCCTCGGGCGCAGCGTCAGTTCAGCCAAGGATTACAGCCTGAATGTGCAGGTCTCTACGGTGACCCGCGGGGCCGCCATCACGACCTCGAACGAGACCAACCGGTATTCGATTGACGGGCGCGCCAGCTATACGCTGAGATCCAATGAAACGGGCCAGATCCTTGTGTCCGGCACTGTGGCCGATTTCGTAGGTTACTCCGCCGCGGGGTCCACCGTTTCCACGCTCGCTGATGAACGGGATGCCAAAGAGAGGCTGATGGTCATCCTGTCCGATCAGATCGTCACGCGCCTGTATTCCGCACCGGGCCTGGCTTCATGAAGCTGTCCCCGCGCGACGCCGAGGGGTACTTCGCCAAACCTGACCCCGACAAGACGGGATTGTTGATCTACGGCGCCGACGCGATGCGCGTCGCGCTCAAGCGCCAGCAGGTATTGGCCGCGCTGTTGGGCCCGGGTGCCGAAGAGGAAATGCGCCTGACCCGTCTTCCGGCCTCGGATCTGCGGGCGGATCCTGCCCTTCTGCTGGATGCCGTGAAGGCTGTCGGGTTCTTTCCCGGCGCGCGCGCCGTATTCGTCGAGGATGCAACAGACGCCGCAACCCCGGCGGTCGCCGCTGCGCTCGAGGATTGGGCGCCAGGCGACGCTCAGATCATTGTGACCGCCGGGCAGCTCAAGGCCAGCTCGAAGCTGCGCAAAGCGTTCGAAGGCCATCGGGCCGCCTATGCGGTCGGGATCTATGACGACCCACCGTCGCGCGCGGAGATCGAGCGTGTTCTGGCCCAAGCCGGACTTGCGAGCGTTCCCCGTGACGCGATGTCCGTGCTCAGCGATCTGGCCACCGAACTCAGCCCGGGCGACTTTGCGCAAACCGTTGAAAAGCTGTCTCTTTACAAACGCGGTGATGCCTCAGACGTTGCCGTCGAAGACATCGAGGCCTGCGCGCCGCAATCCAATGAGGCGGCCCTGGATGACGTTCTCAACGTCGTTGCCGAAGGCCGATCCGGTGAAATCGGGCCCCTGATCCGGCGGTTGCAGGCGCAGGGAACAAATGCAGTGTCCCTGTGCATCGGCGCGACCCGCCATTTTCGCACGCTCTATGCCTGCGCCTCGGACCCCGGTGGCGCAGCGCAAGGGATCGGCAAACTCCGGCCGCCGGTTTATGGCAAACGGCGTGACCGGATCCTTCGGCAGGCGCAGAATTGGGGCGCGCACAAGCTGCAGACGGCTTTGACCGTGCTGACGGATACGGATCTGTCTCTCCGGTCGGCAGGGCAGACTGCCCCGGCCATGGCCCTGGTCGAGCGCGCTCTGATCCGGCTGGCCATGCTGGCGCGGTCACGCTGAATTGAACTGACGGCGCGTCCGACTTGACGCGGCGGCGCAGTCCCCCACCCTGTCGCCAGGGCAACCACGCAGGAGCATGACATGTACAAGATCTACGGGCGCATCCAGAGTCGTGCCTCTCGGGTGATCTGGCTATTGGAGGAACTGGGGCAGGACTATGAGTGGATCGATGCGGGCCCGCACGACCCGCGCGTTCTGGACCTGAACGGCACGGGCAAGATTCCTGTCCTGCAAGATGGTGATGCAGTCATTTCGGACAGCGCGGCGATCATGACTTATCTGGCGGACAAGCACAGGGCCTTCACCTACCCCGCCGGCACCCCGGAACGGGCCGAGCAGGATTCGTTGTTGCACGCGCTGTTGGAAGAATTCGATGCTCCGCTGTGGCTGGCCGCCCGCCATATGTTCATCCTGCCCAAGGACAAACGCGTTCCACAGGTCGTCGAAACCGCCCAGTGGGAGTTTGACCGCAGCTTTCAACGCATGGGGCAGCGATTCAAAGGGCCATTCCTCCAGGGCGAGCAGATGACGATCGCGGACATCCTGTGCATTCACTGCATGAGCTGGGCAAAATCGGCTGGCTTCCCGATGAATTCAGACAGCCTGAAAGCCTACGGCAAGCGCGTTCGCGAGCGTCCGGCCTACAAGAAACTGGGTGAAATGGCCAACTCCGCCTAATCCGCTTGGGACAGCCCGGCCCATTCTGCGGCCGAGCGCCCCGCCCAACGACCGGTCGCCAGGCATGCGGTCAGCAGATAGCCACCGGTCGGGGCTTCCCAGTCCAGCATCTCGCCTGCGCAAAACACGCCGGGCTTGGCTTTCAGCATCAGCCCCGAGTCCAGCCCGCTTCTCGCAACCCCGCCTGCGGTCGAAATGGCTTCGTCCAGCGGGCGCAAGCCTGCGTTGCGAACAGGCAAAGCCTTCAAAGTCTTGACCCAATCATCGCGCCGCTGATTCTGCCCATGTGTCATTTCGTGGAACAAGGCGATCTTTGGCGGCGGCAGTCGCATGCCGTTCTTCAACCAACGGGTCAAAGTGGTTTTCGGGCCAGCTTTTGACAGACGCCTGGACAGATCCTGAATCGTGCGGTCCGGCGCGAGGTCCACATACAGATCAGCACCCTGCCGCAGCGCGGGTGTCAGCGGGTAAAGACCGCCCCCTTCCAGGCCTTTGGCTGAAATGACCGCCTCGCCACGGCTGGCAAGGTCGCCCGCGCGCCACCGAACAGATTTCAGCGCCTGACCGAAATACGCGGCCATATGGGGGCTCCATTCGACGGACAGTGCGGCGTTCGATGGTGCAAAAGGGACCAGCGGAACCCCAGCATCGGCCAGAGCCGGCGCCCAGGCGCCATCCGACCCCAGACGCGCCCAGCTGGAACCGCCAAGCGCCAGAACCGTGATGTAAGCAACCACTTTCTGCCGACCTTCCGGCGTATCAAAGACCAGCGCGGGGCCGTCCCAACCCAACCAGCGCCAACGGGTGCGGATCTCGACCCGCATCTCGTCCAGCCGCGCCAGCCAGGCGCGCAGCAATGGCGAAGCTTTTTTTGATTTGGGAAATACCCGCCCTGTGGACCCCGTGAACAGATCTTGGCCCAAGTCCCGCGCCCAGCTTTGCACGCTCTGCGCATCGAATGCGGCAATCATTGGGTACAACCAGTCCGCCGCATCGCCGTAGGCCGAAATCAGGCGGTCAAACGGCTCGTCCTTTGTCAGGTTCAGACCGGACTTCCCCGCCATCAGGAATTTGCGGGCCACCGAGGGTTTGGCCTCGGCAACCAGCACATTGTGCCCGGCCCCGGCAAGCTCTTGGGCGGCCATCAGCCCGGCGGGGCCTGCCCCGATCACCACTGCCTGTGCCATATCTGCCCTCTTGCCTCACTTGCGTTCAGCCGCGACTGTGTTCCGGTGATGACGAACAGCGATCCGATCTGCCCGCTCTGCAACCGCCCGATCCCGAACGGGACCGGCAGCCTGCACCATCTGATCCCAAAACTCAAAGGTGGCAAGGGCGGTCCCACGGTTCTGCTGCACAAGATCTGCCACAAGGAGGTGCACGCCACCCTGACCGAAGCCGAGCTTGCGCGAGACTTCAACACTGTCGAAAGCCTGCGCACGCATCCCCGGCTGAACCGGTTTCTGGACTGGGTACGCAAACGTCCGCCGGGATTTCAATCCAAAGTCCCGGGCCGACGCCGCGGCCGTTGATCAGGCTGGCAAGAACGGGTCACCCATCGGGTCTGTTTCCGTTGCAGCCAGGCCCTCGACCTCGATGCCCAGAAAGTCTGGCGCGGGAACGATTCGCGCATCGGGAATATGCTGGTATTCCAGAATGGTATAGGGACGTTTCCACAGCCATTCGCGATTTGCGACCGCCCAGAGATCAGGGTCCGGCGGCACCTCGGTCGTGAAGGCATAGAAATGCAGATCAAACCCGTGCGAGGCCACGTCCTGCATGGAAAGCAGGCGCAGGCCCAAATCCCTGCAAAACGCATCCTCTGCCGAAATGTCGCCGGTCCGCAGAGTGATCTGGCCCACGGCGGCCTGTCCGAACGGGTTCTCATCCGGCTGCTTTTTGGGCCGCTTCCCCTCAAAATCATGCTGAAGAAGCTCGATCGAGAAGCCTTCGGGGTCCGAGAGGTGGCACATGTAACCGATATCTCGAAACTGGGCCGGACGGCTGACGTTGATGCCAGCGCGCCGAAGCCATTCCGCCGCTTGATCGAGATCTGGCAAGGTGATGCCGATCTTCCAGTATCTCTGACCCCGGTCGTGGGCGTATCCGCCGCCTTCGGGCAACAGCAGAAGGTCGGCGCTGGGCCCCGGATAGCCCACTCGCCGCGCATCTCCCTCGGCACGAACGACCATGCCGAAGTTTACCCTGTAGAAATCGGCCAGCCGTGCGGGATCAGCCACACGCAGGCGAAGGGCAGCGATCCTCATCCGCACATCCCGGCGATACCGGCCGCCGTCTGCGGATCAGCGGACAGACTGTCGGCAACTAGGTCCCGCGCGGTCTGCATCAGATCTTCCGGAGCGACCACCCGGTCCACCAGGCCAAAGGCAAGCGCTTCGTCCGCCGTGACCTTCTGGCCTGCCATCAGGATCAACTTGGTCCGGGCGGGGCCGATCAGCGCCCGCATGCGTTTCACGTCCGATGGCTGCGGCAGGAACCCCAACCGCATGACAGGGTAGAAGACCTTGGCCGTGGGTACCGCGATGCGCAGGTCACAGGCCAATGCCATACCGTTGGCCCCGCCCGCCATGGTGCCGTTCAACGCAGCGACGGTCAGGCAGGGCAGCGCCGCGATGGCTCCGGACAAACGCTCCCACAGGTCCGAGGTCGCAAGACCTGCCCGCGCCTCGTCCAGATCGGCGCCGGCACTGAACACCTTGCCCGCTCCGGTCAGGATCAGGGCGCGCGCCTCTTGGGCCGCTTCCGCGATCTGCAGTAGGTCCGACAACATGGCCCCGGTCAGGGCATTGGCCTTGCCGGGGTTGTTGATCGTGACCGTCCACAGACCGTCCTGCTGGGTCAGGTCGATCACGTCAGGCCGATCCTCTGGCGAATGTCATCACGGCGCAGCGAAATCTCGGTTCCCAGAAACTCGTCCGCATCTTCCGAGCACATCCACAGCAGCGCCCGCGCCGGCCAGTCGGCCGGGATGTGATCGTCCCAGTCCAACTGGCTGACCGGGTTGATGCCGCTGGCCTTGATGACCCGCTGCATGTCGGTCGCCACCGTGCCCGGGGACAGACCCATGGCACGTATGCCATGATGCGCCTCTTCCAGGTGAAGACATTCGGTCAGCATTTTCGCCCCGGCCTTGGACGCGCAGTAGTGGCTCCAGGCCTCGACCGGGTTCGAGGCGGCTCCGGAGGAAACGGTCAGGACCGTCCCGCCGCCCGCCGCCCGCATCAGCGGCAGAACCGCGCGCATCCCGTGGAACACACCTTTGAGGTTGATATCGATGGCCTTGCTCCAGGCCGCTGGATCGGCATTTGACAGGTGAAAAATCGGATCGATCACACCCGCATTGCCGATTAGCACGTCCACGCGGCCAAAGCGGTCGGCGCAATCCGCAACCGCTTGTTCCACCTGCGCAAAATCGCTGACGTCGCAGGACAGCGCGATGGCGTTCTCACCCAGTGCCGCGGCCAATGCATCGATCTGATCATGGCTGCGCGCTACCAGCGCGACATTGGCGCCGGCTGCGGCAAATACGCGCCCTGCTTCGGCGCCGATGCCGCGGCTGGCTCCGGTGATCAGTACTGTTTTGCCCTTCATGTGCATCCTGTAATCCTTTTGGATTGAAATCGGGTAAAGTGGTACCGCGCAAACGGGGAAATCGTCCAGCCCTTGCCCCTTGACGGCAGCCGCGACAACCACGACCATGCGCGCAATTTTTACCGAGAAGGGTTCCCTTATGTCCGTTTTTTTCCGCCGCAGCTGCGGTGCCGCGCTGGCTTATGCCGTTGCAACCCAAGGCGCTTTTGCCGATCTGTCCGCCAACGATGTCTGGTCGGATTGGCAGGCCTACATGGGCAGCATGGGGTACACCATCACCGGCGAGCAGAACACCTCTGGCGACGTCACCACCATCACGAACATGATCATGAAGATGGACCTTCCCGAGGGAGAAGGCTCGTTCGACATGGTCGTTCCGGAAATGACCCTGACGGAAAACGGCGACGGAACGGTCAGCATCGAATTCCCCGAAAGCTTCCCCATGACGGTATCCGGCCAGGCCGAGGAGGAAGAATTCTCGGTGGATATCCTGTACTCGCAGACCGGGTTGAAAATGCTGGTTTCGGGGTCGCCCGACGACATGACCTATGGCTACTCTGCCAGCAAGCTGGCACTGGCACTCGACAACATCATGGTCGATGGCGAAGCGATGCCCGACGACGCGCTGGATCTGGGTTTTGAGATGATCAACCTAGCCGGTGCATCCCGGATGCAGATCGGAGAGGGCCGCAAGGTCGACCAGAATTTCACCGCGGCAAACCTGACCTATGACCTGAATTTCCAAGACCCGGAAACGGGCGAAGATGCCCGCATCAACGGCAAGCTCGACCAGCTGGAGTTTGAAGGCAAGAACGTAATCCCCGAAGGCTTCAGCCTGGCGGACGTGGAAGGCGCATATGAGGCTGGTTTTGCCTTTGACGGGATCTTCACCTACGGCGCTGGCCAAACCAGCATCGCAGGCACCAGCGAGGGCGAGGCTTTCTCGATGGCCAGCAGTTCGGACGGTGGCCGCTTCGGTGCCAGTATCGACGCCGAGCGTCTGGCGTATGACGTCGAACAGAACAATGCAAAGCTCGAAGTAACCACGGCAGACCTGCCGTTTCCCATCGAGATTGCAATGGCGAAGGCCGGTCTGAAACTCGAGGCACCTATCCAGGCATCAGAAGAGGTCGAGCCGTTCGGCTTTGCGATGAATCTGACAGACTTCACCATGTCCGACATTCTGTGGAGCATGTTCGACCCCGCAGGCGCGTTGCCACGCGATCCAGCCACGATCGCGCTGGATGCGACGGGCACCGCAAAGGTTCTCCTGAACTTCCTGGACCCGGAAGTTGCCGAAGCATTGGAAGGCTCGGACGAGGTTCCGGCCGAACTGCATTCGCTCAAAATCAATGAACTGCTGGTCTCGATGGTCGGTGCCAAGCTGACAGGCACCGGTGATTTCACCTTCGACAACTCGAACACCGAAGAGTTCGGAGGCGTTCCGGCGCCGGTGGGTGAGGCAAACCTCCAGTTGGTGGGTGCCAACGCCCTGATCGACAAGCTGATTGGAATGGGGTTCATGTCCGAGAACGACGCCATGGGCGCGCGCATGATGATGGGGATGATGGCCGTTCCCGGCGACCAGCCCGACACGCTGAACTCCAAGATCGAGTTCACCAAGGACGGCCAGATTTTGGCCAATGGTCAACGGATCAAGTAAGCTCGCTTGGCCCGGCCTTCGACCAAGGGCGCGGTGTTCCGCGCCCTTTTTCTTTGGTCCGATGCAATCTCGGGCTTTTCAAGCCTTCAAATCAAGTTCCTGCACCAAAGCCCTGGCCATCCGACGCGTGACTTTGCGCCCGTCGAACAGTGCTGGTACGGGATGCTCAGCCGCGATGCTCGCCATATGAAATCGGTGGTTTCCATCGTAGAACTTGAAGTTTGTTTCGCACAAGAACAGTTGACCGGTCTTGGCACAGGGAAGGATATCGTGGGCATAAAGCCCGACACCCAAAGCGGCCTTTACACCCCTTGCAATCGAGTTGATCCGGCCAATGTTGGGCGTGATCAGCAACCTGTGAAAATACCTTATCATCTGAGGGTTTACGGGTGTGTCACGGGTATGGACGCTGGCTTCGCGTCCCGCTCTAACCCAAGAAAACAGAACCTGTTCGCCCACCGCTTGCGCACGAATGCAGACGTGCCACATCTCACCTTCATACTCGTGACGACAATCGACATACTCGGTGTTGTAACGATCCGGGTCCAACTCTGCGACATTCCCGACAAGCTGAACCGGAACATGAGCGTTCGAAACTTCGTTCGAGAACGCAGTTTCAAACGAAGACCCAGTCTCGATAAGCCGAGGCATTGGAACCCCTGCCGCTGTCAGAACCTTGTTCTGACGGATCTTGTGCCCGACGACGCGGCCATGTTCAACCGAGTGCAAAATCCTGTGGCCCAGTGCCTCGATTTCAGATTCCCGCGCACGCAGCCAGTCAACTTTTTCGTTCTGAACGACAAACAGCTCGTTGTAGTGAAGCAGAACGTAACTCTGCGGGTCGTCGATCGCACCGCGTGCCTTCAATTCGGCGAAGGGCAAAACCTCGGAGGGAACGCCCAGCTTACCCATCACCCGTGTCAGGCGCACGATGATGTTGCGGGACCCTTTGCCCTTGGCCAGGACGCCGGGCTCGTCAAACTCAACCACATAGAAGCGCGCCAAACCTCATACCTCAAATTTCAGTGCCGCCGGGCGACCGGTCATTCTCTGAAGTCAGCTTACCCTGCAGCTGCGGCCCTTCCCAGCGGGATCTATTTCCGTGGACCCCGATTTCCCAATGTGCCGTCACCATCCGTGACGCATTGGATACACCCAAGGGCTTGCGAGGCGGGTTGACCAAGGCTAGGTCCAATACAATCAATTGGAGGCACCATGACCCGATCACCCGAAGCAATCAGCCAAGAAATGCTGGACCTGGCCCGCAAGGCCGGAGCCGAAGCGGCCGACACGATCGTGATCGACGGATCCTCGGTCTCGGTCGAGGTGCGTGGTGGCGCTTTGGAGCACGCCGAACGCGCCGAAAGCACCGACGTGGGGTTGCGTGTTTTCATCGGCAAGCAGCAGGCCATCGTGTCCGGCTCGGACAGTCGTCCCGAAACGCTTGCCGCCATGGCCGAACGGGCCGTGGCCATGGCACGCGAAGCGCCCGAGGATCCGTTCGCTGGCTTGGCAGATCCGGAACAACTGGCCAGCGGTTTTTCCGTCGACTCCTTGGAGCTTTTTGACCCCACGCCCGAACCTTCAGCAGACGCTCTGATGCAGGACGCGCTGACCGCCGAGGCTGCGGCCCTGGCGGTGGAAGGCGTTACCCAGGTGTCTGATGCGGCGGCATCCTATGGCACCCACCGGGTTCATCTGTCCGCGACAAATGGATTTTCCGGTGGCTATGCGCGCAGCAGCCGCTCGGTTTCATGCGTGGCGATCTCGGGCGAAGGCACCGGGATGGAACGCGACTATGACGGAGACAGCCGCAGCTTTCAGTCCGACCTGCGCAGCCCCGACGAGATCGGCCGGATCGCGGGCGAGCGTGCCGTGCAGCGAGTGGGTGCCCGAAAGCCGGAAACAGGGCGTTTCCCCGTATTGTTCGACGAGCGGATTTCGTCCTCATTGATCGGGCATCTTCTGGCGGCCAGCAACGGCGCGGCGGTGGCCCGCGGTGCCTCCTGGCTCAAGGACAGCCTGGGCCAGCAGGTGCTGCCTGCACATCTGTCGCTGATCGAAGACCCCCATCGCCCGAGGATTGCGGGATCGCGCCCGTTTGATGCCGAAGGATTGCCGACCGCGCGCCGGATGATCGTCGAAAACGGCGTGCTGACCGGATGGACCCTGGATCTTTCAAGCGCGCGCAAACTGGGCATGAATTCCACCGGGAACGCCGCCCGTGGCGTGTCCGGTCCTCCATCTCCCAGCAACTGGAACCTGAGCCTGACCCAAGGCGAGGTCAGCCGCGACGACCTGCTTCGCGACATGGGAACGGGATTGCTGGTGACCTCGATGATCGGGTCCACCATCAACCCCAATACCGGCGATTACTCACGCGGTGCGTCGGGTTTCTGGGTCGAAAACGGCGAGATCTCGCACCCGGTCAACGAATGCACGATTGCCGGAAACCTGCGGGACATGCTGATGCGGATCATCCCGGCCAACGACGCGCGTACCTATCTGTCCCGGGTCGTGCCCTCGCTTCTGATCGAAGGGATGACACTTGCCGGAAACTGACCTGTCCCTGCTGATCGACGCCGCACGTGAGGCCGGCCGGATTGCCGTCGCCTATGCGGGCCGCGAGATGCAGAGCTGGGACAAACCCAAGGGCGCCGGGCCGGTGACCGAGGCTGATCTGGCCGTAAACGCGATGCTGGAACAACGCCTGCCCAGCGCGCGGCCCGGATATGGCTGGCTGAGCGAGGAGACCGAGGACAATCAGGACCGATTGGCCCGTGACCGAGTGTTCATCATCGACCCGATCGACGGCACCCGCAGCTTTGCCGAAGGGTCGCGCACCTGGGCTCATTCATTGGCGGTCGCCGATCGCGGACAGGTCATCGCCGGCGTGATCTACCTGCCGATGCGCGACATGCTGTTTGCAGCCGCGCGGGGACAGGGGGCAACCCTGAACGGTCAGCCGATCCGGGTGACCGCGGCGGCCACAGAGGCCGAAGCCGAGGTTCTGGCCGCAAAGCCGAACCTGAGCCCGGATCATTGGCAGGACGGGGTCGCGCCGATCTTCCGTCGGGCCTATCGCCCGTCGCTGGCCTACCGAATGGCGCTGGTCGCACAGGGCAGGTTCGACGGGATGCTGACCTTGCGCCCAAGCTGGGAATGGGACATCGCGGCCGGAGACCTGATCCTGCGCGAAGCAGGCGGCACCTGTACTGACCGTACCGGGCGCCCGTTGCGGTTCAACAACCCCAACCCACGGCTGAACGGTGTTGTTGGCGCCGGGTCCGACTTGCATAAGGTGCTGATGGGCCGACTGGATCAGCCAATTCAGGGGCATCGGGCATGAGCAAACCGCGATCCCTCAGCCTGGCGGCCTATCGCGCGTTGTCCTGGGGTGTTCCCAAGCCCACCGGACACAACACGCCGCCTCGCCCCGCGGGTGAGTTGCTGTGGATTCATGTTGCCAACGCTCAGCGCCTGCGCGCGGTGAACGACTTTTGCAAGCGGCTGCAGCAGTCCCGGCCAGGGCTGTCGATTTTGTTGACCGTCCCGCCTGACGCTGACCTGACACGCTGGGCAGGCTGCGACATGGAATTGGTTCCGCTGCCTGACGAAAAAACCGGCGCGGCGCGTGGATTCCTGGAGCACTGGCAGCCCGACATGGGGCTGTGGGTCGGCGGCGGCCTGATGCCCAACGTGATCACCCGCGCGGCCGAACGCGGTATACCCATGGTCCTGCTTGAGGGCGAGAACGACGTTCGTGTTGCCTTTGTCGGGAAATGGCTGCCGGACATCAACCGCTATACCTTTGACTGCTTCCGTGCGATCCACGTCACGTCCGAGGACGCAGCCCGGCAAATCCGACGTCTGGGCGTCCCGGCTTCGAAGGTGGCACTGTTTCCGCCGCTCAGTATCAGCCCCACCCTTCGCCCCTGGCCCGAGGACGAACTGATCGAGACGAACCATGCGTTGGCGGGGCGGCCGGTCTGGCTGGCGGCGTGGGTCGACGCCAAGGAATTCATCTCGGTTCTCAGCGCACATCGGCAGGCCATGCGGATGCTGCCGAGGCTGGCCCTGATCCTGCACGTCGCGGACATGTCCGAGGCGGCGCCCCTGCGCAAAAGGCTGGAAACGATGGACCTGCGCTGTGCCAACTGGGAAGATGGGGACATGATCGAAGACATGACCCAGGTCATCCTTGCGTCGGACCCCGAGGCCCTTGGCCTTTGGTATCGCGTCTCTCCGGTGACGTTCATGGGCAGCACGCTCGAGTCGGGAAAAGGCGGGCATGACCCGATCGCGGCCGCAGCCTTGGGCTCGGCCCTGATCCATGGACCAGACGTGAGCGGCCACAAGGCCCTGTATGACGCGCTTGATGGTGTAGGAGCCGCTCGAGAGATTCGCACCGCCACCGAACTGGGCGACACTGTCGTTGAATTGCTGGCCCCGGACCTGGCCGCGAACATGGCCCTTGCCGGTTGGCAACTGGTGACCGAGAGCGCGCCCCAGGTGGATACTCTGATCGACATGGTACAGGAACATCTGGACCAGCACGGAGCGGAACATGAGGGCGCCTGAATTCTGGAACAACGCGCCGGATCACCCCGGCCTGCGCGCAAGGCTGCTGGCGCCGCTTGGCCGCGTCTATGCGCGGGCAACGGCCCGGCGGGTGGCGTCGGGGCCCGGGGTTGATCCGGGTGTGCCCGTGATCTGCGTCGGCAACCTGAATGCTGGCGGCACCGGAAAAACGCCGACGGCGATCTGGGTTCTTGAACAGCTGCGCGACGCGTATCACACGCCGCATGTGGTCACCCGCGGCCATGGCGGATCGCTTGAGGGGCCGGTTCGGGTCGACCCGGTCCGACACACGGCGGCGCAGGTCGGAGACGAGCCATTGTTGCTGGCGGCCTTCGCCGAGGTCTGGGTCGCCAAGGACCGTGCCGCCGGCGCCCGCGCCGCCGTCGAGAACGGCGCTACCGTGATCGTGCTGGACGACGGGTTCCAGAACCCCTCGGTGGCCAAGACATTCTCGATCGTCGTGGTGGATGCGGCCCGCGGCTTTGGCAACGGCTTGTGCCTGCCGGCCGGACCGCTGCGCGAACCGGTCGACGTGGGGCTGCAACGGGCCGATCTGGTGCTGTCGCTGGGCGACTCGGCCGCGCAGGAGCGGTTCGCGCAGCTATGGGGCGACAAGCTGGGCGTTTCGCACGCAACCGGTCAGGTCACGGCGCTGCAAACCGGGATGGACTGGAGCGAAACTCCGGTTCTGGCCTTTGCCGGTATCGGCCACCCCGAGAAGTTCTTTCAGACCCTGCGCCAACAGGGTGCGCGACTGCTGCGGGCCGAGGCGCTGGATGATCACCAGCCGCTGACGCCGGCCCTGATGACCCGGTTGGAAAACGAGGCGCGGCTGCTGGGCGCGCAGATGGTCACCACCGAGAAAGACGCCGTGCGCCTGCCGCCCGCCTTCCGCAGCAAGGTCATCACCCTGCCGGTGCGCTTGCAGGTGGATCAGGCCGACGACGTGCGACAACGGTTGCTGACGGCCGCGCCGCCGCCCTAGTCGTCTTCGCCCAGTTTCGGGGCGGGGCGCGACAGGTTCAGATCGGCATCCGAAAAGACGAACGGCGCGCGAATCCCCGGCACCCCGTCCAGGTCGATCTGCATGCCGCGCGCGATCACCTGCGGATCGGCCATGACCTCGTCCAGCGTATTGATCGGCCCGGCGGGGATGCCTTGCGCCTCGCAGGCCGCCAGCAGGTCGGCCTTGGCCCAGGTCGCCGTGGCCCCGTTCAGCCGTGCGATCAGGGTGCGGCGATTGGCCAACCGGTCCTTGTTGTGCAGATATTCGGGCGCCTCGGCCATGTCAGGCAGGTTCAACACCTGGCACAGGCGCTGATATTGCCGGTCATTGCCGGTGGCGATGATGATGTGACCGTCGGCACAGTCGAACACCTGGTAGGGCGCCAGGTTCACATGCGCGTTGCCCATGCGCTGCGGCACCTGACCGGTGGTCTGATAGTTCAGCGCCTGATTTGCCGTAACCGCCACGGCGACGTCCAGCAGGGCCATGTCCACATGCTGCCCGCGCCCGGTGCGCTGGCGTTGGTGCAAGGCGGCCAGAACCCCGGCCACCGCATAAATGCCCGTAAACACATCGGTGATCGCCACGCCTGCCTTCTGCGGCTGGCCGTCGGGCTCTCCGGTCACGGACATCAGCCCCGACATGCCCTGGATGATGAAATCATACCCGGCCCGGTGCGCATAAGGCCCGGTCTGCCCGAACCCGGTGATCGAGCAATAGACGAGGCGCGGGTTCAACTGGCTGAGGCTGTCATAGTCCAGCCCGTATTTCTTCAGCCCGCCGACCTTGAAATTCTCGATCACCACATCGGCGTCAGCGACCAGCGCGCGCACCTTCTCCTGCCCTTCGGGGGTCGAGAAATCGGCGATCACCGACGCCTTGCCGCGGTTGGTCGAATGGTAATAGGCCGCCGAGACATCCTGATCGCGGGTCACGAAGGGCGGACCCCAGGCGCGGGTGTCGTCACCGGCCGGGGACTCCACCTTGATGACTTCGGCGCCCAGATCGGCAAAGGTCTGGCCGGCCCAGGGGCCAGCCAGAATGCGCGCCAGTTCGACAACCCTGAGACCGGCCAGAGGCCCGGTCATCAGTTGCCCAGTTCCTTTTCGATCAGCGCCTTGAACTCGTCATAGGACTGGTTATCTACCTTCTTGCCGTTGACGACAAAGGACGGGGTGGCCTGGATACCGTCTTTCTCGGCGTTTTTCTGATACCAGGCGACGAGGGTCTGCGCCTTGGTGCCGTCCTGCAGGCAGGCTTCCAGCTGATCGTTGCTCAGCCCGGCCAGACGGCCGATCTTGCGCAGTTCTTCCACGATCTCGGCCGGGCCTCCGGCGCGCGTCCATTCGGACTGACCCTGATAGATCAGGTCGGTGATGCCAAAGAACTTTTCGGGGCCACCGCAGCGCGCCACCATCGACGCCCAGATGCCGTAGCGGTCGAAATAGACCTCGCGGTAGATGAACTTGACCTTACCGGTGTCGATGTATTCCTTCTTGAGCTGCTTGTACGGCCCCTGATGGAAGTTCGCGCAGTGCGGGCAGGTATAGGACGCGTATTCGATGATTTCGACCGGTGCATCCTCGGCCCCCTGCACCATCTCGACGATGATCGAGGTGTCCAGATCGGCGTTTTGCGCTTCGGCGCTGCCGACCAGTTGTGGCACAGGCACGGTGCTTGGCGATTGGGTCAGCCAATAGCCGCCTGCGGCCAGCGCCACGGCCGCGCAGATTACGGTTGCAATACGGCTCATACTCAGCCCTTTCTCAGCGTTTTTGTTTGGATAGAACGTTCCGGCCCAGTCGTTCAAGGGCCGCGCGCAAGTCTTGGTCGTGAACCTCGCGCGTCACTTTGTCTGCCTCGGCAACGACTTCCGGTGCGATGGTGGGTTTCGCCTGTTTCGGCCGATGCTCGAAACTGGCCTGCCCCTCGGCAAATCCTGTAGGAGCAGTCTGGGTGATGCGGATGCGGCTGATGGCACTGTAGCCATAGACGGCATTCACTTTGTCGCGCAGACGGTCCTTCTGCATCTCGAGCATCGGGGCCTGCGGTCCGGTGGTCAGCACGGTCAATGTGGCGCCGAACCCACCCTTTCCATAGCCCACCTTGACCGGTCGGGCGATGGCGGCGATGTCGGGGCCCACGATATCGGCCCAATGGGTCAACAGGCGCGACACGGCAAAGCCGCGACTTTCACCGGCTTTGCGGATCCGATCGCTCAGCAAGGACGCGGTGCGTTTGAACCCGCGGGTGGTGGACCGTCTTGGTTGCATCTGGTTTCCAACTCCTGCGCCGCTATTGTAATGGGCGTGCATCCGGGCGCCAGCGAAACCCGACAGAGAAATGGATAAAACTTGCGTGACACCGCCACTTTCGACCTGAGCCGCAGCCTGCTTGCCTGGTACGACCGTCATGCCCGCGATCTGCCGTGGCGGGTCAGCCCCGCCAACAGGGCCGCGGGCGTGCAACCCGACCCCTACCGCGTGTGGCTGTCCGAGGTGATGCTGCAGCAGACCACGGTGGCCGCCGTGCGGGATTATTTCCTGCGCTTCACCTCGCGTTGGCCGGATGTCCGGGCGCTGGCCGCTGCGCCCGATGACCAGGTGATGGCAAAATGGGCCGGGCTGGGCTATTACGCCCGCGCCCGTAACCTGCTGAAATGCGCCCGCGCGGTGGTGGACCAGCACGACGGGCGCTTTCCCGACAGCCATGATGCGCTGCTGAAGCTGCCCGGCATCGGCCCCTACACCGCCGCCGCCATCGCGGCCATCGCCTTTGACCGGCCTGAAACCGTGCTGGACGGAAATGTCGAACGGGTCATGGCCCGGCTGCACGACATCCACGACCCGTTGCCGAAATCGAAACCTCTGCTGAAGGCGAAGGCCGCCGCGCTGACCCCGGACGACCGCCCCGGCGACTATGCTCAGGCGGTGATGGATCTGGGGGCCACGATCTGTACGCCGAAGTCTCCGGCCTGTGGCATCTGCCCCCTGCGAGACCCGTGCGAGGCCCGCGCTGCCGGAACACAGACGGACCTGCCGCGCAAAACACCCAAAGCGCCGAAGCCCACCCGTCTTGGCCACGTCTACATCGCGCAGCGCGCCGATGGCGCAATCCTGTTGGAGCGCCGACCGGAAACGGGGCTGTTGGGCGGGATGCTGGGCTTTCCGGGCTCGGACTGGGCCGAGGACGCGGCCGAGACGCCGCCCTTTCCGGCTGATTGGACCCTGTTGCCCGCCGAGGTGCGCCATACCTTTACCCATTTCCACCTGACCCTGCGCGTCTGGACCGCCGCCGTTCCCGCAGAGGTGGACCCCGTGGGCTTGGTCGTGACGCCCGTACATGCCTTTCGCCCCGGCGATCTTCCGACCGTGATGCGCAAGGCGCATGATCTGTGGCGCGGCAGTTCTGCATCTGGGAAAATGGATCGGGCAGGATTATCCTGACGGCAGAGTTTCGGAGCCTGACCATGATCTCGACTGATACCCTGTCGCGCTGGCAATCAGCCCTTCCTTTCTGGGTTTCGTTCCTATTGATCCCGATCCTGTGGTTCACTGCTTTCGCCGGTGGCTGGTGGGTGCTGCTGGTGCCGCTGTCCACCTGGTGGTTGTTTGCAGCGCTGGACGGGCTGACCGGGCTGAACCTTGAAAACGCCGACCCCGAAACGCCTGAGGACGCGCTGCGTTGGTACGTCCTGCTGACCAAGGCCTGGGTGCCGTTGCAGTTTTTCACGCTCTATGGCCTGATCTGGTACGCCACCCGCGCCGAACATCTGTCATCACTGGAAAAGATCGGGCTGTTCTTCGGGATGGGCGTGATCTCGGGCACGATCGGCATTAACTACAGCCACGAACTGATGCACCAGAAGGGCCGGCTGGAGCGGTGGCTGGGCGACATCCTGCTGGCGATGGTTCTGTATTCGCATTTCCGGTCCGAACACCTGCTGGTGCACCACCGCTATGTCGGCACGCCCCGCGACCCGGTGACCGCGCGCTACAACGAAGGGTTCCACCACTTCTACCCGCGCGTCCTGCGCCAGTGCCTGGTGTCCGCGTTTCAGGCCGAAAAGGCCAAGCTGGCGCGCAAGGGGCTGAACTGGACGGACCGGGCAAACCCGTTCTGGCGGTATTGGGCGCTGCAGGGGCTGATGCTGGCGCTGGCGCTGCTGCTCGGCGGGTGGCCAGGGCTGGGGCTGTTCCTGGTTCAGGCGGGCACCGCGATCTGGCAGCTGGAGCTGGTCAACTATGTCGAGCATTACGGGCTGACGCGCAAATACCTGGGCGACGGCAAATACGAACATGTCCGGCCGCGCCATTCGTGGAACGCCGCGCACAAGGCCTCGAACTGGCTGCTGATCAATCTGCAACGCCACTCGGACCACCATTACAAGCCCAACCGGCGGTTTCCGCTGCTGCAGAACCACCCTGCCGAAGCGGCCCCGCAACTGCCCTATGGCTATCCGGTGATGACGATCGCGGCGATGGTCCCGCCGCTGTGGTGGCGTGTGATGAACCCGCGGGTGCGGGCTTGGCGGCGACAGTACTACCCCGAGATCACGGACTGGAAGCCGTACAACAAGGCAATGCTTCCGATGCCGCGGTCCTGAGAGCGGTCAACGCAGCGCCCAGATATCGACCGGCCGCTCGACGCCGCCAACCGCCTGTGCATCGTGGCGCTGGAACCCGTTCATCAGATCGGCAGCCGTCGACGCTTCGCTTAGGGCCTTTTCGCGCAGCGCGTCGCTGATGACAATCCGCGCACCCATCTTTCGCGTCATTGCTTCAAGCTTGGCAGCCAGATTGACCGCGTCTCCGATCACCGCGAATTCCAGCCGGTTGGCCCCGATGTCGCCCAGAACGACCGGACCGTAGTGAACACCGATGCCAACCTGAATCTCCTGCTCGCCTGCCCGTCGGCGTTCCAGATTCCAACGGTCGATGATGTCAGCCATTGACCGCGCGCAGGACAGGGCGTTGACCGCGTCCAGCGGGGTTGGAACCGGCGTGCCGAACGTGGCCATCAGCCCGTCGCCCAGATACTTGTCCAAGGTTCCGTGGTGATGGAACACCTCGGCCTCCATTCGCGCATGGAAGCCCCGCAGCACCTCGATCACCTCATACGGGTCGCGGCCGGCAGCGAATTTCGTGAAGCCCACGATGTCGATGAACAGAACCGCGATGTTTTCCTTGCGCACCTGCTTGAGCGGTTCGTCGTTCTGGCTCAGCTCCTCGACCACGTTGGGCGAGAAGTATCGCGACAGGTTGGCGCGTTCCCGCTCCAGTCCGGCATTTGAGATCAACAGGCGATTGAGCCGCCGCATCGACACGCCCAGCGTAACCGCGACCATCATGAACACGATCACCTCTTGCACGCGCATCGGAACCATGAAGCTGTTGGGGTCCAACAATTCAGCCACGGCCGGATAGCCCCGCAAGGCGGCCGCAACCTTTTCGCTGAGGCCAGAGATGGGCGTGGCCACCCACCAGGCGACGACCCAGCCCGCCGTCCACATCAGGGCCGTCCAGCTGCCCATGGCGATCACCGTGCGCCAGGAATAGGCCAGCGTACCTGCGGCCAGGATGATGAAGAAATACTGGAAATTGTCGAACCGGTACTGCATCGCCAGCGGGCGCACATCGTCGCTGAACGGGTTGGGAACGACCATGCCCAGCGTCATGATCAGCAGATCGGCGAAAATCAGCAGAAGCTCGATCCGGGATTGGCCCACACGGCCAGCGCGCCGGATCAGCCAGCCGTTGCCGCAGAGCAGCAGCAGGATGAAATGATACCACATCACATCCCAGTTCGGATTCAGAAACACCAGCAGGACACCGGTCAACGCCATGGCGATCCAGCGGGCGCGGACGGCCAGTTCCAGCCCCTCGCGCTTGTGCCGTTCCAGCGCGGCTTCGGTGTATTTGTTGTCCAAATTGAATTTGTCCGGCGTGGTCACGAAAAACCGCTGAAACCGGGATTGGCTGGCCGTGGTATCAGACATTTCTGATGCTCCCTCGCTATGTAGCGGGATATGGGGTCGCACCATCCAAACATCACGGGGCCAAAAACAAAAGACCCCGCCGGGTTCGGCGGGGCAAGGCTTGGTACCATGTGTCAGGCCACAGGCACCGGCGGTATTGGTGTGATCAGTTGTGCAATTCGGCCCGGATCTGCTGGCGCAGCACGTCGATCGGAACGGTTTTTCCGTCGCGCTTGAAGCACCAGTATGTCCAGCCATTGCAGGACGGCGCGTTTTCCAGATGCGCGCCCACCTGATGGATCGAGCCCTTGATGTTGTCGCCCACCAGCGTGCCGTCGGCCCGCACCTTGGCCTTGTGTCGCTGGTTCATCGAATACAGCTCTTCGCCCGGGCGCAGCATGCCGCGTTCGACCAGCTGGCCAAAGGGCACGCGCGGCTCGGCGCGTTTGCTGGCGCTGACCTCCAGCGCGTCACGGTCGAACTTGCGCACCTTGGCGATGCGCTTTTCGGCCACCTTGCGATAGCTGTCCTCACGCTCAATCCCGATGAACTCGCGGCCCAGCATCTTGGCCACCGCGCCGGTGGTTCCGGTGCCGAAGAACGGGTCAAGCACCACGTCACCCGGATTGGTCGAACCAACCAGAACCCTGTGCAACAAAGACTCGGGCTTCTGCGTCGGGTGCGCCTTGTCGCCGTTTTCATCCTTCAGACGTTCATGGCCCGTGCAGATCGGCAGCACCCAGTCGCTGCGCATCTGCACGCCTTCATTCAAGGCCTTCAGCGCCTCATAGTTGAAGGTGTATTTCGCCCCTTCCCGCTTGCTGGCCCAGATCATCGTTTCATGCGCGTTGGTGAACCGCTTGCCCCGGAAATTCGGCATCGGGTTCGACTTGCGCCAGATCACGTCGTTCAAAATCCAATAGCCCGCATCCTGCAGGGCCGAGCCCACGCGGAAGATGTTATGATACGAGCCGATCACCCAGATCGCCCCATTGGGCTTGAGCAGGCGATGCGCGGCCTTCAGCCACTCGCGGGTAAACTGGTCATAGGCGGCAAAGCTCGAGAACTGGTCCCAATGATCATCGACCGCATCCACCTGGCTGTTGTCCGGGCGATGCAACTGTCCTTTCAGTTGCAAATTATACGGCGGATCCGCAAAAATCAGGTCAACCGACGCCTCGGGCAGACTGTTCATCACCTCGATGCAGTCGCCAGATAGAATCGTGTTTAAAGGGTGCGCGGATGCGCCCTTTGTCTTGGTAGTTGTCATGTCTCTGCCTCAAGTTCCACGGCGCTTTTGCGCTCATTTGGTTGAGACTAGGATGAGTCAAACCGGATTCGGCGTCAAATTCTTTTTTGAATCAGAGGGTTACGATTTACTCTTGATACAAGATATTGTGGACGGGCTTGAACGAACGTCTATGGTGTGGGGTTACCCCAAGATTTTGCAGCGCCTCGCGGTGTTGTTTGGACGGATAGCCCGCATTGGTTTCCCAGCCGTAGCCCGGATGCTGTTGCGCCAAATCCACCATCAGTTGATCGCGCCAATTCTTTGCAAGGATCGACGCCGCCGCAATCGAGACTGACTTCGCATCCCCTTTGACCACAGCCTGCGCCGGCAAGGTCAGCCCTTTGGGGATCAGATTGCCGTCGATCAACAGGTAGTCCGGCGCAGGATGCAGGGCGGCGACGGCGCGCTCCATCGCCAGATGAGAGGCATACAAGATATTGAGGTCATCAATTTCCTCAACCGACGCCTCGGCAATGGCAAACTCGGCCCGGGCGCGCAGATCTTCGTCAAGGGTGCGCCGCATGCGCGTCGTCAGCTTCTTGGAGTCATTCAAACCGTCGGGGATGTCCTGCGGATTCAGAATGACCGCGGCCGCCACGACTGGACCGGCCAACGGGCCGCGACCCACCTCGTCTACACCTGCTATTCGGGGATAGCCCTGCGCAATCTGCGCCTGTTCCAATTCAAACGTCGGAGTCGTCATCCCCTCGGCAAACCGCTTTTTGGTCCGAACCGCAACAAAAAAGAAGGAGGCGACCCAGGCCGCCCCCTTCCCGTACAGCGCTTCTGCGGCGCTGCTCCTGCTCGAAACCGACTACTGGTAAACCACGCGGTATCCTTTCTGGCGCAGGCAGGCGGGTTCGTAGGCCCGCTTCACCTTCTTGCCGTCCCAGAACCCCACTTTGCACTGTTGTGGCAGGCTATCGGCATGTTTGTAGTGTTTCTCGAGGCAATTCGGCCCCAGCAAAGGACGTTTCTTCGAATAGCCGTTGTAGGTCTTCAGGCAACGTTGCGGCAGGTCGTAGCGGGCGACGCGCCGGGGCAGTGGGCGGATATGATCGGGCCGAACGTTTTGCGGCTGGTAGACATAGTTGTTCTGCCGGGTGACACGCTCTTTGCGCTTTTCCTTGTTATAGTGATTGACGGCCGCACCGATGATGGCAATGGCCGCCAACCCGCCCAGAATATCATGGGCGTCGGCCGCCTTGGCCTGGGATGCGGAAACGCCGGTGATGGCGACTGCGGTGGCGACGACGAGGGCGATGAACTTCCGGTGCATGACAAGTGTCCTTTCAAAGCTGGACGCGGCGCCACTGGCTGACCGCGAAACTGATGCAACAGCTTTCGGCCACCCGCCGACAGACAAGCAATAACGGCCCGGTGTTATCCGATATCATCGCCGCAAACCCTTTGAGATATTGAATATCGTGCCAAGCCATGCGCAGGATGCAGCCTATGAAACAGATCCTCTCTTTCCTGGTCGTTGCGACGTTGATATCGCTGAGCACCACCGTTTCGGCGGCCGAATGCTATGCCGATTACAAGGCCAAACAGGACGACCCGCTGCGCCTGCACTATGGCGTGATGCAGGTGTCCGCCTGCAAAAAGGGGCAAGCCAAGCAAGAGGTGGCCAAAAGGCTGAAATCCTCGGGGTGGACGTTGCTCAACGTGATCAGCGTTTTTGGACCGGAAGGGTTGGATCAAAGGAAGGCCAATGCCGGAAAATTCTATCTCCGTTTCTGAGGCGCGGCGGTCTGGCACCCGGCTGGTCGGAGCAGGCATCGCCGCAATCGTCGTGATCCTGATCACGGCCGCAGCCTTTTTGTTCTGGACCCTGCCCGATGCCAATGCGTTCAACGCCCGGGTCGAGCGGCTGTTCGTCGAAAGCGATCTGACCACCCAGGCTGAAATCCGATTGCTGGAGATCCTCGCGCAATCCGGAACCGCATTTGCCGACACGCTGGCCAGCTACCGGATGGTGATCTTCGTACTGCTGATCTTTGCCACGGCCATGCTGTTGGCCGCCTTGGTCTTTCTGGTGATGCTGGTGACGTTGAACCGTCGAATGGCCCAGATCGAACGCACGGGAATCCAGGTCACGTCGCTGCTGATCAGTCGCGAAGAGAACACCGTCTACCTAAACAACATGGATTTCAAGCTGACGCCCGCAGCGATGGAAACGCTGGCCGTCCTAGCCGAGTCCCGCCTTGACAACGAAGTTCTGTCGGGGGTTCAGATCGAAGCCATGATCTCTGGCCGAGACATATCGGACTGTGACGAAGCTGCCGGGGCCACGCGCATCAAACGGCTGCGGGACGCGCTGGGCAATCAGATGGTCAGCGAGCTGTTGGTCAAAAACATCGCCAAAAAGGGCTATATGCTGGCGATCGAAAAAGACGTGATCCAGATGGTCTGACCACCTCGACCGTGGATCGCGATCGGTAAATTCTGTGTTGCGCCCCTTGGAAATCGGGCTGCAAAAGCCCATCCTCTAGGGACCCGGGCAAGGGAGACGGCCGATGAATGTCCACGCCACACGGAATACGAACGGCTACGGAATTTCGATCGAAACGCTTGACGGCAGGGTTGCCATCTACCGCGATGACATCCTTCTGGCTGAAAGCACGAATGCCAAGGTCATGTATGAAACCCGGCTGCCGCCTGCGATTTATGTTCCGCGCGAAGACGTGCGCGTTGATCTGAGCGGCGAGACCGAATTGCAGACCTTCTGCCCGTTCAAGGGCACAGCAACCTATCACGATGTCCTGATTGGCGACGAACGGTTGGCAAACTCGGTTTGGGCCTACGAGGATTCCCTGCCTGAGAGCAAAGCCATTCAGGGTCACATCGGCTTCATGCCGGCGGCCTACACTCATATCGATCTGGGCGACAATCAATTGCGCCAACCGCGAGACGGCAACATCAGCGGCCCGTTGATCGATTGGTTGATGCGTGGCGCGGGGTCAATCTCAACACCGGAAGATTTCACCAAGACCCTGGCCGAAAAAATGCTGGAACACGGCATCGCCATTCAACGTCTCAGCATCCTTGTCTGGTCGCTGCATCCCCTGATCGCAGGCAAGCACTACATCTGGGAAAAGGGTGCCGAGGAGATTTCGACCAATATTCCAACCTACGAGATTCACGACCACCCCGCGTTCATCAACAGCCCCTTGCGGCATGTCTCGAACGGGTTGGGCGGCGTTCGGCAACGGCTGAACGTAGACAACCCCCACAACAGTTTCCCCATCATGGAGGACCTGCGCGCCAAGGGGGGCACCGATTACGTGGCAATGCCTCTGCCGTTTTCCGACGGGCGTATCAATGTCCTGACGTTGACCTGCGACCACCCCAACGGCTTTACCACGGAAAACCTAGGGCTTGTCTTTGAGTGCTCGGCCGTCATCGCCCGCTACTATGAGGTGTTCATGCAGCGCGAGAATGCCCAGGCCCTTCTCGAGACCTATGTGGGCAAACGAACCGGGGCCCGCGTTTTGGGCGGCGACATTCGTCGCGGCGACGGAGACGACATCGACGCGGCCATCATGTTCTGTGACCTGCGCAACTCAACCAGCCTGGAAGAGGATCTGGGCCGCACGGAATACATCAACCTGTTGAACGAATTCTTCGAAACGGTGTCCGGCATCGTCCACGACAACGACGGTGAGGTTCTGAAATTCATCGGCGACGCCGTTCTTGCGGTTTTCCCGGCAAGTGAGGACCCCGGCAAGGCACGGTCAGACGCTCAGCGCAGTGCCGTTGAAATCGTCGAGAAATTGGCCGAGCTGCGTCGCTCCGACAAGAACCGGCAATGCGATTGTTCGATCGGGGTATCGTTCGGGCGTGTCACGTACGGAAATGTCGGTTCGCGCGAGCGGCTTGATTTCACGGTGATCGGACATGCAGCCAATGTCGCGGCGCGGTTGGGCGAGTTCGGCAAGCTCAATGGCCATCGGATCGTCGTTTCCGAAGATATCGAGCCGGCCTGTTCCCGGGCCGTTCCATTGGGGCCGGTCGACTTGCACAACGTTTCGCATCCGGTGATGTCTTTTGCCTTGCAGACATCCGCTGACACGGTTCTGGATGCCTGAGCATCCGGCACCCTCCCCCCCCGATCCCAAATAGCCATTCATAGCTGCGCACGGCACTGGTGCGCTTTCTGATCCTGGCGCGAGGTACTGACCTTAGCCCGAACGGTTCAACTTGCGGCGCCCAGCAAAATCAACGCAGTTTGCGCGGGAGAAATCGAACTCTGCATCTGTGCGATCTGAGTTCGGGCGAGATAAGTATCCGTCAGTTCGGCAATTGCATCGGCATCGACGAACTGCGAAAGGTTCGGCGAACCGGTCACTCTGCTCAGCTTGTCCCGAAATACGTCCAGCTGCTTGTCGATATCCAGCTGGCCAAAGCTTGACGGCAGGCCCAACGCTGTTTCCATCATGCTGCGCAACGGCGGCAGGCTCATCAGATCGTACCACTTCTTGGTCTCGCTTCCGGACTGCCAGGCAAGGTCTTTCAAAGCGTGCTGGGCAAAAAGTGCGATCCGCATCGAGTCGTCGGTTTCTCCGACCGAGCTTTCGAACCGGGCGACGACATTCTTCTGAGCGATCTTGTCCATGTCAGTGATCAGTGCGGTTTTCCGAACTTCGCCCGGACCCAAGCCGAATGCTTCGGAAAACTCCCGATATCTGCTGTCAGCAAGCCGGTTCGCAAGGGCGTCATCCGAACTCGTACCGTCTGACAAGACCTTTTGAATGAAGTACCGATTGTCCAGGTCACCTTCCAATCCGAACGCGCCCAACGCGACCTGCAGCAGGCGTCGGTCAGAGACCAGATCTTCTGCCGATCGGACGTTTCGGATGTTTTCCACAAAATACTGCGTGTCCCGGTCATTGACCGCCGAGGTGGAAAAGGCCTGCAACTGGGCGTCATAGGTGCGCTGCAAAAAACGCCACCCCACGATACCCCCAGTTGGAATGACCGGCAGGAATGTCATTGCCGATAGGCCATCAGACGCTCTTCGCGCGGCAGCAACGATCGAAGCGCCTTCAGGCATTTGTAGTACTGCTCGGTTACCAGGGCTTCGGTCGCCTGTGCCAGGACCTGGCGACTGTCGACATCCGTGAAGACCTGGCTCAGTTCCTCGATCCGTCGCAGCAGCTGTTGTTTTGCGTCTCCGGCTTCCAGATCTCCGGACAGGACCAGCTGGGCCGCGTAACACACGCGCCGGACCGGGGTTGTCACTTCGTCGGGATGTATCGCGTCGCGCAACCGAAGGACATTTGCCTCGGGCGTCATGATTGAAAAGCGGGTCCGCCGATCGCCGTTCTCGATCACTACGCCATTGATCAAAACCCGCTCTTTCGGCGCCAGCTTCAGAACCAGCCCGCCCATTACGCGGTCCCCCGCTGACGCAGCCCGCGCAAAACCGCCAGATTGATTTCAAGCAGCGGCTCGACCCCAGCCTTGCTGGCCAGAACCTGGCCCGTGTGCTGCTCGGTGAACTCGGCCAGATAGAAGATCCGCGCGCGCAGCTCATTCGGCAGTGCATTGTCCGAATCCACGACGCCGTTGGCCAGAACGGACCACAAGCGGCGGTTTTCATGCAGGGCCTGAACAAAGCCCGCGAAATCCGAGGCTTTGCGCGCGGCCGCTGCCTTGAGCCGATGCGTGATCTTTGAAATCGCCTCATATTCGGTATCACGCGGGGTTCGCGTCGGAGCGGCGGACTGAGCATATGCCCGTTGGGCAAGCGTTTGCGGGGTCACTTGAAATCCTTTCAAAAGGTCGTCGTACTTGCAGTCACAGCCGGGGCGCGTTGGTCACGCCCCGACCAAGTTTCCGCCCTAGCGGAACAGCGACAGGATCGACTGCGGGGCCTGGTTGGCAATCGACAGCGATTGTGTCGCCAATTGCTGCTGGACCTGCAGGGCCTGCAGACGGGCCGAGGTCTCTTCCATATCGGCGTCCACCAGCGAACCGATGCCGGATTTGAAAGAGTCAGTAAGGTTCGAGATGAACTCCTTCTGGGTCTCGATCCGCCCTTGCGCCGAACCGAACGCGGCCGACGCGTCAATCGCCGTGTCGATCAAGGTTTCGATCGTGCCCAGTGCTGCGGCAGCGCCGGCACTGGTCGAAACGTCAATCGACGACAGCGCACCAAGACCGCCAGAACCGGCATTGGTGAACTGGGCCGAAACGGTTACGTCGCGATCTGCGTCAGCACCAGCGGTTGCGGTCCCGGTCACGAAGGACAGGGTGCCCGGCGCGCTGGAGTCATAGTCGATCGCTACACCGGTGATCCCAAGCGCGTCGATCTGGTTCTTCAGCCCCACTGCCACGATGGCATCTGTGTAGGCAGAGTCATAGGTTCCCGAAGGGTCCAGATCGCTGGCCTGTACGGTGTATGATGCAACTTTGTCCCCGATGGTGATCGACACTTTGTCACCGACGGCGAAGTTGTCGGTCGAACTATCGATCACGATGTCACCGGACCCGCCGGACTTGTCCATTGTGAACCCGGCGGCGTCATTGTCAGTGGTCGCGTTGTCCGAGCCGGCCAGAACGCCCTTGCTGGCATATCCACCGGTCGACAGGTCCTGGCTGGCCACCGAAATCGACGACGCGGTCACGTTGCCAGCGCTGTCGCGATCCAGCGACGACAGGATCGATGCGGTACCCGCTGACCCGTCCACAAGATTGAGGCCGTTGAACTGTGCGGCACCGACAACCGATGCGATCTGGTCCCGCAAGGCGGTTACGTCATCATTGATCTTGCCGCGGTCGACGTTGTCCTCCTGCGCGGCGACGATCTTGTTCTTCATCTGGGTCAGCAGGTCGGTCACGGTTTCCGAAGCGTTCCGGGCCACGGCGACAGTCGATTCACCCAGTGCCAGGCTATCCTTGATCGCATTGAAACCGTTGACATCGGATTCCATCACCTTGGAAATCGCCCATACGGCCGAGTTGTCCTTGGCCGTAGCGACATCCTTACCCGTCGAAATCGCGTTCTGGGTTGCTGCAAGGTTCTTGTTGACCGATTTCAGGGTCTGCAGCGCAACCATCGCGCCGTTGTTTGTCAGAATGCTGGACATGTTTTTCATCCTTTTCCATTCGGGCCTTCTTCGCCCAGTGACGCCCGACCATCATTGGCGGACGTGTTGTCGTTCTGACCTGTGCGAGCTACCGATCGGTGTTCGCGCCACCTTCTTTCGAGGTGCGGGACCACTTTTGGGCCTGATCTCCTAACGGAGTGCTAAGGCGGTCCGACGGAAAAAGACGGATTTGAATCAAACCCGCCGCTAGGCACGTTTTTCCAGCTTGGGGTCCTGACGGACGGCGAAGCCATTGCGTTGCCCTGCCGCGTCATAGGTCGTGAATTCCTGCCGGATTTTTCTGAGTTCAGCCATCCGGTTCATGACCGCCCGAATCCCTTCGGCTGCGCTGGTCAGCAGGCCCTGATTGCGCTCGACCTTCTTGTGCAGTCGAATCAAGTCGTCACTGTCGTGCACCTGCATCTCGTTGAGTGCGCCGATCAGTTTTTCCTTCTGCGGCATCATCTGGCCCAGCCGATCCAGGTCCCCTTCGACCAAAGCCCTGCGCTCGAGATCGAGAACCTCCTCGAGAGCCTTAATCAGTCCCTGCTTGTGCTCAGTCGGCATGGGTCTTCTCCATCATTGCATTGAAAAGGGTTTCCGACAGTCCGATCCCGCCGGATCGGGCCAATTGCCTGGCCTGCTCCTGCAACAGGAAAGACGCGAACTGGTCTTCGCCCGCGCCACCTCCGAAAGCCTGCCGCGTCTTATCCAGGCCTGCGGCCTTCAGCATTTCGGCTAGAAAAGTTGCCTCAAGCTCGACCGCTGCGGCCTTGAGTCTTTGTTCGGTCATATTGCTGCGCGGTACCGGCGCGAAGTTTGGGATTTCCATCGCCCTCTCCGAAAATTGTTTCGATCTTTGTCGATCAAAGCGAAGAGCGGTTAAAATATACGTAACTACCTTGAGGGCAGGTTTGGGCCAAACAACCGGAGCCGGAGCAAAATGCCCAACGCCCTGACCATGATGACCAATGTGATTTCCGGCGGAAAGCCGGATTGGGCCGCAAAGTCCGAGCCCCCAACAAAAGGCGACTCTGATTTCGCGGAGCTCATGGCCGAAGATGAGATGCTGAACCTAGAGGCCGAGGCGAAACCTCATCCGGACAGCCGCGCGGGTCCGAAAATCGTGGATGGCGATGAAAACACCGACCCTGACGTCCCGCAGGTCGAACCCGATTTGGCTGAACCGCTGGAATTGCAGGGATCACAACAGGACGCTCGACAGAAAGACACGCCTCTGTCCGCGGCAACGCCCGGTGAATTTCCAAGGCACCAAACGACGGCGCACGCCACTCTCGAGGCACGTCCCCCTGCGGAGGGGAGCCAGTCAACTGCCGCCGCGGCCATGCGCGCAGAAACCTTTGATCCCGATCGCCGATCGCTCGCGGGCGACACGGGCAAGGGAACCGAAGCGCCCGAGCGTGCCGCGAGCACAGCGTCTCAACATGGGTCAGCCGCAAAAGAGCAGTTGAACGCCACCGAACCTGGAATGAGTGGGGGACTGCAGAACCGTAAGGACGAATTGCGCAATGCAGCAGGAAAAGAAGCCAGACGCGACGAGCAGGCAACCGGATCGGGGGTAGTGGTCCATCGACCGGCCAAACCTGCTGGCCAAGGGACGGAATCCATCATCCGGGCGCAGATCGTCGGGACATCGGAACGCGCAGCATTGAAGGACCCGATGTCTGAGGACAGTCTGCACGATCGGATGCCAACGCAGGACTTGGGTACGACCCCAGCGCAGAGGGATAGAGGCCCGACCAACGGCGCCCCGCTCTCGGGCCGGGCGGAAATTGCTCGGGCAGTCGCCGGGCAAATGGCGGCCACCATCGTCGCAAAGCCGGGAAGCGGAAGCGTGGAAATCGCACTGACTCCGGAAGAGCTGGGCAAAGTTTCGATCAAGGTGACCGGGCGCGAAGACGGGATGCACATGATGATCGTCGCTGACCGGCCCGAAACCATGGATCTCATGCGCCGGCATATTTCGATCCTGTCAGCCGAATTCAAGGAGATGGGGCTGGGCGATCTTTCCTTTGATCTGGGCACCTCGGCGAACCCAGAACAGGACGCTGAGCCAACTGAACGAAGCACATTCATCACCACAGGGGAGCTTGACCCTGCAACCGAAACACCCGCTCTGGCCCGCCCAACTCAGGTGGACCGGGCGTTGGACCTGAGGCTTTGACCCATGATCACCACAGCGGCATCCGCGACACATACACCCTCAACAGCGCAGCCAACGAGAACTTCGACAGCGACAGGGCTGACCTCGGACTTTGAGACGTTTCTGATGATGTTGACGGCGCAGGCGCGCAACCAGGATCCTCTGGAGCCACTGGATTCGTCGGAATATGCGTCGCAACTCGCCCAGTTTTCGATGGTCGAGCAGCAGGTGCAGACCAACGACCTTCTGGCAAACCTCACCGCCACCCTGAGCAGCGTCAATCTGGATGAGCTGTCCAACTGGATTGGGGTCGATGTTCAGGGGGCAGCCTCCTTCCGGTTTGATGGCCAGCCGCAGACCATATTCACTCAGCCCGACCTGGGCGCGGATGCGTCTGTGCTGGTCATCAAGGATTCTGACGGAACCGAAATCGACCGGGTCTCTGTTCCGGTCTCCGAGACCGAGTTTCTTTGGGCTGGAGTGGATGCATCGGGCAATCCGCTGCCCAACGGCACCTATTCCGCAACGCTGGAAAGCTATTTGGGGGATGAACTGCTCTCGGCGCGGCCCGCGGCCACCTACAGCCGCGTCGTCGAAGCCCAAGTCGGGGCCGGTGTCGTCATGTTGACCTTGGACAGCGGCGTCGTGATTCCGGCAACCGACGTCGTTGCCGTTCGTACCGGCGCTTGAACTCGGGAGCGCTGCGGGCCAAGGATTGGCCGTCCAGATTCGCAACGCTCCGGTGTCTCAACTGTCCGTTCCAACCGCTCCTCCACCCGGCCTTGCAGACCAACTTGTCGAAAGCGGGTTGATCGCAAAAGACGCCCAGTTCGAAACGCTGTATGGCGGACGCACGAACCAGGTGTGGAAGGTATTGGACGCCGAGCCGGACCGGGTTTTGAAGTTCTATCGGTCTTCCCTTCAAAACCCGCTGTTTCGCAACGACGCTCAACTCGAAGCAGCCTGTCTGCACGCACTTGCTGCGACGGGGTTTGTTCCGCGGCTTCGCGCCTCGGGCAGCTTTGGCCCGGATCGCTGGGTTTTCTATGACCATGCGGCCGGCACTCCGTGGCGAGAAGGGACCGCGCAGGTGGCGAAACTGCTGCATGATCTTCACGCCCAAGAAATCGGGCTAGAGGTCCCTAAGGGATGCAATGGAAGCGTTGATCTCGATCATCACGGCACCCGTATTTTGAACGGTTGCCGCTCGGAACTCAGCGCCGTTCTGGCCGAACGCAAACCCAGATCCCAGGTGCCGCCGACCCCCCGAGTATGCCTGATCCATGGCGACCCAGTGGCCGGCAACATCCTCGTCTCCCCCGCGGGGCTGACACTGATCGACTGGCAATGCCCGGCGATGGGTGACCCATGCGAGGATCTTGCCCTGTTCCTGTCACCCGCCATGCAGCATCTCTATCGCGGCAATCCGCTGAGCCCCGAGGAAGAGGCTACGTTTCTGTCGGCCTATGACAGCCCGCAGACGGTGCGCCGATACCTCGCGCTGAAGCCCTGGTACAATTGGCGTATGGCTGCCTACTGCCTGTGGCGGGCCGAGAATGGTGCGCCAGCCTATAGGGCCGGCTTTGACCTTGAGGTTGCGGCCCTCTGACTGTGAGCCGTATCACAAATCGGCAAGGGCCATGGCCGCATAAGCCGGCGGCATCAGCAGTCGCCGCCAGCGCCCGAATGGGAACTTTGACGGCGGTTTGGCGATGACGTCCGGAATATTCGCGGGCTCCCCCAAAACCAAGCGGGCCAATGCCCGCCCGCAATAGCTGCCCATCGCCACGCCGTTCCCGTGATAGGCCAGACCGGCAAACAAGCCCGGGTGGTCCGGAACCTCCCCGACAAAGGGCAGCAGGTCGCGGGTCAGGCAAACCATACCTGACCACATATGAGTTGCCTCAACCTCGGCCCAACCCGGGAACATGCGATCAAAGTCACGGCGTACTTTGCGACGGATCGCAGCTTCGGCGCGCGGAGAGGACATGAGGCCACCTCGCATTCCGAACAGGAACCGGTTGTCCGGCATCAGGCGGAAATAGTGCAGAAGGTTGCGCGTGTCGTACGCCATCTGGTGCGAAGTCCAACCCTGTGCCTGCAATTCAGCGCTGGTCAGCGGGCGTGTCACCATGACCGTAGACTGTGCGGGCATGTAACGGGCGGCCAACCAGTCGGGCAGATCGTCGCTGGAATAACCGTTGGTGCAGATCAACACCGTCTTGGCCTGAACACGGCCCGCGGGGGTGGTCATCTTGTACTCGGACCCGGCTTTTCTGATGTCCTGAACCGGGCTTTTCGAGAATACTGCGGCACCTTGCGCCTGCGCGGCCCGGGCCAACCCGAACAGGTATTTCCGCGGGTTCAGCCCAAAACCGACCGGGTCGGTATATCCGCCAAGGAAACGGCCCCCCATACCGAGGCTTTCCAAGTCCGAGGGCTCATGCAGAACCCCACCGCTTTCCGCGCGACGCCGCAGCCGCTCCATCGCGCGCGGGCTGTGCGCAAGCTGCGTCTCTCCTTCGGAGTGAACGTCTGCGTCGATCCGAAAGCGCTGCAAAAGATCCGCAACCAAGGCGACCGCGTCGGTTTCGGCCTGCGCATAATCCTGTGCCGCCGAAATCCCATAGCGCCGCGCAAGTGTCGCCGAACCAAGCTTGGACCCTCCTTGGCAGCAAAATCCACCATTGCGCCCCGAAGCGCCCCAGCCCGGAGTTTCGGCCTCGAACACTGCGACAGAAACACCGCGTTCAGCGAGGTGCAGGGCCGCAGACAGTCCGGTGAACCCGCCGCCGACAATCGCAACGTCGGTCGACAAATCACCCGAATGAACGGGCCAGTCAGGCGCCGTAGTGGTTTCATCCCACCAACACCCCTCACGGGGGCCGGGGCCATAGGTATAAGCCGGAAAGATCCGCCTCATTCGGTGCGCGCGGCGGCTTGTTCCTCTTGCCGCTGCCGGACCATCGCGCGTTTCGACACCAGCGACGCAGTGATCACACCGACGGTGACCACGGCGATCATGATGGTCGACAGCGCGTTGATTTCGGGGCTGACACCCAAACGCACCTGCGAGAAGATCTTGATCGGCAGGGTCGTGGCCGAGGGGCCGGACGTAAAGGACGCGATCACCAGGTCATCCAGCGAGAGGGTGAAGGCCAGCAACCACCCCGAGATCACCGCAGGCGCGATGATCGGGAGCGTCACCAACCGAAAGGCCTGCGCCGGCGAGCAGCCCAGATCCAACGCCGCCTCTTCCAGCGACTGATCGAACGTCACCAGCCGCGAAGACACCACGACCGACACGTAGCACATCGAAAAGGTCGTATGCGCCAGCACGATGGTCAGGATGCCTCGGTCCAGCCCGATCCCGATGAACAACAGCAACAGCGACAGGCCGGTGATCACCTCGGGCATCACCAGCGGCGCGTAGATCATCCCGGAAAACAGCGTGCGGCCAAAGAACCGCCCGCCCCGCACCATGACATAGGCGGCCATGGTGCCCAGAATGGTCGCCAGCGTCGACGAGAACACGGCGACGCGAACGGTGACCCAGGCCGCATCCAGAAACGCCTGGTTCTGCATCAGCTCGCCATACCATTTGGTCGAGAACCCTGCCCACACCGTGACCAGCTTGCTTTCATTGAAGCTGAAGATGATCAGGATCACCATCGGGATGTACAAAAACGCAAAGCCCAGCGTCAGCGAGACCGTGTTGAACCAGCTCAGCCTGTTCATTGCTCTGCCTCCGCCTGTTTCTGCTGGTTGCGCTGGAACAGCACGATCGGGATCACCAGGATCAGCAGCAGGATCACCGCCACGGCGCTGGCCACCGGCCAGTCGCGGTTCGAGAAGAACTCCTCCCACAAGACCTTGCCGATCATCAGCGTGCCCGACCCGCCCAGCAGCGAGGGGATCACGAATTCACCGATCACCGGAATCATCACCAGGAAGCATCCCGCAATGATGCCCGGGCGCGAAAGCGGAATGGTCACCAGCCAGAAGGCCTGCGTGCGCGAACAGCCCAGATCCTCGGCCGCCTCGATCAGCGAGCCGTCCAGCCGATCGAGCGCGGCGTAGATCGGCAGGATCATAAACGGCAGATAGGTGTAGACGATGCCGATATAGACGGCCGTCTGCGTGTTCAGAATGGTCAGCGGGGTCGAGATGATGCCCGTCCACAGCAGGAACTGGTTCAGGTAGCCTTCGTTCGACAGGATCCCCATCCACGCATAGACGCGGATCAGGAACGAGGTCCAGAACGGCAGGATCACCAGCATCATCAGCGTCGGACGCCATTCCTCGGGCGCGCGGGCCATGCCATAGGCGATGGGATAGCCCACCAGCAGGGTCAGCGCGGTCGCGATCAGCGCGATCTTGACGCTGGACAGGTAGGCTTTCCAGTACAGGTCATCCTCGGTCAGCCAGACGAAATTCTCGAAATCCAGTAGGCTGAAGAATTCCTTGATCCCGGCCCAGCCCTGCGACAGATCAAGGGTCGGGGTGTAGGGCGGGATCGCAAGCGCGATGTCCGACAGCGAGATCTTCAACACGATGAAGAACGGCACCAGGAACAGGGCCAGCAGCCAGACATAGGGAATGGCGATCAGGACTGCGCGGCGCATCAGTCTGCCAGCAGAACCGCCGCCGTGGCTGTCCAGGACAGCCAGACAGGGTCTTCCCAAGTAAAGGACCGGCGGGAAATCCGCCGTGTATTGGCCGTCTGCGCCTTGATGATCGTCCCGTTTGGCAATTCGACATGGTAGGTCGACAGGTTGCCCAGATAGGCAATGTCATGCACCTTGCCCTGCACGGCGTTGACGGCATCGGCAGGACGCTCGGCCGAGATCGTTACCTTTTCCGGCCGGATGGCCAGGTGACAGGCCTGCCCGTTTCCGAAGCTTGCCGCGGACGTGGCGGTCAGAGGCGGCTGGCCCTCGGCCCATTCGATACTGTACGTGCCCTCACCGGCTGCGGTTGCACGACCTTCGATAATGTTCACGTCCCCGATGAAATCGGCGACATAGACGGAATTGGGGTTTTCATAAATGCGGTCGGGCGTTGCGACCTGCATCAGCTTGCCCTGATCCATCACCGCAACACGGCTGGCCACCGTCATCGCCTCTTCCTGGTCGTGGGTCACGATCACGAAGGTGGTGCCGGTCTTTTCCTGAATGTCCATCAGTTCGAACTGGGTGTCCTGGCGCAACTTTTTATCCAGTGCACCAAGAGGTTCGTCCAGCAGCAGCAGTTTGGGCGCCTTGGCCAGCGACCGGGCCAGCGCCACGCGCTGACGCTGGCCACCGGAAATCTGGTGCGGTTTGCGGCGGGCGAATTTCTCAAGACGGGTCAGGCGCAGCATCTCCTCGACCCGGTCTTCCAAATCATGCTTGGGCATGTTGTCCCGGCGCAGGCCAAAGGCGATGTTGTCCCAGACGTTCAGATGGGGAAACAGCGCATAGGACTGGAACATCATGTTGACCGCCCGCTTGTTCGGCGGCACCGGATCGATGTCCTGACCACTCAGCATGATGTGGCCTTCGGTGGGTTTCTCGAACCCCGCCAGCATCCGCATCATCGTCGTCTTGCCGCAACCCGACGGCCCCAGCAAAGCAAAGAATTCCCGCTCGAAGATGTCCAGCGACAGATTGTCGATGGCAGTAAAGTCCCCGAATCGCTTGGTCACATTTTTGAACTGGATCAAGGGTTTCGCCTGCGGATCTTCCCACGGCGCAAAGACGGTAGAGTTCAAATCGGCCCCCGTAAGTCAGCCTGTACAGGTTGTGCGCAAGGCAGAACCATTCTGCCTTGCGCAATCATTTCGGATCAGGTGCCCGATTTGATCTTGGTCCACAGACGGGTCACGACCCGCTGCGTTTTGGCCGGGTAAGGCGTGGTGATGTAGAGGTTCTGCATCGTGGCATCATCCGGGTAGATCGCCGGATCGCCGATCACGTCTTCTTCCAGAAACTCCTGCGACGCCTTGTTGCCGTTGGCGTAGTAGACGTAGTTCGACGCCGCCGCCATGTTGTTGGCATCCAGGATGAAGTTCAGGAATTTATGCGCGCCGTCCGGGTTGGGTGCATCCACCGGAATGGCCATCTGGTCGAACCACATCAGCGAGCCTTCGGCAAACGGATGGTATTCGATGGTCACACCGTTGTCGGCCTCATCCGCCCGATCGCGGGCCTGCAGAATGTCGCCCGACCAGCCCACGGCCACGCAGATGTCCCCATTGGCCAGTGCATTGATGTATTCCGAGCTGTGGAACTTCTGGATGTAGGGACGCACGCCCGTCAGCACCTCTTCGGTCTTGGCGATCACGTCGGTGTCATGGCTGTCCGGATCTTCGCCAATGTACTGGAGTACCATGGGAATGATCTCGGACGGCGCGTCCAGGAAATGGACGCCGCATGAGGCCAGCTTTTCCATGTTCTCGGGCTTCAGCACCAGGTCCATGCTGTTCAAGGGCGCATCGTCGCCCAGAACTTCCTTGACCTTGTCGACATTCACGCCCAGCCCCGTGGTGCCCCACATGTAGTTGATCGAATAGGCGTTGTCCGGGTCATAGCCGGCCGTGCGTTCCTGGATCACGTCCCAGAGGTTAACTGCATTGGGCAGCTTGGACATGTCCAGTTTCTGGAAGGCTCCAGCCTGGATCTGGCGCTGAAGGAAGGTGCCCGACGGCACCACCACATCGTAACCGGATCCTCCGGCCAGCATCTTGGTTTCCAGAACCTCGTTGCTGTCGAACACGTCGTAGATCAGGGTCAGACCCGTCTCTTCCTGGAATTTGCTCAGCAACTCCTCGTCGATGTAGTCCGACCAGTTGTATACGCGCACCTCTTCCGCAACAGCGGCCGACGTCCCCAATGCGACAATTGCCGTCATCGTCAGCGTTTTGATTTTCATTTTCTTCTCCCTGCAAGTGTACGGGCATTTTCCCGTTTTTTTGGATTTGATCAAGTTTTGCGTTTTCCCTCGATACGTCGTATGGTTTCACGGGGCAAGAAACCTGACAAGCCGGGAGCATTGGGATCGGGGTGAACCAATTGGATTTGATCAAAAATAAGGCATCTGCTGCAGTGACCCAGACCGAAAAACGACCAGCACATGAACAGGTGTACCAGACACTGAAGTCGCAGATCATGTTCGGCGATCTGGTGCCGGGGCAACCGGTCACGATCCAAGGCTTGACCGATTCGCTGGGCGTGGGCATGACCCCGGTGCGCGAGGCTATCCGGCGCCTGATCTCGGACGGTGCGCTGATCTTTCAGGGCAACCGGCGGGTCAGCGTTCCCCTTCTGACCGCAACAGATGTCGAACAGATGATTTTCGCCAGAAATGCCGTAGAATCAGAGCTTTCCCGGCGCGCAGCAGTCAACATGACCACGGCGGATATCGACCAGCTTGAAAAGATCGACGAACAGCTGGATCGCACGATCGCCGACGGGGACGTTGGCGGCTATCTTCGCCTGAACCATGCATTCCACGAAAAACTCTATGACCATGCCGGCGCGCCGATTCTAAAGGATTTGGCCGAGCGCCTGTGGCTGCGATTCGGGCCGTCCTTGCGCGTCGTCTGCGGGCGCTTCGGCACCCAGAGCCTTCCAGACCGGCACAAGGACATCATCGATGCCTTGCGCGCCAGCGACGCTGAAAAAGTCGCAAAAGCAACGACCCAGGATATCGAACAGGGCATGGAATTGATGGCCGAGGCGCTGGCGACCGAATAGGTCAGCGCGATTCGATTGACAGAAAAAAATTTGATCATATTGTGACGGCAACCGCTGTTGCAGGAGTAGAGACCGATGTCGACCATCACCAACCACATGCCGACCGCCGAATTGCAGGCCCTGGATGCGGCGCATCACCTTCACCCGTTTTCGGCCAACGGCGCACTGGGCAAGGAAGGCGCGCGCGTCATCACCCGAGCCAAGGGCGTCTATCTGACCGACAGCGAGGGCGAAGAGATCCTGGATGCCATGGCCGGCCTGTGGTGCGTGAACGTCGGCTATGGCCGCGACGAACTGGCCGAAGTGGCGGCGCGCCAGATGCGCGAACTGCCCTATTACAACACCTTTTTCAAAACGACCCATGTCCCGGCGATCGCGCTGGCGGCCAAGCTGGCCGAACTGGCACCGGGTGACCTGAATCATGTCTTCTTCGCCGCCGGCGGGTCCGAGGCCAATGACACCAACATCCGTCTGGTCCGCACTTATTGGGCGGAAAAGGGTCACCCCAACAAGAACATCATCATCAGCCGCCACAACGCCTATCACGGGTCGACCGTCGGGTCGGCTTCGCTGGGCGGCATGGCCGGCATGCACGCGCAGGGCGGCATCCCGATCCCGAACATCCACCACATCAACCAGCCCAACTGGTGGGCCGAGGGCGGCGACATGACGCCCGAAGAGTTCGGTCTGGCCCGCGCACGCGAGCTGGAAGAGGCGATCTTGGAACTGGGCGAAGACCGCGTTGCCGCCTTCATCGCCGAGCCGGTCCAGGGTGCGGGCGGCGTGATCGTCGCGCCCGACACCTACTGGCCGGAAATCCAGCGCATCTGCGACAAGTACGACATCCTGCTGATCGCCGACGAGGTGATCTGCGGCTTTGGTCGAACCGGCAACTGGTTCGGCTCGCAGACCATGAACATCCGCCCGCATATCATGACCATCGCCAAAGGGCTCAGCTCGGGCTATGCGCCCATCGGCGGCTCGATCGTCAATGACGAGATTGCCGAGGTGATCGGCGGGACCGAGTTCAACCACGGCTATACCTATTCGGGCCACCCCGTCGCGGCGGCCGTCGCGCTGGAAAACCTGCGCATTCTGGAAGAAGAAAAGATCGTCGAGCATGTGCGCGATGTCGCGGCCCCCTATCTGAAACAGAAATGGGAGGCGCTGGTCGAGCACCCGCTGGTGGGCGAAGCCAAGATTGTGGGCATGATGGCCTCGATCGCGCTGACGCCGGACAAGGCCAGCCGGGCCAAGTTCGCATCCGATCCGGGTACTGTCGGGTACATCTGCCGCGATCGCTGCTTTGCCAACAACCTGATCATGCGCCATGTGGGCGACCGGATGATCATCTCGCCGCCGCTGATCCTGACCCCGGCCGATATCGACGAGATGTTTGTGCGTATCTACAAGTCGCTGGACGAGGCCCAAGCCGAGATCATCGCCCAGGGCCTGATGAAAGCGGCCTCCTGATTTCAGGGAAATATCGAAAAAGGGCGGTCCGGTAGGGCCGCCCTTGTTCGTTCACCGCATCCGTTCCAGCAATTGCACGGTTGCGTACCCATCCGGCAAAAGACCACGCGCCATCTGATAGGCCCGCAGCGCACTGATGGTGTTCGGACCGATCCGCCCGTCGATGGCCTGCGTGTCGAACCCGGCCAGGGTCAGGCGCAGCTGCAATTCCTTGCGTTCGCTAAAACTCAGCACCCGGTCGCCGCGCGGCCAGCTTGCGCGGAACGGACCCTGCCCGGCCAGCCGGTCTGACAGATGGCCGATGCCGATCACATAGGCATCGGCGCCGTTGTAACGCTCGATCACGCTGAAATTGTCAAAGATCATCAGGGCCACGCCACCGCTGCCGGCCGGCAACAGGATCGAGGCGGGTCCAAAATCTGGGATGCCACCGCCGTTCGCAGCGCGGACGCCGCGTGCGGCCCATTCCGAGGGCAACAGAGTAACGTCCCGACTGGCGCTGGCATAGTCGAACCCTTTCGGCAAACGCACCTCGACCGCCCAGGGCTGGCCTTTGGTCCACCCGAACTTGGCAAGGTAGGCGGCAGCGGACGCAAGCGCATCCGTAGGATCGTCCGACCAGATGTCGCGGCGTCCGTCGCCGTCGAAGTCAACCGCATGCTCGAGGTATGAGGTGGGCATGAATTGCGTGTGCCCCATGGCGCCTGCCCAACTGCCCGTCATTCGGTCCGAGGTGATGTCGCCGGCCTGCACGATTTGCAATGCCGCCAGCAACTGCGTTTCGAAGAACTGCGCACGCCGCCCGTCATGGGCAAGCGTTGCAAGCGACCGGATCGTCTGGCTGCTGCCCCGATACGTGCCGTAGGATGTTTCCAGCCCCCAGACCGCGACCACCACCTCTTTTTCGACCCCGTACCGGGCTTCGATCCGGTCCAGCGTATCCTTGTACCGCACCAGCGCCTTGCGCCCATTCGCGATGCGCAGGTCTGACACGGCCGAATCCAGATACTCCCAGATCGGTTTCGAGAACTCGGCCTGACTGCGATCGCGCTTGATGGCGTCGTTGTCGTAGGTCAGGCCTGACAATGACCGGTCCAGGACCTGCGGCCGGATACCTGCCGCAACTGCCCGGTGCCGGAAGGCGTTCAACCAAGTCTCGAAGCTGGTGTTGCCTTCGACGACCACCCGGTGCATGCCGGTGGTCGGCCTTGGCACCGGCCGGATCGAAACCGTCAGATCGGCCGACGCCAACTGGATCGAATCCAGCGCCGGTCTGATCTGTGGTCGTTTGGTTGTATTCGAAGTCTCCGCCTGCAAGATGGATGCCCAAAATGCGGCGGCCACAAAGCCACACACATATTTCATGATTCAGGTTTTCCTGATTACTGCTCGCAGACAGGGTACCCCAGATTGCGCAAATCACAAAGCGCTCAAGACTGGCTCCTTTGATCTTTTGCTTCACGCTCGGCCCGGATCTTGGCCAGCGCGTCGCGCAGCAATGGCACCCGGTTGGGGCGGAAACTGTCCTGGGTGACGGACATCGCGCGCATCCGGTCCAACCGAAACACGCGAAAATCCCGCCTCAGATGGCACCAGCTGAGCAGTACGCTGGCATGATCCATGTACACGATGCTCAGTGGGCTAACGCGGCGCTGGGTGTCGTCACCTTTCGCATCGGTATAGTCGAACTCGACCACACGCTCGTCCCACGTCGCCTGTCGCAGGTCGGCAACTTCGATGCTGGGGGCGGCAGGACGGTCGAACCGGGTGGCGGTCAGCACTGCGTGGCTCAGGCGGTGGGACTGGCGGTGGGGCAGCCGGCCCTGCAGTTTGCGCAGCGCCGCACCGGCGGCGTCCGACAAAGCCGGGTCTCCGATCAGTTGCACCTCGCGCAGGCCAAGAACCAGCGCCTCCAACTCGTCATCGGTGAATCCCAGCGGCGGCAGTGTCGCGTCTTCGATCAGGGTGAACCCGAACCCGGCCTCGCCATCAATGACTGCACCGAGACCACGCAGGGCGTCGATGTCGCGATGCACGGTGCGGGCCGAAACCCCCAGATCCTGCGCCAACTGCGCCGAGGTCTTGGGCGACGGGCCAGACCGCAAGGCCTGCATCAATTGGAACAGTCGGGCGGTGCGGGACATGATGTCATTCAATCTAAACCTAATGACAGAAACTGTCATTAGCCCGCGTTAGACCGGCAGCACCCCAATTTCGGAGCCCATTATGTTGACCCTTCTTACCTACCCTTCCGCTTTCGGACTTTTCAGCGCCAGCCCCTTCTGCGTCAAAACCGCCTATATGCTGCAGCTGGCCGGGCTGCACTGGCGCCGCTCGGACATGGTCGATCCGCGACAGATGCCGCACAGCAAGTTGCCGGTTTTGCGGACACCCGAACGCCTGGTGCCGGATAGCGACCAGATTCGCGACTGGTTGGAAGCGCAGGGCGCCGAATTCGACCGTGGCCTGAGCGATGTGCAAAAGGGCCAGTCCCGCGCGTTGATCCGCATGGCCGAGGAACATTTGTACTTCCAGATCGTCATGGACCGCTGGGCCAACGACGAGGTTTGGCCAGTTCTGCGCGACACTTTCTTCTATGAGATTCCCCGAATCGTCCGACGCCCGATCTCGAACTCGGTCCGGAAATCGGTCTTGAAAGGCCTTCGGTCGCAAGGGATCGGGCGCTTCTCCGAGGCTGAACGGATGGCGCGGGTCGAACGCGACCTCGAGGCGATCTCAGCCTATCTGTGGCAAGCCCCGTATCTTTTGGGGGATCACCCCACTTCGGCCGACCTCAGCGTCGGCCCGATGCTGGCTGCGATGCGGGCCACTCCGGCCGATACCCGGCTGACCCGGCGCATCAAACAGGATACGCTGCTGAACAGTTATGTTGACCGGATGGAACAGGCGATCCCCCTGCCATGAGGCCTTTCGATGACCCCAACGTGGCGTCTGCCTACGAGGCATTCGCCGCGGACACCAGAAGCGGCGCTCTGGCTCTGCGCGATCTGGTCTTCGCCACCGCGCAGGAACTTCAGCCGGCCGTTGCGGTGATCGAGGCTCTGCGATGGAGTCAACCGGCCTATCTAAGCCCCAGGGGGACAACCATCAGGCTGGGTGGACACACCTCCGCCCGGTTTGCCCTGTTTGTCCACTGCCAGACCCGGCTTATCGGTGAGTATACCTCAGCCTTTCCCAACGCTGACAGGATTGACGGCAATCGCGCCATCCTGTTCGACGGGATCGAACAGATCGACCCCGTCCGGCATGGATGGCTGATCGCCCGGGCGTTGACCTATCACCGCTGACGGCGCTTGCGCTCGACCTTGCGTTTGATCTTGTCCTTTTTGCGCTTGGTGCTGACCGCCTTGCGCCGTGTCGGACGGCCAGGCCGCCCACGTCCGCCGCCGCGCGGCATGGCCTGATCTTCGATCGACAGCAGCTCCAACTCCAACCCGCCGGTTACCGGCGTGGCCTCGGTCAGGCGCACGGTGACGCGCTGGCCGATGGCGATGGTCAGGCCGGTATCGGCCCCCATCAGGGTGCCGGCCTCGGCGTCGAAGTGAAAGAACTCGCGCCCCAGCGACCGCACCGGCACCAGCCCGTCGGCCCCGGTTTCGTCCAGTTTGACGAAGGCCCCGAACCGGGCGATGCCGCTGATGCGGCCGGTGAACTCGTTGCCGACGCGCTCGCTCAGATAGGCCGCCAGATAGCGGTCAGTCGTGTCGCGCTCGGCCATCATCGAGCGGCGCTCGGTGTCCGAGATGTGGGTAGCAATCTCCTCCAGCCGCTCAATCTCGTCGGCGGTCAGCCCGTCCTTGCCCCAGCCATGGGCCGAGATCAGCGCCCGGTGCACGATCAGGTCGGCGTAGCGGCGGATGGGCGAGGTGAAATGCGCATAGTTGCGCAGCGCCAGCCCGAAATGGCCAAAGTTCTCGGGGCTGTAATAGGCCTGCGCCATCGACCGCAAGGTGCTGAGATTGATCAGCTCAGCATCCTCGGTGCCGGCGGCGGCATTCAACAGCGCGTTCAGGTGACGGGTCTGCAGCACCTGCCCTTTGGCCAGATTCAGCCCGGCGGCCTGTGCCGTCTCACGCAGGCTTTCCAGCTTTTCGGGCGCGGGTTCCTCGTGCACCCGGAACAACAGAGGGCTGCGCTTGGCGATCAGCGTCTCGGCCGCGGCCACATTGGCCAGGATCATGAATTCCTCGATCAGCCGGTGCGCGTCCAGCCGTTCGCGGAAGGCCACGCTTTCGACCTCGCCCTTGTCGTTCAGCACGATCTTGCGTTCCGGCAGGTCCAGGTCCAGCGGCTGGCGTTCGTTGCGCGCCGTCTTCAGCGCGCCATAGGCGGCATAGAGCGGCTTCAGAACGCTCTCCAGCAGCGGGCCGGTCCGGTCATTGGGGGTGCCGTCGATGGCCGCCTGCACCTCGGCATAATGCAGAGACGCGGCCGAGCGCATCAGCCCGCGCACAAAGCGGTGGTCGATCTTGTTGCCGTTTGCATCGATCCGCATCCGCACCGCGACACAGGCGCGCGGCACGCCTTCGTGCAGCGAACACAGATCGCCCGACAGACGGTCGGGCAGCATCGGCACGACGCGGTCGGGGAAATAGGTCGAGTTGCCCCTTCTGCGCGCCTCGCGGTCCAGCGCACTGCCGGGGCGCACATAGGCCGCCACATCGGCAATGGCGACCCAAATCACGTGACCGCCCGGGTTTTTCGGATCATCATCGGCATGGGCATAGCAGGCGTCGTCATGGTCGCGCGCGTCCGAAGGGTCGATCGTCAGCAGAGGGATGTCCCGCAGATCCTCGCGCCCTTTCAGCCCGACGGGCTTGGCCCGGTCGGCCTCGGCGATCACGTCATCGGGAAAATCATCCGGGATGCCGTGCTGGTGAATCGCGATCAGCGACACCGCCTTGGGCGCGGACGGATCGCCCAGCCGTTCCACAATGCGCGCGCGCGGCAGCCCCATGCGGTTTTTCGGCCCCGCCTGCTCGGCCTCGACCAATTCGCCATCCTTGGCGCCCAGCGCCGCGCCTTCGGCAACCAGCCATTCGGTCGATCCGGCCTTGTCGATGGGCACGATTCGACCGCCCTCGGCGCCCTTGCGGAAAATGCCCACGACCCGGCGCGGATTGGCGCCGATGCGGCGGATCAGGCGGGCCTCGTAATTGTGGTCTTCTTCATGCACCTGGGTCAGCCGGGCCAAGATCCGGTCACCCTCGCCCAGCGCCGGGTCGCTGGCGCGGGAAATGATCAGCACGATCGGCTCGACCCCTTCGCCATGCCATTCCAGCGGCCGCGCGAACAGGTCGCCGTCGGCGTTCGGCGCCTTGACCTGCAGCACGCTGACCGGCGGCAGGCGGTCCGGGTCGCGATAGCTGCGCTTGCGCTTTTCCAGATGGCCCTCGGCCTCAAGCTCTTTGAGGATCCGTTTCAGGTCGATCCGGTCCGCGCCCTTGATGCCAAAGGCCTTGGCAATGTCGCGTTTCGAGGTGAGCGTGGGGTTCGCCGAGATCCAGTCGAGGATCTCCTGCTTGGTCGGTATGCGTTTCATGATTTCCGCCTAGCACGCCGATACGACCGCGTCATGACCAAAAAGTGGCCGGACGCATCAATCGCTCAGGCGAAATAATCGGCCAGGATCCGGGCATAGATCGCCTTGAGCTGGCGGATCTGCTCGACCGGGACGGATTCGTCCACCTGGTGCATGGTGCGTCCGACCAGGCCGAACTCGACCACGGGGCAATGATCCTTGATGAACCGCGCGTCCGAGGTGCCACCGGTGGTGGACAGCTCGGGCCGGCGGCCGGTCTCGGCCTCGACCGCGCGGGCCACCAGTTCCGACAGCGGCCCCGGAGGGGTCAGAAAGCTTTCGCCCGAGACCTTGATCCGCGTGTCGATCTGCACGCCGAACTCGGCCGCCACGTCGGCTGCCTGCGCCTTCAGCCAGTCACTGAGGCTGGCGCCTGTATGCAGGTCGTTGAACCGGATGTTCACCGCGCCACGGCACTGGGCGGGAATGACGTTGGTGGCCGCGTTGCCGGTGTCCATCGTGACCACCGCCAGGGTCGAAGCGTCGAAATGGTCCGTCCCCCGATCCAGTTCGTGACTGGCCAGCCGATCCATCAGCCGCGCCAAGGCCGGCAGCGGGTTCCTGGCGCGATGCGGATAGGCCGAATGACCCTGCACGCCCGTCACCTCGAACCACGCGGTCATCGACCCGCGGCGGCCGATCTTCATCATCTCGCCCATCTCGTTGGGGCAGGTCGGCTCGCCCACCAGACAGACCGACATCCGCTCGTCTTGCGCCTGCATGTAGTCCAGCAGCGCGGTGGTGCCGTCCACCGCATCGCCTTCTTCGTCCCCCGTGATAGTCAGGATGATCGCCCCGTCGGGCGGGGTGTCGCGCACGAAATCCACCGCCGCCGCGACAAAGGCCGCCACCCCCGATTTCATGTCGGTCGCGCCCCGACCGTACAGAATGCCATCATGGATTTCCGCGCCGAACGGCGGGCGGGTCCATGCGGCCTCATCGCCCACCGGCACCACGTCGGTATGGCCGTTGAACCCGAAACTGCGCGCATGCCCCTTGTCGCCCCACCGGGCGAACAGGTTGCAGACGCCGCCGCGATCCACCCGCGTGCAGGTGAAACCGGCCCGCGCCAGGATATCTTCCAGCAGAATCAGCGCCCCGCCTTCCTCGGGTGTGACCGAGGGGCAACGGATCAGGTCTGCGGTCAACTGGACAGAGTCGGTCATTCAGGGGCCTCGCAGGGTCGACAGGATGTGGGTTCACGCACAGATTCAACGAATTGGCCGCAATGCCAACCCCGATCGGTGGTTTTCCGGTCGCCCAGCCCGAAAAAACGGCAAAAAAGAAATCCCGGTCGATGACCTCGCGACGACCTTGCCGCGCCATGGCAAATTGCGCTAGAGCGCCGCGAAACAGGTGAACCAGCCATGACGCGCGCCCTTTTCGCATTGATCTGCCTGACCTTCGCGGTCTTTGCACGACACAGCCAAGCCGAAACTCTGACGGTCACGACGGTGGAGCGTCCTCCGTTCTCGTATGTGGATGAGGGCGAGGGCACCGGCTTCTCAATGGACCTGCTGGCCGCGCTGGCTGAAGAACTGGGCTGGGAATACACGGTCGTTCGAGTCGACGCGTTCGGGGACATGCTGTCGGCGGTCGAGAACCGCGAAGCCGACATGGCGATCGCGAATATTTCGATCACCGCAGGCCGAGAAGCCCGGATGGATTTTAGCCAACCGATTTTCGAAGCGGGCCTTCAGATCATGGTACCATCAGACGCGGCGCGCAGCCCGTCCTTGATGCAGGCGCTGCTGTCACGCGAGCTGTTCATCGCCATCGGGCTGGCCTTTGCCATCCTGCTGGGTGGCGGCATGCTGATGTGGGGGTTCGAACGCCGATCCCAACCCTATTTCGACCGCGACCTGAACGAGGCCTGGTTCCCATCCTTCTGGTGGGCGTTGAACCTGGTGGTCAATGGCGGATTTGAAGAGCGGATGCCCCGGACCCCATTCGGGCGAATTCTGGGTGTGATCCTGGTCGTATCCTCGCTGTTCATCGTGTCGGTTTTCACCGCAAGGATCACCTCGGTCATGACGGTGGATGCGATCACCAGCAACATCAACTCGGTCAATGATCTGTACGGCAAGCAGGTCGGGACGATCTCGGGTTCGACCGCCGCCAGTTTTCTGAACCGGCGCGAGGTCGAATTCACCGGGTACGAAGACCTGGACAGCATGTTGACCGCGTTCAGGGATGGAGACCTTGATGCCGTCGTGTTCGACGCACCGATCCTGTCGTATTTCGCCGCACATGAAGGCCGCAAGATTGCGGCGATGACCGGCGGCGTCTTCCTGCGCGAGAATTACGGTATCGTCTTCCCGACCGGGTCACCTCTGGTCGAGGATGTGAACCAGGCGCTTCTGGGCCTCCGGGAAGATGGCACCTATGACCAGATCTATCGCAAGTGGTTCGGCACGCGCCGCTAGGCGCTTTCGGGCTTGTCGCCGAAGAAGGGCGTCATCTGCGCAACAATAACCGCGTTTTCCTCAAGCGCCCTCTGCATCAGAGCGCGTTCGTCGGGGTCGATCTCGTGCCCCTGCGCCTCGCGCTCGGCCAGGGTGCCATAGCCGGTTACGTCCAGTGGAGCCGTATCGGCCTGCTTGAGAATGGCCACGGTTTCGCGCACGGCCTCGGCCTCGTCCACTCCGCTGGCATAGCACATAAGCGCCGCGCCGGTGGCGCCTTCGGGCAGGCCGTCGCCATCCTTGCGGCCAATCTGAACCAACAGAGTATAGACCTGCTGGCGCGAGGGTTTCTTTTGCTTTTCCATGCCGTGGGCCTTAGCCGGGGGCCGGTCGATGGTCAAGCATGGCAGCTGGACGCGGTTCTCGGATGCCGTGTCGTTTTTTGACGCGCTCAGGCCCACCGTCCGGTCAGACTGGTTCCGCAAAACGACGGAGGACATCATGACCAAACGCGGCCGCTGCCTGTGCGGCGAAACCCGCTGGGAGTTTGAGGGCGCCGAGAGCTGGAGCTGCTACTGCCATTGTGACGATTGCCGCCGCAACTGCGCCGCGCCCGTGGTCGCGTGGTTGGGCGTACCGTTGCGCAATTTCCGATGGACCGCCGCAACTCCCCGTATTTTCGCCAGTTCGAAAGGCGTTCAGCGACATTTCTGCGCAACCTGTGGCTCTCCGATGGGGTTCGAGGCCGACCACTATGAGGGCGGGATGCACCTGTACGCGGCCTCGTTGGAAGACCCTTCGGACTTTGCGCCAACCTTTCACGTCAACTATCAAAGCAAACTGCCCTGGCTGGATCTGCGCGATGACTTGCCGAAATACGACGGCACCCTGCTGCACGCGCCCGAGGATCTCGCCGACTACACGACGGGATAGGTCCGACCCTGCCGAACAAAAAAGGCCGCGGACCAGAGCCGCGACCTTTGGAACTTTGAACAATGCCTGCGATCAATCGCGCAGCAGCTCGTTGATCCCGGTCTTCGAGCGGGTCTTTTCATCCACCCGCTTCACGATCACCGCACAGTACAGGTTGATCCCGTTCTTTGACGGCATCGAACCGGACACCACCACCGAATAGGGCGGCACCTCGCCATAGAACACCTCGCCCGACTCGCGGTCGACGATCTTGGTGGACTGGCCGATATAGACTCCCATGCCCAGAACCGAGCCCTCGCGGATGATGCAGCCCTCGACCACCTCGGACCGCGCCCCGATAAAGCAGTTGTCCTCGATGATGGTCGGGCCGGCCTGCATGGGTTCCAGCACGCCGCCGATGCCGACGCCGCCCGACAGGTGCACGTTCTTGCCGATCTGCGCGCAGGACCCGACGGTGGCCCAGGTATCGACCATCGTGCCTTCGTCCACATAGGCGCCGAGGTTCACGAAAGACGGCATCAGCACCACGCCCGGCGCGACATAGGCCGACTTGCGAACCACGCAGTTGGGCACCGCGCGGAAACCGGCCGCGCGCCACTGGTTTTCACCCCAGCCGGCGAATTTGCTGTCGACCTTGTCCCACCAGCCGCCGCCCTGCGGGCCGCCGGGCTGAATTTCCATGTCCTTGATGCGAAAGCCCAGCAGAACCGCCTTCTTGGCCCACTGGTTCACATGCCAGCTGCCATCGGCCTGCTTCTCGGCGACCCGCAGCGTGCCGCTGTCCAGCGCGTTCAGCGTGTCCTCGATCGCTTCGCGCTGTTCACCGGTGGTGGCGGGCGTGATCGTGTCGCGGGCCTCCCATGCGGCCTCGATGGCGGTTTCCAGTTGGGCGTTGGACATGGGGTAACTCCGTGCTGACTCTCGTTTGGTTGGTGTTGCCTATATGAAAGCCGGGGCCAATGCGCAATGCGACGTTGGCGGAGCCGTTTGCGGCCACCCGGCGCGAAAACCCGTCGGTCTCAGCTGGCGCGGCGGATATGGCGCACCAGAATCGCTGTGGCCGTGGCGGTCTCGCGGCGCTTCATCGCCTGCACGATGGCGGCGTGGTCGGTGTCTTTCCGCTGGACCCAGCGGTGACGCCAATGGGCGAACAGATGGCGGGCGCTGGCGATATGCAGATCGTCGATCGTATGCAGCAGGCGCGGCCGCGCGCAGGGTGTCAGGATCGCCCGATGAAAGGCGCGGTTCCGGGTTTCCCATGTGGGCATGTCCTGCGCCTCGTCGCAGGCGATGCGGGCCTTGTCGGCCGCCTTGAGATCCGCCGGTGTCAAATTCTGGATCGCATGTTGCAGGGCCAGCGATTCCAGGGCCACCCGCATCTCGATCACCTCGCGCACCTCGGCCGGGTCCAACGCGGTGACGCGCATGCCGCGCCGTGGTTCGCTGTGGGCCAGGCCATGCGCCTGAAGCCGCAACAGCGCCTCGCGCACCGGGACATGGCTGGTGTCGAACGCCCGCGCGATATGGTCCTGCCGCAGTTTCTCACCCGCGGGGAGCTCGCCCGTGATGATGCGCTGGCTGAGCCGGTCATAGATGGAATCTGCGATCGTGGCGGTCATGGGATTTTATCTATAATCCCAAGGCTCGGGCCTCAAGGCGCAAATTCAGGCGGTCAGAGGGTCAGGTGCGATATTGCCCCCGCAGACCAGAACCGCGACCCGTTCGCCCGGTTCCGGCGTGTAGACGCCCGAGGTCAAGGCCGCCAGGGCCGTCGCGCCCGCCGGCTCGACCAGAATGCGATGCGCCTGCCACAGGCGCTGTTGCGCCTCGGCGATCGCGTCATCGCTGACCAGCACCGACGTCATCCGCTGCGCCAGCCCGAAACAGATGTCGCCGATCCGCCGCGCACCCAGCGCGTTGGCAGCTATGCCGGAAACGGACACATCCACCGGCGCTCCGGCCTGCAACGCCGCGTTCAAGGCACATGAGGTTTCCGGCTCGACCGCAACGACCTTGCGCGCGCCCTGAAACCAGGCCAACGCGCCCGCGATCAGCCCGCCGCCGCCCACCGCCACCAATACGGTATCGGCTTGAAGGCCTTGGCTGTCCCATTCGGCAAAACAGGTGCCCTGCCCGGCCACGGTGGCCGGCGCATCATAGGCATGGATCTGCATCGCACCTGTTCGATCTTCGTGTTCACGCGCCATCGCCAGGGCGTTTGCGTATTCACCCGGCACCACGCTCAGATCCGCGCCGATCCGTTCGATCAGGGCGATTTTGGACGGGCCGGCCATTTCGGGCACGAAGATCTTGACCGGATGGCCCAGCGCCCGCGCGGCATAGGCTGCAGCCGCACCGTGATTCCCGCCCGATGCCGCCACGACCCCTGCCGCCGGAACATCGAGGCTGAGCAACGTGTTGAACGCCCCGCGCGCCTTGAAACTGCCGGTGTGCTGGAAATGCTCCAGCTTCATCTCGACCGGCTGCGCCAGTCCCAGCGCGTCGCTTGTCATGACCGGTGTCACCTGCGCGTGGCCATTGATGCGTTCGGCTGCGGCCGAAATTTCAGTCTTCCAATCCATTCTCGTCTTTCCGTGACTGGCACTCTGCCCGCGAACCCTATAGCTGTTTGAAAAACACGCAAGCAGGGAACCCCCAGCAATGAGAGAAGACCGCCTCAGCCCTTTCCGCGATGCGCATACCGACCGCTCGACCGCAAGCGAAGTCCCCGACACGCCGCAGACACGCTCGCCCTCGTACCGGCTGGCCTTTGCCGATGACGATTTCCTGTGCCGCGAGGAACTGCGGCCCGTGCGTCTGCAACTGGAACTGCTGAAGCCCGAAATGATCATGGCCGAACGCCAGATCACGTCGACCATCGTGATGTTCGGCGGCGCGCGAATCCCGGAACCGGCCAAAAAGGACAGCGCCCGGACGGCCACGTTGGCCGGTCTGTCGCAATACTATGACGAGGCGCGCGAATTCGCCCGGCTGATGACCGAGAAATCCAAGCAAAGCGGGTGCCGCGAGAACGTCATCGTCACCGGCGGTGGCCCCGGCGTGATGGAGGCCGGAAATCGCGGCGCCAAGGATGCCGGTGGCTGCTCGATCGGGCTGAACATCGTGCTGCCGCACGAGCAGGCGCCCAATGCCTATGTCACCCCTGAGCTGAGCTTCAATTTCCACTATTTCGCCATACGCAAGATGCATTTCCTGATGCGCGCCCGTGCGATCACCATCTTCCCCGGCGGATTCGGCACGATGGATGAGTTGTTCGAGTCCCTCACCCTGATCCAGACCGGCCGGATGGAGCGCGTGCCGTTCCTGCTGTTCGGGCGCGAGTTCTGGGAGCGGGTGATCAATTGGGAAGCGCTGGCCGATGCCGGGACCATTTCCGAAGAAGATCTGGACCTGTTCCGCTTTGTCGATACCGCGCAGGAGGCGGTCGACATCATCGAGCGCTGGGAGCCCGCCCCGCCGCGCGACGACATTCCGGGGCGCTGAGCGATGGCGCGCACCCCCAAGGCCGGTGAGATGCTGCATCTGCGCGGCAATGCCCTGAGCAAAGGCGAACCGGTGGCCCTGCCGCTGACCCAAAGCAGCATGTTCCACCTGCCCGGCGCGCCGGACGGGCACCCGACCTATGGCCGCGTGGACAACCCGACCTGGACCCAAGTCGAGCATGTGCTGGCGCATCTCGAAGGCGCACCCTGCCTGATCTTTCCGTCCGGCATGGGCGCGATTTCGGCGGCGTTGTTCGCCACCGTGCGGTCGGGGTCGCGCATCCTGATCCCGTCGGACGGGTATTATGTCACCCGCCTGCTGGCCGACCGGTTCCTCGCCCCGCTGGGCGTGTCGGTCGAAGCGCGCCCCACGACTGCATTTGCGCAGGGCGGGCTCGACGGGTTCGATGTTGTCTTCGTCGAAAGCCCGTCCAACCCCGGGCTCGACATGATCGACCTGGCGCAGGTGGCCCGCGACGTGCGCGCCGCGGGAGGCATCACCATCGCCGACAACACGACGCTGACCCCGCTGGGACAGCGCCCGCTGGACCTGGGCATCGACATCGTCGTCGCCTCGGACACCAAGGCGATGGGCGGGCATTCCGATCTGCTGATGGGCCATGTGGCCAGCCGCGATGCCCAGATCATGGAACGGATCGAGGAATGGCGTCGCGTCTCGGGCGCGATCCCAGGCCCGCACGAAGCCTGGCTGCTGCATCGCGGGCTGGAGACGCTGGACGTTCGGTTCGACCGCATGTGCAGCTCGGCGCAGGTTCTGGCCGAACGGCTGGCCGATCATCCGGCGGTCACGCAGATCCGCTATCCCGGCCTGCCGACGGACCCATCGCACGATCTGGCCCGCGAACAGACCGCACGGTTCGGTTTTCTGCTGACGATCACGCTGGCCTCGGAAGACCAGGCCGAACGGTTCATAAATGGCTGCCCGCTGTTGCGCCCGGCCACGTCCTTTGGTGGCGTGCACAGCTCGGCCGAGCGGCGCGCGCGCTGGGGGGATCAGGTCGATCCCGGTTTCGTGCGTCTGTCGGTCGGGTGTGAACCGGTGGACGAGCTGTGGCAGGCTCTGAACGACAGCCTAAATGCGCTGGCCTGAGCCTTATTTCTTGGGCTCGCGCAGTTCGGTGAAGACGTAGATCGGCAGCAGAACCCCGGCGATCAAGGCGCCCAGCCACACCAGAAGCGTCGCCGCCAGCAGGTTCGAGATACCGCCCACGGTCAGCCCTGCAGCGACCAGATCGGTGATCAACAGACCCACGAAGGTGACCACCAGCGCGATGCCGCCCTTCAGCGCCGGCACGTTCTTTTCCCCGATCTTCAGGATCAATGGCTCGGCCACGACCTGAACCAGGGTGAACACGATCACCACCACGATGAAGGACACCGGCTTGATCGAAAAGCCGGTCAGCAACAGGCTGGCCAACAACAGACCGATGGCATTGCCCGCCAACAGGGCCAGGGCCGACTTGATTCTGCGTGACATGCGTTTGACTCCATCCGCAACAGTTCGAAACATGCGGATATTATCAGGATGCCGGAATTTTTCGAGAAAATTCAATCTTCTCGGTATTCGGTCCTGTTGAAATTCCATGACACGACACAATCTGAAAGGTTAACTGCCAACAACATCCACTGGCGCAACCCATCAGAAACGAGAGATATATGAGCGACAATCCATATTCGGTGTTGGGCGTCTCGAAAGACGCCAGTGCCGCCGAAATCAAGAAAGCCTACCGGCGCATCGCCAAGGACTGCCACCCGGACCTCAAACCCGGGGACGCCAAGGCCGAGGCCAAGTTCAAGGCCGCCGCCGCAGCCTATGACCTGCTGAAGGACCCCGAAACCCGGGCAAAATTCGATCGGGGCGAGATCGACGCCTCGGGCCAGGAGCGCCCGCAGCAGCAATACTACCGCGAATATGCGGAAACCGCGGGCAACCCCTATCGCGCGGGTGGCGGGGTTGAGGACGACGACATGTCCGATATCTTTGCCCAGTTCTTCGGCAACCGTGGCAACGGAGGCTTCAACGGGGGGCGTGCGCGCGAGTTTCATGCGCCCGGTCACAACGTGAACTACAGCCTGCAGATCAGCTTCCTGGACGCGGTCTTTGGTGCCACGCAAAAGTTGACCCTGCCCAATGGCGACCGGATCGAGGTGAAGATCCCCGCCGGCATCACCGACGGCCAGACCATCCGCCTGCGTGGCAAGGGCGCGCCGGGCTATGGCGAGGGGCCGCCGGGCGACGCGCTGGTCACGATCCGCGTGGCCGAACACCCGGTGTTCAAGCGCGAGGGCGACGACATCCGCATCACCCTGTCGATCACCATCGACGAGGCCGTTCTGGGCGGCAAGGTCCCCGCGCCCACGATCGACGGCCGCGTGAACGTGACCGTGCCCGAGGGCACCAGCAGCGGCAAGACCCTGCGCCTGCGCGGCAAGGGCGTCAGGAAACGCGGCTCGGACAAACGCGGCGACCAGCTGATCGAGCTGAGCGTGGTGATGCCCGACAAGATCGACGACGAACTGAAGCAGTTCATGCAGAACTGGCGCAAGTCACACAGCTATGACCCGCGGAAAGGAATGCCGGCATGACCCGTTCTCTGACCGAAGCCGAACTGATCGAAGCCGTCCAGAACCTGACGTCCGAGCGGTTGTCCCGATTCCTGTCCGCCCGGATCGTGATCCCGCGCCAGTCCGACCAGGGGCTGGTCTACGAGCGGCTGGACATGGCGCGCCTGCAACTGGCCTGCGAGCTGGACGACCAGTACGAGATGGAGCCCGACGCCCTGTCGATGGTGCTGTCGCTGATCGACCAGATGCACGGCCTGCGAGCCGAACTGCGCGAGGTGCTGCGCGCCATCGACGCCCAACCCGACCCGGTGCGCAGCCAACTGGTCGAACGGATCGGAACAGCGCGGTTCCGCCGCAGCTAGGGCCTGCGTGCAAGGCGGGTTTGCCCTTCTGGACTCGGTGGTTTTGCCTTAGAAGGCGCCATCGATTCAGAACCGGGTGCTGCGATGACACGGACCAAGTCGGAACTGCTGATGCCTGCGGGCAATCTGCGCAAGCTGAAACTGGCCATCCTGTACGGGGCGGATGCGGTGTATCTGGGCACGCCCGACATGTCCCTGCGCACCAAGTCCGAGTTTTCGCTGGACGAGGTGATTGAAGGGGTCGAGTTCTGCCACGCGCATGGCCGCCGCGCCTATCTGACGCTGAACCTGTTTTCGCACAACAAGGACATCCCCAAGCTGGACGAATACATCGACACCGTGCGCAAGGTACGGCCCGACGGGTTGATCATCGCGGACCCCGGCGTGTTCCAGTATGTGCGCGACCGCGCGCCCAAACTGCCGCTGCATATCTCGACCCAGGCCAATATCTGTTCGTGGCTGTCGGTGAAGTTCTGGCAGGATCAGGGGGCCGAACTGGTGGTGCTGGCGCGCGAGGTCTCGTACCCCGAACTGGTGGAAATCCGCGAGAAATGCCCCGACATCCGGCTCGAGGCTTTCGTGCACGGCGCCATGTGCATGACCTATTCGGGCCGCTGCCTGCTGTCGAATTTCATGGCGGAACGTGGCGCCAACCAGGGCAACTGCGCCAATTCCTGCCGCTGGAACTATGCGCTGAAGCTGCGGCTCAAGGACGGCACCCATCAGGAACTGCGGATCACCGAGGAAAACGCCGACCTGTTCGAATTCCTGCTGGAAGAAGGCTGCCGCCCGGGTGAACTGATGCCGATCGAAGAGGATGATCGCGGCTCGTACATCCTCAATTCGCGCGATCTGTGCATCATGCCCAAGCTGGACGAATATCTGAAGATCGGTGTCGACAGCCTCAAGGTCGAGGGGCGCGGCAAGTCGGAACATTATGCCGCCATCGTCGCGCGCGCCTATCGCATGGCCATAGACGACTACTATGCCGACCCCGAGAACTGGGACCCGAAGCCGTATATGCGAGAGTTGGAGACCGTGGGAAACCGCGGCTACACGCTGGCCTTTCACGAAGGGCGGCTGACCAATTACGCGCATGATTACGAGCACACCGCGACCATCGCCCAGTGGGAATATGCCGGACTGGTGACCGACGTGACCGAGGATGCCTTCCTGGTCGAGGTGAAGAACAAGCTTGAACCCGGCGACGTGCTGGATTTCGTCTCGCCCATCTCGCGCGAGACGGTCCTGCTGCGCGTCTACGAATTTGAACGCGCCAGCGACGGCGCCAAGCTGGACGTGGTGCATGGCAGCACGAAAACCGTGATCCGCCTGCCGTTTTCCCTGTTCGATCACGAAGACCCCGACGACCTGCGCGCCCGTTTCCCGGTATATTCGGTCCTGCGCAAGGAGCGCGCTCTGACCGACGAACATTGGAGCCGCATCCGTTTTGACAAGCTGGTGCAGGGCTTGGAAACCTCGGGGCGCGACAATCCCGCCGCCTATGCCCGCCGCCGGGACGAGCTGGTGGAGAAGATCGGTCAGGACGGCACCGCGCGCCGGTTCAAGACCAACCGCGTGGGCACCGAGGGCTGTTGCGGCAAGGGGTGCAACGGCTGCCTGATCTTCTGGCAGGATGACAGATACGCCCTGGCGCGCGAGGTTCTGTCGAAACGCAAGCAGGGTGAACAGCTCAGCCGGCGCGAGGCCGCCGCCCTGAAACTGCCCGGTGACGCGGCCCGCGATCAGTTGCCGACGCGGTAATCCTCGGGCACGAAGAACGTATAGTCGCGGTCAGCCACCGCTTCGTGGCAGTCATGGCAATAGGCAACCGCCCCCGCGCGATCCCCCATCGTGTCACCGAACAGAGACCCGTCGGGCATCACCATGACATAGCGCCAGTCGGCGGTGTCGGGGCTGGTGCCTTCGGGCAGTTTCTCCATCACGAACAGGGCGCCGGGATGCACCCGGCCCTCATCCGTGACGGTCATGCTGTCCTTGGCCAGAACCGAGCCCACGGGCAGCTTTTCCCCCGGTTGCAAGGTGCCGTAATTGTGGGCTATCCGGTTGGCATAGCTGTTGACGTAGCGCTGCCCATGCGTGGCCGACAGGTACGGCGCGTCGTTGAACAACGGCCAGTTCTGATAGTTCATCAGTTGATCCAGATGCGCGGTGGCATAGCCGCGATCCATCTGTTTCCTGAGGGCGCGATAGTGCTGCCGCGCGTCCTCTTTGCTCAGGTCCGCCGGATTCTCGATCGCCAGATGCGCCTCAGTCTCGTTGGATTGCGCCCATGCAATGGCGGCGCCCGATGCCACCAATACGGCGGTCATGCAGATCGTGGACAGGTTCGTCAGTGCGTTCATGTATTGGCCCACCCTGTTCCAGGCTTGCCTGAATTCCGCAGATTTCCCCGACAAATTTGAGCGGACTGGACGAAACGCACCAGAACCGGACTGTCCAACTCACCGTCTTGTGCGCAGATTTTACGTGCGCGCAACCGCGCACCTCTCATGCCTCAAGACTACCAAATTCAGCCGTAGAATTACAGACCATTTGCCCGCGAACCCGCGGGCATCGGATCAACCTTTCAGCCCGGCCTCGGCCTCGATCTGGCGGCGCGACTTGCGGGCGCGCTCGGTGGCTGATTTCAACTGACCGCAGGCGGCCATGATGTCCTCGCCCCGCGTCTTGCGGATGGGCGAGGCGTACCCGGCCTGATAGATGATGTTGGCAAAGGCCCGGATCCGGTTGTTCGAGCTGCGCTTGTAGGGCGCGCCGGGCCACTCGTTGAACGGGATCAGGTTGATCTTGGCCGGAATGTTGTGGCGTTTGATGTGGTCGATCAGGCGATGCGCGTCCTCGTCGCTGTCGTTTACGCCGTCCAGCATCACGTATTCAAAGGTGATCCGCTCGGAATTCGATGCGTTGGGATAGCTGGCCAGCGCCTGCAGCAGTTCCTCGATGTTCCAACGCTTGTTGATCGGGACCAGAACGTCGCGCACCTCGTCCGTGGTGGCGTGGAACGAGATCGCCAGCAGGCAGCCGATCTCTTCCGCCGTGCGGGCGATCTCGGGCACCACACCCGAGGTCGACAGGGTGATCCGCCGGCGCGACAGAGAAATGCCCTCGGGGTCCATCGCGATCTTCATCGCGTCGCGGACGTTTTCGAAATTGTACAGCGGCTCGCCCATGCCCATCAGCACGATGTTCGACAGCAGGCGCGTCTCGTTCTTGGGCGCGCCCGGGGTCGGCCATTCGTCCAGATCGTCACGCGCCATCATCACCTGACCGATGATCTCGGCCGCAGTCAGGTTGCGCACCAGCTTCTGCGTTCCGGTGTGGCAGAACGAACAGGTCAGCGTGCAGCCCACCTGCGAGGAGATGCACAGCGTGCCGCGATCCTCTTCGGGGATGTAGACGACCTCGACCTCGTGCCCTCCGGCAATGCGCACCAGGTACTTGCGAGTACCATCCTCCGAGACCTGGCGGGTAACCACCTCCGGGATTTCGATCACGAAATTCTCGGCCAGCTGCGCGCGATAGGCCTTGGCCAGATTGGTCATCTGGTCAAAGTCGCGCACGCCCCATTGATAGATCCACTGCCAGATCTGGTTCACCCGCATTTTGGCCTGCTTTTCAGGCGTTCCATGTTCGATCAGAACCTCGCGCAGCCGGTCGCGGGTCAGACCGACAAGGTTGATCGTTCCCTCGGGCAATTTGCGGGGAATGGTCATGACATCCTGGGTGATCGGCGCTTTGGCGGACATGGCGGTTCTCGGGCGTTCTGGCTTGGGATGCGCCTCTATATAGGAACGCCGCCAAAGATCAAAAGGATTCGTGAGAACCTGTCCGGACGTCAGTCGAGGAACCGCAACAGTTCGGTGACACGGGCCCGCCCCAACTCGACCCGGCACGAGGTGATCGCAATGCCCGTTCCGGATCCACCACCAAAAGACGCGCCAACTGCTTCGCACTGCGCATCGCGATAAGTCTTCCAGGCCTCTTGAGAAGTTTCAAGCGCTGGCAAAGCAACAGCCCGACCCGTCACTTCGTCCAGTTCCTTCGCCGCATCGACTGCGAACCCAAACGCCGCGACCAAAGCGGCCTCGACATTGGTCTCGGCCCGACCGACGCATGTCCCGATCTCGACCTGAGATCCGGCATCGGTACATTCCAGCGCCGGGTCTGCAAATGCCGATACCGGAAGAAGAATTGCTGCCCAAACCCAACGCATGTCCGTCTCCTCGCCTGTCTACCCATGGTTTCAGACAGAGCTTAGCACAGTGGTCAGGCTTGGGCACGTTTTAGGTGCAGCGAGCGATCACACCCCGGCTGGCGGGATGTAGCAGTCCTCGGCATCCAGTGTCTTGACCGGATCATTCGGGCCGCATTGCTCGCCCGTGACCGGATAGGTTTCGGTGGATTTCTCGCACGCGCTCAGAGTTGCCGCTGCAACAATCAGAACCGCAATAAGGGGTTTGGTCGACATGTCTGGACTCCTTCTTCGTTGTCTGAACCGATTGGTTCAGAAATCGAGTCCGTCAACCTTGATGCGGATCAAGTTTTGATACCGACGTTGCGTAAACGGATGCACAAAAACGCAAAACCCCGCCATTTTGGCGGGGCATGAGATCTGGACGGGTTGGGCAGTTACTTGGTGCAGCGCTTCTCGGCGTCTTCGATGGCTGCGGTAAAGCCCAGCAACGAGAACGTGTCCTTGGTCTGGGTCCCGCGTTCGGACCGTGCGGTCAACACGGCCTCGGTCCCGCGCTTCATCGCCGTGACGATCTTGGCATCATCCGCGGCGCTGGCGGGCCACGCCCACTCGCCCTCGGTGAACAGTTCGAACTCGGACCCGTCGATTTCCAGATTCACCGTGGACCCGGGGGCGAATGGGTAGCCTCCGGTGAATGTCACCTGGCCTTTGACCTCGGCGTTGGGGCGATAGAACACGAACAGCAAAATGTCGCTGCGACGCACCGATACCACACGGCCACCGCGGGTATTCACGGTCTCCTTGGGCGCGGATACGCTCCAGCACTCGGTCGGATCGTCTTCGACGAACACGCTCCAATCAGTCTGAGCGGACACACGGTTCGTACTGGTCGCCTGCTGGGCGATCGCTGTCGTGGCCATCCCTGCCACACAAAGGCCCGCGCATACGCGGGCGAGCATTGTTTTCATTCGTTCAGCCTCCTGGCTCGACCCACACCTCAACTCCATCCCGGAAGGCCGCGAACCCTGACGGTCCGTCTGTTGCAGTTGCGCATCCGGATGATTGCCGACATACACACACTAACGCAGGTTTCGCCACAGGCGAAAGGGCGATTGGCAGAATTTTGCGCACATTCCGGAGGGACGACATGACGCAGCCAGTACCGATGACCGAACTGTGGCGCGGACCGCTGTTGGAGAGCCTTCATCTGGGCAATGCGGTGATCTGCGACGACAGCGGTCAGATCGTGCGCAGCTGGGGCGATCCGAACGCGGAGATCTATCCGCGGTCGTCAGCCAAGATGATCCAGGCGCTGCCGCTGATCACCTCGGGCGCGGCGGCCAAATACGGGCTGGGCTCCGAGCATCTGGCGCTGGCCTGCGCCTCGCACAACGGCGCAGCGATCCATACCGAGCGCGTGACCGCCTGGCTGGATCACCTGGGCCTGTCCGAGCCCGATCTGCGCTGCGGCCCGCAGGAGCCGGCCGACATGGCCGCGCGCGACGGCCTGATCCTGGCCGACGACACCCCCTGCCAGATCCACAACAACTGCTCGGGCAAGCATTGCGGGTTCCTGACCCTGGCCCGGCACATGGGCGCAGGCCCGGATTATATCGAGATCGACCACCCCGTGCAGCAGGCCTGCCTGTCGGCTTTCGAAGAGACCACGGGCGAGGACAGCCCCTGTTACGGAATCGACGGTTGCTCGGCGCCCAATTTCGCCACTTCGCTGGTCGGGCTGGCGCGGTCGATGGCGTGGTTTGCCTCGGCCGGCGACCGGTCGGACCGGGCCAGCGACGCGGCCCTGCAATTGACCCGGGCGATGGTCTCCCACCCCGAGCTGGTGGCGGGCGAAACCCGCGCCTGCACCGAACTGATGCGGGCGATGAACGGCCGTGCCGCGATCAAGACCGGGGCCGAGGCCGTGTTCGTCGCGATCATCCCGGAAAAGAAGATGGGTGTGGCGCTGAAGATCACCGATGGCGCCACCCGCGCCAGCGAGTGTGCCATCGCCGCCATTCTCGTCAGCCTCGGCGTGCTCGAGGCCGATCACCCGGCCACGCGCAAATTCATGAACGCCACGCAATACAGCCGCCGCGGGCTGGAATGCGGCGTGATCCGCCCCGCGCCGGGTTTCCCCGGCTGAGGGTCACATCTCGATCTCGTGGATCTCGGCCACCTCGACCGAGCCCGAGCCGTTGACCACCATGGGGCAGCCCTTGGCCATCTCGGTGGCGGCTTCGACGCTGTCGGCCTTAACCACTGTAAAGCCCGAGGCCGGGTTCGGCCCGCCATTGCCGGCCACGCCATCGGCGCTGACGGTATGGGACTGGCCCACCGGGTTGCCGGGGATTTCCAGCGCCGGCCCTATGTTCTGGAACCACGCGCCCCAGGCGGCCATGGTGGCTTCGATCTCGGCCGGGTCGGTCGGCGTGGTGCCGCCGTGATAGACAAACAGGTACTGAGGCATTTTCTGGTCTCCCTTTTGGTCAGACGGGGTTGGCAAGCCGGGCTTCCAGCTTGCGCAGCGACGAAGTCCAGCCGCTTTCATGATTGGCCGAGACGTCGTCATCGCCCAGATCGCGGTGATCCAGGATCAGGCGCGCTCCGGTGTCGGTCGGCTCGACCGCCAGCTTCACATGGCTCTCGGCGCCGCGCTGGTCCTGGTCGTCATGCCAGCCCCAGGTGAACCCGACCGAGTTCGGTGGGTCCACATGGGTCACATGCCCGGACACCTTGAAACGCTGCCCCTCGCGATTGACCATGACCGAATACCACGGACCTAGGCGCGAGAAATCCAGATCGTGCTCCGGCACCTCGACCCCTTCGGGCCCCCACCACTGCAACAATCTGGTTCCGTCGCTGATCCAGGCGAACAGGGTTTCGGCGCTGACCGGAAAGTCACGCACCAGCTTCAGGTCGGCCATGAGGAGTCCTCCTGCAGAATGTCGCCCAGGCGGTTCAGGCTGGCCTCCCAGAACTGGCGTTTCGAGATGGTCCATTCGGCAATCGCCCGCAGCCCCTCGGGGCGGATCGAATAGATGCGCTGGGTACCGTTGACGCGCTGATTCACCAGCCCGGCCTGCCGCAGAACCTTCAGGTGCCGGGAAATGGCCGCGCCGGACATGCCCTTGCCCTGGGCTAGGTCTCCGGCAGGCAGTTCGCCGTGATCCATCAGTTGTTCAACGATCGTGAATCGGGTCGGGTCGGACAGGGCCGAAAAGGCATCGAGCAGCGTGTTCATAGCTATTGATTAACACGAATGTTAAACAATGGGAACCCGAAACCGTCGGATCAGCCCCGCGCAAAGTCCGATCGGGCATATCCCTGCAGGTACAGCAGCGCGGTCAGGTCTCCATGGTTGATGCGCACGTCGCATTGCGCGGCGACCGAGGGCTTGGCGTGCAGGGCCACGCCTGTTCCGGCGCGCTCCAGCATGCCCAGGTCATTCGCCCCGTCGCCCACGGCGATCACTTCGGCCTCGGAAATACCCAGCCGGGCCGATATCTGCTCCAGCGCCTCGACCTTGGCCTGACGGCCCAGGATCGGGCGCTGCACGTCACCGGTCAGCTTGCCGTCCTCCGCCAGTAGCGTGTTGGCGCGGTTCTCGTCAAAACCCAGCAGCTCGGCCACGCGGGCCGTGAACGCCGTGAACCCGCCCGAGACCAGCGCGGCATAGCCACCATTGGCCCGCATCGTCGCCACCAGTTCGCGGCCGCCCGGCATCAGGGTGATGCGCTGGTTCAGCACCCGGTCGATCACCGACACGTCCAGCCCCTTCAGCAGGCCCACCCGCTCGGTCAGCGCGCCTTCGAAATCCAGCTCGCCATTCATGGCGCGGGCGGTGATGTCCTTGACCCGCTCACCTACCCCGGCCTCGTCGGCCAGTTCGTCGATGCATTCCTGCTGGATCATCGTGCTGTCCATATCGGCCAGCAGCATCTTCTTGCGGCGGCCCTCGGCCGGCTGCACCACCAGATCGACGCCCAATTTCTGCAGGTCGGCCCAGACATCCCAACGGTTGGCCGGAACCGCCGGCAGGGCAAATTCGGCCGCCTCGTCGGGGCTCAGCCACTGGATGTCGCCCCCGCCCCAGGCATTGCGCAGCGAGTCGATCAGCGCCCCGTCCAGCGACGGCGTCTTGGGGTTGGTCAACAGGGTGGCAACGTACATCTTGATCCTCCGGCAGCCTGCCCTGCGCATATCGCAGGTGCAGCATTTCCGCCAGAGGCCAATTCCGCGCCGCTAGCCCAGAATGCCCGGCAGGCGCAGCCCGTGTTCGCGGGCGCAGTCCTTGGCGATGTCATACCCCGCATCCGCATGACGCCACACGCCCGAGGCCGGGTCGTTCCACAACACCCGCTCCAGCCGCCGCGCGGCGTCCTCGGTGCCGTCGGCGCAGATCACCACGCCCGCATGCTGGCTGAAGCCCATGCCGACCCCGCCGCCGTGATGCAACGACACCCAGGTCGCGCCGCTGGCGGTGTTGATCAACGCGTTCAGCAGCGGCCAGTCCGACACGGCGTCGGAGCCGTCCAGCATCGCCTCGGTCTCGCGGTTGGGGCTGGCGACCGAGCCGCTGTCCAGATGATCCCGGCCGATGACGACCGGTGCGCTCAGTTCTCCGTTCGCGACCATCTGGTTGAAGGCCAGTCCGGCCCGGTGCCGATCGCCCAGCCCGATCCAGCAAATCCGCGCGGGCAGGCCCTGAAACGCGATCCGATCCTGCGCCATATCCAGCCAACGATGCAGATGCTCGTTCTCGGGGAACAGCTCCTTCATCTTGGCGTCGGTCTTGTAGATATCCTCGGGGTCGCCCGACAGCGCGCACCAGCGGAACGGGCCGATGCCTCGGCAGAACAGCGGGCGGATATAGGCCGGGACGAAGCCGGGAAAGGCAAAGGCGTTCTCAAGCCCCTCGTCCTGCGCGACCTGACGGATGTTGTTGCCATAGTCCAGCGTCGGCACGCCCGCGTTCCAGAAATCGACCATCGCCGCGACATGCTGCTTCATCGAGGCGCGCGCGGCCTTTTCCACTAATTTAGAGTCTGTTTCCCGCTTTTCGCGCCACTGCGCCAGGGTCCAGCCCAAGGGCAGATACCCGTTGATCGGGTCATGGGCGCTGGTCTGGTCGGTTACGATGTCGGGGCGCATCCCGCCGGCGGCCATGCGGCGGTAGATCTCGGGAAAGATCTCGGCCGCATTGCCCAGCAAACCCACGGACTTCGCCTCGCCCGCCTTGGCCCAGCGGTCGATCATGGCGAGCGCCTCGTCCAGAGTTTCGGCCTTTTCATCCAGGTATTTGGTGCGCAGCCGGAAATCGATGCTGTCGGGGTTGCATTCCACCGCCAGACAGCAGGCCCCGGCGAAGACTGCCGCCAGAGGCTGTGCTCCGCCCATGCCGCCCAGCCCCCCGGTCAGGATCCATCGGCCGGTCAGGTCGCCGCCATAGTGCTGGCGCCCGGCCTCGGCGAAGGTTTCATAGGTGCCCTGAACGATGCCCTGCGTACCGATATAGATCCACGACCCGGCCGTCATCTGGCCGTACATCATCAGGCCCTTCCGATCCAATTCGTTGAAATGGTCCCAGGTCGCCCAATGCGGCACGAGGTTGGAATTGGCGATCAGAACCCGCGGCGCGTCCTTGTGCGTGCGGATGATCGCCACCGGCTTGCCGGACTGTACGATCAGGGTCTCGTCGGACTCGAGATCCTTCAAACTGGCAACAATAGTGTCGAAATCCTTCCAGGTTCGGGCCGCGCGGCCAATACCGCCATAGACCACCAATTCGTGCGGGTTTTCAGCCACGTCGGGGTGCAGGTTGTTCATCAGCATCCGCAACGGGGCCTCGGTCAACCAGCTTTTGGCATTCAGGTCCGGCCCGGTCGGCGGAAAGACGTCACGGGTGTTCTTGCGCGGGTCACTCATTTCGGGGCTCCTTTTTCGGCCAGCGCGCCCGACAGGGCCAGGGCGCGCAGGCGGTCAAGCATCTCTTGCAGGTGTGGGCGCAGGCGTTCGGCCCGGTCCGCGCGCCAAGTCCAAGGCGGGGTCTCGTCCATATAGGCGCGTTGGGCGATCTCCATCTGGATCGCATGTATGCCCGTGTCCGGACGGCCATAGTGCCGGGTGGTCCAGCCACCCTTGAACCGGCCGTTCAGCACTGCGGTACAGCCCGACGCCCGGGCCACGGCATCCACCGCCTGCGCGACCTCGGGTGCGCAGGTGGTGCCGTCATTGGTGCCCGTGTTGAACACCGGCAACTCTCCGTCGAACAGGAAGGGGATCAGGGACCGGATCGAGTGGCAGTCGAACAGGATCGCCACGCCATGCCTGGCCCGCACCCGCTCCAATTCTTCCTGCAACGCGGCGTGGTAGGGGGCGTGGAACTTCTCGCGCCTCTCCTCGATTTCATCTTCCGACGGCTCCTGCCCTTCCAGCCAGATGGGTTGCCCGTCGAAATCGGTCAGCGGCACCAGGGTCGTCGTGTTCTGCCCCGGATAGAGCGACTGACCTGCAGGGTCACGATTGGCGTCGATCACATAGCGGTGCACGCGGGACTGAACCACCGTCGCATCGCCCAATAGCCCTTTATAGAGCCTATTTATGTGCCAATCCGTGTCCGCCAACGCCCGGCCGGTCTGGTTCAGGCGCGCATGGATCTCCTCGGGCACGAAGGTTCCGCCATGCGGTTGGCCCAGCACGATCGGGCCCTGCCCCCGCTGCACCTCGACCACGGTCATGCCGTCACCTCCGGCAGCGGTACGCCCAGCGCCTCCAGCATCGCGCCGCTGGCCACAAGATCCTTGGCCTGCTCCAGTTCCGGGGCCAGGTACCGGTCCTCCGCCAAAGGCGGGATATCGGCGCGCAGCCGCGCAATCACCCGCTGCAAGGGCGCGCTGGTGACCAGCGGGGCGCGGAACTCGACGCCTTGGGCGGCGCAGAGCAGTTCGATCCCTAGAATGTGGTTCAGGTTTTCCACCATGCGCGTCAGACGCCGCGCCCCGTGGGCGGCCATCGAGACGTGATCTTCCTGGTTGGCCGAGGTGGGCGTGCTGTCGGTGACGCAGGGGTTGGCCAGATGCTTGTTCTCGCTCATCAGCGCGGCGGTCGTGACCTCGGCGATCATGAAGCCGGAATTCAGACCCGGATCGGGGGTCAGGAATGGCGGCAGATCGAAGCTGAGCGTCGGATCCACCATCAGTGCGATCCGGCGTTGCGCGATGGCCCCGATCTCGGACAGGGCCAGCGCGATCATGTCGGCGGCAAATCCCACCGGTTCGGCGTGAAAATTGCCGCCCGAAACGATCATGTCGGGATCGGACAGCACCAGCGGGTTGTCAGTGGCCGCGTTGGCCTCGGTCTGCAGGGTGGCGGCAGCCTGCCGGATCACGTCCATCGCGGCACCGGTGACCTGCGGCTGGCAGCGAATGCAATACGGATCCTGCACGCGGCTGTCGCCCTCGCGATGGCTTTCGCGTATTTCCGACCCCTGCAACACGGCCCGCATGGCGCTGGCGGCCTCGATCTGGCCGCGATGACCGCGCAGGGCATGGATCTCGGGTTGCAGCGGCGCGGTGGAGCCCATGATGGCATCGGTCGATACGGCCGAAACGACGAGCGCGTTCTGCGCCGCGCGCCAGCCCTCGAACAGGCCCGCCAAGGCGTAGGCCGTCGAAAACTGGGTGCCGTTGATGAAGGCCAGCCCCTCTTTCGGCCCCAGCTGAACAGGCTCTAATCCGGCCTTTTTCAAGGCTTGTGCGCCTGGCATGACCGTACCGTTCAGCTCGGCTTCGCCTTCGCCGATGATCACCGCCGTCATGTGCGCCAGCGGCGCCAGATCGCCCGAGGCCCCCACCGAGCCCTGCGCGGGGATCACCGGCGTCACGCCACGGGCCAGCATCTGCTGCAGCAGGTCCACCAGCACCCACCGCACCCCAGATGCGCCGCGCCCGAAAGACAACAGTTTGAGCGCCATCATCAGGCGCGCCAGCCGCCGGGGCACAGCCGGGCCGACCCCGCAGCAATGGCTGAGGATCAGGTTGCGCTGCAGCGCCGAGGTGTCCTTGGCCGCGATCTTGAGGCTGGCCAGCTTGCCGAAACCGGTATTCACGCCATAGACGGGCTGGTCACCGGCGGCGGCCTCGGCGATGCGGGCGGCGGCGGCCTCGAAAGCCGGGCGACAGCCCTGATCCAGAACCACCGGCGTTTCGTTCCAGTAGATCTCCGCCAGTTGGGCCAGCGAGACCAGCCCCGGAACCAATGTCAGAGCGCTCATGCCTCCCCTCCGAAAATGCGTGCGTGCAGCGGGTTGAACCCGATCCGGTAGGCCAGCTCGGCCGGGTGAGAGACGTCCCAAACGGCCAGATCCGCCCGCTGGCCCGGCGCGATCGTGTCGACATCGGTCAATCCAAGCGCGCGGGCAGCATTGCGGGTGACCCCGGCCAGCGCCTCGGCCGGGGTCATGCCAAACAGGGTGCAGCCCATGTTCATCGTCAGCAGCAGCGACGTCAGCGGCGAGGACCCCGGGTTGCAATCGGTGGCCAGGGCCATCGGCACCCCGGCCTTGCGGAAAAGGTCGATCGGTGGGACCTGCGTTTCCCGCAACGTGTAGAACGCGCCGGGCAGCAGAACCGCGGTCGTTCCGGCCTCGGCCATGGCAGCCACGCCGGCCGCGTCCACGTATTCGAGGTGATCGGCCGACAGGGCGCCGTAGGACGCGGCCAGCCGGGCCCCGCCCAGGTTCGACAATTGCTCGGCATGCAGTTTGACCGGAAGCCCCAGGTCACGCGCGGCATCGAACACCCGCGCGACCTGAGCCGTATCGAAGGCGATTCCCTCGCAGAACCCGTCGACCGCGTCGACCAGCCCCTCGGCATGGGCCGCGCGCAGGGTTGGGATGCAGACCGTGTCGATATAGGCGTCCGCGCGCCCGGTGAATTCGGGCGGGACCGCATGCGCGCCCAGAAAGCTGGTCCGAACCCGCACCGGGCGCTGTTTTGCAATTTCCCGGGCCGCGCGCAACATGCGCAGCTCGGTGTCCTGATCCAGTCCGTAACCGGACTTGATTTCAATGCAGGTCACACCCTCGGCCAACAGCGCGTCTATGCGAGGCAGCGCCTCTTCGATCAGGTTCTGAATACTGGCGGCGCGTGTGGCGGTGACCGTCGACAAAATTCCCCCGCCGGCGCGCGCGATCTCCTCGTAGGTTGCCCCGTTCAGCCGCAATTCGAACTCAACCGCCCGGTTGCCCCCGAAAATCGCATGCGTGTGCGGATCGATCAGGCCCGGAGTGATCAACCGATCTGCGAAATCGACGATCGGCCAGTCGGCGTGATCCGGCGGCAGATCTCGGTGCGGCCCGACCCATTGGATCCGGCCCGACGAAACAGCAATCGCCGCGTCTTCGACCAAGCCATAGGACGCAACCCCATCCGCCATGGTTGCGATCCGCCGACAACAAATCACCGAATTTCTGGTCATCGCGATTCTTTTGGACTCCCCTCGGGTTTCAATTTTTCGTATACGTGTAAAAAATTAAAGTCTACACAAAAAGAAGCACTGATGCCGATCCATGCCAAAACCGCCTTGTTAGGCTCTGACTGGGTTTCGGACCTGAGGGTCGAAACTGCGAATGGCGTCATCACCGGATTGGAGACCGGTGCGCGTCCGCAGTCGGCCGACACCTGCGTTGATGTCCTGCTGCCAGCCTTGTCGAACCTGCATAGCCACGCGTTTCAGCGCGCCATGGCAGGTATGACCGAGTTTCGCGCAGCCGGGCGGGAAAGCTTCTGGTCCTGGCGAAATCTGATGTACCGCTTTCTGGACAGGTTGACGCCCGAGCAGATGGAGGCCATCGCTGCGCTGGTGTTCCTTGAGATGCAGGAGGCCGGATATGCCGCGGTCGGGGAATTCCACTATGTGCATCACCAGCCCGGCGGCGCGCCCTACGACCAGCTTTCCGAGCTGAGCCAGCGTATCTTCGCAGCAGCTTTGCGGACGGGAATCGGTCTGACCCATTTGCCGGTTCTCTATTCCTACGGCGGCGTCCGGCAAGAGCCCCTGTCTGGCGGCCAGTTGCGGTTCGGCAATGACGTGGACCGGTTCATGGACCTGTATCACGAGTGCCGGTCGGCTGCCGCAGATCTTGCCGCGGACACGGTGGTCGGCATCGCGCCGCACTCGTTGCGCGCCACCTCACCCACGGACTTGGCCCTGCTGATGGCGCAGGTTCCGGAGGGTCCGGTTCACATCCATATCGCCGAACAGGTGAAAGAGGTCGAGGACGTGCAATCCGCTTTGGGCCAACGCCCGGTCGCCTGGCTTCTGGACAATGCCCAGATCGACTCACGCTGGTGTCTGATCCATGCCACCCAGATGAACGACGCCGAAACACGCGCTCTGGCGCGTTCGGAGGCCGTGGCCGGCCTGTGTCCGATCACAGAAGCCAACCTGGGCGACGGGATCTTCAACGGAGTGCCCTACCTTGACGCTGGAGGACGGTTCGGTGTCGGGTCAGACTCCAACTTGCGGATTTCTCTGCCAGAGGAGTTGCGCAGTCTGGAATATTCCCAGCGCCTTCGCGACCGATCCCGCGCGGTTCTGGCGGCAGCCAACGGTTCCGTAGGACATGCGTTGTACACCGGCGCGGCACAAGGCGGGGCGCAGGCTCTGGGCCGCAATGCCGGAGAGATCGCGGTCGGCAAACTGGCCGACCTGGTGGCGCTTGACCGGTCGCACCCAACGCTTTGCGCGCTGGCGGATCATCAGCTTCTGGACGGCTTGTGCTTTGCCGCACCCGATGGTCTGGTAACGGATCTGTGGTCGGCAGGCCGTCATATGGTGCGGGATGGCAGGCATATTGCGCGCGAGACGATAATCAGAGACTACAAAGCCGCGATTGCAGACCTGTTGACCGACGTCTGAACCGGCAAAGAACTGAGTTGAGATCAAGATGACCCAGACCGCTGACACGACCGGCTACAAGGAAATCAAGCAGACTGTGCTTGACCGCATCCGCTCGGGCCAGTGGCTGCCAGACATGTTGCTGCCCAACGAGCAGGACCTTGCGGTCGAATTTTCCTGCACGCGTACCACCGTCAATCGGGCATTGCGCGAACTGGCCGAGGAAGGATTTCTGGAACGTCGCCGCAAGGCCGGTACCCGGGTGCTGAGCGCGCCGCAGAGACAGGCCCGGTTCACCATCCCGTTGGTCCGGGAAGAGGTCGAGGCTCTGGGCGGCACCTACCGCTATGCACTTGTTTCAGCCCAAGCCGAACAGGCGCCCGAATGGCTGGCCGCGCGGCTGGCGCTGGGTTCGGATCAGCGGGTGATGCATGTGCGGTGCATGCATTTTTCGAACAACACCCCGTTTCAGTTCGAGGATCGCTGGATCGTTACGGCCAGCGTTCCGGCTGTCGAACAGGCTGATTTCTCGACGCTGGGACCCAATGAATGGCTGATTCAGACGGTCCCCTTCACCAATGTCGAGCTGTCTTTTCTGGCAAGCCGCGCCGATGCCGAACTGGCCGGATTTCTGGACGTAACGGTTGGCGAGCCGGTCTTTACCGCGGAACGTATCACCTGGTTGCAAGGCAGCCCAGTTACCTTCGCCAAGATGTATTTCGCGGCCGGTTACCGGATGACCACCCGGTTCTGAGGCTGTCCGGGCCTTTACCGCGGCCCGATTCCGGTACAGGTTCGCCTTGACCGAGCAACGGCAACACGGAGAACGGGATGAGCAACCCGCTATACGATCGACTTTTTGGCATTCACGCGGGTAAGACAACGCCGTTCCTGCATCTGCCGGACGGACGCGTTCTCTCACATGCCGATTTCCTGGACATGGCGGCCCGGATCGCCAACGCTTTGACGGCCTGCGGACTGGAACCGGATGACCGCGTTGCGGTGCAGGTCGCGAAATCGCCCGAGGCGCTGGCGCTTTATGCAGCCTGCGTTCAGGCCGGGCTGATATTTCTGCCGCTGAACACCGCCTACACGACAGACGAGCTGCGGTATTTCATCGAAAACAGCGGTGCTCGGATGGTTGTCGCGGATGCCAATTCACAAGCCGATATCGAGCCGATTGCCCAAGCGCAGAATGCAATGCTCGAAACCCTGAACGCGGACGGTTCCGGCAGCCTGATGCGGCGCGCACTTGGGATGTTGCCAGCCTTCGAACCCGCGCATAGGACCGAGGATGACCTCGCAGCTTTCCTTTACACATCGGGCACCACCGGGCGGTCCAAGGGTGCCATGCTGACGCAGGCGAACCTGCTGTCGAATGCCGAAACGCTGGTGCAGGAGTGGCGCTTCACCGCGGACGACGTGTTGCTGCACGCGCTGCCGATCTTTCACACCCACGGCCTGTTCGTGGCCACCAATGTCATGCTGTCGGCCGGTGGATCGATGATCTTTCTACCGGGCTTCGATCTGGACGACATCCTGCGCCTGATGCCCAAGGCCACCTCGATGATGGGGGTGCCGACCTTCTACACCCGGCTTCTGGACGACGACCGGTTCACCGGAGATCTGACCCGGCACATGCGGCTGTTCATTTCCGGCTCGGCGCCGCTGCTGGCCGAAACCCACACGCGGTTCGAGCAACGCACCGGCCACCGCATCCTTGAACGCTATGGCATGACCGAGACCAACATGAACACCTCGAACCCCTATGACGGCGAACGTCGGGCCGGAACCGTGGGCTTTTCGCTGCCGGGGGTCGAGTTGAAGATCACCGACCCCGAAACGGGCGATCCGCTGCCGCAGGGCGAGATCGGCATGATCGAGGTGCGCGGCCCGAACGTGTTCAAGGGTTATTGGCAGATGCCCGAGAAAACCGCCGCCGAACTGCGCGAGGACGGGTTCTTCATCACCGGTGATCTGGGCCGCATCGACGCGGACGGCTATGTGCATATCGTTGGGCGCGGCAAAGACCTGATCATCTCGGGCGGCTACAACATCTATCCCAAGGAAGTCGAGCTGGTTCTGGATGACCAGCCCGGCGTGCTGGAAAGCGCGGTGATCGGCGTACCGCACCCGGATTTCGGGGAGACCGTGCTGGGCATCCTGGTACCCGAGGCCGGCGCGGCGCCGGATCTGGATGCGATCATGGAGGCGGTGAGCCAGAGCCTTGCCCGTTTCAAACATCCCCGCAGGCTGATCCTGCTGGACGAACTGCCGCGCAATACGATGGGCAAGGTGCAGAAAAACGCCCTCCGCGAGGCCTACAAGAACATGTTCGCGGGCGGCTGATCAGGGGCGCAGCGGCACGCGTCCGGCTTCGGTCAGCAGCCAGCAGTCGCGCCGCTCGAACACGGCAACCCCGGTTTGGCGGCCATAGCCCGCGCCGCTGTCCAGGTTGATGCGGTTCCCGTAGTGGGTAGGGCGGTCCACCACCGTGTGGCCATGCACGATCAGCTTGGGGTGCGGGGTTTCGCAGGCGTGAAAACTCTGACGGATCCAGACCAGATCGTCCTCGGCCTGCGCGCCTAGCGGCACGCCCGGCCGGATGCCGGCGTGGACAAAGGCAATCTCGGGGGTCTGATGCATCCGCACCAGGTCGCGTAGAAAAGCCCTGTGCGCGACCGGCACTGCCGCAACGGCCGCGCGATGCACATCCTGCAGCCGGGTGCGGTCTTCGAACTCGACGCCATAGCTGCGCAGGGTTTCGGTGCCGCCCAGCCGCTCGTGCAGCCAGTGGTAGCCGACCAGAAGATGCGGATCATGGCGCGGCTCATCCTGCAGGAACCACGCGAACATCCGGTCATGGTTGCCCAGTAGCGTGACCCAGTTCCGCCCGGCGTCGCGCCCGGCAATCAGCCGGTCCAGCAGGCCCTTGCTGTCGGGGCCGCGATCGACGTAGTCGCCCAGAAACACGATCCGCGCCTCGCGCCCGCCATCCTGCTCGATCAGCGACAGGGCGCGGTCGAACTCAGCCGTCTGGCCGTGCAGATCTCCGATGGCGTAGATGGGCGCGGTCATGTCCATGTCTCCGTTCCGGGCGGGGTTGGATTTGCGGGCTTTTGCAACGACAACGCCTGCACCGGGCGGGTGCAGGCGTCAATCGCTTTCATCCGGGTCTTGCCGGATCAAACCACGTCGAACTCCAGCGGCTTGATCTGGGTGAACAGCCCGGTTTCGGCCAGCTTGGCGCGGGCTTCTGCCGGAACCGGCTCGTCAACATACAGCAGCGCGATCGCCTCGCCCCCCGCCTGGGCGCGGCCCAGGGTAAAGTTGGCGATGTTCACGCCATGCTCGCCCATGGTCTTGCCCAGGGTGCCGATGATGCCCGGCACGTCCTCGTTGGTGGTGTACAGCATGTGCGCACCGACTTCGGCATCGATGTTGATGCCCTTGATCTGGATGAAGCGCGGCTTGCCGTCGCTGAACACGGTGCCCCCGATCGAGCGTTCGCGCTTGTCGGTCACCACGGTCACCTTGATATAGCCCTCGAAGGCGCCCGACTTGTCCTGGTTGGTGGTCGAGATCTTGACGCCGCGCTCTTTGGCCACGACCGGAGCCGAGACCATATTCACCTCAGGGTTCGAGCGTTTCATGATCCCCGCCACCACCGCGCAGTTCAGCGCGGCCAGGTTCATCTGCGCCGCCACGCCGTCATACAGGATGTTGATCGCCTTGATCGGCTCGTCGGTCATCTGGCCGATGAAGCTGCCCAGATGGCCGGCCAGCTTGATCCACGGTCCCATGACCTTGGCCTCTTCGGCGGTGACGCTGGGCATGTTCAGTGCATTCTCGACCGCCCCGGTCAGCAGATAGTTCGAGATCTGCTCGGCCACCTGCAGCGCCACGTTTTCCTGCGCTTCTGTGGTCGCGGCGCCCAGATGCGGGGTGCAGACCACGTTGGGCAGGCCGAACAGCGGGTTCTCCTTGGCCGGTTCTTCGCTGAACACGTCGAACCCCGCGCCGGCGACATGGCCGGATTTGATCAGTTCGGCCAGCGCCTCTTCGTCGACCAGACCGCCGCGGGCGCAGTTGATGATGCGCACGCCCTTCTTGGTCTTGGCCAGATTCTCGCGGCTGAGGATGTTGCGGGTCTGGTCGGTCAGCGGCACGTGCAGGGTGATGAAATCGGCCCGTGCCAGCAGCTCGTCCAGCTCGACCTTTTCCACGCCCATCTTGTCGGCCTTCTCCTGGCCCAGATAGGGGTCATAGGCGATGACCTTCATCTTCAACCCGTGCGCCCGGTCGCAGACGATGCCGCCGATATTGCCGGCACCGATCACGCCCAACGTCTTGTTGGTCAGCTCGACCCCCATGAACTTGGACTTTTCCCACTTGCCTGCATGGGTGCTGGCATTGGCCTCGGGGATCTGACGCGCCACGGCGAACATCATCGCGATGGCATGCTCGGCAGTGGTGATCATGTTGCCGAAGGGCGTGTTCATCACGATCACGCCCTTTTTCGAGGCCGCGTCCTTGTCGATGTTGTCAGTGCCGATACCGGCGCGGCCGATCACTTTCAGCTTGTCGGCCTTTTCCAGAATCTTCTCGGTGACCTTGGTGGCCGAGCGGATGGCCAGGCCGTCATAGTTGCCGATGATCTCGGCCAGCTTTTCCTTGTCCTTGCCCACGTCGGGCATGAAATCCACGTCGATGCCGCGGTCGCGGAAGATCTGAACCGCGGTTTCGCTGAGCTTGTCGGATACGAGTACTTTGGGGGCCATGTGCGTGGTCCTTGAATGGAATGATGACTCCGGGCCGGACGCGGCCCGGATCTTGTCGGGGAAAGGAGTCAGGCGGCTTCGGCCTGGGCTGCGATCTCGGCCTCGAACGCCCATTTCAGCCAGGGCAGCATTGCCTGGATGTCGGACGTTTCGACCGTGCCGCCGCACCAGATGCGCAGCCCGGCCGGCGCGTCGCGATAGGCGCCAATGTCCAGCGCCACGTTCTCGGCCTCCAGCCGCTTGGCGACCGCCTTGGCAAAGCTGGCGCCGTCGCGAATGCGCGGATCGGTGAATTTAAGGCAGACGCTGGTGTTCGACCGGGTGGCCGGGTCTTCGGCCAGGTTCTCGATCCAGTCGTTCTGGTCGCAGAATTCGAAAATCGCCTGTGCATTGGCATCGGCGCGGGCGATCAGGCCCTGCAGCCCGCCGACCGAGCGCGCCCAGTCCAGCGCGAACAGGTAATCCTCGACCGCCAGCATCGACGGCGTGTTGATCGTGGCGCCCTGGAAGATGCCCTCGATCAGCTTGCCGCCCTTGGTCAGGCGGAAGATCTTTGGCAGCGGCCACGCGGGGGTATAGCTTTCCAGCCGCTCGACCGCGCGGGGGCTGAGGATCAGCATGCCATGCGCGGCCTCGCCACCCAGAACCTTCTGCCAGCTGAAGGTGGTGACATCCAGCTTGTCCCAGGGCAGGTCCATCGCGAAAGCGGCGCTGGTGGCGTCGCAGATGGTCAGGCCGGCGCGGTCATCGGCGATCCAGTCGCCATTCGGAACCCGCACGCCCGAGGTGGTCCCGTTCCAGGTAAAGACCACGTCATTGTTGAAATCGATGGACGCCAGATCGACGATCTGCCCGTAATCGGCGGTTTTCACCTCGGCGTCGATCTTCAGCTGTTTGACCACGTCGGTAACCCAACCCGCGCCAAAGCTTTCCCAGGCCAGCATCTCGACCTTGCGTTCGCCCAGAAGCGACCACAGCGCCATTTCCACCGCGCCGGTATCCGAGGCCGGAACGATCCCGATGCGATAGTCGGCCGGAATGCCCAGCAGCTCGCGCGTGCCTTCGATGGCGGCCTTCAGCTTGTCCTTGCCGACGGCGGCGCGGTGCGATCGGCCCAGCGCGGCACCAGCCAGCTTGTTCAGCTCGAATGTAGGGGGTTTGGCGCAGGGGCCCGAGGAAAAACGCGGATTGGCCGGCCGCGCTGCCGGTCGTTCGATGGTCATTGGTGTTACCCTTCCAGATATACGCCCCTCGTTGGGGAGGGGTGTCCCGCGGCCAGACCTAGGGGGCCGCGGATGGGCGGGCAAGCGGAAAAGACGCTTTGAATATCAAAAACGACACGGGCGGTGACGCCAAATCGGAACACAGGTTTCCGATCGGCGCATTTTGCACCCGCAGAAAGACCTCAGCGATCCAGCCGGACGGTTTCGCCCGTGGCCAGCGATTGCTGCGCCGCCAGACCCATGCGTACTGCCCACATGCCGTCGGTCAGGCTGACATCCGGGGCGTCGCGCTCACCGCGCACCAGCGCCAGAAAGCCCTGGTGCTGATAGAAGGTCGAGCCGTTGTGGTCGCCCGCCGCCAGCAGGCGCGGATCGACGGGAATGTCGCGGGCGATCGGGCCCTTGGGGTCGCGCGGGCTGACGATCAGCTGCGGCACCGGCGGCGCGCCCAGATGTTCGGGCCAGAACCGGCCCGGCCCGGGCACCAGCGCCTCGATCTTGGCCTTGGGGCCGATGACCGAGATTTCCTCCTGATACCGCGCGCCCTCGGCGAACATGCACAGCTCCAGCATCGCCCGCGCGCCCGAGGCGAAATCGACGATGACATAGCCGTGGTCGAGGATGTCGGGCGTCTCGCCGTCATAGGTTTCGTCCAGATGGTTCACGGCCTGCCCGCCGCTGGCGCTGACGCGTACAGGATCAGATTGCAGGATCAGGCGCATCAGGTCGAAGAAATGACAGCATTTCTCGACGAAGGTGCCGCCCGTGTTGCGGTTGAACCGGTTCCAGTTGCCGACCTTTTCCAGGAACGGAAAGCGGTGTTCGCGGATGCTCAGCATCTTTACCCCGCCGCTGGTGTCCTGCGCCTCGGTGATCAGGGCGGCGATGGGCGGCATGTAGCGATATTCCATCGCCACCCAGATCGGACAGGGATACCTGCGCTCGATCTCGGCCAAACGGGCCGCATCCCCGGGGTTGGTGAACAGCGGCTTTTCCACCAACAGCGGCAAGGGACGCGTTTCGGCGATCTGGGCGATCTGATCCACATGCAGATGGTTGGGGCTGGCGATGACCAGGCAGTCCAACTCCTCGACCGCCAGCAGATCCTGCACCGAAGCCACCATTCTGGCCCCCGGCGCAATCGCCAGCGCGGCGCGCGCCATCTCGGGGTCGGGCTCGAAAATGGCGGCCACTTGCGTGCCCTCCAGCAGGGCGATGTTGTGCAGGTGTTCCTGCCCCATCATGCCACATCCGATCAGCCCGTAATTGATGGTCCGGGTCATGCGCGTTTCCTCGTCATTTCAGTCGTTGGACGTAAGTTGCCCGGTCCGGGTCGAACCAGGTTTTCGAAAACTCGACGGGTTCAGGCCGTTCCGACCAGCTGAACCGCTCGATATAGCCGACGGTCTCGCCCGCCGGCCGGGTGAAGTGCGCGGGGGTCCAGTCGGGCAGCCGGCCGACCGAAACCCGATCCTCGGCGCGGGTGATCCAGAACCCAAGCTGCTGCTGGTAGTAGCGATAGAGCGAGTCCGACAGCAGCCGCTGGTCGATCAGACCGGCTGATTCGTCCAGCCAGATCTCCTCGACCGCGATGATTGTGTCATTCAGATAGCGCATCCGCCGCACGCGCGACCCGCGCCGCGAGGTGCCGAAATCGGGCAGGTCGGCGGGCTTGTCCAGGTGATCGACCGACAGGATGTCGGCGCGCGGCAGGCCGCCGCCCTCGGGCAGTTCCAGCCGGAACATGGCATAAACGCTGTTCTGGGTCCCGGTCTCGCGCACATAGTTGCCCGAGCCCTGGATCCGCTCGAGCATCCCCTTTTTTTCCAGCTCGGCGAGCGATTTTCGCAGCGTCCCGACCGAGACGTTCAACTGCGCCGCCATGTCCCGCTCGGGCGGCAGACGCTCGCCGTCGATCAGCCGGCCGGCGGCGATGTCGCGGATCAGCAGCTCGGCGATCTGCACATAGATCGGCAGGGCGTTGGGGTTTCTGGTGGATGGGGGCACGCGGGCGCTTCACTTGGTCGCAGAAAAAATTGATACACTATTGATCTACATCAATGTGGTTGCTACGCAAGAGAAAAGTTGAGCCCGGCAGGAGAGAGAATCAGATGACGATCGTCCCCATCACATCCCCCGATCTGGATGCGGCCGAGGTTTCGTGGTTCGCGGCGCTGTGCTCGGACGATTATCAGTTTCTCGGCGTGCCCGACGGTGATCTGCGCTCCAGTTGGGAGCATTGCTCGGGCATCGTGAAAGAGGCCGAGGCGCAGGGCTTCCGCAACATCCTGTGCCCGTCCTCGTATCAGGTGGGGCAGGACACACTGAGTTTCGTGGCCGGCTGCGCGCCGATCACGGAAAAGATCAACCTTTTGGCCGCCGTGCGCTGTGGCGAGATGCAGCCGATCATGCTGGCGCGCACCATCGCGACGCTGGATCACATGCTGAAGGGGCGGCTGACGGTCAACATCATCTCGTCGGATTTTCCGGGCGAAAAGGCCGAAAGCAGCTATCGCTACCAGCGCTCGCGCGAGGTGGTCGAGATTCTGAAACAGGCCTGGACACAGGATGAGATCAATTACCAGGGTCAGGTCTACAATTTCTCGGGTCTGACGACTGATCCGGCCAAACCCTATCAGACCGGCGGGCCGCTGCTGTATTTCGGGGGCTATTCGCCCGATGCGCTGAAGCTGTGCGGCCAGCATTGCGACGTCTATCTGATGTGGCCCGAAACCAAGGACCAACTGGCCGAGCGGATGAAGGCCGTGCACGCGGTGGCCGACGAGTACGGCCGCACGCTGGATTATGGCCTGCGGGTGCACATGATCGTGCGCGATACCGAGGCCGAGGCCAAGGAATACGCCGACTACATCGTGTCGAAACTGGATGACGAATACGGCCGCGCGATCCGCGAACGGGCGCTGGACGCCACCTCGCTCGGTGTTTCGCATCAGGCCAGGAACCGCGAGCTGGCCGACAAATACGGCTATGTCGAGCCGGGCCTGTGGACGGGCGTCGGGCGGGCGCGGTCAGGCTGCGGCGCGGCGCTGGTGGGCTCGACTGATCAGGTGCTGTCGAAGATCGAAGAGTATCAGAAGATGGGCATCCGCGCCTTCATCTTCTCGGGCTATCCGCATATGGACGAGGCCCGCCATTTCGGCACCCGCGTGATGCCGCATCTGAAAACCTGTTCCCTTCCCGAAGCCTATGGAAGGGTTCCTGCTGACACCCCGGCGACGCCGCTGGGCAACGGAGTTCGTCGTTGATGCAACGTATCAAGCTTTCCGACACCCTGGAACTGAGCCGCCTTGTCTATGGCATGTGGCGGCTGGGCGATGACAGCGACACCTCGGCCGCGCATGTGGCGGCCAAAATCCACGCCTGTCTGGATCAGGGCATCACCAGCTTCGATCAGGCCGACATCTATGGCGACTATGGAGCCGAGGCGATTCTGGGCAACGCCCTGCGCGCCAATCCCGGCCTGCGCGACCGGATGGAGATCGTCACCAAATGCGACATCGTCGCCCCCTGCGGGCGCTATGCGGATGCAAAGGTGAAATACTATGACACCTCGCGCGCGCACATTCTGAAATCGGTCGACACCTCGCTGCGGGAAATGGCGATCGACCATATCGACCTGCTGCTGATCCACCGCCCCGACCCGTTCATGGACCACCATGAAACCGGCGCCGCGCTGGACGAGGTCGTGGCCAGCGGCAAGGTCCGCACAGTGGGCGTGTCGAATTTTCGCCCCTGGGACTGGCAACTGCTGCAATCGGCCATGAAGACCCCGCTGGTGACCAACCAGATCGAGATTTCTCTGAGCGCGATCGCTCCGTTCACCAATGGCGATCTGGCCTTTCACCAGCAGCACGGCCACCCGGTGATGGCGTGGTCGCCGCTGGGCGGCGGAGCGCTGATGGCGGGTAATCCTCCGGTGGGCGTGGTCGCGGATGAGATCGGCGCGCAGTTCGGCGTCGACCGGGCCGCGGTGGCCGTGGCCTTCCTGCTGGCCCATCCGGCCGGCATCCTGCCGGTTCTGGGCACCAACAGCCTGGACCGCATCAAGCGCATTTCGGACGCCCTCAAAGTCAATCTGGATCGTGAAGTCTGGTTCCGCCTCTACGAGGCGGCGCTGGGGCATGAGGTACCATGATGAACGCATTTTCGAACGACATGGCGCGCACCTTCATTCCGCACAAGGACGACACCCGCACCCTGCGGGACGCTTTCGGCCGGTTCGCCACCGGCGTTACCGTGGTGACGTGCGACAGCCCCGACGGGCCGGTCTGCATCACGGCCAACAGCTTTTCCTCGCTGTCGCTGGACCCGCCCTTGGTGATGTGGGCCGGCGACCGGAACTCGCGCCGGTTCCCCTATTTTTACAAGGCGCGTCATTTCAGTGTTCATGTTCTGTCGGCCGACCAGGCCGAGCTGTGCTTTGGCTGCTCGAAAGACGCCTTTGCCCTACGCGACATCGACCACGACCGCTGCGAAAACGGCACGCCGCTGCTGCGCGGATGCCTGGCGCGGTTCGAATGTGAACAACATGCGTATCACGATGCGGGCGATCACGTTATCGTGGTGGGCAAGGTCTTGCGGGCCAGCATGGCGGACGGAGACGCGCTGACCTTTTACGCCGGCAAGCTCGGCCAATTCGCGCACCAATAAGCGCGGGACACGGTCGCGGGCAAAACCCGCGGCCTGAACAGGGAGGATCCGCATGGGCGGATTGACGTCGGTGCTTGCGCCGATTGCACTCGTGAACGAAACCGCGCTGCGTCTGGGCCGCGCGGTTGGTGTCGTTGCGATCGCCTTCATGGTGGTCGCGATACTGATCCAGGTGTTCTTCCGGTACGTTCTGGGCAACGCCCTGCCCTGGCCCGACGAGGCCGCGCGGTTCTGCATGTTGTGGATGACCGGCCTGATGGCGCCCACCGCATTCCGGCGCGGCGGGTTTGTGGCCATCGACATGCTGGTCCGCTTTCTGCCGCGCGTACCCGGCCAGTTGCTGAACCTGTTCCTGCTGCTGCTCAGCCTGACGGTTCTGGTGGTCGCCGTGCGCATCGGCTGGTCCGAGGTCACGGGCTTTGGCGGGCGTTTCGCCACCGCAGCGCTGTACCTGCCCACTTCGCTGGGCTTTGACGAATGGTACCGGATCCCGCGCAGCTGGATGATGGCCTCCCTGCTGGTGGGCGTGATCCTGCTGCTGTCGGTCAACATCGAACTGATCCTGCGGTCGATCATCACCATGCTGGGCGGCGGTGACCTGCTGCCCGAGATCCCCGAAGCCGCCGTGGGGGCCGAATAGATGCTGGTCTGGTTCCTGCCCGTCTTTCTGGTGTTTCTGCTGATCGGCCTGCCGGTCTTTTTCGCGCTGCTGGCCGCGCCCGGCCTGCTGCTGTGGCTGAACGGCCAGACCAACGACATCACCTTGCTGTATCGCAACGTCTACAACGGGATGGACAGCTTTCCGCTGATGGCCATCCCCTTCTTCATGCTGGCCGGAGAGCTGATGAACCGCGGCGGCATCACCATCCGTCTGGTCGAGTTCAGCCAGGCGCTGATGGGGCACCTGCGCGGCGGGCTGGCGCATGTAAACGTGCTTAGCTCGATCCTGTTCGCGGGGCTGTCGGGCTCGGCGGTGGCCGATACCTCGGCGCTGGGGTCGATGCTGATCCCGGCGATGGAGAAGCAGGGCTATACCCGCAAATTCGCCGCCGCGATCACCGCCGCCAGCTCGGTCATCGGGCCAATCATCCCGCCCTCGGGGATCATGATCATCTATGCCTATGTCATGGGCGAAAGCGTCGCGGCCCTGTTCCTGGCCGGCATCGTGCCGGGCGTCATGGTGGGCATCGGCCTGATGCTGATGATCAAGGTCATGGCCAACAGGTATGATTTCCCGGTGGCCAGCCGCAAATACACCTGGCCCGAGCGCGGTCAGGCCAGCCTCAAGGCCTTTTTCCCGCTGATGACGCCGGTAATCATCCTGGGCGGCATTCTGGGCGGCATCTTTACCCCGACCGAGGCCGCAGCCGTTGCGGTGGGTTATGCCTTCATCATCGGGTTTTTCGTGCTGCGCACGCTGACCTTGAAAGAGGTGCCCGAAGTCCTCAGCAACGCCGGCATGACCTCGGCCGTAGTGCTGCTGCTGGTGGGGGCCGCGATGGCGTTCAAGACCGTGGTCAGCCTCAGCCATGCGCCCGAGCAACTGGCCGCGCTGATTCTCGGACTGTCCGAAAACCCGCTGATCCTGCTGTTCCTGATCAACCTGCTGCTGTTCGTCGTGGGCATGTTCCTGGATGCAGGCCCGGCGATCATCATCCTGGGGCCGATCCTGGGACCGATCTTCACCAGCCTGGGCGTAGACCCGATCCATTTCGCCATCATCATGAGCGTCAACCTGACCGTTGGCCTGGCCACGCCGCCCATGGGGCTGGTGCTGTTCGTGGCCGCCGCCGTGTCACGCGAACGGGTGGAAACCATCGCCAAGGCGATCCTGCCGTTTCTGGCCGTCGAAATCGCGGTGATCTTCCTGATCACCTATGTCCCCGCAATATCCATGACGATCCCGAGACTGACGGGATTTGCAAACTAGACTGAGTACCACAGGGAGGAAACGCATGCTCAGAACATTCTTCAAAACCGCAGCACTGGCCACGTCGCTGGTGGCGGCCTCGGCGCTGGCAGCCTCGGCGGCCGACTATACGCTGCGCGCCACCGCCAACTCGAACGAAAACGACGAGGACTATGACGGCCTGGTCGTGTTCAAGAACTTCGTCGAGAACGCCTCGAATGGCGCGATCGAGGTCGAGCTGTTCATCGGCACGCAGCTGTGCTCGAACGGGGCCGAATGCCTGCAGGGCGTGGCCGACGGCACCATCGACATCTACATCTCGACCTCGGGCGGGGCCTCGGGCATCTTTCCGTATGTGCAGGTTCTGGACCTGCCCTATCTGATGGCCGACGACCGCATCGCCGAGCGGGTCCTGTCGGGTGATTTCACCCGCAAGATGCGCGAAATGGCGCTGGAGGATTCGGGCGGCGCGATCCGCCTGATGACCATTGGCAACACCGGCGGCTGGCGCAATTTCGCCAACACCAAGCGCCGCGTGACCCAGCCGTCCGACATGGACGGGCTGAAGATCCGCACCGTGGTCGCAGACCTGCCGCAGGAACTGGTCAAGGCCCTGGGCGCCTCGCCCACTCCGATCCCGTGGCCGGAACTCTTCACCAGTTTCCAGACCGGCGTGGTTGACGGCTCAAAAAACGGCATCACCGACATCATGGGCATGAAATTCCCCGATGCCGGCCTGCAATATGTAACGCTGGACGGGCACGCCTATATGGGCGCGCTTTGGTGGATGAACAACGCCAAGTTCCAGGAAATGCCCGAAGACCTGCGCCGTGTCGTCGTCGATGGGTTCTATGCGCTGCAGCAGGCCACCTTTGCCTCGCCCAAGCGCAAGTCGATCCAGGCCTACGAGGATTTCGTGGCCGGTGGCGGCGACCTGTACGTGCCGACCCCCGAGGAAAAAGAAGCGTTCAAGCAGGCCGCGACCCCGGTCTATGACTGGTTCCAGCAGAACGTCGCGCGCGGGGACGAGATCTATGGCGCTCTGACCGCGGCCGTGGCCGAGGCCGAGGCCGAGATCAACGCGGAACGCGCCGCCGACCTGAACTGATACGGTTCGGGCCGGGGTGTCGCGTCATCCCGGCCCGCCTTTACCGAAAGGGGTACATCCACCCCTTGTAGTCATTGACCAACACATGGGCCTTTTCGATCTGTTCGGGCGTCATCTTCTTGACCACCTCTTCCAGGCTGATCGCCGCATCGGGGTCGCCGCCGATGGCGCTGAGCGTGTACCACATGTAGGCCCGAACCAGATCGGGCGCGGGCAGTCCCAGGCCCAGCTCGTAATACCACCCGACACCCGATTGCGCGCCCGGATGCCCCTTCATCGAGGCGCGCAGATACCATTCGAACGCGCGCTCATAGTCCTGCTCGACCCCAAGGCCAAGGCCGTACATCACGCCGATCAGCTCCTCGGCCTCGGCGTTGCCCGACCGGGCCGCGGGCAGAAGCTGTTCGCGCGCGGCGGCAAACTCGCCCGCCTCCATCAGATCGCGGGCCTGTTCCAGTTCGGCCCAGACGGGCGTGGCGGCAACACAAAGGGCAAGCACAAGCTGGCGCATGGGGCGGCGGGTCTCCTGTTTTGCGGGGCGGCCTGGGCGCAGGAGCTACCCGCGCCGCTGACCGATGACGCCTTTCTGTTCTTTGATAGGGATCAGGCCGCGATCGGTCACCAGCTATTTTATGACGCGATCCTGTCGGGCAACCGCAACATCAGCTGCGCTCATTGCCACCACCCCGATTTCGGCACCTCCGACGGCCTGTCGCTGGGCATCGGCGAGGGCGGCCAGGGTCTAGGCCCCGACCGCACGCCCGGCACCGGGGCGGACCGCATCCGCAAGCGCATCCCGCGCAACGCGCCGGGCCTGTGGAACCTGGGCGCGCGCGGCATCCACACGATGTTCCATGACGGGCGGCTCAGCCTGTCGGACGTCTATGGCAACGGGTTCAATTCTCCCGCGCAGGAATGGCTGCCCGAAGGGCTGAACTCGCTGCTGGCCGCGCAGGCGCTGTTTCCGCTGACCGCTCAGTTCGAAATGGCCGGAAACGTGGCCGAGAACGAAGTTACAGGCGCCGTGCATGACCGGATCGACAAGGGCTGGCCGATCATCGCCAAACGGGTGCGGACCGACCCGAAATACGGCCCAGCGATGGTGGCCGCCTTTGACGACGTGGACAGCACCGAGGACATCACCATCACTCATGTCGCCAACGCTCTGGCCGCTTTCATGGCCATCGAATGGCGCAGCACCGACAGCCCGTTCGACCAGTACCTGGCCGGAGACAAGACCGCCCTGACCCCCGATCAGAAGGCCGGGATGCGGCTGTTCTACGGCAAGGCGCGGTGCGCCACCTGCCATTCGGGGCCGCTGCTGTCGGATCAGAAATTCCACGCACTGGCCCTGCCGCCTTTCGGCCCCGGCCGCACCCGGCAATGGGACGCCTATGCCCGCGACGTGGGTCGCATGGGCGAAAGTGACCGGCTGGAGGACGCCTACCGGTTCCGCACGCCGATGCTGCGCAACGTGGCGCTGACCTCACCCTATGGCCACAACGGCGCCTTTCCCGACCTCGAAGGGATCACCCGTCACCACCTGAACCCGGCAACCAGCCTGTCACGCTGGACAACCGATCAGGCCGCGCTGCCCCGGGTGCCGTGGCTGGAACAGGCCGATTTCATCGTCTGGCAGGACCAGTTCGAGATGGCACGCCAACGCGCCAAGGTCGACATCACGCCAGTTGACCTGAGCGACGGTGAAATCGCGCAACTGGTGGCGTTCCTGCACGCCCTGACCGGGACGAGCGTGGAGACGCCGCCCTTTGGCGTGCCCGCGGACTTCAAGCCCTGAGAAAACCCCCGCCGGATCGGGCGGGGGTTTCGGTGTTTTTATTCTGCGGCTTCTTCGTATGCGTCCATGGGCGGGCATGTGCAGACAAGGTTCCGGTCACCGTAGGCGTTATCGACGCGGTTGACGGGCGACCAGTATTTGTCGACGCCCATAGATCCCGGCGGGAAGCAGGCCTGTTCGCGGGTGTAGGGTCGGTCCCACTCGCCCACCAGGTCGCGCACCGTGTGGGGGGCGTTCTTCAGCGGGTTGTTCTCGGGGTCGATCCTGCCATCGATGACATCCTGCGCCTCGGCGCGGATCGACAGCATGGCGTCGCAGAATCGGTCCAGCTCGTCCTTGGGTTCCGATTCCGTCGGCTCGACCATCAGCGTGCCAGCAACCGGCCAGGACATGGTCGGCGCGTGGAAGCCGCTGTCGATCAGCCGCTTTGCGACGTCGTCGACGGTGATGTTGCCGGCCTCGGCCAGCGGGCGGGTGTCGAGGATGCATTCATGCGCCACACGACCGGTCTCGGAGGTGTAGAGGATCGGATAGGCCTCCTGCAGACGTGCGGCGATGTAGTTGGCGTTCAGGATCGCCACCTTGGTCGCCTGGGTCAGACCCGCGCCGCCCATCAGCAGCACATAGGCCCAGCTGACCGGCAGGATCGACGGAGACCCGAAAGGCGCCGCCGAGACCGGACCCACGGCGGTGCCGTATTCCGGGTGGCCCGGCAGGTAGGGCACCAGATGCGCCTTGACGCCGATCGGACCCATGCCCGGGCCGCCGCCGCCATGCGGGATGCAGAAGGTCTTGTGCAGGTTCAGGTGGCTGACATCGCCGCCGATGTCGCCGGGGCGCGACAGACCCACCATGGCGTTCATGTTGGCCCCGTCGATATAGACCTGCCCGCCGTGGTCATGGGTGATCTGGCAGACCTCCTGCACGGTTTCCTCGAAAACGCCGTGGGTCGAGGGGTAAGTGATCATGCAGCCGGCCAGGTTATCCGAGTGTTTCTCGGCCTTCTCGCGGAAGTCGACGATGTCGATGTTGCCATGCGCGTCCGCCTTCACCGGCACCACCTGCCAGCCGACCATCTGCGCCGAGGCCGGGTTGGTGCCATGCGCCGAGGTCGGGATCAGGCAGACGTTGCGGTGCCCCTGCCCGTTGGCGATGTGATAGTTGCGGATCGTCAGCAGGCCCGCATATTCGCCCTGCGCGCCCGAGTTGGGCTGTTGGCTGATCGCGTCATAGCCGGTGATCTGGCACAGCTTGTCGTTCAGATCGGCGATCATCTCGTGATAGCCCTGCGCCTGATCTTCCGGCACGAACGGGTGCATGTTGGCGAACTCGGGCCAGGTGACCGGGATCATCTCGATCGTCGCGTTCAGCTTCATGGTGCAGCTGCCCAGCGGGATCATCGCGCGATCGAGCGCCAGGTCGCGGTCAGCCAGACGGCGCATGTAGCGGGTCATCTCGGCCTCGGCCCGGTTCTTGTGGAAGATCGGGTGGGTCAGATAGGGCGTCTCGCGCAGCGCATAGTCCGGAAGGCGGTACTGCTTGTTCGAGCTGTCGTCCTTCTTGTCGATGCCGAAGGCGCCCCAGACCGCTTCGATCGTCTCGGCGCGGGTCTGTTCATCCAGGCTGATGCCGACGCGGGTCTCGCCCACCTTGCGCAGGTTGACGCCGCGCGACACCGCCGCCTCCATGACGGTCTTCTGCAGCGGGCCGACCTCGACCGTGATCGTGTCAAAGAACACCTCGGGCTCGACCTTGAAGCCGTGCTCTTCCAGCCCGGCGGCCAGGCGCGAGGTCTTGCGGTGCACCGACTGCGCGATCGCCTTGATCCCGTCGGGGCCGTGGTACACGGCATACATCGAGGCGATCACCGCCAGCAGCGCCTGCGCGGTGCAGACGTTCGAGTTGGCCTTCTCGCGGCGGATGTGCTGTTCGCGGGTCTGCAGCGCCAGGCGATAGGCCTTGTTGCCGCGGCTGTCGATGCTGACGCCGATGATCCGGCCCGGCATCGCGCGTTTCAGCTTGTCGGTGGTGGCCATGTAGGCGGCGTGCGGGCCGCCATAGCCCATCGGCACGCCGAAGCGCTGGGTCGAACCCACGGCGATGTCGGCCCCCATCTCGCCCGGGGATTTCAGCAGCGCCAGCGACAGGATGTCGGCGGCCACGATGGCGATGGCGTTGTGTTCATGCAGCGCGGCGATTTCCGATGTGAAGTCGCGTACATGGCCATAGGTGCCCGGATACTGGAAGATCGCGCCGAACACCGCGCCCGGATCCAGCTCGTCAGGGTCGGCGACCTTGACGTCGATGCCCAGCGGCTCGGCCCGGGTCTTGATCACCGCGATGGTCTGCGGGTGGCAGTTGCGGTCCACGAAGAAGGCCGCGTTGTTGGCCTTGGACCGGCCGCCGCGCTTGGCCATCGCCATCGCCTCAGCCGCCGCGGTCGCCTCGTCCAGCAAGGATGCGTTGGCCACGTCCAGCCCGGTCAGGTCGCTGACCATGGTCTGGAAGTTCAACAGCGCCTCGAGCCGGCCCTGGCTGATCTCGGGCTGATAGGGCGTGTAGGCGGTGTACCAGGCCGGGTTTTCCAGGATGTTGCGCAGGATCGGCGCAGGCGTGGTGGTGCCGTAATAGCCCTGACCGATCAGCGAGGTCAGAACCTTGTTCTTCCCCGCCACTTTTTTCATGTGATAGAGCGCGTCGCGTTCCGTCATCGCCGGGCCCCAGTCCAGCGGCTCTTTCTGCCGGATCGCCGGGGGGACGGTGGCGTCGATCAGATCGTCCAGCGTCTTGAAGCCGATCACCTTGAGCATGTCGCGCATCTCGGTCGGGCTGGGACCGATATGGCGACGGTTGGCAAAGTCATAGGCTTCGTAGTCGGTCAGTTTGAAGGCCATTGCAGCGCTCCCATGAATAGGTCAGGCCCGGCGGAGACTGCGGGAGCCTCCGGCGGGGAGTAAGGGCCGTCCCGGAAACTGTCCGGTGGACAGTTTCAGGCCCGAACGGGCGGAGCCCAAATTCGGCGGCATTTGTCAAAACGATGGAGCCCCAAGCCGGGACTCTGTTTGGGTTTACCCGATGAATGCCTTGTAGCCGGCCTCATCCATCAGATCTTCCAGCTGCGCGGCATCGGTGATCTTGATCTTGTAGATCCACGCCTCGCCCTCGGGATCCTCGTTCAAAGCGCCCGGATTGTCGGCCAGCGTCTCGTTCACCTCGAGGATCTCGCCATCGACCGGGGCATAAATCTCGGAGGCCGCCTTGACGGATTCGATCACCCCGATCTCGCCGTCCTTCGCAAACTCTTCACCCACGTCCTGCTGCTCGACGAACACCACCTCGCCCAGCTGCTCGGCCGCGTGCTTGGTGATGCCCAGCGTGGCCGTGTCGCCCTCGACCGTCAGCCATTCATGTTCTTCGGAATAATAGGTTGCCATGCTGTCTCTCTCCTGACTTCAACGCTTGTAATTCTGTTTGACGAAGGGCAGCGCCACGATCTGCGCCGGCTGCGCCTTGCCCCGGATGATCAGATTTACCTGTTCGCCCGGCTCGGTGTGGCCGGCGGCGACGTAACCCATCGCAACCGGGCCGCCGACCGTTGGCCCGAATCCGCCCGAGGTGATCTGACCGATCGTGTTGCCCTGAAGATCCTGCACCTCGACCCCCTGTCGCGCCGGGGCGCGGCCATCGGGCTTGATCCCCACCAGCTTGCGTGCCGGGCCTTCGGCCAGTTCGCGCTGGATGCGATCCGCGCCGGGAAAGCCGCCCTCTTCCTTGCGCCGCTTCTGGATCGCCCAGGCCAGGTTGGCCTCGATCGGCGAAGTGCTCTGGTCGATGTCATTGCCATACAGGCACAGACCCGCCTCCAGCCGCAGGCTGTCGCGCGCGCCCAGGCCCGCAGGTTCGCAATCCTCATGCGCCAACAGGGCGCGGGTGACCTCGATCGCCTTGTCCTCGGGGATCGAGATCTCATAGCCGTCCTCGCCCGTGTAACCAAGTCGCGAGATCCGGCATTCGACTCCGTCGATCGGGGCCACGGTGGTTTCCATAAACTTCAGATCGCGCGCCGCCGGGCACAGCGCGCCCACCACGTCCTCGGCTTTAGGGCCCTGAACCGCCACCAGCGCGCGGTCGAAGACCTCGGTCACCTCGACCCCGTCCAGGTGCGCGCGCATGTGCGGAATGTCCTGATCGCGCAGCGCCGCGTTCACCACCACGAAGAAATGATCGCCCGCGTTCGACACGATCAGATCGTCCATAATCCCGCCGTCCTCGTTGGTGAAGAACCCATAGCGCGCCTTGCCCTCGGGCAATGTCGCAAAAGCCTGCGGGCACAGCGCCTCGAGCTTCTCGCCCACATTCTCTCCCCGAAGGATCACCTGGCCCATGTGGCTCACATCGAACAGCGCCGCCTTCTCGCGGCATTGCTTGTGCTCGCCCATGATTCCCAAAGGATACTGAACGGGCATCTCCCAGCCCGCAAAATCAACCAGCTTGCCTCCCAACTCAACATGAAGGTCATACAACGGCGTGCGCTTCATTCCAGGCATGTCAGTGTTCTTTCTTTTGGCAAAAGTGGCGCGATGGACCGGATCCAAAAGCACATGGCTGGGAATAGCATGCCACGGCAGCCTTTCCGGATCGAGTCAGTGGAATTCTGGCTGGGCGACATGCATTTTCCGGTACCGGCAACTTCGCGGCTGGCGGTGTTCCGTCCGACTTCAGATCGCAGGTATTCATCACGGCCTAAATCGCTCATGGACAAGGAGTATACATCTGCATGCTGCAGCTTTGTGTCGTATAGGAAACTTTTTTCCGTTACGCAACAGCTGAAATTGCAATATTCACGGTCGGCGGCCCCATACCTCAGCGATCGGCAAGTGCCGCCTCCAAGGCCTTCAACCCCGTCACCAGATCGTCTTCGGCAGTGTCCTCCGCGAAGTCATGACTGATACCGTTGATGGATGGCACGAACAGCATTCCGACCGGCATCAAGGCTGCCACGTTCGACGCATCGTGCAAGGCCCCGGATGGCATGACCCGCCAGTTGCCGGGCGCGACGGTCTGGGCTCCGTGTTCCAGCGACCGCCGGAGGGTTGGATCCATCTCAACCGGTTCGATGCCCAACATTGGCCCGAACTGCGCATCGCCCCCGATGGATTCACTCACCTCTTGGGCGGTCGTACGAATGATGCTTTCCATTCGGGCCAGACGATCCGTCTCCTGATCGCGCCACTGCATCGAGAAACGGACCCGGCCGGGAACGATTGACGAGGCATTCGGAGACAGCTCAACATGACCGATCGTCCAGACCGTCTGCGGGGTCACCACGTTGCGGAACCGCTCGTTGATCAGGCCATTGAAGATCGTCAGAGCCTGGAACGCGTCTCGGCGCAGGTGCATCGGCGTCGTGCCAGCGTGGTTCTGCTGGCCGGAAAACTCGATGACCACGTCGCGAATGCCCACGATGTCCGAGACCACACCGATGGCCTCGGCGTTGGCATCCAGAACCGGACCCTGCTCGATATGCATTTCGATGAACCCGGTGAATTGGGCGGGGTTCACAAAATCCTGCGTCAGACTTTGCATCCGAGCGCGCGCATCGCCAAACCCTATGCCCGCGTGGTCGGTCAGGTCGTCGGCCTGCGCAAGGGGCAACTTGCCGGACCAGATGGCTGATCCGGTCGTGACGCCGAACCAGCCCTCCTCATCCTGAAAGCTGACCACCGAGATCGGGCGCTGGCTGGAGCGAGCCAGCTCCAACGCCGCGATTACGCCCAGCGCGCCATCCAGCCAACCGCCCTCGGGCTGGCTGTCTGAATGTGACCCCATCAAAAGCGACGGCGCGGATGCCAGACCGAACAGGTTTCCGACCGGATCAAAATGCGGTTGCAGCCCGGCCTCCTGAAATCGGTCGGCCAGCCATCGCCGCGCCGCAATGTCCGCGTCTGAATATGCCGGGCGCACGACGCCTTTACCAACCCCCGCAGCTCCGAATTCCCGCAGCTTGTGCAGATCATCCAGAAACCTCTGCGCATTCACGGCCATTGCGCTGTCCTTTCTTGTCGCTTGCTGGAACTCTATCGCCGGGCCGTCCGCCCGCAAGCCCGGTTGCAGGCTGTCCCGGTTTTTTGACGGCAACCGGCCGAACACCTCTGGCCCCTGCGGGCAAGCTGCCCTAAGACTTCGGGCCAAGAGGGACCGACATGTCATACATCACATTGGTACGCCACGGGCAGGCCAACACCACCGCACGAGACGAAGACAGTTATGACAAGCTCAGCGAGCTTGGGCATCAGCAGGCGCGCTGGCTTGGGGCCCATCTGCGCGAGACCAAAGCCCATTATCCACGGGTGTTTTGCGGCACCCTGACCCGGCATGTGGAAACGGCGGCAAGCATGGGTCTGCCGGAACCCGTCCGCGATGCACGTCTGAATGAAATCGAGTATTTCACCCTTGCGCAACTGTTCGAGGAACAGCACGGCGTGACGATCCCGACGGACCGCGAAGGCTTCGTTCAGCACCTGCCGCTGACCTTCAAGGCCTGGGCCAACGGCGACATTCGGAACGCGCCCGAAACCTTCGAGCAGTTTGAAACCCGCGTCTCGGACGCTCTGCGCGAAATCCATGACGGCGACGGGCCGGCCATCGTGGTGACCTCGGGTGGGTTAATCTCGATGGTGGTGCGGCAGGCGATGGGGCTGGACATCCCGGCGATGGCGCGCGTGGCCCTTGCCATCATGAACACCTCATTGCATCGTCTGCACCCGATCGGAGCGGACCTGAGCCCGGTTCTGTTCAACGCGGTTCCACATCTGGAAGCGCCGGACCGGCATTTCGCCCAGACCCACCTGTAACCGGATCGGAGGTCCCAGATGCAGATCTACTACGCACCCCGCACTATCTCGATCGCCGTCGTCATCGCGCTGGAGGAAGCCGGTCTGGACTATGAGGCGATCAGGCTCGACTTCGCAGCGGGCGAGCAGACGACGGCGGCCTACAAGCAGATCAACCCCAAGGGTCGCGTTCCCGCTCTGGTGGTCGATGGTGGCATTCTGACGGAAACCGGCGCTCTGCTTGAATACATCGCAGCCAAGGCCCCGAAGGCCGGGCTTGTTCCGGACGATCCGGTCCTGGCCGCGCGGATGCGCGAGGTGATGTACTACCTGGCTTCGACCATGCATGTGAACCATGCGCACAAGATGCGCGGTCACCGCTGGGCGGATCAGGAGTCCAGCTGGCAGGACATGAAGGGCAAAGTGGCCCAGACGATGACCGAGTCCTGCGCTTACATCTCGTCAAACGGGCTGCGCGGCCCGTTTGTTTTGGGCGAGGCATTCTCGCTGGCCGACGCCTATCTCTACGTAGTTTGCAGCTGGTTGGAAGGTGACGGTGTCGATGTCACTGCCTTTCCCAAGATCCAGGCCTTCCGCGCGGCGATGGAGGCCCGACCCTCGGTTCAGGCGGTACGGGCCGCCGGAATGCTCTGACAAAAGGACATCGCATGACACATCTCTGGGTCCGGGCTGAACAACGCCCGAACGAGGAACGGGTTGGCCTGACGCCCGAGGGCGCGGCGCGACTGATCGCCGCCGGCATTCGCGTGACGGTCGAGGAAAGCCATGTCCGCGCCATCCCGATCGACGGCTACCGCGACGCGGGCTGCGAAATCGCGCCGGAGAACTCGTGGCCGGATGCGCCGCTGGACGCGATCATCTTCGGCCTCAAGGAACTGCCCGAGGACGGTACGCCTCTGCCGCATCGCCACATCATGTTCGGCCATGCCTTCAAGGGCCAGCATTCGGGCCGCAAGCTGCTGGAGCGCTTCAAGGCCGGCGGCGGCACGCTGTATGATCTGGAGTATCTCGTCGATGAAACCAGGCGGCGAGTCGCGGCCTTTGGATATTGGGCCGGGTATGCCGGTGCGGCGGTCACGCTCAAGACCTGGGCGGCGCAACAGCGCGGCGAGATTTGCGGCCCTGTCGGCGTCTATCCCGGCAAGGACGCACTGAACGCCGAGTTGCTGGCCGAGCTGGACGCCACCGGCGCGCCCCGCCCCCGCGCCATCGTGATCGGCGCGTTGGGCCGCGTGGGCACCGGCGCGTCCGACCTGTGCGAGGCGATGGGGGTCGCCGTGACCAAGTGGGACATGGCCGAAACCGCCGATGGCGGGCCGTTCCCGGAAATCCTTGAACACGACATCTTCCTCAACTGCATCTTCGCGCGCCCCGGCACCCCGGTCTTCGTCCCGCGGGAGGCGCTGAATGCCCCGCGCAAGCTGACCGCTATCGGCGACGTGGCCTGCGACCCCGACAGCGACTACAACCCGGTGCCGGTCTATGACCGCGCCACAACCTGGGAAGAACCCGCCCTGCGCGTGGCCACCGACCCGGTGCTGGACGTGATGGCCATCGACAACCTGCCCTCGATGCTGCCGGTCGAAAGCTCGGAAGACTACGCCGCGCAACTTCTGCCCTCGTTGCTGACCCTGACAGACCTGACCTCGGGCGTTTGGGCGCGGGCCGAGGACACCTTCAAATCCCATATCGAAAGGATCTGAGCCATGGCGATTCACTGGTGTGGCACCGGCCTGTCGGCCATCCCCGGCCTGCGCCGCCTGATCGAGGCCGGCCACAAGGTCACCATCTGGAACCGGACCGTCGACAAGGCCCGCGCCGAGGTCGGCGACCTGACCGACGACATCCGGGCCTTCGACATTGATGCTCTGAGCGCGGTGCTGGAAAAGGGCGACGTGATCGTCTCGATGCTGCCGGGCGACTGGCACGTGCCGCTGGCGGAACTGGCGATCGAGAAGGGCGCGCATTTCGTCTCGTCCTCCTACATCGCGCCCGAGATGCGCCCGCTGGACGACAAGGCCCGCGAAGCCGGCGTCGCGCTGGTCAACGAGGTCGGGCTGGACCCCGGCATCGACCACCTGATGGCCCATGCGCTGGTCGATGACTACCGCGCGTCCGACGCCTTCGACCCGGAAAACCACCTCAGCTTCATTTCCTATTGCGGCGGCATCCCCAAGAACCCCAACCCGTTCCGCTACAAGTTCAGCTGGTCGCCCCTGGGCGTGCTCAAGGCGCTGCGCTCGCCCTCGCGGTCGATCCGCGACTATGCCCCGCTGGACGTGGCCCGGCCCTGGGACGCGATCAGCACCTATGTCGCGCCGCTGCCCACGCCCGAAAGCTTCGAGGTCTATCCCAACCGCGACTCGATCCCCTTCATGCAGCAGTACCATTTCGAGGAGCACTGGCCGGTCAAGGAATTCGTCCGCGGCACTCTGCGGCTGAACGGCTGGTCGGATGCGTGGTCGGACGTGTTCCGCGAAATCGAAACGCTGGAAGGCCCCGAGGGCGATGCCAGGCTCAAGGAAATGTCCGACCAGTTCTGGGCCGAGAACGCCTATGAGGAGGGCGAGCCCGACCGCGTCGTGCTCTGCGTCGGCCTGAAGGCCGAGAAGGACGGCGTACCGGTCTGGCACAAGACCTATGTGATGGACGCCTGGGGCGACGCACGCGGCAGCGCGATGGCGCGTCTGGTGTCGATCCCGGTCTCGCTTGCGGTCGAGGCGGTGCTGAACCGCGCCATCCCCGCCGGCGTCCATGCCGCGCCCAGCGATCCGAAACTGGTTCAGAGCTGGATGGCCGAGATCGACAAGCTGGCACAGCACCTGCAGGTGGTCGACCACCTGGCCTGACCCAACCAAAAAGCCATTCCGGACGCACCGGAATGGCTTTTTACTGGTGTTTTCACCAACCGTTGGATTGGCGCTTGTGGTTCAGATGTAGCGCTCGATCGTTTCCTCAAGATCGCTGCGGTTGATGCCAAGCTCGGACAACTGCCGGTCATCCAGACCGCTCAGATGTTGCGCTGCGCGTACGATGTCATCCTTTACCGCCCGGATGCGCATGGCGCGGTCGAACAGAAGCAGCGCGCTGGCGGATGGGCAGGGTTGTTGAGTCGGTTGCATTGTGTCGAGCATCGGCTGTTTCCTCCCAGTTTGGCCGGTGTCCTGGTGGGGCGCGGCCCCGGTTATTGCGTCAACGCGGCGCGCTGATAGACGCTCTGATAGGCCGTTTGAGGGATGTCCGCGCGGGTGATGCCGATATCGTAGAGCTGCTGGTCGCTCAGGCGTTCGAGGTCACGGACCGTCTTCGCAAAGATCTGCTTCCGAAACCGTTCGGTCTTGGCCTCGGCGTATTTTGCAAAAAGGTCATGAAACAGGCTGTGGTTCGACTGTGTGGTTTGTGCGGTTGCCATTGGTTTGTCCTCCTGAAATCCGAACTGCATTGCAGTACTGTCATCAGATAAAAGGACGCCGCGTTAACGGTTCCGGACCAACGGATTAAGCTTTGTTAACCTTACGTCAGGGTTGGTGGGGTCACTGACCGGTTGGCAGGGCCACCCGGATGGCGAAGGCGGTGGCGGGGTCGATCTGCGGGTCAGCCAGAAGCGCCCGCAGCGCAGGGGCAAGCGTGTCATCCCCCCAATCGCGCGTGGCCAGGGCGATCTGCCCGGCCGTGTTTTGGTCGTGCGCAATCTCGCCGGCAAAGATATCAAGGATCTTCCCGCGGTGTTCCGGCATCGCATCGCCGCCGTCAATCAGCGCCGCGATGATCGCCTGTCGATCCTGTGGGGAAAGCGGGCTGGCGGTCAGGGCCTCCTGGATCGTATTCAGGGCTTGGTCGCCGTCGATTTCGATACCGGCAAGCGCCCATTCGCGCAGGTTGAACCCTCCGGTGGCGACCGCCTTTGGATAGACCGCGCGCACTGCCTCTGCCGCTGCCGGATCAGATTGCAGGCCCAGCAGCCGGATCGTTGCCGGGGCATAGGCGACGCGATTCAGGCTCCGCAAATCGCGCAGAAGATCCGGGGTTGCAGCAGCATCGCGAAGGTCGCGCACAGCCGCATAGGGTGCCCGGTGGAGTTCGATGAGAGCGGTGTTCCGCAACAACCGGTCTCCGGAATTCAGATAGGCCGCGAAAAGCGCGGCGCGCTCGGCGGATCGGGATCCGTCCAACCGCCAACCTTGGCCTTGCGCCTGTACCTCGGCAACAAAATCGGCCCGCTGTGGCGTCATCAGAAACCCCTTGCTCCAGGACTGATCAAAGGCGCGCCCGGCCTTGTCCCGACTGCCGGGGCCATAGATCATCAAGACTACCCGGTCAGGATCGGCCCGCAGAGCATTCCGCGTGCTGCTGTCCACCAGAAACGGTATCTGGGGGAGGTCCGCAACCTCGTCCCAACTGCCTTTCAGCAACCCGACGGGTGCATAGCGGAACGGGTCGTCGGGCGCGGGCGCGGCCAGAACGATGACCGAAGCAGACAACAACCGGTCGGCCAGAGAGTTTTCGGGAAGCGCCAGACAAACGGTGCAGGCCTGCGCCGGACGCTGCGGCCACGCCGGCACGGCCATAAGGGCTAACAACAATATCGTCTTCAACATGCGCGGCATCTGGCGCCCCTGCTGTGGACCGGGCGCTGTGCCATACACGGCGCCCTCTGCCCCGGAGCATAGCGCAGAAACACCGTGCGGGCGACCAAGTCTACATCAGGTCGTTCTCGACATCTTCGGCCGAGATGCCCAACGCGTCCAACCCGTTCTCAAGGTGATCCGACAGATGCGGTGTGCCGATGAGGTAATCGGCGCATGGCGTCGAAGCCTCGGCCTTGGCCGTAGCGATCGCCTCGCTGAGGTCGTCCGGGAAAAAGCTTTCACGTCCAATCCACATGATCGCCACCAACTCGGCTTGCTCGTCCTCGTCCATGCGATCGATAAAAGCCCGCAGCTCGCCCTCGGCGCGATCCAGCTCGCGGCCCATCATGGCGACCTGGGCGACTTTGGTTGGCGAGATTTCCAGCATTGGTTTCAACTCCTCTGTCCGCAATTGGAGTCCATCTCAACCATTGCATCACGCCCGCGTCCTTGATCTTGCGCAAACTGCAGATCGTCACTCGTGCGGGCGCGAGACCGGGTGAGAGGGCACCGGTGCGGTGCGGAACGGTCGGAAAGTGGCCTTCTTGATCCACAGTTTCAGCGCCTGCCAGTGGATCAATGCAACCGCCCGCCGCGCGCCAAACGGGCGTCGCAGCAGCGAACGAAGGATCGCGCCATTGGTGAGAGGTTGCCGGACGCCCGTGAGCGTAGCAATCAAACCGCCCCCGTCGCGGACGTAGTCGATCCAAACCCCGACCCGGTCCGGGCGCAGGTCGAACCGGAAAGTGTAAGTGCCCTCGATCTTTTGAAACGGTGAGACATGCATCACCTTGGTCGCGCAAATCCGATCGGAAGGAGCGATCACGTCAAACCCCGGCTTGTGGCAGACATAGCTGTGCCGCGTTCCATGAGTGTTGGTGACCTCGGCCACCACGGCAAACAGCGCGCCTGCGTCATTCAGGCAAAACCAGAAACTGACCGGGTTGAATACGTGGCCCAGCACCCGGGGTTGGGTCAGCAACAGGACCTGCGCGGGTTGGGGGATTTGCATCGCCCGCAGACCGTCGCGGAGCCACGGTGCACCTCGACCATCGCCAGGCTCCCCTCCATGATCCCGGGTCCGCCAGCCGGTGAGGTTGGGTTTATCTAACGAAAACAACGCGGGCGTTTCCGCCACTTGTTCGGGATCCAGCAGGATGTAGTCGACCGAGTAGCGAAAGGCGTTCTCGATCGCACCTTTCCTTCCGTGAAAGGTATGGGCCGGAACGAAGTCGATTTCTGGCATGGTCGGACTGATCTTTTCTAGCGGTCAACATTCTGGATCGGCTGGGTTTTTCAGCGAACATCCATGGTCATGATACGAAAAAAACGCGCGACCGGATCAAAAATCTCGGGCAGGCGTGATCCGACTTGGGTGCGGCAGCGTAATACAGTTATGTTTACCGAGATGGACACCGTTGTTCCGGACGATGTCGCGACCGCCCCGGCGGCGCGGCCGGCTGGGCACGGCACGAAACGAACCAAGGGATCGTCGGTGAACGGTACGAAGAACAATGGCGCGGCAAAGTGCGAGTGGGTGTCCCACGTCAAACGCATCCGGCAGTCGCAGGATCAGGCGGCATTTGCCGAGCTGTTCCAGCACTTTGCCCCTCGGGTCAAAGCGTTCCTGATCCGGTCGGGTTCGGACGCGACGTTGGCCGAGGAGTGCGCGCAGGAAGTCATGGCCACGTTGTGGCACAAGGCGCATCTGTTTGATCCGTCACGGGCCACCGTGGCGACATGGGTCTTTACGATCGCGCGGAACAAACGCATCGACGCCATTCGCAAACAGCGGCGTCCTGAACCGGAAGAACTGACATGGGGCCCCGAGGCGGAACCCGAACAGGAAGACGTAATCGCGCTGCAACAGGAAACGGCGCAACTGAAGACGGCCCTGCTGCAATTGCCCGAGGCACAGCGGGAACTGATAGAGAAGGCATACTTTGGTGACCTGAGCCATCGCGAGATCGCCTCGCAGACCGGGCTTCCGTTGGGCACCATCAAATCGAGAATACGGCTGGCGCTGGACCGCTTGCGCCACGCGATGAACTGAGATGATAGAGATGAGCAACGAGATCAAACATCACCTGACGGACGACCTGCTGATGACCTACGCCTCGGGCACACTGCCCGAAGCGTTCGACCTGATGGTCGCGACCCACCTGTCCCTGTGCGACCATTGTCGCGCCCGCGCCGAGAGTTATGACGCGGTGGGCGGACACATGCTTGAGGACCAGGTCGAAGCCGCGCCTTTGTCCGCGGATGCCCTGTCGTCGACAATGGCTCTGATCGCGCAGGGTGCGCCGACCCCCAAGCCCGCGCGCGCGAAATGCGACGTGCTGCCGGCACCGTTGCAAGATTACGTTGGCGGCGATGTGAACAGCATCCGCTGGAAGCCGATTGGCATGGGCGTCAAGCAGGCCATTCTGCCAACCTCGCGCGACGCTACGGCGCGCCTGTTATTCATCCCGGCCGGTGCGGCGGTACCGGACCACGGCCACAAGGGCATGGAACTGACCATGGTTCTGCAAGGCGCGTTTTCCGACGAGGTGGATCATTTCGCCCGCGGCGATGTCGAGATCGCAGACGAGGACCTGGAACACACGCCCGTGGCCGACATGTCCGAGGATTGCATCTGCCTGGCGGTGACCGACGCTCCGCTGAAGTTCAACAGCCTGATCCCACGTTTGGTGCAGCCCTTCCTGCGAATCTGAACGGTCCCTCGGTTGTGCTAGGCTTGGAGCCGGGAATCACCGGGAGGATATGCAGAATGTTGAAACAAGCTCTGGCAGCCCTGTTCATTGCCGTTGTGGCCTTGCCCGCCTTGGCCCAAAGGACAGCCGAGGTGAGATTCCAGCCCGGAAACTTCGGGACGATGGTCAACGGCACCATTACGGGTGATGAATATTTCGACTACGTGCTGGGTGCAAAAGGCGGGCAGGAATTGTTTGCCGAGCTTCAGGTCAGCGATACCAACGGCAGCGGCGTAGTCTATTTCAACATCCTGCCGCCGGGCAGCGACGGGGTTGCGATCTACAATGGCTCAGTCAACGGCAACACAGCCCGCATCACCCTGCCCGAGGACGGAGACTATACCATCCGCGTCTACTTGATGGGCAACGACCGCGATACCGGCAAGACCGTCGGCTACAATCTGGACCTGTCGATCCAGTAGGCCTCAGCCCTCGGACTTGCCCAGCGGCACCACGTTGGCGCGGTCTTCGGGGGCCAGTTCCTCGAAATCGAAATTGTCCAGCCGCTGCGCGCGCCTGCCGGCCTTTTCGGCGCTGATCTTGATTTCCGAGATATCCTTGGCCGCCTGCCCGAAATGCCGGTCGAGATTGGCCACCCGGTCGCCCAGACGCTCCACATCCTTGTGCAGCATTCCCAGTTCCTTGCGGATCGCGCCCGCCTGTTCGCGCATCCGCGCATCCTTGAGGATCGCCCGCATCGTATTCAACGTGGCCATGCAGGTGGTCGGCGAGACGATCCAGACCCGTTTCGAGAAGCTCTCCTGCACCAGTTCGGGGAACTTGGCGTGCAGCTCGGCATAGACCGCCTCGGAGGGCAGGAACATCAGCGCCCCGTCGGCGGTTTCACCGTCCAGGATGTATTTCGTCGAGATGTCGGTGATGTGTTTGCGCACCGTGCTGCGGAACATCTGCACCGCCGCCTTCAACTCCATGTCATTGCCCGCGCCCACCAGCGCCTCATAGGCCTCCAGCGGGAACTTGCTGTCGATCACGATGGGCCCCGGCGGGTTGGGCAGGCGGATCAGGCAGTCGGCGCGTCTGCCGTTCGACAGGGTCGCCTGCAGCACATAGCTGTCCGAGGGCAGCGCCTTGGACACGATGTCGTTCAACTGGATCTCGCCGAAGGCGCCGCGGGTCTGCTTGTTCGACAGGATGTCCTGCAGCGACAGCACGTCGCCCGAAAGCTTGGTGATGTTGTCCTGCGCCTTGTCGATGGCGGCCAGCCGTTCCTGCAACTGGGTCAGCGAGGTCGCGGTCTGTTTCGAAGACCCATGCAGGGTTTCCTTCATCCGCTCCTGCATCTCGGCCAGCGCGCGGGCGGATTTCATGGCGTTGTCGGCCAGCCGGTCGTTCATGTGCTGCTGCACCGCCGACAGCCGCGCCTCGACCGTCTGGATCACCTGCACCTGCGCATTGGCCTGCGTGTCCGAGACATGCTGCAACCCGCCGCGCAATTGCTCCTGCCCCTGCCCCAACTGCTGCACATGCTGGCCCAGATAGGCCAGCTGCTGCGCCAGCGGCTCGGCCATCCGGGCCGAGCGGTTGGCCGCGCGCAGGGCCAGAAACAGCAGGACGAGGATCAACAGAACCACGCCCGCCCCGATCAGGGCGGCCATCACCATGGGGTCTTCCAGCGAATATCGGGTGCCTGCAATCTCGATCATCTCAACCTGTGCGTTCTTGTTTTGTTTCTTCTTTTCTACCGCCGATCGGCGGCCGGATCAACTGCGGCCGAACAACCGTTCGATATCGCTCAGCTTCAGCTCAACGTAAGTCGGCCGCCCGTGGTTGCACTGGCCGGAATGGGGCGTGGCCTCCATCTCGCGCAGCAGGGCGTTCATCTCTTCGGCGCGCATCCGGCGGCCCGAGCGGACCGAGCCATGGCAGGCCACCCGGCTGAGGATCGCCTCGATCCGCGCCTGCACCGTCTGGCTTTCGCCCTGATCGGCCAGCTCGTCCAGAATGTCGAGGATCATCGCCCGCGCGCTGACCTCGCCCAGAATGGCTGGGGTCTCGCGCACCGCCACCGCGCCCCCGCCGAAGGGCTCGATGGTCAGGCCCAGGCGCGACAGGTCGTCGGCCACCGCGAGCAGGCGGGCGCAGTCGCCCTCGGACAGTTCGACGATCTCGGGGATCAGCAGCGCCTGCGCGGCCACGCCGTTCTCGGCCATCTGTGTCTTGAGTTTCTCATAGACCAGCCGTTCATGCGCGGCGTGCTGGTCCACGATCACCATGCCGTCGGCGGTCTGGGCGATGATGTAGTTTTCATGCACCTGCCCGCGCGCGGCCCCCAGGGGTAGGTGCTCGGGCGGGGTCTGGTCGGGCTGCTCGGCTTCGGCCACGGGCTCGACCACGCTGCCGCTGTAGGCATTGGCCAGATCGGCAAAGCCGGGCGCCTGCGCCTGATAGGCCATGGCCCGCGCCGCGGGCGAGGGCCGGTCCATCTGATAGACCCGCGCGGGTACCGCGGGGGCCGGCTCGGGCCGCATCGCACCCAGCGTTGCGTTGGCCACGGTGGTCGAGGCGCGGTGCCCCGCCTCGGCCAGCGCGTGACGCAGGCTCGAGACGATCAGCCCGCGCGCCACGCCGGGATCGCGAAACCGCACCTCGGATTTCGCGGGGTGCACGTTCACGTCCACCAAGGTGGGCTCGCAGTCGATGAACAGCGCCGCCGCCGGGTGCCGGTCGCGGCTGAGGAAATCGAAATAGGCCGCCCGCAGCGCCCCGGTCAGCATCTTGTCGCGCACCGGCCGGCCGTTGACGAACAGGAACTGCGCCACCGCCGCGCCGCGCGAATAGGTGGGCAGAGCGGCATATCCGTACAGCCTGATCCCCTCGCGGGTGGCGTCGATCTGCAAGGCATTCTCGGCAAACTCGCGCCCCAGGATGCGGGCCAGGCGGGCGTGCAGCGCGTCGAACAGGTCTCCGTTCTCGCGGTCGGCGCGGAACACCACGCGCCCCTCGCCCCCGCCCGAGACATCGCGCAGGGTGAAGGTGATGGAGGGTTCCGCCATGGCCAGCCGCTTGACCGTGTCCGAGATCGCCTGCGCCTCGGCCCGGTCGGTGCGCATGAATTTCAGCCGCGCGGGCGTGGCATAGAACAGGTCGCGCAGCTCGACTACGGTGCCGGCGCGCAGGGCGGCGGGCTTCACCGGTTCCATCTTGCCGCCGGCCACGCGGATCTGGGCCGCCTCGGTCCCCGTCGCGCGGCTGGTGATGGTCAGGCGCCCCACCGCGCCCAGCGAGGGCAGCGCCTCGCCCCGGAACCCGAAGGTGTGAATGTTGAGCAGGTCCGACCCGTCGATCTTGGAGGTCGCGTGGCGCGACAGGGCCAGCGGCAGATCCTCGGGCGCGATACCGCATCCATCGTCGGTGACGCGAATCAAGGTCTTGCCGCCATCGGCGATGTCGATGGCGATCCGGGTCGCGCCGGCGTCGATCGCGTTCTCCACCAGTTCCTTGACGGCGGAAGCGGGGCGTTCGACCACTTCACCGGCGGCGATGCGGTTGATCGCGGCCTCGTCGAGTTGCCGGATTACCGGGCGATTTTCGCTGATATTGGGGTTTGCCTGCGCCATACCGCTAGACCTAGCACAATCGCACGCGATTCTGCCACCGGTTTACGCTGCTTTGGTATAGGGGGTCGGATCGCCCGGCCAATCGAGATGCACAACCCGAATTGGTTGCCATAAGTTTCACGATTGCCCGGACGATCCGTGGTGAGTGGTGGTCATTAACGATGTAATGGCGCGGTGTCTAACACGGTGCGTTGGACAAATCTGCTTAAGGTTCGCTTGCCCCGATTGGTGGGCAAAGTTTGGCCGATCACCGACCGGACCGGGTGGCGGGAACACGCCGGATCAGCCCGGACCCGGCGCTGCTGCGCGCATCCGGCAGGGGCCAAACACGGCCGTGAATGCCAGAATCAGGCCGGACATGGTGGCAATCATCCCGGCCGCACTGACGGCGTCCGACCCGCCCAACCACAGCGGGCCATATCCAGCCAGGATATAGCCGGACACGGCGGATAGGATGGCGAAGACAACACTCCAGGCAATCTGGGTCTCAAGCCGGTCGGTCATCATCCGGGCGGCGGCCGGCGGGCAGATGAACATTGCGATCACGATGATCGAGCCGACGGCATCAAACGCGGCCACGGCTGCAATCGCCGCCGCAATCACCAGCGCCATTCCCAGCGCCCCGGTTCGAATTCCGATCGTCCGGGCAAAGCCTTCGTCGAAGGTCGAGATCTTGAGCGGCCGCCAGAACAGCCAGACGAACAGGCTGACACCCACCAATGTCAGGGCGATCCGAGCAAGCTCGGGCGGCAGACCGGCCAGCGCGACCGGATCCAGCAGCGAGGACCAGCCAGTCGCGTCAAGCCAGATCAGGCTTTCCAGGCTGCCATAGAGTGCGTGTTCGACATCCAGATGAACGCTCGAGGTGTCGGTCTGCTCCAACAGCAGCACCCCTCCGGCGAACATGGTGGTGAACACGACGCCCATTGCGGCGCCCGGTTCGATCTGGCCCAGCCTCCGGATGGTCTCGATCAGCACGACGGCGACAACCGCCGCGCCCGCGGCGCCCAGCATCATCGGCCAGGTCGAGATCGCGCCGGTGACAAGAAAGGCCACGACGATCCCGGGCAGAACCACATGGCTGATGGCGTCGCCGATCAGTGCCTGTTTTCGGAGCACAAGGAAGTTTCCTGGCAAGGCGCAGGCGATGGCCGCGAAAGTCCCGATCAGCAGCGGCGTCAAGGACAGGGGAACAAACTCTTCACCGCTCATGGGCGAACCTCCCGTGGTCCGCCAATGCGGCGGTCGATGTCGTCGATCTGGTCCCGGGTCAGAACCGTTTCGATGTCGCGCAATCCGTCATACAGGGCGGCGGCTGCCTCGTGCGCATTGTCGGCGCGTACGATTTCCCAGCGTTTCTCGTCGCGCAGCGCCTTGGCCGCCTGCGCTCTGCCGGCATCTGTAGCCACCCCGTCGGGCCAGGCAAGTCCGGCCTGACGCAGCAGGCGCAATGTGTAGGGCTCATAGATGTTCTGGCCTTGTGCAAGCGCCAGCAACCCCTGTCGGATGTGAACCCGCCGCTGGAACCGTAGATGCCGCACGATCGCGGCCAATACGCCGCGCACCGGAGCCAGAAACAGCGATAGGACAAAAAAGCCAAAGCTGAACAGGACGATGATCGGTCCGGTCGGCAAGTTGGGCGCCGAGGCGGACACCGCCGCACCCAGATAGCCCGACAACCCACCAATGACCCCCGACAACACCACCACATGGTCGGACCGGTCCGACCAGAACCGCGCCGTGACCGCGGGTATGATCAGCAAAGCCACGATCAGGATCAATCCGACGATCTTCAGCCCGACAACCGTGACCGCCATGACAAGCCCCATCATCGCTAGGTCGATGCGATGCACGGGCAGCCCCAAGGCGGCCGCATATTCGGAATCGAACGCCACCATCATCATGGGGCGGCGGATGATCATGACGAGCAGCAGCGTTGCAGCGCCGCCGATCGCGATGATCAGAGCGTCAGACCACAGCATCCCGGCCGTCGAGCCCAGCAAGAACCCCTCAAGCCCGGCCTGTCGGCCCACTCCCATGGTCTGGATGATTGTCAGCAGAACGATACCAAAGCCGAAGAAGACCGACAGGACCGCCCCGATCGCTGCGTCCTCGGCCAGACGGGTGCGGCGGATCAGCCAGTTCATGCACAAAAGGCCCACGGCGGCCGAAATCGCGGAGCCGGACAGCAGTCCGATCAGGTTTCGCCCGGTTCCGCCCAGCGCCACCAAAACCATAAAGGCGATGCAGACGCCCGGAAGGGTCGCGTGGCTGATGGCGTCACTGACCAGCGCCCGCTTGCGCAGAAACAGAAAGGTGCCTGTCACGCCAGCCGAAAACCCAAGCAGCGTGGCCCCGATGGCAACCAAGGTGGCGTTGTACCCCAATTGCAGGGTCAGAGCGTCCCACAGCATGTGTCAGCCCGCAGTGCCCGAGATCTGGTTGATCTGGGCGGTGGCAAGCCGCCCCCCGTAGGCGGCCTGAAGAGTTTCGGCGGTAAAGGCCTGCTCGACCGGGCCCTCGGCGACCTTGCGGGTATTGATCAGGAACACGTGGTCGAAATAATCCGTGACCGTGGCAAGGTCATGGTGGACCACGACCACCGTCTTGCCGGCTTCCTTTAGGGATTTGAGGACCGAGATGATGGCTTTTTCGGTGGCGGCATCGACCCCGGCAAACGGTTCATCCAGCAGGTACAGATCGGCATCCTGAGCAAGTGCGCGCGCCAGGAACACCCGTTGCTGCTGACCACCCGAAAGCTGGCCGATCTGGCGGTCCGCAAACTCATGCATCCCGACCCGATGCAGGCACTCCATCGCGTGGGCCATGTGTCGCATCCGGACCCGGCCCAGCAAGCCCAGTTCCCGTGACAGGCCCATCAGGACCACGTCGATGACCCGCGTCGGGAAGTCCCAATCGACACTGGCGCGCTGCGGCACATAGGCGATACGGGCCCGCTGCCGGTCCAACGCCTTGCCGAACACCAGCACCTGGCCCGACAGCGGCTTGACGATACCCAGCGCCGCCTTGAGCAACGTCGATTTGCCAGCGCCGTTCGGTCCGATGATGGCCGTCATGGCCCCGGGTTGCACCGTCATGTCTACCGAGAAAATGGCCGGTTTCTGACCGTAGGATACCGTCATCCCCCGGATCACGAGCGGGCTGTCCTGCACCGTCAGGTCCCCGTTTGATGACGATTTGCCAGCCGCAAGCTCCAACATGGTCAGAGCCCCGCCGACAGCTTGCCGGACATGCCGCGTTCGGGCACATCCGCACCCAGGCCCCGTGCAATGACCGTGATGTTGTGATCCAGCATCCCGATATAGGTGCCCTCATAGGTGCCCGGCTCGCCCATGGCGTCCGAATACAACTCACCCCCGACCGAGACGGTATGACCCTTCGCCGCCGCACCCTCGATCAACGCCCGCATCGACCGATCCGAGACCGAGCTTTCAACGAAGACGGCGGTCAGGTTGCGCGCGACCAAAGTGTTGACCAATTCTCCGATCCGGTTCAGCCCCGCCTCGGACTGGGTCGAGATACCCTGTATCCCCAACACTTCGAACCCGAATTCCTCGCCGAAATAGGCAAAGGCGTCATGGGCGGTGACCAGCACCCGGTTGTCTTCGGGCACCTGGACCAGAACCTTTTTCCCATAGGCGTCCAACTGGTCAATTTCAGCCAGAAAACGCTGTGCGTTGGCGGCGAAATAAGCGGCGGAGTCTGGCCGCACGTCGGTCAGCGCCTTTTGCACCTCGACGACGACGTCTTTCCACAGAACCGGGCTCATCCACACATGCGGATCGTATTTGTCGGCATAGTCGGCATGCGCACGCAGTTTCGACTTGTCGATGGCATCCGCCACGGCAACGACTTTGCGTTTGCGCCCGAGGTCGTGGAAGAAGTCTTCCATCTGCGCCTCAAGATACAAGCCGTGCCACAAGACCAGGTCGGCCCTTGTCGCAGCAACGATATCGCTGCGGGTCTGGCGATAGCCGTGCGGGTCGACTCCGGGACCCATCAGCCCTTTGACTTCGACCTGATCACCGCCGACCTGCTGCACGGCGTCCGCAATCATTCCGGTCGTCGCCACGACCTTCAGCGGCGCCTCGGCCCACGCCGCCAAGGGCAGCGCGGCACCAAGAGCAAGGGCAAAAATAAAACTGCGGCGAATCATATGTGACCTCGTTCCGAGTACCAGTTGAGAATGAATATGCGAACCATTCGCAACTAAGTCAACCGTGTTGCGAATTACTCGCAAGAAAAAGCCGGATTTGTCCATTTGGTCAAAAAAGTGTCCAAAGGCGTCCAGTTTGCCTTTCCTTTGGCCGTTTCCCGTGCGATTTTGGCGCAAACCTCCCAAAGGACGTGACAATGGATACGCAGAGCTCAGAAAGCCCCGTGCGCACCGCGCATCTGCCGCAAGTGACCGAGCCCCGAAACCCCGGCATGGATCTGGACCTCGACTGGGTGCGCGCCGTGCAGGCCAACACCTCGGCCATTGAACGCCGGGCCGCGACCCTGCCCGGGCGCCGGTCGGTCAAGAAAGAGCATCAGGCCGCCTGGCTGCTGAAGGCGATCACCATGATCGACCTGACCACCCTGTCCGGCGATGACACCGAGGGCCGCGTGCGCCGCCTGTGCGCCAAGGCCCGGCAGCCGGTGTCCCCTGCCCTGCTGAGGGCGCTGGACATGCCGCCGATCACCACCGGCGCGGTCTGTGTCTATCACGACATGATCGAAACGGCGGTGGATGCGCTGACTGGCACCGGCATTCCGGTCGCGGCCGTGTCCACAGGCTTTCCGGCGGGCCTGTCGCCCTTTCACCTGCGCGTGGCCGAGATCGAGGAAAGCGTAAAGGCCGGGGCCGAGGAGATCGACATCGTGATCTCGCGCCGCCATGTGCTGAAGGGCGACTGGCAGGCGCTCTATGACGAGATGAAGGCGTTTCGCGCCGCCTGCGGCGATGCGCATGTAAAGGCCATCCTCGCCACCGGCGAGCTGGGCAGCCTGCGCAACGTGGCGCGCGCCTCGCTGGTCTGCATGATGGCGGGGGCGGATTTCATCAAGACCTCGACCGGCAAGGAAAGCGTCAACGCCACCCTGCCCGTGTCGCTGGTGATGATCCGGGCGATCCGTGACTATTTCGACCGCAGCGGCTATCGCGTGGGCTACAAGCCCGCGGGCGGGATTTCCAAGGCCAAGGATGCGCTGGTCTACCTGTCGCTGATCAAGGATGAGCTGGGCGACCGCTGGCTGCAACCCGACCTGTTCCGGTTCGGCGCGTCGTCGTTGCTGGGCGATATCGAGCGGCAGTTGGAACATTTCGTCACCGGGGCATACTCGGCCGGATACCGGCACCCGATGGGCTGAGGACAGGAACAATGACAGTCAAAGAGATTTTCGAGACCATGGAATACGGACCCGCCCCGGAAAGTGCCGCCGAAGCCCTGGCATGGCTGGTCGATCAGGGCGACAAGTTCGGCCATTTCATCGACGGCGCCTTCACCAAACCCGGCAAGGGTTTTGAAAGCCGCAACCCGGCCACGGGCGAGGTTCTGGCCAAGCTGACCCAGGCCACCCAAGCCGATGTGGACGCCGCCGTGGCCGCCGCCCGCAAGGCGCAACCCAAATGGGAAAAGCTGGGCGGCCCGACCCGCGCCCGATACCTATATGCAATCGCGCGGCTGATCCAGAAACACGCCCGCCTGTTCGCGGTGATGGAGACGCTCGACAACGGCAAGCCGATCCGGGAATCGCGCGACATCGACATTCCTCTGGTGCAGCGGCATTTCTACTATCACGCGGGTATGGCCCAGCTGATGGAAACCGAGCTGCCCGACGCACAGGCGTTGGGGGTCTGCGGCCAGATCATCCCGTGGAACTTCCCGCTGCTGATGCTGGCGTGGAAGGTGGCCCCGGCGCTGGCCATGGGCAACACGGTGGTGTTGAAGCCTGCCGAATACACTTCGCTGACGGCGCTGCTGTTTGCCGATATCTGCATGCAGGCCGGTCTGCCCAAGGGCGTGGTCAACATCGTCACCGGCGACGGCGCGGTGGGCGAGATGATCGTGAAGGCAGACGTGGACAAGATCGCCTTTACCGGCTCGACGATCGTGGGGCGCCGCATCCGCGAGGCCACAGCCGGGTCGGGCAAGGCCCTCACGCTCGAGCTGGGCGGCAAGTCGCCCTACATCGTCTTTGACGATGCCGACATCGACAGTGCCATCGAAGGTCTGGTCGATGCGATCTGGTTCAACCAGGGCCAGGTCTGCTGCGCGGGCTCGCGCCTGCTGGTGCAGGAGGGCATCGCCGAGCGGTTCTATGCCAAGCTGCGCGCCCGCATGGACACGCTGCGCATCGGCAACCCGCTGGACAAATGCATCGACGTGGGCGCCGTGGTGGACCCGGTGCAGCTGCAGACCATCAAGTCGATGGTCGAGGGCAACGCGGTAGGCCAGGTTTACCAACCCGCCTGTGAGTTGCCCGCGAACGGCTGCTACTACCCGCCAACGCTGATCACCGGACTCGAGACCTCGGACCCGCTGATGCAGGAGGAGATATTCGGTCCGGTTCTGGTCTCATCAACCTTCCGCACCCCGGCCGAGGCGGTCGAGCTGGCCAACAACACCCGTTACGGGCTGGCGGCCACGGTCTGGACCGAGAACGTCAACCTTGCGCTGGACATCGCACCCAAGCTGGTCGCGGGCGTGGTCTGGGTCAATGCCACCAACCTGTTCGACGCGGCCGCGGGCTTTGGCGGCGTGCGCGAAAGCGGCTTTGGCCGGGAAGGTGGCTGGGAAGGGCTGAGCGCCTATACCAAGCCCAAGGGCAAGACCAAGCCGCTGGCCAAGATCGAACCCGTCGCGGGCGAAGGCGGTCCGGTCGATCCGGTCGACCGTACCGCCAAACTGTACATCGGCGGCAAGCAGGCCCGGCCCGATGGCGGCTATTCCCGCGCGGTCTGGGGCAAGGCGGGGCTGCTGGGCCATGTGGGTCTGGCCAACCGCAAGGACGTGCGCAACGCGGTCGAGGCCGCGGCAGGTGCGGCGAACTGGTCGAAAACCACCGGCCATCTGCGAGCGCAGATCCTGTATTACATCGGCGAGAACCTCTCGGCCCGCACCGACGAGTTCGCGCATCGCATCGACGCGATGACCGGCCGCAAGGACGGCGCGAAAGAGGTCGACGCCGCGATCCAGCGCCTGTTTACCGCCGCCGCCTGGGCCGACAAGTATGACGGCCAGGTTCATGGCGTTCCGATCCGGGGCGTGGCGATTGCAATGAAGGAACCGGTGGGCGTGATTGGTGCGCTTTGCGCTGACGAAGCGCCACTGCTGGGTCTGGTCTCGGCCATGGCCCCGGCGATCGCGATGGGCAACCGGGTGGTTCTAGTGGCGTCCGAGCCCTATCCGCTGGCGGCCACCGATTTCTATCAGGTGCTGGACACCTCGGACGTGCCCGCAGGCGTGGTCAATATCCTGACGGGCAGCCACGAGGAACTGGCCAAACCGCTGGCCTCGCATCTGAACGTGGATGCGGTCTGGTCCTTCTCGTCATCGGACCTGTCAGCGCAGATCGAGGTCGTCTCGGCCGGGAACCTGAAACGGACCTGGGTCAATAACGCGACGGCATTCGATTGGGGCATGGACCACACCCGCCGCTTCCTGCAGGCTGCGACTGAGATCAAGAACATCTGGGTGCCCTACGGCGAGTAGGGCCCCTTCCAAAGCGGGAGGCTCTACATGGACTTTGCAGGAAAGACGGTCATCGTCATCGGCGGAACCAGCGGTATCAATCGGGGCATCGCCGAGGCCTTCGCGGCCTCGGGCGCCAAACTGGCCGTGGCCAGCCGCTCGCAGGAGAAGGTGGACGACACCATCGCCGCGCTGAAGACGGCCGGCGCGGCCGAGGCCATCGGCGCGGCCTTCGACGTTCGTGATGCCGAGGCGGTCGCGGCGGGGCTGGAACAGTTCCACGCGGCGCTCGGTGATTTCGACGTGCTGGTTTCGGGGGCGGCGGGCAACTTCCCGGCGCTGATGGCGGAGATGTCGGTCAACGCCTTCCGCACCGTGGTCGAGATCGACCTGATGGGCACCGTGCATGTGCTGAAAGGCGCCTATCCCTATCTGAAACGGCCCGGCGGCAACATCATCAACATTTCGGCCCCGCAATCCTATCTGCCCTACGAGGGCCAGGCCCATGTCTGCGCGGCCAAGGCGGGGGTCGATCAGATCACCCGCACCCTGTCGATGGAATGGGGCGTGGAAGGCATCCGGGTGAACTCGGTGGTGCCGGGTTTCATCGAAGGCACCGAGGGCGCCAAGCGTCTGGCCCCCACCCCCGACGCGGGCGAGCAGCTGCGCCGAGACGTGCCGCTGGGCCGCTGGGGCACGCCCCAGGACGTGGCCAACGCCTGTCTGTTCCTGGCCTCGGACATGGCCAGCTATGTCAGCGGTACGGTTCTGGCCGTGGACGGGGCGCTGTATCAGCGCGGCTCGGGTCAGTTCGGCCAGATGATGGGGCAGATGCTGCGCAGCATGAAAAAGGGGTGATCCGCGTCCGACAGGCTCGGCCGACCTTGCCGAACACAGGCAGGGCCGTGGCCGCTTGGCAAACCGCCTCTACTGCAACTGCAGGATATCCGGGATGCAGAGCTTTCTTTGTGCCGGCATCTGGTCTGCACCATCCGACCGCTTCAGCCTTTTCGGGCCGTCCTTGACTTTGACCTTGGGCTCAGCGAGCGCGCCCCTCAGGGTCACTGGCCACGGGCTGCGCGCAAGTGGCTCGCCAATCTTTCTTGGCTGGATGTTCAGGTCCAACACCTTGTCCGTCAGGTCGACAGCGCCAAAGACAACGACCTGAACATGATCTGTTTCCAGCGTCGTCTGTTTCGTCTCGATTCTTCCGTTGGAAATGCTGATCGGAGCGCGCAGGCACACGATTGGCGCCACTTTCTGTTTTTCCTTGGTAAATACCCAGGGAAGAATACCCAGCCCGGCCAGATCCAGAAGCTGGGTTTCGATCGAACCGTCACGCATGGAAACCGTAGCATTGCCACTCATGCTGCCAACGAATTGCTTGACGGTGTCCGTGCCCCCCGTAACCGAGAAATCTGCGTACACCGTACCGCTGGCGCCCTTCTTGAAGTTCAGGTTTTGCAGAAGGTCATCCAACTGCCATCCGCCCGCCTTTCCGGTCAGGGTCAGCAGATGCGCCTCATTCGAAAGATCCATTTGCCCGCTTACGTCGAAATGACCACCTCCGTATTCAAACTTCAGAGGTCCGGCCCGTAGCTCGTTTTCGTCCAGAGTCAGTTCGCTCTGCAGGCTGCTGATGCCCTTTGCACCCTCAATGTGACGCAGGTCTATGTCGACATCTACATTCACACCCGACAGCAAAATGGCCCGCCCGATGGGTTTGAGGGTCACATCCCTCAACGGACCTGTGTCACCGTCGCCTTGCTCGGCATCTTCCTGCTCCGGCGGTGAACCACCTATCTTGCGCAGTTGGGCGGCCGCCTGAACGATGGTCCGGATTTGATCGATTTTTATCAGATCGCTCTCGATCGACCCCTGCAGCACGGGATCGCTTGTTGCGTCATCAAGATCCGCCGCGATTTTCAAGACCGACTCGGAAACCTCGACATTGGCATTGGCATTCCAATCGGTGCCTTCACTTACCAGGTCGATTTCAAGATGGGCCCGCCCGGTGTCCACCGGCTCCAGCGACAAGGCCTTCAGAAGGTCCGCGCCAGACGGAACATCCACGTCGATTGCCAGATCCAGATTCTCGAACTTGAGGACATTTTCTACGGACCCGTGCACCTCCAGGTTCCAGACCTCGGTTTCGCTTGTCTGACCATCCAGATTGGTCAAAGCAAGCTGTTCGATGTTTCCGTCCAAATGAAAGTTTCCCGAAAACCTGCCCAGCTGGTCATCGGGGCCCAACAGTTCGGGCGAGATCAGACTGCTTGCCGGAATATCAATCAAACCTTCGGCGGATACGCCCTGCAACTGCAACGCATCCTCGACCGAACCGGTCAGAATTATAAACGGATCGGCGGGGTTTCCGATCCTCAAATTGATGTTGCCCACGCTCAGGGCGCCTTCGGGCGTTCTCGCAAGCTCAGAGAATTTGATCGGCGGCGGGCCCTCACCAGAGGTGTCCAAGGTGAAACCGTTCGTCTTGATGACCATCTGCCGTTGCGGGACCTGTCCCGGGACACTGTCGATGACCATATCCACAGCGATAAGCTTGAGGTCATACCGCGAGGCAGCCGGAGCCGGCTCGGCATCCTCTGGATACAGGCGAATGCGGGTCGTCAAAGAAACATCTTCCGGATTGCCCAATTCTCCGATTTGTCCGGTGACGGAAAGGCTTTGGCCACCATCCAGCTCGGCCAGAACAGACAGGTCATCAACCCGTGCGACGCCGTCTGCCAGCTTGAATGTTGCACCAACATTGCCCGAACCCTCCAACACGCGGTTGAGTTTCAAGACATCGAGCAGTTGACCCAATTGATCGACCTCAAAGGTCGTCTTGACCTGAAGGCCGGTCTCCACAGGAATCTGTTGGGCTTCAACCGAAATCTGATCAAAGTTCAATGCCACTTGGAACGGGTCCTGAGGCGGGAACGTGCCCTTCAAGTCAAAACTCTGACCGTTGAGCGACCCCGTTCCGACCGCCGAGGCAACATCGGTTTCGGCATCGCGCTGCAAAACCAGTTCTGGAAGCTGCAAGTCCAGCCCAATGCCGTTCAGGTCGTTCTGATAAAGTACCGTGACATCCTTCAGGTCGATCGTGCGATCCGTCAGGATACCGGCCAAAGGCTGGGTCGGACGTTCCGAAGCCGTGTCGGTTTCGGCCCCGGTGCGCGAAAAGGACTGCCAGTTGGTCACGCCTTCTTCGTCTGTGATCAGGTTCAGATGAACCCCAGACACTGAAAGATTGCTCACCGACAGCTTGCTGTTCCACAGGTCCCGTGCAGATACGTCGAACTCGATCTGATCGATCGCTGCCAGATCCGCCTCGGCCTTGGGCGTTGCAGGAAGGACCAGTCCCGCTGCTGATACCTGCAACTGACGGCCAAGGCCCAAACGCACCTCATCCTCAATCAAGACCGGCTGACCCAGCTTCTTTGAGATCAGGTTCTCAACGAAACTGGTCCGCACCGACGAAAACAAAGCGGACGACAGAAACAGCCACGCCGCGGCAAAAACCACAAGCGCGACCGCGCAACAGATCAAGACACCTTTGACAATTATTCGCACGTTATCCCTCAGTGTCCCGATTCAGCATGTGATTACCCTAGAGCATTTATCCATCATGTTAATGGAATACATGTTTCGCGCGCCTTCCGAGGCCACGAGATCGCCTTTGCCCCGGCCAACTCACCCTTTGGATTCACACAATCATCCAATTACTGCTATACGTGAATTCTTTTGCGAATGAGGGCATGATGAATTCACTGACCAGAATAACGCGTGGGATAGGTGTCGCTTTCAAGGACGGCAGAGTGAAAGGCATACTCGCCTTCACCGTCGGAATGATCCTTTGGGCGTCCGTGTTCTACCATTTTGTCGAGGGGTGGAGCTGGTTGGACTCCGTCTATTTTTCCGTAGTGACGATCTCGACCGTGGGTTTTGGCGACTTTTCTCCCGAAACCGCTGCGGGCAAGATCTTTACGATGGCGTACATAATCGTCGGTCTGGGTATCTTCGTCACCGCCGCGACGACCGTGGCCGACACGATCCTGTCCCAGGAGGATGAGACCCCGAAAAAATAGGCTCTGGCAAGGTGAGCCACTGCGTGCTTTGCGCCCCACGATCCGCTTGTAAATTTGGGGCTGAGTCAACCATCGCACTGCCGGGCATCCCCTAATAGCTCAAAAAATATACATATTTACTTTTTTGAGTGTAACATACGGAAAAACATACCAGGGGGATGGAATGGAAAAGACTCAGGACGCAAAGATTGTCGACCTTGCGATAAGGTTGCTGTTTCTCGGGCTGTTTCTCTACAGCGCCTTGGTCATGGTCGCCCCGCTTGCAAGCGTGGTCATCTGGGCCACAATTCTTTGCGTTGCGCTTTATCCGGCCTTCGATTGGCTTCAGTCCAAGCTGGGGGGACGGAAGAAGCTGGCAACGACGATCCTGGTTTTGCTGGGTCTGGTTCTCACATTGGGGCCGGTCGCAACGGCGGTATCTGGGGCTGCGGAACTGGGGTCCGAGTTTGCCGAGCAAGCTGACAAGGGCGAGTTGAAGATACCTCCGGCGCCGGAAGGCCTGAAGGATCTGCCTCTGGTCGGTGCCAAGCTTGCCGATGCCTGGGGCATGTTCGAACGGAACCTGGATGGTGCGCTTGCAAAATACGGCGCGCAAATCCTCGAGATCACCAAATCGCTCTTTGGCAAAGTTCTGGGGATCGGAATCGGGCTTCTCGGCCTTGCGCTGTCGGTGGTGATCATGGGCGCCCTGTTCAGCCCCGGACCGGATCTGGTGCAGGGCCTTCAGCGCTTTGCCAACCGCGTCTTTGCGCCACGCGGCGGCGAATTCGTCACTCTGGCAGGGGCCACGATCCGGAACGTCACCAAGGGAGTAATCGGGGTTGCCGCCATTCAGGCCGTCGTTGTCTGGGTCCTGTTGGCGCTGTTCGGGATATCCTCGGCCGCGACGCTGGCGTTCATCTGCCTGATCCTCTCGATCATCCAGATCGGCCCCGGCCTCGTTCTTCTGCCGTTGGTCATCTATGCATGGAGTTCCATGTCCGGCGGAGCGGCGCTGATCTTCACCGTTCTGGCCATTCCCGTCAGCATAATGGACAGCTTCTTGCGGCCGGTTTTCATCTCAAAAGGCCTGGAGACACCGATGCTCGTGATTCTCATCGGGGTTCTGGGCGGGATGATGGCCTATGGCCTGATCGGCATCTTCATGGGGCCGGTCTTGTTCGCCGTCTTCTACGAGTTGTTCAAGGTCTGGATCGACGCCTCACCAGCGACCGATGACACCGCCGAGGGAGCCGCAAAATGAGGAAGACGATCTGGACGACACTGGCCGTCATTCTCATCTTCCTCATCTGGTATCTGGTTGCCGACCGCAAGACGCCGTTCACCGGGAACGCACGGGTAAAGGCCGTGGCGACCCAAATCGTTCCGCAGGTCACGGGAACCGTGATCGAGGTATTGGTAGAAAACGGGCAGGTCGTCTCGGCCGGCGATCTGCTGGTTCGGATCGACCCGAGACCCTACGAGATTGATCGCGACAGAGCCCAGGCCGACCTTGAGGCGGCCACTCAGGAGGTCGGCGCATCCTCGGCCGAGGTAAGTGCGGCGCAAGCCAAGTTGGCCCGCGCGCAGAGCGATCTGGATACGATGCGCATTCAGACGGAGCGGGTCTTCGCGCTCGAGAAGAAAGGGCTGATTGCCATCTCGAAAGCTGACGATGCCCGAGGCCAGCTGGCCGAGTCCGAGGCGAACTATGAAAACGCCAAAGCAGATCTGGAGAAGGCCAAGCAAAGGCTTGGGGACGAAGGGAATGAGAATCCCAAAATCCAACGTGCCTTGGCGGCTTTGGCCGAAGCCGAGCTCAATCTGGAATGGACCGAACTGCGCGCGCCGGCTACGGGCGTCATATCCAACTTGTTAATTGCACCCGGCACATACGCCCGGTCCGGCCAGGATCTGCTGACGTTTCTTGATGCGACGGACGTGTGGATCGAGGCGTATTTCACCGAGAACAATCTGGGGCGCGCCACCGTCGGGTCTCCGGTGGATGTCGTGCTGGATATGCACCCCGGTCAGATCATACCGGGCAAAATCGAAAGCTTCAGCGCGGCGGTCTCGCTGAGTGGCGGCGACACACCCGGACAATTGGCAAGCCCGCCGAGCACCAAAGGCTTTCTGCGCGAACCTGAACGGTTTCCCGTGCGCATCATACTGCCGGGCTACGAGGCCGGAAGCGCGGAAGACGACCTCAGGTTTCAGTTGAACGGTCAGGCGGATGTCATCATGTACCTCAGCGACAACGGGATACTGAACGCGGTCGGCCGGACATACATTCGTTTGGTTTCGATCTTTTCTTATGCGTACTGAGGACAGAAACGCCGTTTACAGACTTGCACTGGGTGTGACCGCCGTCTTTTCCCTGGGGCTTTTCCTTGGGTGGCCATTGGCGGTTGTTGGCGCGGTGTTCACCGCGCTCTTCCTTCAGGCACCTACCGCATTACCGCTGGCCGCGTTTGCGAAACTGTTCATCTTCTCGATTGCGTTGATGTTCGTTTCTTTCCTGCTTTCATCGGTTTTCGCGCCCTATCCGGTCGTGTTTCTAATACTGGTGGCGATCGGGATAATCCTGTCCTTCATATGGTCCGTGTCTGGTGCCGGTGTCCTGCCGGGCGTCATCGCCCTGATGGGGGCGCTGATGATCCCTAGCCTCGTTCTGCAATCTCCGGATCTGGCGCTGGTGCTTGTATTCTGGATCCCGCTGAATCTGTTGTTTGCCGGTTTCGTATCGACGCTGATGTTCACGCTGATTCCAGCCGCCCCCCAGAACGCCACGCAGGCCAAAGCCGCATCCGCCGCTGATTTTGACAAGCATCGGCGCATCGTCAGAATGTCGCTTGTCACGGTTCCTTTCGCCCTGGCATTTTTTGTGTCTGGGGCGTCTGCCCTGCTGGTTCTGTTCTTTGTGGCTCTTCTCAGCCAGCAGCTCGCTGCGATGCCTGCCGCCGGCAAAGCCGTGGCCAAGGCGATGCTGACGGCAAACCTGCTCGGCGCAGCAGCGTCCATCATCTGCTACGAAGTCAACGTCATCGCGCCGGTCATTCTCACGCCGATCCTGCTGTGCTTTTTCGCCTGTGTGACGCTGGGCGCGCTCGGCAAATCCCAGATCCCGCTGGCCGCCGCCGCCGGATCGGCCCTGACGACGGTCCTGATTGTCTACGGCGGGTCGATTTCACCGTTTTCGGACGAGGCCGACGTCAAAAGCATCACTCGCGTTCTGCAAGTCGCAAGCGCGGCCCTGTTCGTCATCATAGCCTACGTGGTCGTGGATGAGTTCTGGCCGGAAAAGAAACGCGAAAACCCGGTGAATGCATGACGCAGCCGCCAACTTTGGCGCCCGAGGCAAATTGGACTGACATTAAAGCTGCAGGGGCGGCCCCAGAAACTCGATCTGCCATTTTTCGGAGAATGCATTCAGCACGTCCCGGTCGGGAACTCCGTCTGCCATGATGTCTCCCAGCCCGTTGAAAAAGGCGACCGTGTCGAAGGATGGCAGTATCATGACCAGTTGCCGCGCTGGCCCGTCGGAAAGGTTGCGAAACGCATGCGCGGCGCCCCCGGGGATCGTTACGACGTCGCCTGTTTCTGCAACAAAACGCTTTCCATCGCACTCATAGAGATACCGCCCGTCCAAAACGCGAAAGATCTCAGTTTGCGGGTGACGGTGCAGGGGCGGGCCAAAGCCCGGTTCGTTGATTGTCTCTATGACCGAGATATTCTCGTCGGTGGTGTCGTGCGGTATCCGGACAAACAACTGCAGTCCGATCGCCGGGACGTGGATGGGAGGGTCGGTCAACTTCGAATGCCAGAACTGATAGGGCATCGATGACCCCTCCTTCCTTACCCTCGACAATGGTTCCGCTTCATGATGACATCTGTCCATCAAGTGAAACAAGCCCGCCGACGGGCCCGCATGACCGTGAGCACCGTACCGGTTTTACGGAACAGGTGGCGGATACGCGGACGATCCAGAGGTTGCGGACGCTTCCGGTTCAAGGGACCCGGGGCGAGCGGCGTTGAATGGCCGCTCGTCGAGAATTCTGCAAAAGGCCTGCCGACTGCCGGCCCTTCGCGTCAGTTCGTGGTCTCAAGCCCCTCGGGTTTGCCCACAACCACGAAATGCAGCCCGTCCGGGTCCAGCAGCTCGGCCGCAACGCGGTTCACCTCGTCCAGCGTCACTGCGTTCACCTTGTCGTTTCGGGTCGCGATGTAGTCGATCGGCAGTTCTTCCATCTGCATGCCCACCATGATGCCCGCGATCTGGGAATTGCCGTCAAAGCGCAACGGATAGGCGCCGGTCAGATAGGTCTTGGCGTCGTCCAGCTCTTTCTGGGTTACACCTTCGGTCGCCGCGCGCCGCCATTCGTCGCGAATTACCTCGATAGCCTGCCCGATCCGGTCATTGGCCGAGGATACCGACCCCAGATAGACCGAGGCCAGATCCTTGGGCACCAGATAGGTCCCGACGCCATAGGTCAGGCCGCGTTTTTCGCGCACTTCCTGCATCAGGCGGCTTTCAAAGCCGCCGCCGCCGAGGATGTGGTTCAGGATGTAGGCTGCAAAGAAATCCGGATCGTCGCGGTCGATACCCTTCTGGCCGAACAGCGCCACCGATTGCGGCGTGTCGAACTCGACCACCGTGACGCCACCGGGAATCGTCACCTCTGCATTCCCGGGAATCGGTTTGCCCGTTTCGGGAAGGTCCGACAACAGATTGTCCAGCAACGCACCCAACTCTTGGGGTGTGATGTCGCCCACTGCGCCCACATACAGACGGTCCTTGGCGAAGACGCCTTTGTATGCGTCGATGATATCGTCACGGGTCAGGGCCGATACGCTGTCGATCGAGCCTTTGCCGTTGGATCCATACGGATGATCGCCATAGGCCATTTTGGCGAATGCCTCACCCGCGATGTCATTGGGGTCGGTCTGTTCCGAGCGCAGCCCGGACAGGACCTGCGCCCGAACCCGGTCGATCGCGTCCTGATCAAAGCGTGGTTGCTGGATTGTGGTGCGCAGCAGGTCAACGGCGTCGTCCCGGTTTTCAGTCAGGAACTGGGCCGAGATCGCAACACTGTCATCGGTGGCCCTGTATCCGATCGACGCCGCCAGGGATTCCAGCGCCCGCGCATAGGTGCGAGAATCCATGTCGCCCGCGCCTTCTTCGAGAAGGCCGCTCATCAGATAGACCGCGCCGCGTTTGTCGGGATCGTCCAGTGACGTGCCCCCGCGGAACCGCAGTTCCAGCGCAGTGAACGGGATCGAGTGATCCTCGACCAGCCAGGCCCGGATGCCGCCGGGCGAGGTGACCTCCTGAATCTTGATCTCGGCCCAGGCAGGCAGAGCGATCAGCAGGGCGATCAAGGGGGCAAGGAAACGGATCATTGGGTCACCTCGTCATCACGCATCAGCCAGCCGGTGACAGACGCTTCGGGCTGAAGCACCTCGCGCGCGGCGGCGATGATTTCTTCGCCGGTGACGGCCTGCAAGATGTCGGGCCAGGCTTGCACGTCCTCGACCGTCAGGCCGCTGGTCAGCGCCCGACCATAGCGATTGCCGATTCCATCGACATTGTCTCGGGCATAGACCTGTGCGGCGCGCAGCTGCATCTTGATCCGGTCCAGATCCTCCGGGTTGACGCCTTCGGCGATGAAATCGGCCACCGCCTGATCCATCGCATCCTCGGCCTCTTGCAGTGACACGCCTTCAGCCGGAACAACGATCAGATCAAAGGTCGTGTCATCCAGCGACACCCCACGATAAAACGCCCCGGCATAAACAGCCAGCTGCTGTTCAAGCTGGAGTTTCTCGTTCAGGTAGGACGTGGTGCTGCCGCCCAGCAGTTCGGCCAGCAGGAACAACGCCGCAGCTTTCTCCTGCGCACCGGCATCACGCTCGGGCGCGAGGTAGCTGCGCTGAACATATGGTTGCGACACCCGCGCATCCTTGAAGGTCAGACGCCGCTCGGCGGTCTGCGGCGGTTCCTGTGATCGGACCCGTTCAGGCAGGTCCGGGTTGGCGGGGATCACGCCATAATAGGTGTCGGCCAAGGCTTTGACCTCAGCCGGATCCACATCGCCGGTCACCACGAGGATCGCATTGTTGGGCGCGTAATAGGTCTGGTAGAAGGACAGCGCGTCCTCCATGTCCAATGTCTCCATCTCGTGCTTCCAGCCGATCACCGGAACGCCGTAACGGTGGTTGAGATACTGCGCCGCGCTCATCTGTTCGCCGAACAGGGCGCGGGGGTTGTTCTCGGTACGCTGGTTGCGTTCCTCCAGGATCACGTCGCGCTCGGTGGCAATGTCGCTCTCGGTCAGCCGGATGTTGCGCATCCGGTCGGCCTCCATCTTCATCATCAACTCCAGCCGGTCGGCCGCGACACGCTGGAAATAGGCCGTGTAGTCATACGACGTGAAAGCGTTGTCGTTGCCTCCATTGGCAGCAACGGTGGCCGAAAGCTCACCCGCCTCCATCGTATCGGTGGCCTTGAACAGAAGATGTTCGAGGAAATGCGCCACACCTGACGACCCGATCGGCTCGTCCGCCGATCCGGCCCGATACCAGACCATATGCTGAACCACGGGCGCGCGGTGATCTTCGACCACGACGACATCCATGCCGTTGTCCAGAGTAAAGGTGGTGACGGCCTCGTGCCCGGTTTCGGCCAAAACCGGGGTTGCGGTCATCAAAGCGGCGCAAAACGCCAAGGCCCGAGCCATGGGGCATCCTCCGTTTCGTTACGGTGTTCAAACTACGGTGACGCCGAACGGGTTCAAGAGCGATGACGGAAAGTTAAGAATTATTCATCCGGCGGCGACGAGGGTGTTTCCACGCCCTGTCTGCGCAAAGCTTCGGTCTGCACCTGGGGATCGATGGAATTGCGCTTGTAGACCTGCGAATAGCGGTCCACCTTGAACAGGCGCAACCGCGTCCAACGGCTTTGACGCTTGCGGAAATCCGCATCTTCCTGCGCCAGAACCTGGCGGGTGTTGGGGGAAACGCCATAGCGGCTGGAAGCCGTCACCAGCGCCCCGTCAGACGACGGAATACCGGTGCCGGGGTTCAGCGCCCCGGGATTGCCACCTAAGGCAGCTACGGCATCGGCATTCGGGTTCGGGTCGGTCAGGTTCCCGCCACCCGGCGTCGGCGCGGGCAGGAACGCATAATCTTTGGGCTGGGTCAGTGGCTTGACCGGCATGACCGAAAACTCGTCAGGCCCGGGCCCTGGCGCTTCGAGATGGCGCAGGCCGATATCGGAACATCCTGCGACCGCAGCAGCAAGTGTCAGAGCAATAATGGCGCGCGGCATCCGCATCTTGGTCTCCAGCCTGTTTCAGGCGCTTTTATCGCATAACATCCGGCGCGTCACGAGGGCTTTTTGCCTTCGAACAGCACCAACCCGAGGGCACCCGCGAAAATGAACACGTCGGCGAGGTTGAAGACGAACGGGTTGTTGATGCCACAGCAGGACATGTTCAGGAAATCCAGAACGTATCCATACAGCACCCGGTCAACCACGTTCCCCAACGCTCCGCCGATCAGCAATCCGCCGAAAACCAGCATCCGCCTTGAAGCGGCCGTACGCCAGAGCCAGACGAAAACGCCGATGCTGATGGCCAGCGAAATAGCGATGAGAAACCAGCGCGCGGCTTCGGAATTGCCTTGGAACAGGCCGAAATTGATGCCGCGGTTCTCGCCGTACCGAAAGGTCAGCAGCGGCGGCAGTACGTCGATGCCGCCGGGCCAGTCGGCCACGCGCAACACGTGGACCACCAGGTACTTGCTGAGCTGGTCGATCACAAATGCGGCCAGCCCGGCCCAGAGCAGAACCCGGGCCCGCATCAGTGACGGAAATGCCGCATGCCGGTGAACACCATGGCCAGACCGGCTTCGTCGGCGGCGGCGATCACCTCGTCATCGCGCATCGACCCGCCCGGCTGGATCACGCAGGTCGCGCCTGCGGCGGCGGCCTCCATCAGCCCGTCGGGGAAGGGGAAGAACGCGTCCGACGCCACGGCCGAGCCGATGGTCAGCGGTTCGGGCAGGCCCAGGGTTTCGGCCATGCGCTCGGCCTTCTTGGCGGCGATCAGGGCGGAATCCACCCGGCTCATCTGACCGGCGCCGACGCCCACCGTGGCCTCGTTCTTGACGTAGACGATGGCGTTCGACTTGACGTGCTTGGCCACTTTCCAGGCAAACAGCAGATCGCGCATCTGCTCAGGCGTGGGGGCCAGCTTGGTTACGACCTTGAGGTCATCCATCTCGATATGCCCGTTGTCTTTGTCCTGCACCAGCAGCCCGCCGGCCACCTGGCGCACGGTCTTGCCGCCGGCGCGCACGTCGGGCAGCGCTTCGGTGGTCAGCAGGCGCAGGTTCTTTTTGGCGGCAAAGATCGCCTTGGCCTCGTCGGTGGCGCCGGGGGCGATCACGACCTCGGTGAAGATGCCGGTGATTTCGCGCGCGGTTTCGGCGTCCAGCGGCCGGTTCAGCGCCACGATCCCGCCAAAAGCCGAGGTCCGGTCGCAGTCGAATGCGGCTTTGTATGCCTCGAGCAACGTGGCGCCCGTCGCAACGCCGCAAGGATTGGCATGTTTGATGATGGCACATGCGGCGCTGTCGCGCGGGTCGAACTCGGCCACCAGTTCAAAGGCGGCGTCGGTGTCGTTGATGTTGTTGTAGCTCAGCTCCTTGCCCTGATGCTGCACGGCGGTGGCGACGCCGGGGCGGCCCGAGCCATCGACATAGAACGCCGCCTGCTGGTGGCTGTTCTCGCCATAGCGCAGGGGCTGTTTCAGCTCGCCGGCGAACACGCGGCGCTTGGGGGTGTCGATTTGCAGTGCATCTGCCAGCCAGCTGGACACGGCCGCGTCATAGGCTCCGGCGCGGGCATAGGCCTTCTGCGCCAGCCACTGGCGGAAGCCCAGCGACGTCTTGCCGTAATTTTCCTCGAGCTGATCCAGCAGGGCCGAGTAGTCTTCGACATCCACCACCACGTTGACGAAGGTGTGGTTCTTGGCCGCGGCGCGGATCATCGCGGGACCGCCGATGTCGATGTTTTCGATGCATTCGTCATAGCCCGCGCCCTTGGCCACCGTTTCCTCGAACGGGTAGAGGTTGACCACCAGCAGGTCGATCGGGCCGATGCCATGCTCCTGCATCGCCGCCACATGGGCGTCATTGTCGCGCAGCGCCAGCAGGCCACCATGCACCATCGGGTGCAGCGTCTTGACCCGGCCATCCATCATCTCGGGGAACCCCGTGACCTCGCTGACATCCTTGACCGCAAGCCCCGCATCACGCAGCGCCTTGGCGGTGCCGCCGGTCGACAGCAGCTCGACCCCGCGGTCGGCCAGGGCCTTGCCCAGATCGATCAATCCGGTCTTGTCGGAAACGGAAAGCAACGCGCGGCGCACGGGGTGAAGGTCGGTCATGGGTCCAAAGATCCTTTTGGCTCAGTCGAAATCGGGCTCGTCCCGGTGCACGTCGCGCACGGCATAGGCTGTATCCTGCGCCTTGCTCAGCGTCCACCGGATGCGCGTCGCATACTCGATTGCGCGGCCGGATAGAACGATCTGTTTTGTCGCGCGGGGCTTCAGGCGGCCTTTTTCCAGGTAAACGCTTGGCTCAAGCGACAATTTTCCGGCGCCGTCATGGCGAAAAACCCAGATCTCGCCGCTTTTGAGCGCCATCGACACCGCGGATCCCCCCAGATCCAGCGCGGCGTCCACGTCCGGATGAAGGTGAAACAGGATGTCAAAACCGATCCCTGACAGCTTGGATGCGTCAACCGCCCGGTCGAACTGGCGTTTTGCCTTGTCGGTGGCCGTCAGAAGGATGTCTTCACCGGTTACCTCGCGCCCGTCAAAGCGCAGCTCGATCGTACGGGCATGGGTGAGTCCGAACACCTTGGCGTACCCATCATGGCCCGCCATCACGCGCGCGTCTTCGAACGAACCCTCGAACTCCACCGGCACCTCGCTCGGGGCGTCCACCATTGCTTCGTTCGCGGTTCCCTTGGCCGGAGCGGCCAACCGGGCGCTGGAGTATCCATCCAGGCAAAGGGTCGAGTGCGAAGGCGTGGCCCGCCCGGCCCGGCGCCACTCCAACCCGAAGCTTTCGCCCGAACCGCAGTTGACGATCAATGGCCGACGACCCGAGGTCAGCTCGAAAGCCAGCGTCGAGGCGTGCGCCATGTACGAGGCCGCCCCTTTGGCCGGGGGTGCTGCGTCGATGATCACCGTGGTGCGGGCGGCGGCCAGACGGGCATAGCCCATGGTCAGACCTTTGACGGGTTTGGGCTTGACCCCGCTTTGGGCCAGCGCCTGTTCCAACCGGCCTTCTATACCGCGGCCACCGCCGTGAAACCGGGCCAACCCGCCGTCTGCATGACGCAGGCTGCGCAGGGTCGGGGCAATCCGTTTGATTGCTGCCGTCTGAGCGGCAGGCGTACCGCGCCCCACTTCGCTGAGCGCGGCGGATGTCCAGGCCAGTAGGGTAAAGACCTCGAGCAGTTCCTCCGGATTCCGCGTGGGAATGCCCCCCTGCACGTCGATCTGGGCCTCGCATTCCCGCGCCAAAGCCCGAACGGCCGGGTCCGAGATATCTTCCATCGCCTCCAGCGCCAAACCGGCCTGAACCAGGCCGGCCAGCGCCTCGAACCGCGGCAGCCCCGGTGTCGCCGCGTGCCAGCGTTTGGACAGGAACCAGGTCTGCTGTGACAGAGACCGGAAAAACAGGCGGCTGTGGGCCTCGTCCATACCGCGCAGCAGGAACAGCGCGTGGTTGATCCAGCGGATCAGGCGGCGTCCGGTCAGGTCCGGGGCCCAACCCGGACCCTGCCCCTTGCCGTGGGTCTCGATCCAGCCCCAGACCCAGCGTTGCGCCTTTTCCCGTGCCGCGGCATCACCCACTGCGGCCAGATCGTCCAGCCAGGCAAATCCATGCCGTTCATCGTCGAATGCGGCGTTGGGGGCCGCGACCTCCCACAAGCCCGTGTCCGGGGCTTCGACCAGGTAACCCGCAAACAAGAGATTTCCCGCCACCAGTTGCCGCCCGCGCGCAAATGAACCGACGGTGCGCGGCTCGGGCTGACCGACAAAGCCGCTGACGGGTTTCCGGCGCTGGCTGAGGCGCGCGTAGAGACGGTTCTGAAACCGCACCCATCGGTTGGCCATGGTGTCCGAATTCGACATGACGTGTGTTGCTCTGCCCCTGCCGCTCTGCTGGCGTTTGAACCAACGATAGCCGGGCCGGTTCGTCAAGTCATCGAAAAGCGACCGATCAGGCCGATTTGTTCAGGCAGGCGATGTAGAACCCATCCATGCCGCCCAGATCGGGCCAAAAATCGGGACGCAGGCGCAGCCCGCCTTCCTCGGTCAGCCAGTCGGGCTGAACGCCGGGCACCTGCAACGCGGCGCGGTCCACCTGCATGTCGGGATGGAGCGGCAGAGCCTCTTCGATCTGCACTTCGCCTTCGTCGGGCAGCAGCGAGCAGGTGCAATAGACCAGACGCCCGCCGGGTTTCAGCAGGGTCCAGGCATGGGCCAGCATCCGCGCCTGCAACTCGATCAACCCGCCGAACTCGGAACCGTCTTTGGCAAAGGGCAGATCCGGGTGACGCCGGATGGTGCCGGTCGCCGAACAGGGCGCGTCCAGCAGGATCGCATCGTACTGGCCCTGATGGTCCAGCGCGTCGCCGGCGACCACCCGGGCCGACAGCCCGGTCCGTTCGAGGTTTTCCCGCACCCGCGCCAGCCGGGCGTCGGAAATGTCCAGCGCGGTGACCTCGCCCCCCGCCGCCGCCAGTTGCAGCGTCTTGCCGCCGGGCGCGGCGCACATGTCCAGAACCCGCTCGCCGGGCCGGGGCGCCAGAATCCGCGCCGGCAGGGCGGCGGCGGCATCCTGCACCCACCAGTCTCCGGCCGCATAGCCCGGCAGGGCCGAGACCTGACCTGCGTCAGCAACCCGCACCGAGCCGGTGGGCAGTTCGGTGCCCATCGGGATCGTTGCGCCGGGTTTTGGCGTCAGGTCCAGCGGTGCGCCGGCGAAATGGGCCTGCTCCATGCCCTTGAGCGCCTCCGCACCCCAGGCCGCGATCAGCGGTTCGCGCAGCCAGTCCGGCAGGCGCGGCACCCGCATCTTGGGCCAGGCCTCGGGACCTTCGGCGGCGATCTTGCGCAGAACCGCGTTGACCAGCCCCTTGAGCCGCCCGTGCTTGCGCGAGCGGCCGATGATCTCGACCATCGCGTTCACGACGCCATGCGCAGCCTCGCCCTGGCACAGTTCGACCGTTCCCAGACGCAGCGCGTTTTGGACGGTCAGCGCCGGTGTGCGCCGCAGATGTCCCTCCAGCAGGCGGTCTGCGCGCTCAAGCCCGCGCAGGGTCTCCAGCGTCAGCCGCTGCGCCCGCGCGCGGTCTTCGGGGGCCAGGCGATCCAGCGCCCCGGCCGCGAGGCATTCGGACAGCAAGCGCCCCTCGCCCAGGATCTGATCCAGCAGATAGATGGCGCTGCGCCGCGCCGCAGTCGGGGTGTTGGTCATGAAACCGCCTTTGCAAGGTTTTCGCCCGCATTGCCATCAGCGGACGAGGGCGTATATCAAGGCCATGCACGGAAAGGAACCCGATGTCATGAGCGACGACCGCACAGACCTGCCGCCCGCCGCCCGGCGCGCCCTGGCCGAGGCCGAAGAGCGCCGGCGCAAGGCTGAAGCCGAGGCCAAACCCCTGCCCAAGGAGCTGGGCGGGCGCGACGGACCCGATCCCGCGCGCTATGGCGATTGGGAGAAGAAGGGCATCGCGATCGATTTCTGACCGCTCAGACCGCCCCTCGCAGGGCCTGCAGGAAATCGCCGATCAGGGCCTGCTGCTTTTTCGACTGCGCCCGGTCCCGCGGCCAGGTCAGCCAGTATCCGTCGCGGGTTTTCAAATCGGGACGCCCCAGCCGGATCAGACGGCCCGAGGCCAGATCTGCCGAGGCCAAGGCGACCGACCCCAAAGCGACCCCCAGCCCCTGCCGCGCCGCGCCCAAGGCATGTTCCATCGAATCAAAGCTCAGACCGGCGCGTGGCAGATCCGTGTCGCCCGTCTTCTGCACCCAGTCCTGCCAGCCGGGCCGTTCGCCGCGCAGCTCGATCACCGGCGCGCCCCAGCTGACGCCCGGCGCCGCCATCGGGGTCAGAACCTCGGGCGCGATCAGCTCGGCGGCGCGCCCCGGCCAGCTGCCGCGCCCATAGCGGATCTGAAGCCAGGTCCGCTCGTCCTCCAGCGAGGACCGCCGAGCCACCGAATCCGTGGTGACCTGCACCTCGGGCCGGAGGGCGCGAAAGGCCCCCAGGCTGGGCAGCACCAGTGCCTGGATATGCGAAGACAGCCCGGCCACCCGCAGCGCGCGTGGGGCGGTGCCGAACAGATCCTCGGTGTTGCGTTCCAACGCGCGCAGACTGTCCTGCACCAGCGGCAGATAGCTTTCGCCCTCGACCGTCAGCGACACGCCGCGCGCCTCGCGCACGAACAGGGACCGGCCCAGCCAGGATTCCAGATTGGCGATGCGCTGGCTGACCGCCGCCTGGGTCAGGCCGAACTCGCGTGCCGCAGCCGAGAATCCGCCCAGCCGCCCGGCCGCCTCGAACACGCGCAGCCAGTCCAGAGGGGGCAGGCCGACCTTTTTCTTGCTCATTAGATTTTCCAACCCTCAGTGGAAACAAGCCTTAATTGTCGTAATGCCATATCCCGCGTATCTCCTCAATCAAAGCCCGCGCTGAACAGGAGAGCCCCATGCTGCGCCACGCCACCCATGACCCGGCGGTCGTTTCGGTTGAATTCGAAGACGGCACCCGCGCCCGTTTCCACGCCATCTGGCTGCGCGACAATGCGCTGGACCCGCAGACGCGCGACCCCGGCAACGGCCAGCGCCTGATCACGATCGGCGACATTCCGGCGAGGATCGCGATACAGGCGGCCGAGGTGGCGGGCGGTGACCTTCAGGTAACCTTCGCCCCCGAAGACAAGACCTTCACCTTCCCTGCAAACTGGCTGGCCGCGCATGTCTATGATCGGGACCAGACCCGCCCGATGGGCTGGCTGTCGCCCGGCATCACCACCTGGGACGGCGGGTTCGCAGCCCCAGCCGGCGACTGGACGCAGGTGCATGAAAACCCCGCCGCCAAGCGCGACTGGCTGGCGGCGGTCGCCGAATACGGCTTTGCCAAGCTGACCGGCGGCCCGACCGCGCCCGGTTCGCTGCTGAAGGTCGCCGATCTGTTCGGCTATGTGCGCGAGACCAATTATGGCCCCTATTTCGAGGTGCGGACCGAGGTGAACCCGACCAATCTGGCCTATACCGGCCTTGGCCTGCAGGCGCATACCGACAACCCCTATCGCGATCCGGTGCCCACGCTGCAGATCCTCTATTGCCTGGAAAACAGCGCCGAGGGCGGGGAATCGATCGTGGTCGACGGCTTTCGCGCGGCCCAGCGCCTGCGCGACGAAAACCCCGAGGGCTTTGCCCTGCTGGCCGGCTATCCCGCGCGGTTCGAATACCGCGGTTCGGACGGGGTCTGCCTGCGCGCGCGCCGCCCGATGATCGAGCTGTCGCCCGATGGCGAATTGATCGGCATCCGCTTCAACAACCGGTCCTCGGCCCCGTTCGTGGATGTGCCCTTCGACCGGATGGAGGCCTATTACGCCGCCTACCGTCGTTTGGGCGAGATTATCGACGACCCGGCCATGGGCGTTGCGTTCAAGCTGGAGCCGGGCGAGAGCTTCATCGTCGACAACACCCGCGTCCTGCACGCGCGTCTGGGCTATTCGGGTGCCGGGTCGCGCTGGCTGCAGGGATGCTATGCCGACAAGGACGGGCTGCTGTCGACTCTGGCCGCGATGCGGATGGCACAACCGGAGGCGGCGGAATGAGACCCGATTTCCAGACCCTGACCCGCGACAACATCGTTGCCTTCATCGCCGATATCTTCGACCGGCGCGGGGGCGAGGAATACTTGGGCGAGCCGGTGACAATGGCCCAGCACATGCTGCAGGGCGCCACCATCGCCGAGCAGAACGGCATGCCCGAAGAGATCATCGTGGGTGCCCTGCTGCACGATATCGGGCATTTCACCTCGGAATTCGGCACCTACCACCCCGACGACACCGAGGACCGCCACCACGAGGATGCCGGCGCCGAGGTGCTGGAGCGGTTCTTTCCCTCGGTCATCACCGATTGCTGCCGCTATCACGTCGCGGCCAAGCGGTACCTGTGTGCAACCAGGCCCGAGTATTTCAACCGCCTGTCGGCGGCCTCGGTCCATACGCTGGACCTGCAGGGCGGCCCGATGAGCGTCGAGGAAGTCGCCGCATTCGAGGCCAACCCGAACCTGAAGGAAATCATCCAGGTCCGGTATCTGGACGAGGCCGGCAAACGGCCCGACATGGACACCCCCGGCTTCGACCATTTCGCACCGATGGTTCAGCGCATGGTCGACCGGCATCTGGGCGAGGGTTAAAGCCCCAGCACATCCACCATGTCATATTGGCCGGGGGCCTTGCCCTGCCCCCACAGCGCCGCCTTCAGCGCGCCTCGGGCAAAGATCGCCCGGTCGGTCGCCACGTGGCGCAGCACGATCCGTTCGCCCGGCGCCGCAAACAGCACGTCGTGTTCGCCAACGATGTCGCCACCGCGGATGGCGTGGAAGCCGATATGACCCCGCTGCCGGGCGCCGGTGATCCCGTCGCGGCCCCGGTCGGCGACATCGGCCAGTTGCACGCCCCGCCCCTCGGCCGCGGCCTCGCCCAGCATCAGCGCCGTGCCCGAGGGCGCATCGACCTTGTGATGGTGATGCGCCTCGATCACCTCGATGTCGAAATCCTCGTCCAGCGCGGCGGCGACCTTCTTGGTCAGCTGCACCAGCAGGTTCACGCCCAGGCTCATATTTCCGGCCCGCACGATCACCGCATGGCGCGCTGCGGGTTCCAGCGCGGCGATCTGTTCGTTGCTCATGCCAGTGGTGCCGATCACATGCACGCAGCGCGCCTGCGCCGCCAGCGCGGCGAACTCCAGCGTCGCCTCGGGCGCGGTGAAGTCGATCACCGCCTGGGCCTGGGCAAAAGCCTCGAGCGGATCGTCGGTGACGGTCACGCCCAGCGGCTGGCCGCCCATCGCGGTGCCTACGTCCTCGCCGATCCAGTCATGGCCCGTGCGCTCGACCGCACCGACCAGCCGCGCCTGTTCGCTGTCGGTGATGGTCTTGATCAGCATCTGCCCCATCCGGCCCGAAGCCCCGGTCACGACGATTCCCGGAATATGCGTCATTGCGCTGGTCCTTCTTCTGAAATTCGGCTCAAAGCCTCCTACCCGGTTCGGGGCCGCTTGGCAAAGCCCCGCTTTGCGCTTAGATCGGGGACATGGCTAAGAACAAATTCCACGACGGCCCCGGCCCCTCGCAACGGCAGCTTCGCGTCGGCGAACTGATCCGCCGCACCCTGTCCGAGGTGCTGGCGCGCGGCGACGTGCACGACCCCGACCTGAACCGCCTGTCGATCACCGTGGGCGAAGTGCGCACCTCGCCCGATCTCAAGATCGCCACGGCCTATGTGCTGCCGCTGGGCGGCAAGGGGCAGGAGACCGTGATTGAGCTGCTGGCCCGCAACAAGGGCGAGCTGCGCCGCATGGTCGGCAAGAAGGTCGGCCTGAAATTCGCCCCCGACCTGCGCTTTCGGCTGGACGACACGTTCGACCGCATGGACGACACGCGCCGGATGTTCGAACAGGACGCCGTGCGCCGGGATCTGGACGAGTGATCCGCAGGACCGCCGCTGTGATCGCATTGCTCTGGGCCGGACAGGCCGGTGCGGTGACCTGCGAGCGCGTGGCACACGAAGACCGGCGCTATACCGTGTGCGAGGTCAACGCCACCACCGTGGACCTGCGCCTGTTCCTGTATGACGAAGCGGGCCAAGTCCTGGGACACTTCTCGTCGGTGAACGAGGAACTGGCCGATGCGGGCCAACGCCTGAGCTTTGCGATGAATGCCGGCATGTATCACGAGGACCGCTCGCCCGTGGGCCACTATGTCGAAGACGGGCAGGAACTCATGCGCGTGATTCCCAACTCCGGACCCGGCAATTTCGGCCTGCTGCCCAACGGGGTGTTCTGCATCCGCGAAGGCCGTGCCGACGTGTTCGAGACGCTGGACTATCTAGATCGCAAGCCCGAGTGCCGCTTTGCCACCCAATCCGGCCCGATGCTGGTGATCGACGGAGAATTGCATCCGCGGTTTCTCGAGGATTCGACCTCGCGCTATATCCGCAACGGGGTGGGCACCAGCGCCGATGGCAGCCGTGCGGTATTCGTGATTTCCGAAGATTACGTCACCTTCCACGAGTTCGGCCGCCTGTTCCGCGACGTTCTGAACACGCCCAACGCGCTATTTTTCGACGGCAACATCTCGCGCATGTATGATCGGGCGGCGAACCGATCGGACGTGGGATTCTCGCTGGGGCCGATCGTCGGCGTGGTCGAGGATATCCCGGCAAATTGACAGCGCCGGACCGATCCGCTAGGTCGCGCGCCTTAGCAGACGGCAAGGTGCATCATGGGACGCAAACGCAAGGGTCGTGACATTTCCGGTTGGCTGGTGGTCGACAAGCCAGCAGGCATGACCTCGACCGCCGTGGTCAACAAGGTCCGCTGGGCGCTGGACGCCAAAAAGGCGGGCCATGCCGGCACGCTCGACCCCGAAGCCACCGGCGTTCTGGCCGTCGCTTTGGGCGAGGCCACCAAGACCGTTCCCTACATCACCGATGCGCTCAAGGCCTATACCTTTACCGTGCGTCTGGGCCAGGCCACCAATACCGACGATGCCGAGGGCCGAGTGTTCGCGGAAAGCGACCTGCGCCCCACCGATGACGAGATCAAGCAGGCCCTGCTGCCCTTCGTGGGCGAGATCATGCAAGTGCCGCCCAAGTTCTCGGCGGTCAAGATCGACGGCCAGCGCGCCTACAAGATGGCCCGCGACGGCGAGGATGTCGAACTGGCCGCCCGGCCCCTGTGGGTCGAGGAACTGGTGCTGGTCGACCGGCCCGACCCCGACCATGTCGTGCTGGAAATGACCTGCGGCAAGGGTGGCTATGTCCGCTCGATCGCCCGCGATCTGGGTGAGGTGCTGGGTTGCCATGGCCACGTCAAGGAGCTGCGCCGGATCTGGTCCGGCCCATTCGAGGCGGAGGACGGCCTGAGCATCGAGCAGATCGACGAGATGGCGAAAACCCCGGCGCTGGATGACTACCTGCGCCCGCTGGAAGAAGGGCTGGCCGACCTGCCCGAGCTGAAATGCACCCCCGAAGGCGCCACCCGCCTGCGCAACGGCAACCCCGGCATGGTTCTGGCCAGCGACGTGGAATACGGCGACGAGGCCTGGGCCTCGTTCGACGGCAAGGCCGTGGCGGTGGGGGTCTACAAATCCGGTGAACTGCACCCCAGCCGGGTGTTCGCCGGTTAGGTCCCGTGCTAAGCGAAGGCGCATGATCACCCGGTCCCACACCAAGGGCGACGCGCCCTCGACAGCCGTCTATTCCGACTGCGAACGCTATCGCTACAGCCTGACCCGCATCTGGGATCCGGCCGGGCGCCGGGCGCTGTTCGTGATGCTGAACCCTTCGACCGCGACCGAGGTGCAGAATGACCCGACCGTCGAGCGTTGCGAGCGGCGCGCGCGGGCCTTGGGGTTCGGGGCGTTCCAGGTGACCAACATCTTTGCCTGGCGCGACACCGACCCGCGCAAGATGCGCGCGGCGGCCGACCCGGTGGGGCCCGAGAACGACGCTGCCATTCTGGCCGGCGTGGACTGGGCCGATCAGGTGATCGCCGCCTGGGGCACCCATGGCGCGCATCTGGATCGCGGCCCGGCGGTCGAGCGCCTGCTGCGCGGCACCGGCCAGCCGCTGTTCCACCTGGGGCTCAGCAAGGCAGGCCACCCCAAGCATCCGCTCTACATCGCGTATACCCAGCAACCCGAACCGTGGAACCGGTGACAAAGGGTTAACCACAGACTCAGGTTGGCTTTGACCAACCCTCTGGCGACATGGGATATTTCACACTCGGGGCGGCACGCTTTCGGAGGGTTCCCATGTTTCTGCTCGGATTGTTCGGCCTGGCCGCAATGGGCGGCGCAGCATACGCGATCAGCGACGTATTCTCGGGGGATGAGGACGAGGACAACGACGATGTCATCGAAGAAGATGCCGTCGAAGACATTCCCGAAGGAAACCTGCTTGAGATTGACGATTCTTTCGAAGACCCGGCCGAGGCCGAGGATGCGTCCACCGGAACCATACTTTCGGACGTAGACGGAAACCTGGTCATCGCCGGCGGACCGGGCGTGGACAATCTGAGCGGGGTCGAGGGCAACGATCAGATCAACGGCTATGACGGCGACGACATTATCGATGGTGGCGCCGGAAATGATACGTTGTTCGGCGCTGACGGGGATGACACGCTAAACGGAAACACTGGCAATGATGTTCTGCACGGTGGCAACGGTCACGATGACCTCTCGGGGAATGCCGGTGACGACATCTTGTACGGTCATGCCGGCGACGACCAGTTGGTTGGTGGCGAAGGCGATGACGATCTGTACGGCGGTCAGGGCAACGATGACCTTGCCGGGGGTGAGGGCGAAGACGCGCTGCAAGGCGGCGACGGCGAAGACATGCTCGCCGGCGGCGCGGGGGCAGACACGCTGTTCGGCGGTGATGGCGACGACACTCTGACCGGACGCGACGATGGCAACACGCCCGCCGGCGATTTTCTGAACGGCGGCGCGGGGGACGACACGATCCTGGCAGGTGCCGGAGATGTCGTCACCGGCGGTCAGGGAGCGGACCAGATCGCCATCGATGGAACGGGCACCGGGAAGGAAGTCAGCGTCGTGGATTTCACCCCCGGAGAAGACAAGCTGCTGATCGAATGGACCGGCCCTGACGCGCCCGAAATCGGGATCGAACAAGACGCGGACAACGCCGATCTGACGCGCGTTCTGGTCAACGGGCGTGAGGTGGTCTATCTGTTCGGCGCCCAAGGTCTTGGGCCCGAGGATATTCAACTGACTCCGGGTCTGGACCCGACCCTGACCAGCCCCAAGGGCTGAGATACGCAGAATCCCTTTGCCATTTATTCCAATTGCGCCTATACGCGCCCATCCGCATCGGAATCGGTGCGGTTTTCTCCATGGGCCTGCGCTGGACGACATCCCGGCCTGCGCCATCAACTCTAACCTTCGAAGGAGACCCCGATGTCGATCACTGCTGAAGAAAAAGCACGCGTTATGAAAGAATTCGCAACCAAGGACGGCGACACCGGTTCGCCGGAAGTCCAGGTTGCTATCCTGACCTCGCGCATCAACACCCTGACCGAGCACTTCAAGACCCACAAGAAAGACAATCACGGCCGCCGTGGTCTTCTGAAGATGGTCGCCCAGCGCCGCAAGCTGCTGGACTACCTGAAGGGCAAGGAAGAAGCGCGCTACCAGGACCTGATCAAAAAGCTGGGCATCCGCCGCTAAGCGCGGACTACACCGCTTTCAAGTTCGAGACGCCCGCCATTTGGCGGGCGTTTTTTTTCAGAGGCGCGCGGCGTTCAGTCCAGCGTGTTCTTGTAGACCAAACCGTCTTTCATGATCAGGTCGAAGTACTCGCCCGGATTCCCAACCAACTCAAGGTTTTCAAGCGGATTGCCGTCGACGAGGATCAGGTCGGCATAGGCACCCTCTTTGATGACCCCCAGCGGGCCGTCTTGATACGGGTGCCGGGGGCCGCTCAGTTCCAGCAACCGGGCGTTTTCAGAAGTGGCGATTTTCAACACTTCATACGGGGTGAACCATTCGCCCAATCGCACCAGATAAAGGCTTTGTTGATACGCCTTAGAGGCGTCCAGAAGCTGGTCGGTCCCAAAGGCCAGGTTCACCCCCACCTCTTTGGCCATCGGGTACAGGTTCGCAACGGCATCTGTGACCTGCTTGTATTTTGCCGCGCTGACCGGGCTGTCCCAGACCATGTCCTCTTCTTTCATGGTCTGGGGGCTTAGCCATGCCCCTTTTTCTTTCATGAGCTCGAGCGTTTCACGAGACGCGAAGAAACCATGCTCGATGCTCATGACGCCGGCTTCGACTGAGGTGCGAATCCCGCGGTCCGTCATTACATGGGCCAGTACGTAAGTATTGAAGTTCGCAGCTTCTTCGACGACCGCTTCGATCTCATCAACAGAGTATTCGCTCACATCCAGCGGATCATACTGTGAGGATACGCCACCGCCCGTGGTTATTTTGACTTGGGAGGCACCGTACTTGAGAATCTCGCGGGTCCTTTTGCGAACCTCGGGGACCCCATCGGCCACCATCGCCATCATGTTCTTTTCCCAATAACTCAACTCGGAAGTCGAGTTTCTTGGGTTTTCCAACAAACTGTGGAAATCGGCATGACCCGATGTTTGGCTCATGAACGGCCCCGAAGGCAGAATGCGGTGCCCGGGGTATTCGCCGGAATCGATCAGTCTCTTGATTGCAAATGGATTGCCGCCGGGATCGCGCACTGTTGTGAAGCCGCGCATCAGGGTTTCCTTTGCCCCTGTCATCGAACGAATGGCCACTTCCGACATATCGCCTTGATTGAAGATCAAGACGGTTGCTGGGGTATACGCATATGTCGTGTGCCAGTGTACATCGATCAGACCCGGGATCAGGGTGCGTCCACCGCCGTCGATCACCGTTGCTCCTTCGGCCGAGATCGGGTCTGCCGACACAGCTGCAATCAGGTTGCCCTCGATCAGAACATTCGCGTTCTCGATACGCCCGTCGTTGACGCCATCAAATACATGCACATTGGTGATCAGGGTCTGAGCCGGGTCTTGCTGCGCGGAAACCGAGGTGGCGGCAAGCAGCGCCACCAAAAGATGAATACGCATGAAGTATCTCCTGTCAAACATCGCCATCTTAGCAAATAATCCGATTTGTACATGCGGAATTTTACTCAAAAACATGCATCCTGAACGTATCCTCGAAACAACCCAAAGGCGTACAGAATGATAGCTCTGATCCTCAATGCCTACCGTCTGCTCAAGGCGATCGTCCGATCGTGGGATGATCCGCATTTTCGAGGCGGTTTGCTGCTATGTATGCTTATTCTTCTGTCCGGCACGTTGTTCTACAGCAGCGTCGAGGGCTGGCATTGGGTGGACGCGCTGTATTTCAGCGCAACCACATTATCGACGGTCGGGTTCGGCGATCTGTCCCCGGCGACCAAGATCGGCAAGGTCTTCACCGTGATCTACATTTTCGTCGGGGTCGGCGTGTTCATCGCAATGTTCATTCAATTTGCGAAGGCTTTGTTGCGAGATCCTGAATAGAGACTTCCGACCCGGGTCAAATCCTTGGAACTATGACTGGGCCCGGTTTAACCGAAAGAACGCCCGCCATTTGGCGGGCGTTCATTGGTCGATGAAGTCGGCTCAGATCTTGGCGCGTTCAGACTTCAGCGCCAGCCACAGGCAGTAGCACATGATCAGCACCACAAGCGTGAACGGGATGCCGGTTGACACCGCCGCCCCTTGCAGCGCGGCAAGCCCGCCACCCAGCAGGAGCGCGATCGCGACCAGACCTTCCAGCGTGCACCAGAACACACGCTGCACCACCGGGGCGTCCATCTTGCCGCCGGCGGTGATCGTGTCGATCACCAGCGACCCCGAGTCCGACGAGGTGACAAAGAAGACCACGATCAAAATCAGCGCGATCGGAGCCACGATGCCGTAGAGCGGAAGCTCTTTCAGGAAGCCGAACAGCGCGCCTTCGGGGGCATAGCTGTCGATCACCGTGGCCTTGACGCCCTCGGCGCCGCCGACGTTCAGCATGTCGATGGCCGCGCCACCAAAGGTGGACATCCACAGCGCACAGACCGCCGTAGGCGCCAGCAGCGCACAGATCACGAATTCACGCACCGTGCGCCCCTTGGAGATGCGGGCGATGAACATGCCCACGAAAGGCGACCACGCGATCCACCAGGCCCAGTAGAAGGTTGTCCAACCGTGGAAGAAGCTGGTGTCTTCCCGCCCGAACGGGTTCGACAAAGCCGGCAGCAGCCTGACGTAATCGGTCATCACGCTGAAATAGCGCGAGATCGCCGTGCCGATCCCGGTCACTGCGATCACGAACAGGAACAGGCCCACGGCCATGATCATGTTGATCTCGCTGAGCCGCTTCACGCCCGCGTCCATGCCCATCAGCACCGAGCCCAGCGCGATCATCGTGATACCGATGATCAGCAAGACGACGACGGTTGGGCTGGGTTCGATGCCGAACACCTCGTAGAGACCGGCGGCAACCTGTTGCGCGCCCAGCCCCAGCGATGTGGTCAGGCCGAACAGGGTGGCAAACACCGCCAGCGTGTCGATCGCATGGCCCCACCAGCCCCAGACACGCTCGCCCAGCAACGGGTAGAAGGCCGAGCGCAGGGTCAATGGCAGGCCGAGATTGTAGCTGAAGATCGCGAGGCTCAGGCCCACGGCGGCGTAGACCGCCCAGCCCTCCAGCCCCCAGTGGTGGATGGTACCGACAACACCAATGTACTCATTGCCCGGCACCGCGATGTCGATGCCCAAAGGACGGGCGCCGCCATCCTCGGCGAAATTGTAGTAGACCGGCTCTAACACGCCGAAAAACAGCAATCCGATGCCGATCCCGGCCGCGAACATCATCGCAATCCAGCCGGCGTAGGAGTAATCGGGCTTGGCGTCTTTGCCGCCGATGCGCACCTTGCCCACCGGCAGAACGATCAAGGCCAGGCAGAACAGCGTGATTGCATCCACGGACAGGACGAGGAACCAGTCGAAGGTGCTGGTCAGCCACGGCCGCAGCCAACCGAAGAACGTTGCTGCGGCCTCTTGATTGGCGAGAGCGATCAGCACGAAGGCAAAGATCAGGATGCTTGAGATAAGAAAAACCGGGTTGTGAATATCCAGCCCGAATGGGCGAACATTGTCCTGCCCCAGCTCGTATTCCGTTTCGAAATCATAGATCCGCGGATCCGGATCCAGCATTTTCTTGGTCTGAGACATGTGGCCGTCCCTTTCGTTCGCGCGAATTGCAAACGCCAAGGTATTCGGCCGTCGGACGACAGTGAGTAGTCTTACCCCCTTGGCGCCTTTTCGTCGTCTGGACCGCGGGTTCCGTGGTAAGAGGCTACACTGCAATCACTTTTTCACAAAATGCATTCGCCTACAGGAATATGTCTGCGCATGGCCAGCGATGGCCTGACCGAGGCCGAGAGGACGGGGTCGCATTAGTTTCGCGGCTTTCCTACCACCGTCGCAGCCCGGAGTTTCTCTCCAGCCTCTGCCGCGCCGATTTCCGATCTGCATATCCTCGATGACGAGCGATGGTCCTGTTTGCGAGCGGGTGCACGCCAGATGCTATGCGGGCTTACGCATCGGAACGTTCGCGGTGTCGGCTGACGCAAAGGCGAACCACGGCAGATGCAGGACCGTGTGCCTTCTGCGGCCTTATCCCTTTCAATCCGACGCAATCTCATGTATGCGCGCGGTATCTGAGACGTTGTGCCCTGACCCCGGCACTCGAATGGAAGATAAATTGGGGTCGGCGGCAATGGGGCCGCCACGCAAAACGGGAGACCCGCAGGGGCGGGAGTGCTCCCATCTAGGATACGCATATGTTTGATGTAACGAAGAAATCGATGCAGTGGGGCGAGGAAACGCTCACACTGGAAACCGGCAAGGTCGCCCGTCAGGCTGACGGCAGCGTGATTGCCACGCTGGGCGAGACCAGCGTCATGGCCAACGTGACCTTTGCCCGGGAACAGAAGCCCGGTCAGGACTTTTTCCCGCTGACCGTGCACTATCAGGAAAAATACTATGCCGCCGGTAAGGTGCCGGGTGGCTTCTTCAAGCGCGAGGCCCGTCCGACCGAGAAAGAGACGCTGACCGCGCGCCTGATCGACCGTCCGATCCGTCCGCTGTTCGTTGACGGGTTCAAGAACGAAGTTCTGGTGATGTGCACCGTACTGAGCCACGATCTGGTCAACGACCCCGACATCGTGGCGATGATCGCCGCATCGGCGGCCCTGACCATCTCGGGCGCGCCCTTCCGCGGCCCGATCGCCGGTGCCCGCGTTGGTTTCGTGGATGGCGAGTACGTCCTGAACCCGACCGTGGACGACATGCAGGACCTGCGCCTGAACCCTGAACAGCGTCTGGATCTGGTTGTGGCCGGCACCAAAGACGCCGTGATGATGGTGGAGTCGGAAGCCTACGAGCTGACCGAAGCCGAGATGCTGGGCGCCGTGACCTTCGCGCACGAACAGATCCAGCCGGTGATCGACCTGATCATCTCGCTGGCCGAAGACGCCGCGAAAGAGCCCTTTGCCTTCGAAGCCCCCGACTACTCGGAGCTGTACGCTGCCGTGAAAGCTGCCGGTGAAGAGCAGATGCGTGCCGCATTCGCAATCACCGACAAGCAAGAGCGCACCGCAGCCGTCGCTGCCGCGCGCGAGGCCATCAAGGCCGCTCTGACCGAAGAGCAGCTTGAGGACTCGAACCTGGGTTCGGCGATGAAAAAGCTCGAAGCCAGCATCCTGCGCGGCGACGTGGTGAAGGGCGGCAAGCGGATCGACGGTCGTTCGACCACCGACGTGCGCCCGATCGTGGCCGAAACCGGCCTGCTGCCGCGGACCCATGGTTCGGCCCTGTTCACCCGTGGTGAAACCCAGGCGCTGGCCGTGACGACGCTGGGCACTGGTGACGACGAGCAGTTCATCGACGCGCTGCACGGCAACTTCAAATCGAACTTCCTGCTGCACTACAACTTCCCGCCCTACTCGGTCGGCGAAGTGGGCCGCGTTGGTTCGCCCGGTCGCCGCGAAATCGGCCACGGCAAACTGGCATGGCGCGCCCTGCAGGCGGTTCTGCCGGCTCCGACCGATTTCCCCTACACCATCCGCGTGGTGTCCGAGATCACCGAGTCGAACGGCTCGTCCTCGATGGCATCGGTCTGCGGCGGTTCGCTGTCGATGATGGATGCGGGCGTTCCGCTCAAGGCTCCGGTGGCCGGTGTGGCCATGGGTCTGATCCTGGAAGACGACGGCGACTATGCCGTTCTGACCGACATCCTGGGTGACGAAGACCACCTGGGCGACATGGACTTCAAGGTTGCGGGTACCGAAAACGGCATCACCTCGCTGCAGATGGACATCAAGGTCGCGGGCATCACGCCCGAGATCATGGAGAAAGCCCTGGCTCAGGCCAAGGACGGCCGTCTGCACATCCTGAACGAGATGAGCAAGGCGCTGAGCGAGACTGCCGAGTTTTCGATCCACGCACCGCGCATCGAGACCATGCAGATCCCGACCGACAAGATCCGCGAAGTGATCGGCTCGGGCGGCAAGGTGATCCGCGAGATCGTGGAAACCAGCGGCGCCAAGGTCGACATCAACGATGACGGCATCATCAAGATCGCATCGCCCGATGGTGAGTCGATCAAGAAAGCCTACGAGATGATCCACTCGATCGTGGCTGAGCCGGAAGAAGGTCAGATCTATACCGGCAAGGTCGTGAAGATCGTCGATTTCGGCGCCTTCGTGAACTTCTTCGGCAAGCGTGACGGTCTGGTCCACGTGTCTCAGATCGAAAACCGTCGCCTGAACCACCCTTCGGACGTTCTGAAGGAAGGCCAGGAAGTGAAGGTCAAACTTCTGGGCTTCGACGATCGCGGCAAGGTCCGCCTGTCGATGAAATGCGTCGATCAGGAAACCGGCGAAGAGATCGTGCCCGAGAAGAAAGAAAAGAAAGAGGAAGGCGCGGAATAATCCGCCCTGCCCCTTGCTTGATCCAAGACCCCGGTTCCGGCCGGGGTCTTTTTTGTTTTACGGAGGCCTTTCCCGGGCGGCGCCCCTGTTCTATGCACGACACCATGCGATCCTTCGTCATCCATATGTCCTCCAGCACCGCGCGCCGACCCAATGCCGAGCAGCTCTGCGCCGACCTGCCCAATGCCGAACTGATCGAAGCGGTCAACGGGCGCGATCCGGCACAGATTGCTGGGGTCACGCTGCACCCGGGCAACCTGCATCGCCCACGCTACCCGTTCACCTTGCGCCCGGCCGAGATCGGCGTGTTCGAAAGCCACCGCCGGATCTGGCGCAAGATGGTCGACGAGGGGATCGACCTGGCAATCACCGCCGAGGATGATCTGCGCGTCGATCCTGACCGGATGTCGGCGGCGCTGGATCTGCTACGCCCAATCGCGACCCCTGACCATTATATCCGCATCCCGGTCAAGCAGCGCGAAACCGCAGCCCAGACCCTCGCTGAGCATGACGGCCTTCGTCTGATCCTGCCCAAGGTCATCGGACTGCAATGCGTCTGCCAGGTGGTGGGCCGGAAGGCGGCGGAACGTCTGCTGGCGGCCACCGACCGCATTGACCGCCCGGTGGACACCTTTCTGCAGATGCACTGGATCACGGGCCAGTCCGTCCACGCGCTGTTGGGCAGCGGCAACCAGGAAGTGGCCGGTGAAATCGGCGGCTCGACGATCCAGACGAAACCGCCGTTGACCGATAAGCTGACCCGCGAGTTCAAGCGCGCCGCCTATCGCGCGCAACTGCACCTGCATCCGCAGCGCCCCGCCTAGTCGGGCACCGCATCGCCCAGTTCCTCGACCAAGAAATCCATCGCCCGGCGCACCCGCAGCGGCAGATGACGCCGTTCAGGATAGACGATCCAACTCGCGCGGCTTGGATCTTCGTACCCCTGCAGTATCGGCTCCAGCTCAGGGGGGCGCTTCGCGCCCAGAAAAATCTCGGGCGCGTACATGACCCCCAGACCCTGCCGCGCGGCTGAAAGGATGGCGTGCGGGTTGTTTGCCTGCCACCGGCCATGCACCCGAACCTCGATCGGATCGCCCGAGCCGGGGTCGCGGAACACCCACCGGTCATTGTTGGTGACCAGGCACTGATGATGCCGCAGGTCGGCCGGATGGGTCGGCCTTCCGTGCCGGTCGAGATAGCCGCGCGCGGCCACGCAGACCATCCGTCGGGTTGCCAGACGTCGCGCGATCAGCCCGCTTTCGGTCAGCGTGCCATAGCGGATGGCAAAGTCGAAGCCTTCCTCGGTCAGGTTCAGAAGGCGCGAATTGAAGTCGATGGTGACCGAGAGCTTTGGGTGCAGGCTTGCGAACCGCGCCAAAGCGGGCGCCACGAACTGTTCAGCAAACGGCCCGGCGGCCGAAACGCGAATGCGCCCTGCGATCTGGGCCCGATCCCCTGCCGCCGACTGGTTCGCTTCTTCCAGACCCGCCACAAGCCCGGCCACCCGCGCGTGATAGTCGCGTCCGGCGTCGGTCAGGCGCACCACGCGGGTCGAACGCGCCAAAAGCTTGACGCCCAAACGATCCTCAAGCCGGGCGACCTGACGCGAGACATGACTGGCCGAAACCCCAAGCCGCCGGGCCGCAGCAGTGAAGCCCCCCGCCTCGACCACCATCAGGAATTCTTCCAGCCCGTCCCACAGCGCCATCTCGCAGCCTCATTATTGCCTGTCAGCAATAATACTTTGCCAAATCCGGCACTAATCAACAAGCGGCAACAGCCATATATCCCGTCACACAAGACACGGGCCGGGTGAACCGGCCGAACTAGGAGAAAACACATGGCTTCGACTGCAAAGAGAATTCTGGTCGTCCTGACATCGCATGACCAGCTGGGCGACACCGGAGAAAAGACCGGGTTCTGGCTCGAGGAGCTGGCCGCTCCGTATTACGTGTTCAAGGATGCCGGGGCCGAATTGACAATGGCCTCGCCCAAAGGTGGCCAGCCGCCGCTGGACCCCAAAAGCAGCGCACCCGACAGCCAGACCGACGACACCCGCCGGTTCGAGGCCGACCCCGAAGCGATGGCAGCATTGGCCAACACGGTCAAACTGTCCGAGGTGAACGCCCACGACTATGACGCAATCTTCTATCCCGGTGGGCACGGGCCGCTGTGGGACCTTGTGTCGGATGAGAAATCGATTGATCTGATCGAGACGTTCTGGTCAGCGGGGAAACCGGTCACCGCCGTGTGTCACGCCCCGATCGTTCTGGCGAACGCCAAGGCCGCGGACGGGTCGCCCTTGGTCAAGGGTCGTACCGTCACCGGCTTCACGAATGAAGAAGAAGACGCCGTCGGCCTGACCGAAATCGTGCCGCTGCTGGTGGAGGATACGATGAAAGACAGGGGTGCGCAGTTCAGCAAGGTGGAGCCGTTCCAACCGCATGCCGTGCAGGACGGCAAACTGATTACCGGGCAGAACCCGGCGTCGTCCGCTGCGGTTGCAAGGAAAGTGCTTGAGGCGCTTGAGGCCTGAGGACGTTCAATGCGGTACGGGGCGGGACATGATGTGCCCCGCCCCTTTTGATGTCAGCTCGGCGCCTTGGTCTTGCGCAGATAGGGGAAGATCGTCTCGAACTCGCCGAACTTCTCCTTGGCTTCGTCATTCGAAACCGACGGCGGGATGATCACGTCTTCGCCCGGCACCCAGTTGGCCGGAGTGGCCACGCCCTTGGCGCTCATCTGCAGGCCGTCCAGCGCGCGCAGAATTTCGGCGAAATTCCGGCCCACGGTCATCGGATAGGTCATCGACAGTTTCAGCTGCTTGTCCGGCCCGATGATGAAGACCGAGCGCACCGTGGCGCTGTCCGCCGGGGTTCGGCCGTCGGGCAGATATGCCTCGGCGGGCAGCATGTCGAAGGCCTTGGACACTGCCAGTCCGTCATCGGCGATGATCGGAAAACCAGGGTTGGCCTTGCCATAGGCCTCGATGTCTTTCTTCCACTTCTTATGGTCCTCGACCCCATCGACCGAAACACCGATCACCTTGGTGTTGCGCTTGGCCCATTCGTCGTTCAACTGCGCCACGGCCGAAAACTCGGTGGTGCAGACCGGAGTGAAATCCTTGGGGTGCGAGAAGAGGATCGCCCAGCTGTCGCCGATCCAGTCGTGGAACTGGATGGTGCCCTGGTCCGTTTCAGCGGTGAAATTGGGGACGGTATCGTTGATGCGCAAACCCATGATGCATCTCCTTTCCTGTGAAAACCCGAGTCGGTTGGTGCAAACCTAATCACTTTGCCCTCAGGTTAAACCATTGATGTGGCACAGGGGCAAAAAACGTGCGATCAATAATTTGATCAAATTTCCAGAATTGCCTTGCCCCAAGGGGGCCGCAGTGACAGAGTGCCCGGGAAAACCGACCGCGCGGTCGAATGAATACGGATCAAGAGGACACGCCATGATCGAGAAACGCGACTTTTACATCAACGGCCAGTGGGTCGCCCCCAGCCAAGCCAATGATTTCCATGTGATCGACCCCTCGACCGAGGAGCCTTGCACGGTGATTTCGCTGGGCGGGCAGGCCGATACCGACGCGGCCGTGGCGGCGGCCAAGGCGGCGCTGCCGGGCTGGATGGCCACCCCGGTCGAAGAGCGCATCGCGCTGGTGGAAAAGCTGATCGAGATCTACCCCACCCGCGCCGAAGACCTCGCGCAAGCGATGTCGATGGAGATGGGCGCGCCGATCGACATGTCGCGCACCCAACAGGTGGGCGCCGGGATCTGGCATCTGAAGAATTTCATTCGCGCTGCAAAGAATTTCCAGTTCGAACGCCCCCTGGGCGACCATGCCCCCAATGACCGGATCATCTACGAGGCGGTCGGCGTCGCCGCTCTGATCACCCCGTGGAACTGGCCGATGAACCAAATCACGCTCAAGGTGGGCGCGGCGGCGATCGCGGGTTGCACGATGGTTCTGAAACCGTCCGAGCAAAGCCCGCTGAACGCGATGATCTTTGCCGAGATGATGCTCGAGGCGGGCTTCCCGCCGGGTGTCTTCAACCTGGTGAACGGCGACGGCGTGGGCGTGGGTTCGCAACTGTCGGGGCATCCGGACGTCGACATGGTCAGCTTCACCGGCTCGACCCGTGCGGGCACGGCGATTTCCAAGAACGCCGCCGACACGCTCAAGAAGGTGCATCTGGAACTGGGCGGCAAGGGCGCCAACGTGATCTTTGCCGATGCCGATGACAAGGCGGTCAAGCGCGGCGTGCTGCACATGATGAACAACACCGGCCAGAGCTGCAACGCGCCCAGCCGGATGCTGGTGCAGCGCCCGATCTATGATCAAGCCGTGGAAACCGCGGCCGAGGTCGCCAATAAGGTCACCGTGGGCCCGGCGATGCAGGAAGGCCGCCATATCGGCCCCGTCGTGAACGAGCTGCAATGGACCAAGATCCAGGCCCTGATCACGAAAGGCATCGACGAGGGTGCGCGCCTGGTCGCCGGCGGTCCCGGTCGCCCCGAAGGGTTCAACAAAGGCTATTTCGTGCGCCCCACCGTGTTTGCCGACGCCAACAACCAGATGACCATCGCGCGCGAGGAGATCTTTGGCCCGGTCCTGACCATGATCCCCTTCGATACCGAGGAAGAGGCCATCGAGATCGCCAATGACACGCCCTATGGCCTGACCAACTATGTCCAGACGCAGGACGGCGCCCGCGCCAACCGCATGGCGCGCAAACTGCGCTCGGGCATGGTCGAGATGAACGGCCAGTCGCGCGCTGCCGGTTCGCCCTTTGGCGGCATGAAACAGTCCGGCAACGGGCGTGAAGGCGGTGTCTGGGGGCTGGAGGACTTTTTGGAGGTCAAGGCCGTCAGCGGCTGGACCCCGGAATAACCCCCGCACGGGAACGCACAAAATGTGGGGCAAGGCGCGGACAGGCACCTTGCCCCGTTTGCGTCAGGCCGGACGCACCACCAGTTGTGGCTCGCCGTTCGACGTATGGCGAGCTGACCGACCGTCCCAGCCGATCTGACCGCTGACGCGCTGGCGAAAGGCCGAGAAGCTGTCAAAGGTCACCACGTCGACCGGGGTGTCGAACTGCAGCGTGATCCGCCGCTGCGCGCCGTCGCCCAGCATCGTCAGGCCGCGGATTTCCCCGGTGAAGGGCTGGCCCAGATAGGTGCCCCGCACGCGGTCTCCGACCTTCAGGTGCAGCCGGTTTCCGGCCATCGCGTGCAACGTGTTCCAGTCGCGCGCGCCGTGCTGATGGGCGATCATCTCAAGCGATTGCGCATGGCTCAGGGCCACGCCGGCGCCACGCAGTTTCTCGCGCAGGCGTTTGGCCTGCACTTTCAACTCGCCCACGGGGGCGATGGTTCGGGTCTGTGTCATGTCTTGCCTCGTTTCCAAAAACGGGCGCGAGTATTGGACGGGGCTCGCCTTGCCATCCGCGCGCCGGGAAAGGGCAACAGATGTGTTTTGAACCGGGTTTCACCAAAGCCAAAGGGCCGCGAGCGGCAGGAGACCCGAACCTGCGCGCCTTGTGGCAGGCGCGCGGGCCTTAGTCAATCAGGCATCGGCCTGCGCCGCCTCATAGGCCAGCATGGCGCGTTTGACGGGCAACCCCCAGTGATAGCCGCCCAGACCCCCCGATTTGCGTAGCGCGCGGTGGCATGGGATCAGCCAGCTGACCGGGTTGCGGCCCACCGCCGTACCCACCGCCCGCACCGCCTGCGGCGTGCCCACGGCCTGCGCGATCTGGGAATAGGTCGTCACCTGGCCCGAGGGGATCTGCATCAGCGCCTCCCACACCTTGATCTGCAAGGGTGAGCCGATCAGGTACAGTGGTGTTGGTTCAAGCCGGTCACTGGCCGCGCCAAAGGCCGACAGGACCCACGGGCGCAGGCGCATCGGATCCTCGACATAGTCAGCCAGGGGCCAGCGCGACAGCATGTCCTGCATCGCGGCCTCTTCGCCGGTCTCGGCGGCAAAGGCCATGCCGCAGATGCCCTTGGCCGTGCCCATCACCAGCGTCGGGCCAAAAGGGCTTTCGAACCAGCCCCAATAGATGGTCAGCCCCGCGCCCTTGCGGGCGTATTCGCCGGGGCTCATCGCCTCCCATTTCAGGAACAGGTCGTGCAGGCGGCCGCTGCCGGACAGACCGACGCCGTGCGCGGTCTCCAGCGTGGTGAACCGCTCGCGCAGCAGCGCCTTGGCATGGCCCAGCGTCAGATATTGCTGGTAGCGTTTCGGCGACACGCCCGTCCAGCGCGAGAACAGGCGCTGGAAATGCGCGGGGCTCATGTCCATCTGGCGGGCCAGTTCTTCCAGTGACAGGGACTCGCCGCCCTGGTCGATCAGCTCGATTGCGCGCCGCATCACGTTGTAGTGGTACCCGGATTCGGATGTCTGGACGTTCATGGCATTCACCTTGCTGTGGCTTGTCCCATCCTAGCCGCGCCGGGCCCGACGGTGCGACCCGAAACTTGCGCATTGCCGGTGCAGCGGGCTTTGGGCTTGTCACCCGGCACCGCGGGCGGCATTAAGGCCCGGATGGCAAAGCAGCTTGATTATCACACGATCCGCGAGATCTTTACCCGGTTCCAGCAAGCCGACCCCGAACCCAAGGGCGAGCTTGAGCATGTGAACGTGTACACACTGGTCGTCGCCGTGGCGCTGTCGGCGCAGGCGACCGATGCGGGCGTCAACAAGGCCACCCGCGCGCTGTTCAAGATCGCGGACACGCCGCAGAAGATGCTCGACCTGGGCGAAGAGGGGTTGATCGAGCACATCAAGACCATCGGCCTGTTCCGCCAGAAGGCCAAGAACGTCATCAAGATGTCGCGCATCCTGGTCGAGGACTACGGCGGCGAGGTGCCCAACTCGCGCGCGGCGCTGCAGTCGCTGCCGGGTGTCGGGCGCAAGACCGCGAACGTGGTGCTGAACATGTGGTGGCGATACCCGGCGCAAGCGGTGGACACCCATATCTTTCGCGTCGGCAACCGCACCGGCATCTGCCCCGGCAAGGACGTGGACGCCGTGGAACGCGCCATCGAAGACAATATTCCCGTGGACTTTCAGCTTCACGCCCATCACTGGCTGATCCTGCACGGCCGGTACCACTGCAAGGCGCGCAAGCCGCAATGCGGCACCTGCCTGATCCGCGACCTGTGCCAATTCGAGGACAAGACCCTATGAAAACCTATCACCTGACCGGCATCGGCAACGCCGTTGTGGACGTCATCTCTCAGGCCGACGACAGCTTTCTCGAGATGATGGGGATCGAGAAGGGCATCATGCAGCTGATCGAACGCGAACGCGGCGAGGTGCTGTATGCAGCCATGGAAAACCGGGTGCAGACGCCGGGCGGGTCGGTGGCCAACACCATCGCGGGCGCGGGTGCGCTGGGTCTGGACGCGGCCTTCATCGGGCGGGTGCATGATGATGCACTGGGCCGGTTCTATGCCGATGCGATGAACGAGGACGGCGTGGATTTCGTAAACCCGCCCGTGCCGGGGGGCGAACTGCCAACCTCGCGCTCGATGATCTTCGTCTCGCCCGATGGCGAACGGTCGATGAACACCTATCTGGGGATTTCCTCGGAACTGTCATCGACGGACGTGCCGGCCGAGGTGGCGGGTAACAGCCAGATCATGTTCCTCGAGGGGTATCTGTTCGACAAGGAGAAGGGCAAAACCGCCTTCCTCGAGGCCGCGCGCGACTGTCGCAACGGCGGCGGCAAGACCGGTATCGCCATCTCCGACCCGTTCTGCGTCGAGCGCCATCGCACCGATTTCCTGCTGCTGATCGAACACGAGCTGGATTTCGTGATCGGCAACGAGGCCGAGATCAAATCGCTGTTCGAGACCGACGACCTGGAAGAGGCGCTGGCCAAGACCGCTGCGATCTGCCCGCTGGTGGTCTGCACCCGCTCGGGCGATGGGGTGACGGTTCTGCACGACGGCACGCGCATCGATGTACCGGTCGAGAAAGTGGTGCCGGTGGACGCCACCGGCGCGGGCGACCAGTTCGCCGCCGGATTCCTGTTCGGCATGGCGACAGGCCGCGACCTGGAGACCTGCGCCCGCATCGGCAACGTCTGCGCCCGCGAGGTGATCAGCCATATCGGGCCGCGCCCCGAGGCGAACATGCTGGAACTGCTGCGGGACGAAGGGTTGGTTTGAGCGGGGGCACCCGCTCAAAGGCTCACCGCTTCAAAGGCAGGATCTCGGCAATCAAGCCGTCGGGGTCCCGCCGAATCCAGCAGGTGAGCTTGGGCGTAGTTCGGGTGTTCTCCGGCACCAAGCACAGGTTCGCCGTGCTTTGCACACCAAAATTCAGCAACCGGCCACATAGCGCCGGTGGACGCCAGCAAGTTCAACCTGTTCAGTTGAGGGCGCGTGAGTTCCTTACCGGTCTGGCGGGGTCCAGTCCGTCTGGACCGACTCGCGCCGGCTGAGCCGCAGGGCAAGGCCAATGGCCACACCGACGCCGATGGCGACGGTCAGGTCGATGATCACGGTCAGCACCATGGTCAGCACCAACAAGGCCCGGTCGCTGCGCCGGGCGCGGGCGTATTCGCCCCATTTGTGCGGCTCGCTCATGTTCCAGGCCGTGATCATCAGCAGCGCGGCCAACGCCGGCATGGCCAGGTAGCCCGCCGCCGGGGCCGCAACCAGCATGATCAGCAAGATCGTCAGCGCGTGGATGATGCCCGCAACCGGCGTCTTGCCGCCCGCCTTGATGTTCGTCGCCGTGCGCGCGATTGCCCCGGTGGCCGGCAGCCCTCCGAACAGGGCCGAGGCGATGTTGGCCGCGCCCTGGGCCGTCAATTCCGCGTTGGGCCTGTGCTGCCCGCCGATCATCCGGTCGGCGACCATGGCCGACAGCAGCGATTCCACTCCGGCCAGAAAGGCGATCACGACCGCCGAAGGGAACAGCTCGACAAAGCGCGACAGCGACAGGTCGGGCAGCTGGGGCGCAGGCAGGGTCGAGGGCAGATCACCGAACCGCGAATGGATCGTGTCGACCCCCAGCCCCATCAGCGCGACCAGCGCCGAGGCAACGCCGACCGCGATGATCAGCCCCGGAAAACGCGGCGCGATCCGGCGCAGGGCAACGATCAGAACGGCCGCCAGCAGGGCGGTTCCCGTGGCCGGCAGGTTCAGCGTGTCGCGCGCGTCCCATAGCGCGGGTACTTTCTCAAGAAATTCGGCGGGCAGATTTTGAATCGACAGGCCGAAGAAATCCTTGATCTGGCTGGTGGCGATGATGACGGCGATGCCGATGGTAAAGCCGTTGACAACGGCCTCGGGCACGAATGAGATCAATCGCCCGGCCCGGAAATAACCCACGATCAGCAGGATGAACCCTGCCATGAAGGTGGCCATGACCAACCCGTCATATCCGTGTTCGGCAATCACGCCGAACACCACCACGATGAAGGCGCCGGTCGGGCCTCCGATCTGGACCCGGCTGCCCCCCAGCGCCGAAATGACGAACCCCGCGACGATGGCCGTGACCAACCCCTGCGCCGGGTCCGCGCCCGAGGCGATGGCGATCGCCAGGCTCAGCGGCAGGGCCACCATGGCAACCGAAATCCCGGCGATCAGATCCGCCGTAAACTGAGCCATGTCATAGGTTTTGAGCGTCGTCAGAATCTTTGGCTGGCGCATGAAATCCACCATCCGCAAAAGGCCGCTACTTCTGTGCGGCCCGGGAAACGCGCCAGATTTGCGCCGATTTATGCACCGGGTCAAGTGCGGCAGGTGTGCGCAGTCGATGCGCGCGGTCCGTAAAATGCGCCGGAATCGGCAACGCCTGCGCCCGAGAAGTGATCAGCCATATCGGCCCGCGGCCGGATACCCACTTGCCGGAGATGTTGCAGAAAGAAGGGTTGGTCTGAGGTAGAATCTACTTGCTTGGTTCATTTGCGATCACAGTGGTCAAGGTGCGTGTCGTTCGGCTTCTGGTGATTGCAATCGCACCAAGAACCAAAGCGCAGGCTATGGCTTGGGGTGCCGTGATTGCTTCGCCAAAAGCAACAAATCCGACCACGAACATTGTGGGCAATTCTACGCTTCCAACGACCGCGGTTTGAGAGGCGCCGATCAAGGGCGAGCAAATGGTGTAGAGGAGCTGCGGCACAAGCGCCGTGACCAGGCCAATTCCGACAATCAAGATCCAGTCGGATTGTCCCTCCGGGAGCAGCTGTTGCACATCGGCACTCAGAATCAGCGGCAAGAGCCCAAGAACCGATCCCAGGGAAACCGAGGCTATGCGCGCAAGCGGCGCGATTCGGGACAGCCTGTGGACCAAAACACAAATACCGAAACCAAAGCCGAACGGGGCCGCCAGTGCCGCCAATAGAGTTGGTATGTGTTGTGGGGACACGGATGCGGGAGCACCAGCAGTGATTGCCGCCAGAACGATAAGGCCAGAAGCGAGCAAGGCGCGCCGCGTGGGTGCATCAGAGAAAAGCGCCCAGGCAATGACCAATGTAAAAACCGGATAGGTCATGTAGAGCGCGCCCACGGTTGATGCGGGCAAGGCCTCCAACGCCGTCACGTATCCGATCCACCCAAGTCCCATCACGGCTCCTGCCGCAAGGCCCCAACAAATCTCGCGCCAAGCTTTTCGGTGCACGATGAGGACGGGCAGCAGCAGAGTTGCCGCGACGATGTAGCGATAGAACGCGACGGCATAGGGCGCAACGCCCTGCTGCGTCAGACCTCTGCTGAAATAGGGCACCAGCCCAAAGCAGATCGACGCGACAAGAACGCCTGCAACCGCAAGCGCATAGGGAATAGCCGGTCCGGTTTGTGTTGAGCTCCTTGCCATGAACAAGGCCTAGCACAGGTTCGCGAATTTCATAGCAGAGTTCCATGGACTGGGCACTTTGTCCGAAATGCGGAACCCGCTCGGCCGTGGTTTAGTTCATCCCAAATACCCCCAAAACGCCTCCATCACCCGCTCGTAGACCTCGCGCTTGAAGGGCACGATCTCGGCAATCAGGCGGTCGGGGTCCTGCCATTTCCAGCGGGTGAACTCGGGGTGGTCGGTCTCGATGTCTATCTGGTCGTCGGTTCCCAGAAACCGCAGCAGGAACCATTTCTGCTCCTGCCCGCGGAAGCGGCCCTTCCAGATGTGGGGCACGATGTCATGCGGCAGGTCATAGGGCAGCCAGCCGTCGGTCTCGGCCACGATTTCCACGAGGTCGGGAGTGACGCCGATTTCCTCCTGCAATTCGCGCAGGGCCGCCGCGCGCGGAGATTCACCCTCGTCCACGCCGCCCTGGGGCATCTGCCAGGCGTCCTCGAAGCGGTCGTTGCGCTGGCCGACGAAGATCTGGCCCTGATCGTTCATCAGCATCAGGCCCACGCAGGGGCGGTAGGGCAGTTTGGCGATCTGTTCTGGGGTCATGGGCGGGCCTCGTGATGTGGTTGGCCAAGCTGTAGCAACTGGCAAAGCGGCGGCAAAGGGGGTGACGTCAGGTTTCGCGTGACACCGGCGCGGTGCGGCGCGATTGTCGGCCCCGAATTGAGGGAGAGTTTCAAGATGACTGCGTACCCGAACCTGCTGGCCCCGCTGGATCTGGGCTTTACCACGTTGAAGAACCGGGTCCTGATGGGCTCGATGCATACCGGGCTGGAAGAAACCGGCGACTGGAACCGGGTGGCCGAATTCTATGCCTCGCGCGCACGCGGTGGCGTGGCGCTGATGGTGACGGGTGGCATCGGGCCGAACCTCGAAGGCTCGGTCCTGCCGGGGGCGGCGATGATGGCCAGCGACAAGGATGTGGCCAATCATTCCGTCGTCACCGACCGGGTGCATCAGGCGGGCGGCAAGATCGCCATGCAGATCCTGCACGCAGGCCGCTATGCCTATGGGCCGAAATGCGTGGCGCCCAGCCCGGTGAAATCTCCGATCTCGCCCTTCCCCCCCAACGAATTGGACGAGGACGGCATCGAGAAACAGATCAGCGACATCGTGAACGCCGCCGTGCTGGCCCAGAAGGCCGGCTACGACGGGGTCGAGATCATGGGGTCCGAGGGGTATTTCATCAACCAGTTTCTGGTGACCCACACCAACAAGCGCACAGACCGCTGGGGCGGGTCCTATGAGAACCGCATGCGCCTGCCGCTGGAAATCGTGCGCCGCACCCGCGCGGCGGTGGGCACCGATTTCATCATCATCTACCGCCTGTCGATGATCGACCTTGTGCCCAATGGCTCGACCCATGAAGAGGTGGTGCAGCTGGCGCAAGCGGTCGAGAAGGCCGGGGCGACGATCATCAACACAGGCATCGGCTGGCACGAGGCTCGGATTCCCACAATTGCCACCAGCGTCCCGCGCGCGGCCTTTGCCTGGGTGACGAAGAAGCTGATGGGCAAGGTGGGGATTCCGGTCATCACTTCGAACCGGATCAACACGCCCGAAGTCGCCGAAGAAGTGCTGTCGACCGGCTGCGCCGACATGGTCTCGCTGGCGCGGCCGATGCTGGCGGATGCGGATTTCGTGGCCAAGGCGATAGCCGGTGAATCGGCCAAGATCGCGCCCTGCATCGCCTGCAACCAGGCCTGCCTGGATCACACCTTCAGCGGCAAGCTGACATCGTGCCTGGTGAACCCGCGCGCCTGCCACGAGACCGAGCTGGTGATCGAAAAGGCCGCCGCGCCCAAGCGCGTGGTCATCGTGGGCGCGGGTCCGGCGGGCCTGTCCACCGCGATGACGGCGGCTGAACGCGGCCATGACGTGACCGTGTTCGACAAGGCCGACGAGATCGGCGGCCAGCTGAACATGGCCAAGCAGGTGCCGGGCAAGGAAGAGTTCTGGGGCTTGGTGGACTGGTATCGCACCATGCTGGACACGCTGGGCGTCACTGTGGAACTGGGCCGCGCGGTTGGCGCCGACGATCTGGCCGGGTTCGACGAGGTGGTGATCGCCACCGGCGTCAACCCGCGCGACCCGCAGATCCCCGGCGAGGACCGCGACAATGTCGTGAACTATATCGACGTGCTGCGCGACAAGGCCCCGGTGGGCAAATCGGTGGCCGTGATCGGCGCCGGCGGCATCGGCTTCGACGTGTCGGAATACCTGCTCGAGGAAGGCCACTCGCCCACCACCGACCTGCCCTTGTGGATGAAGGAATGGGGCGTCGCCGACCCTGAACAACACCGCTCGGGCCTGGCGCCCGAAGGCCCGCAGCCCGAGGCGCCCAAGCGGCAGGTCACGCTGCTTCAACGCAAGAAGCAGGCGCATGGCAAGGGGCTGGGCAAGACCACCGGCTGGATCCACCGCGCGACGCTGAAGATGAAGGACGTGAACTTCGTGGGCGGCGTGAACTACGAGCGCATCGACGACGAGGGGCTGCATGTCTCATTCGGAGAAGAGCGCGCGGACCCGACGGTTATCAAAGCCGAAACGATTGTCCTTTGTGCCGGACAGGTGCCCGAGCGGTCGTTGGCCGATGCACTGATCGAACGCGGGATCACCCCGCATGTGATCGGCGGCGCGGATGTTGCCGCGGAACTGGATGCCAAGCGGGCGATCAACCAGGGCACGCGGCTGGCCGCTGCACTTTAGGGAAGACCCGTTCCGTCCACTGCCCCAAGGCGAGAACACCCAGACAAAAGAAAGCCACCCGAACGATGCCCGGGTGGCTTTTTTGAGAGTTGAGCCAATTCCCCGCCTTAAACGGAAAAAGTCAGACCTGTCTCGTCCTCGAACAGTACCAGGTATTCCTGGTAGTCCCGAAAGGCGCGGCGCAGAAGAATTTGTGACGCTGGCTTCACGCGCCAGGGCTTCTTGCCCCCGATATAGTGCCACATCTTCGGGTTTCGGCTTGCCTGTTTCAGTTGGTCTCGAAATTCGGCAGAGGTATGCCGGAATTTCGGACTGTGCGCGTCGTACCAAATCTGCGGCCGCGTGTTCCACTGCTGAGGAAGTCTGAGCCACTGGCCCGCAAAAATCTGGTTCATCCGATCCTGCTCGGGCAGGTCGTGGATATGCGGGATCAGCTTGTCGAAATCGCCCAGCTCCTTGCCTGCGGGTGAGTTCCGGATCGCTTCGCAATCCATCAGAAGGATGCCCGCATTGAAGTAGTTCTCGCCGGGCAGAAAGCCCAACCGGATGCTGCGCAAAACGCGCGTCACCGACTTTTGGTGTTCGTGCCCCGGCCTCAGAACACTCTGAAGGGATGGGCGCAGAAAGCGGCCTTCGCCCAAGGTGACCAATCCCATGTCGACACAGGCCCCGATCCCGTGGCCATTCATGTCGAGATCCTGCAACTCGCAGACATCGCCCAGCACAAGAGTGTCGGCGTCAATGAACAAACACCGGCCCGAAAAGAAGTTTGGCAGAAACAACGGCAGCAGCGTGATTTTCGGGTATTTCGTCTTGAACTCTGAAAATCGGCCGAGCGTCTCGGACTGGAACTCCCGATAGCGGACCGTGCCGTTGTCGACGGCGCGGTCCAGCTGTTCGACGGCTGCGATGTCCTGTGCGGTGAAATCCTGACCGAAAATGGTAACGTCAACAGGCCGGCTGGCGTTCTTGACCACGGAATAGGCCGACAGCAATGCGGGATACAGAAAGTTCCGGTTGACCCCAAAAACAACGTTCATTCAAATACCATGGCTCCGCCCCTGATCGGGATCGTGTATAGGCGAGGCAAGCACATGCAATCAAACCGAAACCGTCCCGCCGCTGTCGGCGGGTTGGTCCCGGCGCTGCGGTTGGTCGGTACGGGTTACTCCACGGTGATCGTTATCACCTCGGAAACGATCGGCGTCGCGTGAGGCACATGACCCGCATCGCCCAGGACCAGTTGCAACGTGTGCGTCCCGGGGGCAAGCTCCAACGTGACTTCGGTCTGACCACCGCCAAAGTGCAGGTGGTTGTCATCAGCCGGCAGTCCATAGGCCAATTCGTCGGCCCCGTCCTCACCCTGACCCAATGGGGGGCGATCGACCAGCAAATGGTGATGGCCGGTGTTTTCCTTTTCGGTCCCGGCTGGCGCAACGCCCATACCGCGGAGGCCAAAGACCACCGTCACCGGCGACGTTACCGTGTCGCCGTCCGACAGGTTGACGAAATAGACCTCGGCGTCCGGGTTCGATGGCGTCTCCCCTCCGGCCCAGGCCAAGGGGGCAAACAGGCAAAAAATAGTTGCTAGAATGGCTTTCATGATCTCCTCCCTGGTCACAAAAATGCCATTCTGACTTTAGCACGTTGCGAGAAATTACCAGAAAAGAACACGCAAACAGGGGGCGGATGCAGGCGGGAAACCACTGTTTCCGCGTTTCCGAAGCGCAAACGATCCGATTCAAAACCCTGATATTATCCCATGTCTGCCCAGTTTCCGCCCAGATTGGAGGCGATGGTCGGTCAACGAACAGACGACCTGGGGAACGAGAATGGACCGACTGACAGAAATGGAGGCCTTCGCCAACGTGGTGGACCAAGGTGGTTTCACCGACGCGGCCAAAAAGATGGGCATTTCCAAATCAGCCGTGTCAAAGCACGTGTCGAGCTTGGAGGCCCGCTTGGGCGCGCGTTTGCTGAACCGCACGACGCGCCGCGTGTCGCCGACCGAGATCGGGCTGGCCTATTACGACCGCGCACGCCGCGTGCTGAATGATGCAGGCGAAGCCGACGCGCTGGTGACGTCGATGCAATCGGCGCCTTCGGGTCTGCTGCGCATCAGTGTGGCCACTGATTTCGGGGTGAACCACCTGTCGCCCGTTCTTTCGGGTTTCCTGGCGGCCTATCCCGACATCACCGTGAACATGGTCTTGAACAATCGCTATGTCGAACTGATTTCCGAAGGGTTCGACGTGGCCGTGCGTATCGGCGAACTGGAAGACAGCACCCTGCGCGCGCGCAAGCTGACCGAAACGGTCAAACGCATGGTTGCGGCCCCCAGCTATATCGAGAAGTTCGGGCGCCCGGCAAAGATCGATGACCTCAACGAACACAAGCTGCTGCATTACTCCAGCCAGTCCTCGGGCAACGTCTGGAAGTTGACTGCGCCCTCGGGCGAAAAGAGGCAGGTGCGCACGGCCGGTTGGCTGAGCGTGAACGACGGACAATCCCTGTTGAATGCGGCGATCTCGGGCCTCGGAATCGCTTATCTGCCCAGCTATCTTTACGCGGACGCGCTGAAATCCGGCCAGGTGGTCGACGCGATGCCATCGTTGCCGGACGAGGTTCAGGGCGTCTATGCGGTGTACCCGCCGGGCCGGTTCACCCAGCCCAAGGTGCGGGCGTTCATTGATTTCCTTGTCGAGTCCTTTGCCGAAAAAGGTCCGATGGATTGGTAAGACCTCCCAGTGAAGACTGACCGGCCCGCGCAAATTGCGCGGGCTTTTTTTTGTTGTCAGTTCAACAGCAGAACAGCCTCGACCCGGCGGTTCTGTTCGCGCCCTTCCGGGGTGGCGTTGGAAACGATCGGGGCGAGGTAGCCGACGCCCTGCGCCTGCACGCGGTCTTCGGCCACTCCATGTGCCTCGATCAACCGCGCTCGGACAGCTTGGGCGCGGCGTGTGCTGACCTCGATATTGGCCTGCAGGTCGCCTGTGTCGTCGGTGTGCCCAACCAGCGCCAGCCGCGCGCCGGGGGTCTCGGCCAGGTAACCGGCCAGCAGGCCCAGCGACTCGAACGGCCCGACCCCCAAGGCGACCTCGCCCGTCTCAAAGCTGAGATCGCCGAGTATCACGTGTCCATCCCGTACCAGGCTGGCAACCAGCCCGTCGCCGCCAATCACCGTTTCCTCGACCACCAGCGGCGGTGGAGTCTGACCCTTCGGTGTGACGCGGATCATCTGCACATACCCGTCGGGCTGGTTTCGGCTGATCAGCAAGGTCAGGGCTTCGGCTCCGCGAGTAGCTGACAGAAATCGATAATCATTGATTGCGACATACATGTCGGGCGTCGGCACCACCTCGGTTCCAAAGCGGAAGTCGAACCCACCGCAAGTGCGGGCCTCACATTCAAAAGCGATCTCGAAACCCTGCGCCCTGAGCTGATCCCGCAGCGGGTCGAGGATCTGCAGCGTCGTGCTGGAACCGGCCTGCAAGCGCCATGTGGTGCGCTCGATCCGGCCTTCGACCGTGCGCGCGGGAACGGCGTTGTCTGCAAACGGGCCGGTCGGCAATTGGTAGCTGTCCAACGGGCTGACGCGCTGGCTGATTTGTCGCGCGCTCGCCGGCAGCGACAGGTCCTGCGCCGCCACAGGACCCGCGATCAGACAGAAAAGAAGGACAGCAAATCGGGTCATCGAAACTGCGCGTGATACTCGTCATTGGGCACCATCGCCGTGGCACTGGCGACCCGGTTGGACATGTTGAAGAAGCCCGCAACATTTGCGATGTCCCAGATATCGCGGTCGGTGAACCCCGCATCGCGCAGGCGCTGGCGGTCCGGTTCCTCGATCTCGGCGCTGGCGGTGGTCATCTTGGCGGCGAAGTCCAACATCGCGCGATGGCGGGCATCCAGCGGCGCCACACGGTAGTTCATCACCAGCATTTCACCCAGCTTGGGATCACCTGACAGCTGCCGCACGGCGGCACCATGGGCCACCAGGCAATAAAAGCACCGATTGATCGACGAGACCACGACCGCGATCATCTCACGTTCCAGCTTGCTGAGCCCGCTGTCCGCCAGCATCAGGTCATTGTACATGCCCGTGAACGCATTCAGCTTGTCGATGTCAAAGGCGTTTGCCTTCAGTACGTTCGGGACCATGCCCAGCTTCTCGACGCAGACATCGAAGTATTTCTGAGTCTCGGGCGGCAGCGGATCCACCATTGGCAGGTCAAGCGCGGTGGGCATGTCTCGATCGGTCACGTCTGTCTCCTCTCAGACCAGCTGGCGATAGTGATACTCTCCGACGCGCTCCATCCCCAGAGAGTGGTAGAGCGCGTTGGCGCCGGTATTGGCCTTGGTGCAGATCACGCTAAGGGTATGCGCGCCATTGTCCAGCGCCCAAAAGGCCGCGGCGCGCATTGCCCATTGGCCCAGCCCCTGCCGTCGGTGGGCGGGTACGATCTCAAGCGCGTGCAGCATGGCGATGCCATCATGTATGGCGACATAAGCGGTGCCGGCCGGTTGATCGCGGTGACGCAGCAACAGTCCGGTTTTCGGACCTGTTGCCCGGTCCATAACGGCCAGCCGGGCAGGCCCGATGCCACCTTGGGCCCAGATTTCGCGCATGATTGCCAACGGCTCCCACAGGCAGAACACCGTGACCGGCGGGACCGGCTGGTCCGTCAGCTGTGAGACCGGGCAGGCATAGATGTTGACCGGATCCAGGACCTCGTATCCGCGTTGCGCCAGTATTTCGTCCAGGTCCGCGTCGTGGGGGCGCAGGCAGAGGATGCGCTTTTGGCCCATCGCAAGCATGACCGCCTCGGCCGCCTCGATGTCGGTCGCTGTGACCGGGCCGGTACGGCTGGCCGCCGATACGCGTGATCCACCGCCCTGCCCTTCGCGCAGCAGAAACGGACCCAATTGCTCATACCGTGCGGCGGGCCAGGTGCCATCGACCACTGCCGCCCAGTCTACCGTCACAGGCCAAGCTCCTTGGCCAGTCGCGTCGTGACCGCATCGATACGCGACCCGTCAGTGCCCCGAACAACCACGTTGGCCCCGAAGACGCCGTTGATCTGGAACGGGTAACACCCGATCGACACGTCGCTGAATTCCTCGGCCACGGCGGCCAGGGTCGCCGCGATGTCGCCTTCTCCCCGGTTGACCCGCAAGGTCTGCGACAACAACGGTTTTCCTCCGGTCAGGGTGGGCAGCACACTGGCCACCATCGCCTGGAACACCAATGGGACGCCGGCCATCACATGGACATTACCCAGTGTGAACCCTGGCGCGGTGGAAACCGGGTTGTCGATCAGCGTTGCCCCGTCAGGGATGCGCGCCATGCGCAGGCGCGCTTCGTTCAGCTCCAGCCCCGATTGGTCGTAGTGCGCCTGCAGCAGGGCGCGGGCATCGTCTCGCACATCGATTTGCGCCCCGAACGCGCGGGCGATGCAATCGGCGGTGATGTCGTCATGGGTGGGGCCGATGCCCCCGCTGGTGAACACATGGTCATAGCCCTGCGACAGCGCCGTGACGGCGGCCTCGATCGCCGGTGCCTCGTCGCTGACGATGCGGACCTCTTTCAGATCGATGCCGTGTTTGGTCAGCTCCTGCGCCAGATAATGCATGTTGGCGTCGCGGGTTCGGCCGGACAGGATTTCATCCCCGATCACCAGCATTGCAGCGGTTGGGTTGGGCATGGCACGCTCTCCTCTTGATCGACCTTTGCGGCAGGTATAGGCCCGGAACCATGCGCTTTCAAACCCCTCTTGTGCCCGCCCGCCTGATCCGCCGCTATAAACGCTTTCTGGCCGACTGCAGGCTTGAGGACGGGCGCGAGGTGACGGCCCATTGCGCCAATCCGGGTTCGATGATGGGTCTGGCCGAACCGGGCGAAAAGATCTGGCTTGAGCCTAATGAAGACCCGAAGAAAAAGCTCAAATTCGGCTGGCGGCTGGTCGATCATGAAAACGGCCATTTTACCGGCGTTGATACTTCGGTCCCCAACCGGGCCTTGCGCGCTGCGCTCCAAGCCCGGGAGATCCCCGCATTGGCCGCCTATGAAACCGTGCGGCCCGAGGTCAGATACGGCCAGAACAGCCGCATCGACTTTTTGCTGACGCAACCCGGGCTGCCTGACGCCTATGTCGAGGTCAAAAGCGTGACCCTGTCGCGCGAACCGGGGCTGGCCGAATTCCCCGACAGCGTCACCGCTCGGGGCACCAAACATCTGGGGGAGCTGGCCGAAATGGCCGCGCAAGGGCACCGGGCCATCCTGCTCTACCTGGTTCAGCGCACAGATTGCCGCAATTTCGCATTGGCCGCCGATATCGACCCGGCCTATGCGGCAGCGTTTTCGACTGCCCGGGCCAATGGGGTTGAACACTTGGTCTGTGGTACGCGCATTTCACCGGATGGCGTCTGGGTTCAGCCGCAGGCGACGATTTCCAGCGACTGAAGGCCGGTCGATTTCCGCCGCGTGGCGATTCAATCGGGGACGACGGCGTCGACCTCGATTTCAACCAACCATTCGGGATTTACGAACCGGTTGATCGCTATGATCGTGTCCACGGGTCGCGCGTCCAGACAGTACAGCTTGCGGGCCTCGATCGCCTGCTTCCAATTGTCGATATCGGTCAGGATCACGCGGGTTCGGACGATGTCCTGCAAACCCGATCCGGCACGCTCCAGCGCATCCTTGATGATCTCAAAGCATTGTTTGGTCTGCAAATAGACGTCCCCGACCCCGACTGTCTTGCCTTGCGCATCGACCGGGGCAGTCCCCCCGACCGCGATGAAATTCCCCACCCGGACGGCGCGGCTGAAGCCGACGACCGCCTCCATGGGGTTTCCATTCGATATCAGTTCCCGTTTCTGCGACATTCATCCGGCTCCTCTCTTCCCGACCAAATGAGTCTGTGTACATTCATTTGGCCCCAAATCCGGGCATCGGTCGAGGCCTTTTGACGCCGGGCCGGACCACCCGCGCAAAACGCGGCAACGTCCCTTGACGTTTCGCCCCCCGCATCCAAATTCAGATCAGGGCAGGCACCCGCGTCCCTGCGCCCTCTGGTACTTTCTGCACAAGCAGCGTAGAAAGGATGCTGCGCAGAATTTTTTGGAGCCCCGCACGAATGAAAGAGCATCGTGGCCGTCTGACGAAGGACGGTATCCGCATCTACGAACAGGCTGACTTTGCCGGAATGCACGCGGCAGGGGCTCTGGCGGCGCGCATCCTGGATGATATTGCCGAGCATGTCTTTCCCGGCCAGACCACTGGCGAGATCGACCGGATCATCACCCAGATGGTCGAGGACGCCGGCGCGAAATCGGCCACCATCGGTTACAAAGGCTATCAGCACGCCAGCTGCATCAGCGTGAACCATGTGGTCTGCCACGGGATTCCCGGGGACAAGAAGCTCAAGGATGGCGACATCCTGAATATCGACGTGACCGTGATCGTCGACGGTTGGTTCGGCGACACGTCGCGCATGTATGTGGCCGGAAAGCTGCCGCGCAAGGCCGAGCGGCTGATCCAGGTGACCCACGACGCCCTGTTCAAAGGCATTGAGATGGTCAAGCCGGGCAACACCTTCGGTGACATTGGCCACGCGATCCAGTCTTATGTCGAAGCCCACCGCATGAGCGTGGTGCGCGATTTCTGCGGGCACGGGCTTGGCCGCGTGTTCCACGCGCCGCCCAACGTGCTGCACTATGGCCGCCCGGGCACCGGCGCGGTTCTGGAAGAAGGCATGTTCTTCACCATCGAGCCGATGGTGAATTTGGGCCGCCCCGAGACCAAGACGCTGGCCGATGACTGGACCGCCGTGACCCGCGACAAGTCGCTGTCGGCGCAGTTCGAGCATTCGGTGGGCGTCACCGCAGACGGGGTCGAGATCTTTACCCTGTCACCGGGCGGCAAGTTCCACCCGACCTACTCCTCCTGATCGGCGGCCTGATCGCGCAGAAGCTTCAGCAGCAGGGTGTCCGGGCCCCATGACGTCACCGCGTCCTGAATGAAGACGGGTGCGGGCCGAGGCCGTGGCTCGGGTCCTGAGGTGGCCTGCGCCTCGAACCGGGCGGGCCAGAGTGGGCGTGAAAGTGCGCGGTCCATGACCGCAGTCTAGCACAGACCCGTCAATGACCCAAAAGCCGCGGCACGTCCTTCATGTCACGGATGACTTCAGCCCCGAGCCCGGCCAGGCGCGCGCCGTCATCATGCGGCGCATAGGCAAGGCACCTCATCCCGGCCCGGATCGCGGCAGTCACACCGTTCGCACTGTCCTCGATGACAACCGGCGACTTTGCACCGAAATGTTGGGCTGCGGTCTGGAACAACCCCGGCTCGGGCTTGGCGCTGCCGACCTCATGGGCCGAGAAGATCGCGCCCTGGAACCTATCCCACAGCCCGTTCTGGCCCAAGGTGATCTGCATCTTCTCGCGACGTCCGTTCGAGGCCACACAGAATGGAATGCGCTGTTCTTCCAGATGGCGCAGCAACTCGGGGATTCCCGGAATCACGGGAACTCCCGCGCGCAGCACATCATAGATCTGCGCATAGATCCGCTCGGTCCAGTCATCGGGCAGGTCAGCGCCCATCTTGCGCGCCGAGTCCCGGACGCCCGACATGGTTCCGCCCACAAACATCGACATGCAGTCCTGCAGCGACAGGTTCAGCCCATACCCGGCCAGGTTGTCGACCATCACTTGGTTGGAGATCGTTTCACTGTCGACCAACACACCGTCGCAGTCAAAGATCACCAGATCGTGCATTGGGCTCTCCGTCGCAGGTTTCGCACCTGCCTACCCCGGGGGGCACGCAGGCTCAAGCCGGACCCCCGGCGGGGTCCCGCCACATCAGCGAGATATGGGTGTCGCCGTATTTGCGTGCATCCTGCAACGTGAAGCCCTCGGGCGGCGCCATCGGGGTGATCTCTTCCCAGACCACCAGCGCGTCATCGGCCAGCCAGCCGCCCTTGAGCGCCGCTGCCAGCGCCTTTTGCCCCATTCCCTTGCCGTAGGGCGGGTCGAGGAAGATCAGGTCGAAAGGTTCCCCGGAATTGTCGCCCAGCCGGGTCGCGTCCCGGCGGATCAGGGCGGTGCGGTCGGCGCTGCGGGTCAGGTCGATATTCTTGCGGATCAGCCCCTGCGCCACCCGCCCGTCATCGACGAAGGTGACATGGGACGCGCCGCGCGACAGCGCCTCGAGGCCCAGCGCGCCGGTGCCGGCGAACAGGTCCAGCACCCGCAGCCCGCCGAAATCGATCAGGTGGTTCAGCACGTTGAACAGGCTTTCGCGCACCCGGTCGGTGGTGGGGCGCAGGTGCGCGCCCGCATCCCCCTTGCCGACCGAGGCCAGCGCCCGGCCCCGGAAATCTCCGGCGATGATCCTCACGCCTTGAGCAGCGGTTTCAGATCCGCTGCGGGGTCGGCCACCACCGCCGGATCGGCGGTTTTTCCCGCGTCGATCAGGCGCTTGCCGACCATATAGGCGCGCGGGTCGTTCATCGCATCCACGGCCAGCAGCTGATCGCCCTGGTAATACCAGAACGAGGTGGTCGCTCCCTCGCCCGGACGGGTTACGACGTGGTCATAACCCATGTTCAGCCCGGCGATCTGCAGCTTCACGTCATACTGGTCCGACCAGAACCAGGGCGTGGCCACGTAATTCTTGCCCGCGCCCAGCATGTTCTGCGCCACCACCTCGGCCTGGTCGATGGCGTTGGGCACGCTTTCCAGACGGATTCGCCGGCCCTTGTAGGGGAACGAGGCGCAATCGCCCGCCGCCCAGATATCGGCGGCAGAGGTGCGGCCATGCACATCGGTTTTGATACCGTTTTCGATGGCAAGCCCGGCCGCTTCGGCCAGTTCGGTGGCCGGAGCGATGCCCACGCCGATCACCACGAAATCGACCTCGAGTTCGGTCCCGTCGCCCAGCACCGCGCCGGTGACCTTGCCATTCTCGCCGGTGATCCGGTCCAGCCCTACGCCTTCGCGGATGTCCACGCCATGCGCGCTGTGCAGTGCGCGGAAATAGTCGCTGGTCTCGGGGGCCGCGACACGCTGCAGGATGCGGTCAGCCATCTCGACCAGCGTCACCTGCACGCCGCGTTTGGCGCAGACCGCCGCAGCCTCGAGCCCGATATAACCGCCGCCCACGATCAGCGCCCGCGCGCCTTGGGTGACGGCGGGGGCCATCGCGTCCACATCGGCCAGCGTGCGCACCACATGCACGGCCGCCAGGTCTCCGCCGATCGCGGCAGGCAGGCGGCGCGGGTGCGAGCCGGTGGTCAGGGCAAGCTGGTCGTAGGATATCACCTCACCGCTTATGGTCACGGTCTTGGCCGCCGGGTCGATCGCGCCCACCTGCTGGCCCAGACGCAGGGTGATATCGTTCTCGGCATAGAAACTTTCGGGGCGCAGGTAGAGCCGTTCAAGCTCCATCTCGCCCAGCAGATAGGCCTTGGACAGCGGCGGGCGCTGATAGGGCAGCACGGGTTCCGCCCCGATCAGGGTGATCGCCCCGTCAAACCCGCCTTTGCGCAGCCCGGCCACCAGTGATGACCCCGCCTGCCCGGCTCCGATCACGACGATATGGCTCATCTGGTCCGCCCCCTGTCAATTTCCCGTGGCTTGTGCCACCCGCCCACCTATATTGCGGCAAGGAGCGAGTTTGCAATTTCAATCGACAGGAGCATGAAGATGATTTCAACCGGCGACACCCTGCCCGAAGCAACCCTGATCCAGATGGGCGCTGATGGACCGGAAGAGGTGCGGGTCTCCAGCAAGGTCAAGGGCCGCAAGGTGGTGATCTTTGCCGTGCCCGGAGCGTTCACCCCCACCTGCCACTCGGCCCATGTGCCCAGCTTCATGCGCACCAAGGACCAGTTTGCGGCCAAGGGCGTGGACGAGATCATCTGCGTGTCGGTCAACGACCCCTTCGTTATGAAGGCTTGGGGCGAGGCCACGGGAGCGACCGGGGCCGGACTGACCATGCTGGCCGATCCGGCCTCGGAATTCACCAAGGCGATCGGCATGGATTTCGACGCCCCGCCAGCCGGCCTGATCGCGCGCTCCAAGCGCTATGCGATGCTGGTCGAAGACGGCAAGGTCGTGGCGCTGAACCTGGAGGAAAGCCCCGGCGCCTGCGAGATTTCGGCGGGCGAAGGCTTGCTCGAAGTCATCTGACAGGACGGCCCCGGTGCGCACCGGGGCCATGCCACAGATCACGTTGGATGAAGGCCAATTAACTTGGCCCGCACCCGCGGATTGTGCCAGTGTTCCTGCATGGGAACCGGGAGCTCATTCATGAAAAGAATTCTAGCAGTCATTACTTTGGGTGGCGCGGGGCTGTTGACCGCGTGCGGGCCTGCGCCAACACCGCAGCAACAGGCTGCGCGCCAGCACGAAATCGCCTGTCTTGGCGGCACCCTGGGCGGCGCGTTGATCGGCGGCGCCATCGGCAACCAGTTCGGCGGTGGGTCGGGCAAGGATATTCTGACCGCAGCCGGTGCCGTGGCCGGCGGGGTCGAAGGCCAGAGATTCGCATGCTGAGGAGCGCCAGGATGAAACACTCGGTTCTATTGATGACGGCCCTGATGATGGCAGCACCAGCCGCCGCAGACAGCGTGGCCGAACTGAATGAGCGCGAATTGAACGCGATCGACGCCAACAACGACGGTTTCCTGTCGCGCGACGAATTCGATGCCTTTTCGGATTACGCCTATCAGGAAATGGACGATGACAAGAATGGCACGCTCGGTCTGGACGAGGCCAAGCCGTTCATGGATATCAAGATGTTCCAGAAGATTGACCGCAATCGCGACAACTCTATCTCTCGGTCAGAGTATGACTCGCAGATGAATGACGATTTCCTGTCTGCGGACAAAGACCGGAACGGTCAGTTGGATTGAGGCCCGGCGCCCCGGCACGGCTGACCCTGAGACCAACAGGAGCGCAGGCATGAGAGTATTTTATTGGCTTGGCGCGGTCGTTCTGCTGGCAGCGTGCGACGTCCCGCAGGCGCCGGTCGTGACCGGGCCGGACGGGCAAGCGCGCATTCAGATCAATACGGCTGGTCTGACCTGCTATCAGACGCGTTGTCTGGACATCAATCCCGCGGCGCGCAGCGTACGGATGATGGGCAACCGCACCGCCGGAATCCCGCGCGACATCGACGTGAGCGACGGTACCGTGACCCCGGCCGAGTTCCGTCGTCTGGGCGAGGTAGCGATGTTGGCTGGGGGCATGGGGTCGCGGGGCGACCGCGGCTAAAGCAGGCTGTCCATCTTGCGCGCAAGCTTGGCGTCCTGAGACGACAGGCCGCCTACGTCATGGGTGGTCAGCACCACCTCGACCGTGCGGTAGACGTTGGACCATTCGGGATGATGGTTCCATTTTTCCGCGAAGATCGACACTTTGGTCATCCAGCCGAAGGCATCGACGAAATCGTCGAAGATGAAGGTCTTGGTGATCGCGTCACGATCCTTGACCATGGTCCAGCCGTTCTTGAACAGCGGATCCAGCAGCGGGCCACGGGTCTCGGTCGACAGAAGTTCGCTCATTGCTGTTCCTCCGGGTTGGCTTTTCTGAACGGGCCGTAATCCGTCAGAATTTCGATCTCTTCCCCCACCGCGCGGGCCTCGGCCTCGAGATACCGCGCGACGGCGTCCGCAAAGCCGGGATCGGCGATCCAGTGCAGGCTGTGCGTGCGCGTGGGCAGATAACCCCGCGCCAGCTTGTGTTCTCCCTGCGCGCCGGCTTCGACGCGGTCAAGACCATGCGCGATGGCAAAGTCGATCGCCCTATAGTAGCACAGTTCGAAATGCAGGCAGGGGTGATGTTCGTTGCAGCCCCAATAGCGCCCGAACAAGGTCTTGCGCCCGATGAAGTTCAGCGCCCCCGCGATCGGGTATCCGCCCCGCTCGGCCAGCACCAGCGCCACGTCATCGGCCATGGCTTCGTGAACGATGTCAAAGAATTGCCGCGTCAGGTAGGGCGAGCCCCACTTGCGCGCGCCGGTGTCCTGATAGAACTCCCAGAACGCGTCCCAGTGATCGGGGCGCAGATCGGCGCCGGTCAGGGTGCGGATCTCGCCGCCAAAGGCATTGGCCTGCGCCCGTTCCTTGCGGACGTTCTTTCGCTTGCGCGAGGACAGCGCGGTCAGAAAGGCTTCAAAATCGGCATAGTCGTCGTTCAGCCAGTGAAACTGCTGCGAGTCGCGCGCCAGCAGGCCCATCTGCTGCCCGGCCAGCGCCTCGTCCTGGGTGCAGAAGGTGACGTGAAGCGACGACAGGCGATTGTCGGCGGCCAGTTGCACCGCCCCCTGCACCAGCGCCGACATGGCGATCCCGTCATAGCCGGGCCGTGTCAGAAACCGCCGCCCGGTGGCCGGGGTGAAGGGCACCGCGATCTGCAATTTCGGGTAATACCGCCCGCCCGCGTTTTCATAGGCATGGGCCCAGCTGTGATCGAAAATGTACTCGCCCTGGCTATGCGACTTGGCAAACATCGGCGCGGCCCCGATCAACAGGCCGTCCAGATAGGCGGTCAGGTATTGCGGTTGCCAGCCGGTGCCCCGCCCGACCGAGCCGCTGTCTTCCAGCGCGCGCAGGAACCGATGCGTGGTGAACGGGTCCAGCGGGCGGGTGCCGTCGGCGGCCTCGGGGCAGGCGCAACTGTCCCATTCGGCCGCCGGGATCTGATCCAGCGCCGACAGAACCCGTATCTCGATCTGTGACTGGTCCATGTGCCCTCCTGCGTCCCCTGAACTATCTGTGACGCCAGCAGCCGGGTTCAACCCGGAATGGCGGCCAGATAGTTCTCGAAGGTCACGTTGTCGGCCACCTTGCGCGCCTCGGCCTCCTGTTCGGCCGAGCGCACCGTCCAGCACAGGATCGGCACGCCTTGCGCCTTCAACTCGGCCACGCGGGGGCGGGACAGGTCCTGCACCTCGTGGCTGATGAAGCTGGCGCCAACCCGGTCGAAATCGGGGATCTCGCGCAGGTGGTCGCAGACCTCGGCCGGCAGATGCTCGACTTCGGGCTTGTAGGAACAGGTCGTCAATCCACGCGGAATTTCTGGCGCCAGTCGGGCCAGCTCGGCCACCGAGTTGGGGTTGAATGACATCAGCGCGACCGGACCGTCATAGGACTTCAGCAGCGCGACCGCGTCTTGCTCCAGCCGCCCGTCCACAGGCCCCATCGCACCGTGCTGATCCTTGAACTCGATCAGCAGCGGCACGCGGCCGGCCACCAGTTGCAGAACTTCCTCAAGCGAAGGGATACCCTCGTCCCCGTGCAGCAGCGGAAGGTCCGCGGCCTCGGCCCGGGTGATCTGCTGAATGGCGCCCGGCCGCCCGGTCAGGCGCGCCATGTCATAATCGTGGAACACCATGGCATGACCGTCCGACGTCAACTGCAGGTCAATCTCGATCCCGTAGCCCGCAGCAATGGCGGCCCGGATGGCCGCCCGGCTGTTTTCCGGGCGGTTCTGGCGAATGTCATGCAACGCCCGATGCGCGATCGGCGCGCCCATGAACACACGAGGCAGAGACGGTGTCATTGGATCTCGAAAATCCCTTCGATCTCGACGGCCACACCCAACGGCAGCGACGCGGCGCTGACGGCCGAGCGCGAATGGCGGCCGGCATCGCCCAGCGCCTCGACCAGGAAGTCGGATGCGCCGTTGATCACCTGCGGCTGGTCGGTGAAATCGGCGGTCGAGTTCACGAAGCCGGTCAGCTTGATCACCCGCACCAGCTTGTCGATATCCCCGCCGCAGGCCGCCTTGACCTGGGCCAGCAGGTTGATAGCGCAGACCCGGGCCGCCGCTGCACCGGCAGCGACATCCATATCGGCGCCCAGCTTGCCGGTGATCAACGCATCGTCCTTCGAGATCTGACCCGACACATAGACGATGTTGCCCACCCGCACGAACGGCACGTAATTGGCTGCCGGTGCAGGGGCGTCCGGCAGGCTGACGCCCAGGGATTCCAGTTTGGCTGCGATGCTCATGTGATTGTCCTCAACTTTATGTGACTTTGGCGGACGCTAACCGGGAACACCGCCCACGAAAAGCCGGAAACCGGCAATTTCGCATTTGCCCGCGATTTGGGCAGGTCTCCACTCATGCGGATGTGTTGAATGCAGGCCACTTTACCCGGGTCCGGCGCGCGGGTTAAACGCTAGGAGTTTCCTTTCGGGTGCGAAACGACTATGTGCCGTTGAATTGGTCCGTTGTGCCAACGAGAAAACGTATTGATTGAGTGTCCGGCTGGATTACATCCGGACGATCGGGAGTAACCAAGACCGTGTCCAACCGGATCCGTTTCAAGCACATCGTCGCAGTGTCGCTGTTCGCGGTTCTGTCGGCCTGCGCGTCGCAGCCCCAGGACGCAGCGGCCCGCGGCGAGGTCTTCGACCCCTACGAAAACGCAAATCGCGGCATTCACAAGTTCAATCTGGGCGTCGACCGGTTCCTGTTCCGCCCGGCCTCGAAAGGCTATGTGAAAATCGTACCCGACCCGATGGTCACCAGCTTCAACAACTTCGCGGAAAACATCTCGTTGCCCGGACAGGCCGTCGACTATCTGCTGCAGGGCAATCTGAAACAGTCGGGCAACGCCCTGCTGCGGTTCGTGATCAACTCGACCGTGGGCGGGTTCGGTCTGTCCAAACCGGCGGATGAGTTGAACCTGCCGCCGGTTGATACCGATTTCGGCGAAACGCTTCATGTCTGGGGCTTCGGCGAAGGGGCTTATGTCGAACTGCCGTTCTACGGCCCCTCGACGACCCGGGATGCGGTCGGCGTTGTGGTCAACCTGTTCTCGAACCCGATCAACTTCTCGCCGACGCGACCGGCCGACAACCTGGGCGTCTATGCCGAGGTGGTACGGCGGATGGGCGATCGGGGCAGATTCTCGGACACGGTCGACTCGATTCTGTACGAAAGCGCAGACAGTTACGCTCAGGCCCGCCTGATCTATTTGCAAAACCGCCGGTTCGAACTGGCAAGGGACGATGAGGATGCCTATCTGGGTCTGTATTCCGATCCCTACGCCGATACCGGCACCGACCCGGTCAGGGACCCATACCTTGACCCTTACGAGGACCCATATGAGGACCCCTATGCTGAATAACGCCATGAACCGCCGTACCTTTGCCGCCACCGCCCTGGCCGGGCTGGCCGTGGCTGGCCTTCCACAGCAGACCCTGGCGTTGACCGAGGCCAGCGCGACACAACTGGTCAACAGCGTCGTTGCCGACATCACGCGCGTGATCGAGTCGGGCAAATCCGAAAGCGCCATGCTGCGCGATTTCGAAAAGATCTTCGTGCAATATGCCGACGTTCCGATCATGGCACGCTATGCGCTGGGCGCCGACGCCCGCAGCGCCAGCAATGCACAGATGCGCGAATTCACCAAGGCTTTCCAGGGGTATATCTCGCGCAAATACGGTCGACGCTTCCGCGAATTCATCGGGGGTGAGGTCACCGTGAAGAATGCCCGCAAGATCAAGGCCGGCTACGAGGTTCGCAGCAGCGTCAAGCTGCGCGGCGAAGCGCCGTTCGAAGTGACCTTCCTGGTGTCGGACAAATCGGGTCGCGACAAGTTCTACAACATGTTCATCGAAGGCGTGAACCTGCTGCTGACAGAGCGGACCGAGATCGGCGCCATGCTGGATGCGCGCAAGGGCAACCTGGATCAGTTGATCAATGACCTAAAAAAGACCGGCTGAACCAACCGGTCAGAGTAGTGATGACGCCGCGCAGGATCCCTGCGCGGCTTTTTTCGTGGCTCAGTTCAGGCGTTCGCCTGTCGCTTTCGCAAAATAGGACACTTTGCTCATGTCAAAGGCCAGGTTCAGCATCTGACCGGCCCTGGCGCTGGTCTCGGCGTGCAGGCGCGCAGTGACCTGTTTGCCGCCCAGTTCCGACACGACGTAGGTATCGGCACCGGCCGGTTCCACCATATCGACCAGGCAGGCGGCCTCTTGCACACAGGCACCAGCGCGGAACCCGGATTCAGCGATGTCCTCGGGGCGCAGGCCCAGGATCACCTCTTCGGGCAGGTCCAGATCGCGCGTATCCGTCAGCACGATCGGATCAGCCCCATCCCGCGCAATGGCGACCTGCGTGCCGGTCCCGTTGCGCTGGACCCGCGCCGGGATCAGGTTCATCGCCGGCGAGCCCATGAAATCGGCCACAAACAGGTTGGCGGGGCGATTGTATATCTCGGCTGGAGTGCCGATCTGCTGCACCACACCGCCCTTCAGCACCACGATCTTGGTGGCCAGGGTCATCGCTTCGATCTGATCATGGGTCACATAGACGATCGAGGCATCCAGCGTCTGATGCAGCTTCTTGATCTCGGTCCGCATCTCGACCCGCAGCTTGGCGTCCAGGTTCGACAGCGGCTCGTCGAACAGGAACAGCTTGGGGTCGCGCACCAGCGCCCGGCCCATCGCCACACGCTGACGCTGGCCGCCCGACAATTGGCTGGGGCGGCGGTTCAGCAACGGCTCGATCTGCAGAAGCGAGGCGACCTCTTTCAGCTTGGCGTCCTGAGTTGCCTGATCGACGCCGCGCACCTTCATGCCAAAGGTGATGTTCTTGGCCACCGACATGGTCGGGTACAGGGCGTAGGACTGGAACACCATCGCGATGTCGCGGTCTTTGGGGCTGACATGAGTCATGTCCTTGCCGCCAATCGACAGCGTCCCGCCCGAGATCGGCTCGAGCCCGGCGATGCAGTTCAGCAGGGTCGACTTGCCACAGCCGGAAGGGCCGACCAGCACCAGGAAGTCGCCCGGTTCGATCGAGATGTTGATGTCCTTCAGAATCTCGGTTGCGCCGTAATTCTTGTACAGGTTTTGGATATCGAGGATGGGAGCCATGGGTTATCCCTTCACGGAACCGGCGGTCAGGCCGCGGATGAAATACTTACCGGCAACGACATAGACGAGCAGCGTCGGCAGCCCCGCGATGATCGCGGCGGCCATGTCGACGTTGTACTCTTTGACGCCGGTGGTTGAGTTGACGATGTTGTTGAGCGCCACGGTCACGGGCTGCGTGCCCGCCTGGCTGAACGAAACGCCGAACAGGAAATCGTTCCAGATCTGGGTGAACTGCCAGATCACGGTCACCACGATGATGGGCAGCGACAGCGGCAGGAAGATCGACCAGAAGATCCGAAAGAACCCGGCACCATCCACTCGCGCCGCCTTGGTCAGCTCGGCCGGGATGGTGACGTAGTAGTTGCGGAAGAACAGCGTTGTGAAGCCAAGCCCATAGATCACGTGGACGAAGATCAGGCCCGGAATGGTTCCGGCGATCCCCATCATGCCCAGCAGACGCGCCATCGGCAGCAGGACCACCTGGAACGGGATGAAACAACCGAACAGCATCAGAGAAAAGATGATGTTGGCCCCTTTGAAACGCCATTGCGCGACGACAAATCCGTTCAACGCCCCCAGAAGGGTCGAGATTGCCACGGCAGGGACCGCAATCAGGACCGAGTTCCAGAAATAGGGCCGCAGGCCTTCGCACTGGATACCGGTGCAGGCGCCTGACCAGGCGGTTTTCCAGGCATCCAGACTGACCTCGCGCGGCAGCGAGATCAGCGATCCCGTGCGAATTTCCTCGAGGCTTTTGAGCGATGTGGTCAGCATCACGAAAAGCGGCATCAGGTAGTAGAGCGCAAAAAGACCAAGCAGGACATACAGCAACCAACGCAGGGCAATCTTGCCCGTGGCGCTCTGGCTGCGGGTTCGGGTTTGGGGCATCGACAGATCAGTCATTTTTCGCCCTCAGTTCTGAGTAGAGGTAAGGAACCACGATGGCAAAGACGACCAGCATCATGATCATCGCGGACGCCGCCGCCTGGCCGATATCGCCGCGCGAAAACGCCATGGCGTACATGTATGTTGCGGGCAGATCGGTCGCATAACCTGGGCCGCCGCCTGTCAGGGCGATGACAAGGTCAAAGCTCTTGATCGCAAGGTGCGCCAACACGATGAAGGCCGACAGGAAGATCGGAGCCATCGACGGAATGATGATTGCCGTATAGATCCGCCAAGTGGGGATGCCATCGACCTGCGCGGCCTTGATGATCTCACCATCCACCGAGCGCAGTCCGGCCAGGAACAGCGCCATGACAAAACCCGAGCTCTGCCAGATCGCGGCGATGACGATCGTGTAGATCGCGTAGTCCGGGTTCACCAGCCAGTCGAACTTGAAATTCGGAAAGCCCCAGCCCTGGACCATGGCCTCGATACCCAGACCCGGGTTCAGGATCCACTTCCACGCGGTGCCGGTCACGATCATCGACAGCGCCATCGGGTACAGGTAGATCGTACGGATCGCGCCTTCGACGCGGATCTTCTGATCCAGCAGAATCGCCAGCAGCAGGCCCAGAACCATCGCGATCACGATGAACAGCGCGCCAAAGACGTAAAGGTTGTTGATCGCCGTGTCCCAGCGGGGCGAGTCAAACAGGCGGTCATATTGGATGAAGCCCTTGATCTCGTATTTCGGCAGCAGTTTCGATCGGGTCAGCGACACCCAGGCGGTCCATCCGATAAATCCGTAGACAAAAATCAATACGGCGATGAACGACGGTGCCAGCACCACCTTGGGAAGGTGGTTTTCCAGCCATTCGGACATTTTTTCCTCCGGGGAAAGATGCTCTGCCCCGCAGTATAGGGGGCAGAGCGTGTTGGATCAGTAGCTGTTTGCCACCGCGTCCGCCAGTTGCTGAACCGCGTCAGCCGAGGACATATCCGAGTTGAAATGTGCGGTCACGACGTCGGTGATCGCACCAGCCTGCGCACCGCGCAGCGCCATGCCATGCGCGTAGGACGGCAGCAGCGAGCCATTGGCGGACGAAGCGCCCATGTCTTCGGCCGAGATCTTGGCGCAGATGTCGAACTTGTCCAGTGCGACGTCGGTCCGCGCCGGAATCGACCCCTTGTTCAGGTTGAACACTTCCTGGAACTTGGGGGCCACGATCAGCTTGGCGAGCAGTTCCTGACCGGCGCGCTTGTCGTCGCCGTCCACGTCGAACATGGCAAAGCTGTCGACGTTGTACAGATAGCCGTCACCGGGGGTCGAGGCGCACAGGAAGTCTTCGCCGGGGACCTTGCCCGCGGCCAGGAATTCACCCTTGGCCCAGTCACCCATGATTTGGAAGGCGGCCTCACCGTTCATGACCATGGCGGTGGCCAGGTTCCAGTCGCGGCCCGAGAAGTTCTCATCAACGAACCCGCGCAGGGTGCGCATCTGGTCAAAAATCTGAACCATCGTGTCCGAGGTCAGAGTCTCGGGGTCCAAATCGACAAAGGCCTTCTTGAAGAACTCGGGTCCGCCGATGCCCAGCGCAACTGCTTCGAAGACGGTTGCGTCTTGCCAGGCCTGACCACCGTGGGCCAGCGGGATGATGCCTGCGGCCTGCAGCTTCTCGGCAGCGGCGTTGAACTCTTCCCAGGTGGTCGGCATCTCGATCTCATTGGCGGCCAGGATATCGGCGTTTGCCCAGATCCAGTCGATACGGTGCACGTTGACCGGTGCGGCACACCAAGTGCCTTCGCATTGCATATGCGCCGCGATCGAGGCGGGCAGGACTTCGGCCCAGCCCTCGGCCTCGGCAACGTTCGAGATGTCCGCCAGAACACCCTCTTCGTACCATTCCTGGATCGCCGGGCCTTTCAGCTGAACGGCGGTCGGCGCGTTGCCGGCCAGAACGCGGGCGCGCAGCGCGGTCATCGCCGCGTCTCCGCCGCCGCCTGCAACGGGCATATCCGTCCAGGTGCCGCCATTGGCCGCAAACTCTTCCTGCAGAACGGCGACCGACTTGGCCTCGCCGCCCGACGTCCACCAGTGCAGAACTTCGGCCTGCGGTTCGGCCATCACCGACGTGCCAGCCAGAACGGCCAGCGACGACGCCGTGGCAAGTGCGAAACGTTTCATGTTTGGTATCCTCCCAGATCCTTGTTTGCTGCCGCGGGGCAGCGATGCGGGACATTACCGGCAGCCGCTTGCCGTCTGGCAATGGCAAATTCCCCATGTATCCGGCGCGGGCTGCAAATTTTCCCGCCTTTTGTTACAGCGTGTTACGTTGACCTTGAATCTGTTGCAGTCCGTTACAATTGAGGGCAGCGTCGAGGGGGAAATCGGGGAGGAACAGCGTGAGCATTCCACGTCTGCTGGTTGTGGATGACGATCCGGAAATCCGGTCGATGTTGACCCAGTTCTTTCACCAGAACGGGTTCATTGCCCTGCCAGCAGCCACCGAGCGCGAGGTGCAGGCACACCTGAAGTCAGGCCGCATCGACCTGATCCTTCTGGACGTGATGCTGGGTGACGAGAACGGGGTCGAGATCTGCGCCCGGCTGCGCCGCGAGCAGGACGTGCCGATCATCTTCGTGTCGGCCCTGTCTGCCGATCATCAGCGCATGGCCGGGTACGAGGTGGGCGCCGACGACTACATCGCCAAGCCGTTCAACCCGCAACTGCTGCTGGCGCGTGTGCGCGCGGTGATGCAGCGCGCGCGGCGTACGCCATCGCTGGCCTATCGCCGGCGGATCCGCACGTTCCGCTTTGGCGGATGGGTCTATGACGGCAAACGCGACGAGGTGCATGCCCCGGACGGGTACCAGGTGTCGCTGTCGCAGCGCGAAACCGCGTTGCTCAAGGTGCTGCTGGCCAACCCGCACATTCCGCTGACCCGCGACGAGATCGCCGCCGCGCTGGACGTGACCGGCACCGGTGACAAGCCCGAAGCGCAAGGTCGGGCCATCGACGTTCTGGTGGGGCGGCTGCGCTCCAAAATCGAGGCCAACCCCAAAGATCCGCAGATGCTGCGCACGGCCCGCGGTGTCGGCTATGTCTTCGCCTGCGAGGTCACCGTGGAACAGGAGGCATGACCCTGCGCCTGCGGGATCTGGGCTGGGCCTGGAGCCTGGGTGCGTTTGCTGCCGGGCTGCTGGCGGCAGGACTGTGGTTTTCATCCGTTCGCAACTGGGACGCCTATCTGACCCGGGCCTATGTTGCCGGGTTCTCGGTCTACGAAGATCTGCGCACAGGTCGCGCCTCGCATCCCGACGTGTTGATCACGCCATTGCCGCCCGAGGCCGCAAGTCTGGCCGATGCGGGTGAATTCGAGCAGTTGCCCGACCTTGCAGGACGCCGGTTTCTGACCAACCTGTCCATTCTGACCGACAGCTCCGCGCCGCTCAGCGGGCGGAACCTGACGCTTGCGGTCTTGTCCGACCGGCTGGTCTATCCGGTATCCGACATCGTGTCAGGCAACGACCAGACCGGGCCGCAGAAGATGGGCAACCTGACACGCCTGCTGGCCACCTATTGCAGCGAACCCATTCTGGTGGCCCGGTTCGGACAGGGCGCTTGGCAGAAGATCGACGGTACGCAGGTCTGGGGTTGCGATGCGGCCCCGACCGACCTGCGCCTGCCCGCGATCTTTCTGGCCGTCTTGGCACTTGCGATCATTCTGACATCAGTCGGCAATGTGACAGACAGCTTTTCGCGGTTCTCCCAGTCGCTGCGTGACCGCCGGCGCAGCGGGGGTCCGGACAGCTACGACATGTCCGGGCCGGCCGAACTGCGCGACATCGTATCGGCGGTCAATACGCATCTTGAGGACGAACGCGCACAGCTGGAAAAGCGTGCCACGGTCCTGTCCGGCGTCAGCCACGACCTTGGGACGCCAGCGGCCCGCGTGCGTCTGCGCGCGGCGCTGATTCCGGACGCCGAATTGCGAGAGAAGCTGGAGTCCGATGTCGACCAGATGACAGGTATGATCGAAAGCGTATTGACCTACACCCGCTCGGAACTGAGCGTCGAGGATCCGCGCCAGATCTCACTCACCTCACTGGTCGAGTCGCTGGTTGCCGACTATCAGGACATGGACCTGCCTGTGACCCTGAAACAAGTCGCCCGGGTCGAGGTGGAGGGCGCGGCGTCGCTCTTCATGTCGCGGCGCGGGCATGGCTCGCTTCCGGAAACCCGCCGCATCCTTGTCATGGCGCGACCGATCTCATTGAAACGGGCGTTGACGAACTTGATCGACAACGCGCTGAAATACGGGCGCCACGCAACGGTTGAACTGGAAACCGACGCGGAAACCGCCACGATTGTCGTCGAAGACAAGGGAACCAACTTGTCCGTTTCGGATATCGAGGCGCTGATGGCCCCGTTCCGGCGCGGTTCGAACATCGGGTCGTCCGACGGGTTTGGGCTGGGCCTGACAATCGTTGCAACCGTGGCAGAGCAGCATGGCGGCTCGCTGCGCTTTGAAGCGGGTGATCAGGGTCTGCGGGCACGGCTGCAGATCCGGCGCTGAGACCGTCCACACGCAGGCTAGGAATAGCTTCGCACCAAGGCACTGGCGATCAGGGACCACCCATCCGCAATCACGAAAAACGCCAGTTTGAACGGCAGCGAAACCGTGGCGGGCGGCACCATCATCATCCCCATCGACATGAGTACCGCAGCCACTACAAGATCGATGATCAGAAACGGTAGAAATATCAGGAATCCGATCTGGAACGCGCGGGCAACCTCGGACAACATGAACGACGGCATGAGAACCGACAGTGGCGCCTCCGGCGACAGCTCCATCGACGCGGTGTCGGGGCGCAAGGCCGCCATGGCCCGAAACGTGTCACCATCCAGCCGCGCCACCATGAACTCGCGGAACGGCACCATGGCACGTTCCAATGCAGGCTCTACCGCAAGTGTTTCTTCGACCATCGGTCGGATCCCGGTGTCCCAAGCCTGGGTAAAGACCGGCTCCATGATGAAATAGGTCAGAAACAGCGCCAGGCTGACGATCAGCATGTTGGGCGGGGACTGTTGCAATCCGATCCCCTGCCGCAGAATGGCCAGTACCGTGACCAGAAATGGAAAACAGGTCACCATGATCGCAAGGCCTGGTGCCAGGCTGAGCACCGTGATCAGCAGGATCAACTGAATGGTTCGCGCCGATATGGATCCGCCGTCGCCCAATGACAGCGACAGCTCCTGTGCCGATGCCAGTGCTGGCGTCAGCACAAGGATCGCAATTGCACACCAGGCCGCCCGGCGCATCATCCAAGTCCGTTCTGGAAATCCGAAATCTCGGTCAGACGCACCGCCAATTGACCGGCATTGTCCCCCTCCATTTCCTCGAGCAGACCACGGGCGACCAATTGATCGCCGACATACAGATCCACCGGATCTTCGACCCGTTTGTCCAAGGTCAGAACGGCGTTCTCACCCATGGTCAACAGGTCGCGTATCAAGGGGCGCGCCCGACCAACGGAAACCGTCACCTCGATGGGAACGGCTTCGAACGGATTGGGTCTTTCAGGTGTGGATGCAGGTGCGTCACTCATTTGACAAAGCCTCTTTTGCCTCAAAAACATATGCGTCGAAAGCGGCGGCGATCGCGTCCAGCAGCGCGGTGCAATCAACCTCGGACCGGGCGGTGCCGACCTGCAACCGCGCCTGACCTGGCAGCAACTCGGGGTCCGCGACGACCTTGGGGAGGGGCGTGATGTCGACGGGCAACAACGCCTCGACATCCCCTTCAACACCGGGTGGAACCAACAGAAGGATCGGTTCTGCAACCTGCGCATTGGCCATTTCGCTCAACTGCTCGATCACGCGGGCGGCAAGCCCCCGATCCAACGCCTGGGGAAGAACGGTCTGAACCAGAGCGCTGAACATCGGTTCAAGCGACAAGGTCATCCGGGTCAGAGCTTCCTGGTAGGTGAAGGACATGTCGGAGAAGGCTGCCCGCATATCCTCGGTCAGCGCAGCGCGATCTTGGGCTTGGGCCTGCAGCGCATCCTCCCACCCGGCACCATATCCGCGTTCGAAAGCGGCGAGCCGCTCTTCCTCCAAAGCTTCTTCGTCCAGCAATCGCAGATCCGCGCCGTCGGCCTGAGCGGCGAAATCCTCGAGGAGGTGGGCGATCGACATCAAACCTTCTCCTCGTTTTCTTCCAGCCAGCTCCGCAGAATTTCGACCGTCTCTTCCTGTTTGTCCCCGATCATGGCGCGCAGACGGCCGACCGCATCTTCGCTTGCCGTGGACCCAATCGCAGGCACAGAGCCTCCGTTTTCACCCTGGCCGGTGAGAGCGCTGAATTCCTGTCCATCAGCATCTGAGATTTCACCGACAAGATATGGCGCGCCGCCCTCGGCGGAGGCTGCGGCAGGCGGCAAGGCTGGCACTGCGGCCGAACCGGTCAGGATCGGCCGGATCACGAACAACCCCATGACCAGCGATACGATGGCCAACACTGCCATCTGTATCAGCGACATCGTATCCAGATGGATGCTTTGCCAGACCGAAGCGGTCGCCAGTGTTCCCTGCGGTTCGACATTGGGCAGTTCCAGGGATTTCAGCGTGATGACATCCCCGCGATCCGCATCGAAGCCTACGGCCGAGGCGACAAGCTCTTCCAGAGCGTCCAGTTCCGGCTGTGCCATCGGTTCAAAAACCTCGGCATCGGTGGCGTCCGTTGTGCGGGTACCGTTGACGAGAACGGCAACCGTCAGGCGTTTGATTGCCCCGGGCACCCGCAGAACTTCAAGCTCGGTCTCTGAAACCTCATAGTTGATCCGCTCACGGGTTTGCGTGGCTGAAGAATTCGATTCATCGCTGCCATTGCCGTCCCCGTCCGGCAGGTTGGACGCGACCGTCACATCCGACGACTGATTGCGGGAGGTATCCGACCGTTCCTCGACATCGGTGCTGATTGCGACGCGGCCCTTGGGGTCGAACCGCCGCTCTCTTATGGTTTCGGTCTCGGTGACCGTGTCGACGCTGACTTCGACCACCGCATTGCCGGGTCCGACGCGCGCCTCGACCAGCCGCAGGACGCGGTCGCGCAGGACCTTGGCCTTGTCATCGGCAGTGTCGGCGGCGACCGCCGTCTCTTGCGGGCCGATCACGGCGCCGCTGGAATCGATCACCGCAACATCCTCGGGCGCGAGGCCGGTCACGGCGGAGGCCACCAGAAATCGGATCGCCTTGGCCTGCTCAACCGTGATCTTGGCCCCGGATGGCACCAGATAGACCGAAGCGGTTGGCGAAACGCTGGGCTGGAACGGGCTTGTGGACCCGCTGGCAATGTGAACCCGCGCCTGCCCCACATGAGGGCTGCTGACGATGGTTCGCGCCAGTTCACCCTCCTTCGCGCGCCAATAGGCAGCGTCGAACATCTGCGAGGTCGTACCGAACCCACTCAGCGTATCCAGCAGTTCGTAACCCCGGTTGCCATTTGCAGGCAGACCCTCGCTTGCCAGGGTCATGCGCAACTCGTCGCGTTGCGAGCCCGGAACATAGATTGAGCCGCCACGAATCTCGTAGGTGACACCGCGTTGATCCAGGGCGCGGACGATATCCCCCGCCGCCCCGCTTTCCAGCCCCGCATAGAGGAGTGTCATGGACGGAGATGTCACCAACCGCGACATCGCCAGTACACTCAGGAACACGACGACAGCCGCGCCCGACACGATGATTTGTTTGCGCCTGCCCAAACTTGCCCAGACAGTTCCGATCTGCTGCACGCTCACCTCCGACTCGCCGACATTCTGTGCGGCTCGTGCCCTGTTTGAACGATTGCCCTTAACAATCGGTTAGTCCCTGCGGGGTTATGACGGGTGCCGAACGCAAGAATGAGGACGCCATGACAGACGCGACCGTGGATGAGGCAGAAGGCCCGAAGAAGTCGGGCAAAAAGGGACTGATGATTGGCGCGGTTCTGGCGCTGCTGGGTGCTGCGGGCGGGTACTATGTGACCGCGTCCGGGCTTTTGGGCAAAGCCCCAGAGGCCGAAGGAAAAACAGCGGAAACCGCGGACGTCGGAGATGCAATCGATGCGTTGCCGGATGTCGGGTTCGTCGACCTACCGCCCGTGATCGTGTCCGTGAATTCCGGCGATTCGCGCCATCTGAAATTCCACGCTCAACTTGAGGTGGCCGCCGGTCACGAGGCCGAGGTGGAAAAGATGATTCCCCGCATCATGGACGTGATGAACGGCTATCTCCGGGCCATCAACCTGTCTGACCTCGAAGACTCGCTGGCTCTGGTTCGCATCCGCGGGCACCTGCTGCGGCGCATCGGCATCGTCGTTGGCGAAGGTCGGGTACGTGACGTTCTGGTCACGGAATTCGTATTGAACTAGGAGGCGAAATTGGAACTGATCTCGGACATTCTGCTGGTCGCCGGCGCCTTGGGGGCCGGATTGTACTGTTTTGTTCTGTCCCGACGCCTCAGGCGGTTCACGGACCTGGAGCGGGGCGTCGGTGGCGCGGTTTCCGTGCTGTCCGCGCAGGCGGAAGAACTGAAAAAATCCCTGGATGCCGCGCGTGCTGCATCTGACCAGGCCGGGCACAAACTGCAGGATCTGACCGTGCGCGCCGAGTCAGTCGCACAGCGGCTTGAGTTGATCATGGCGTCGATGCACGACGTGATCCCCGAGGACAAACCCGCGGCTGAAGAGCCTGCAAATTCCTCGGCCGAAACCAAAAAGCCGTCACCTCTTGAGGTAGAACCGGTCTCGTTGGAAGAAGAGGTCGGGCCAAAGGACCCCGAGCAACCCGCCGAGCCTGCGGCTGTGGAACAAATTCCATCCAGGCCGGAAGCCGAGGTCAAATCCACCAACGACCCCGCAGAGGATCCGGCCCCGATTCCCAAGGGCGTATTGTTCTTCAGGCACAAGGCGCAAGGTAGCGAGGCCCGATCCTGATGCGCAGCCTGCAACCTGCCCAGCGTCGACCACGTGGTGGCGTTCTGACCCTCATTTCAGCCTTGATGATCAGTTCCGCCATCATACGGCTGGGGCTGGAGGCTGGGCCAGCTTTGGCAAGGGGGTCTGACCCCTCGGAAGTCTCTGCACACAGCGCCGGCTCGGACGAAAAGCCGGACATGCAAGCCTTGCTGACCGAATTGCTGCGTCGGGAAGCAGCCGTCAAACAGCGTGAGAGCGCGCTGCGCGGCAGGGAGCGCGCCCTGGAGATTGCCAACGAGGCCATTGCGACGCGCCTCTCTGATTTGCAAGAGGCCGAGGCATCGCTGCGCGAGACATTGGCCGTGGCGGACAAGGCGGCTGAATCCGACCTCACCCGTCTGACCGATGTCTATCAGAACATGAAGCCCAAGGACGCCGCGGCGCTTTTCGAAACGATGGATCCGGTTTTTGCGGCCGGCTTCCTGTCGCGTATGCCGCCTGAGGCTGCTGCGGGTGTGATGGCCGGTCTCAGCCCCGAGGCCGCCTATACCATCAGCGTCGTAATGGCCGGACGCAACGCCAACGCCCCCACTGAGTAGCCGCCATGAGCCCCACCCTCAAAGACCGCTCTGCCGGAGAGACCACATGATCGGAATTCTTGGAATCGTCGTTATTTTCGTAATGGTGTTCGGCGGCTACCTCGCCGCCGGCGGCAAGATGGCGATCATCCTCAAATCTCTGCCGTTCGAGATGATGATGATCGGCGGGGCCGCCATCGGCGCCTTTCTGATCAGCAATGACATGTCGGCGGTCAAACACACGATCAAGGATCTAGGCAAGGTTTTCAAAGGCCCGAAATGGAAGCCCGAAGACTACCGCGATCTGCTGTGCCTTCTGTTCTCGCTGATCCGGCTTGCCCGTTCAAATCCGGTCGAGCTCGAGCAGCATATAGAAGACCCTGAAAACTCGGCCATTTTCGTGGCCTTCCCCAAGATACAGGCGGACAAAGAGGCCGTGGACCTGATTTGCGACACCATGCGGTCGGCGGCGATGAACTATGACGATCCCCATCAGGTTGAAGAGGTTCTGGAAAAGCGGATGGATGCCAATTTCCACCACGCCATGCATTCCAGCCACGCCCTGCAAACCGTGGCGGACGGGTTGCCGGCACTGGGGATCGTCGCGGCCGTTCTGGGCGTGATCAAGACCATGGGCTCGATCGACCAACCGCCCGAGGTCTTGGGCAAGTTGATCGGAGGTGCCCTTGTCGGGACTTTCTTGGGCGTCTTTCTGGCCTACGGGCTGGTCGGCCCCTTCGCCGGAAAGCTGAAAGCGGTCGTGGAGGAAGACAATCACTTCTATCAACTGATCCGGGAAGTTCTGGTTGCCAACCTGCACAATCACAACCCTGCAATGTGTATCGAGGTTGGTCGCCAGAACACGCCGACCCACAATCGCCCCGGCTTCACCGAATTGGAAGAAGCCTTGAAAGAGATCAAGCAGGCGGCAGCATGATCCGGGTTTTGCTCCTGACCCTTGGCCTGAGCGCATCGGCAACTGGAGTGCTGGCAAAGGATGTTCCGGTGCGGTCCGGCGAACATGACGGCTTCACGCGGCTTGTTCTCAGCGTTCCTGCGGGCACCAACTGGAGCCTCGCCCACCGGAAAAACGGTGCGCGCCTGGCGGTCGAATTGGACGACGTGGAATTCAAGACCGGATCGGTCTTTGCACGATTGTCCGCAGGCCGGCTTGAGGCCATATCGCAGGCCGATTCCGGCGCGCCGCTTGAGTTGGACTTCGGCTGTGACTGCGCCGCGACCGCTTTTTTGTACAAGGATACGATGATCGTTGTGGACATAGCGGCGCAAAAAGCCTTGCCTCCGCCAAGTCTGGACATTCCATCGATCATGATCCCAGAGCAGACTTCCAAACGTCGTCCACAGGCCGAAGCCCCATCAATTGAATTGGTTGCCCCCCTTCTGCAACTGGATCGCGATGGCCTGCAGCAGCGCCTTTCGACCCGTCTGTTGCAAGGCGCGGATCGCGAGCTTGTCGACCTGAACGTCACACCTCCGGGTCCGCGTGCTTCGGTGCCGGAAGCGCTTCCAGACATCGCGCGGGATCTGCCTGCCCATATCCAGGTAAGCTCGATCCTTGACGAGTTGGGCAAACTGGGAGAGCCACCTCTGCAACCTCTGGAGTCACTGCCAGCCTGTATTTCGGATGCCGAATTGGGGTTCGACACCTGGTCTGACGGTCGGCCCTTTACGCATCAGGTGGCTGAGCTGCGAGCGGGCTTGTTCCTGGAGTTCGACAGGGTCGACAGATCCATCGCGCTCAAGCTCGCAAAGCTGTTGGCACACTGGGGTTTCGGTTCAGAGGCCATACAGGTTCTGCAGTTGATCGAAGATGCATCGCCGGAACAGGAATGGGTTCGAGCGGTCGCGCAAATAATTGATGATCAGTCTGTATCAGAGCCTAACCAACTGCATGGGTTGCAACGCTGCGACGGCGCGGTTGCCATGTGGGCCGCGATGGCGGATGGCCAGTTGCAGGAAGATGCGCAGCAGGAACGGATGGAACAGGCGTACCTGAGGCTTCCTGAGCATCTACGCCGGATCCTTGGCCCCCGGCTGGCCGAGATATTCGTCAACTCCGGCCAGCTTGAGGCCGCCCGGCGGGTACTGCGTTCGGTGGATCGCGTCCAAACTCTGCAACACCCCGAGGCGACACTCGCGCAGGCAACTGTTGCTGCCGCTGAGGGAGATGCGGACACCAGCGACACTTTGTTGAACGACGTCATCGACAACCCAAGCTCGGATTTGGAAGCCCCGCTTGCGCTGGCCCGGCTTGTTGAAAAGAAGTGGGCAGAGGATGGGGCCGTTTCGCGACGCCAAATCGATCTAATCTCGGGCTACGAGATCGAACTGCGCAATTCTGAATTGGGCCCGGTCATGGCCCGCGGTCACGCCCTGGCGCTTGCCCTGGGCGGCGAGTTTTCTGCGGCCTTCAATATCCTTGATGCCCATCGCGGAGACGAGACCTGGACCGGCACGCGCAATCGTATCTTGCATCTGGCAGCAGAGCGCGCGGATGACCTGACCTTTCTGCTGTATGCAAGTACCCTGAAACCACATGATTTAGAGTTTATTTCGACCGGGACTTCGCTGTTGCTTGCCAAGCGTTTTGCGGACCTCGGCTTTGCCAAGCAAGCCCGAGACTTGACGGGTGCAGGTTCGGATGGGACACGCAGGCGCGAACGCGCCATCCTTCGGGCGCGGGCCGCGCTGCTGGAAAACCGACCGGATCTGGCTCTGCGCGAATTGGCCGAGGATCCCTCAGATGACGCTGAAAGGCTGCGGGCACAAGCCCTGACGGATATGGGTAATTACGCGGCCGCCGTTGAGGCTTGGCGGGACATAGGGGATGAGGATTCCGCGGCGCGCCTGTCATGGTGGGCGGGGTTCAACTTGGAAGAAGTTGGAGCGAAGGACACCACGCTGGGGCAGGTCATAGATCTGAGCTCGGCCCTGCGTGCACCAGTGCAGCAAACCCCAGACAAGCCAATTTTGGATGCAGAACAACTTCTTGAGGCCAGCGCCGACACGCGGCAGAAGATAGCCGAATTGCTGAACGTGACGACTGAATTTGAATAGTCAGGACCCGCGCGACGAACAGCCGGCTTGTGCGCCTCGCATTGAGAGCGTGCGCTTGTCTGAAAGAGCAAGCACCGGCAGACTGCCCTGCAAATTCAACCTTATCCAGGTCAGGGGCAACGGATGTCCGGAGCGCTCATTCGATGTTTTGTCGCCATTCCCGTATCTTCCGAAATCGCCCAGCTATGCGCCGACGTCGCGCGCGCAGTACATTGCGGTCGAAGTTTGCCTGCTGAAAACCTTCATCTGACACTGGCTTTCCTGGGCGACCAGACCCGAAACGCCTTGATCGAATTGAATGATCACCTCGAAGCGCTGAAGCGCCCGGCCTTTTCCATCAGATTGTCCGGGCTAGGCAGTTTCGGAAACTCGCTGCACATGGCGGTAGAGCCCGATCCTGAACTCCTGCACCTGCATGAAAGCGTCCTGCAGTGCATTAGGCGGGCCGGGCTGAAGCTGCAACGCCGCCGATTTCGACCGCATATCACCATAGATCGGGGTATTGAATCGTCTCTAAACAGGGGCTTTTTGCATAACCCAGTTCCCCAAGCCACCATGTTCGTGACCCAGTTCAACCTCAACTCTTCGACATTACGGCCGGACGGGGCACGATATGAAACGCTGTCGACCTATCCTCTGCAGTTGCAAGGCTGGTCCGGTCAGGCTGACGACTTGGCCGACCGGTAGAGAGGCTGCACCATGTCACTAAACCGGGTGCCTGGATCGGTAAGGTTCAAAACCGCGCTGCTCAGATTCTTGGCAGCAGACCCTCCGATTTCCGGAGAAGAAAACTCGACAAACTTGTCGATGACGTCCTGTCGCGACATCGGAGACTCAGGCCCGCCCCGGGCATGGATGTCGCCCGAGCGGAAAACGCGACCGTCATGCGTCGTGACCTGAACGTCGGCCCAGCGCCCGGCGGGAAAGCGGGAATTATGGCGGTCCGACTCGGATACGGTGATGCGACTCAGGAAATCGGCGACCACCGGATCGGATAGTCCATCGCCGCTGATGTGCTCGACCCCGATCCGCCCGTGTACTGCAAAAGTCGAGACGGCAAATGGCAGCGAGTATTGCGCCTGCGACGTTGTCTCGGGCATCCCCGAATACAGTTGAACCGCTTCGTGAAAACTATGTATCTCGACGCGGGCGATCTGGTCATGGGTCAGATCGTGCGTGTTCATCACCGTGCGCAGCCCGTCGATGGCGGCATGGGCCCAGCGGCAGATCGGATAGGGTTTCACGTATTGATGTTCCATCTGCCAAAATGTGCCGAGGTCCTGCCAATAGGGTGCCGCGCGGGCTTCCTCGATGGTGATGGCGGGGGCGCCAGTAAAGCCGCGCTCGGCCAGAATCGCCGCCGACAAGCCTACCAGCGCGCCCCAGCCCGAGCCGTCATGCAGCATGGTCGGGTTGGCGATTTCGCGCATCATCTGGCTGCGGGGGCCGTGATATTCGGCAATGCCAAGGCCTTGGCGCAACTGGTCCGGTGAATGGCCCCGCAAGCGGGCCGCCATGGCAACCACGCCCAGTGCGTTCCACGCCCCCGAGGTGTGATAGTCACTGACGGTGGCGTGCAGGGCGATACCTGCGCGGCCCGCGATTTCGTAGCCGGTGATGACGGCGGCCAACGCATCGGGTCCCGACAGGTCTGGGCAGTGCTCGGTCAATGCGCACAGCGCGGGTATGACCACGACACCGATATGCCCCTTGGTCGGGTTGTAGCCGTCGTGTCCGTCGAGATTGTCGGTCTGCGTGGCGGCAGCGTAGGCCGCGCCCGCCAGACTGACCCGACGCCCATCACACAGCATCCGCGCCGAGAACGCATGATCGGTCGTTCCGTACAGCAATTCCGCAGTATCGCGGGCGATCACGCCGGCCTCCATCGGGGTCGAGCCGATCACGATGCCCAAAGTATCCAACAGCATCAGGGCCGCCGCTTCGCGCGCGCTGTCGGGCATCTGGTCCGCCGGGCGGTTCAGAACAAACTCGGCAACGCGGGCGAAGGTTTCGGTCACTTGGCACCCTCCATCGCCGGTTTCTGGTCTCGCAGGCGCAGGCCTTCGGGGTCGAACGCAGGCGCATGCAGGATCCGAGCCCTGTGCGGTTTGCCCAGGATGAAGATATGCACCTCGTCACCCGGCTGGGCCACGGCTGGGTTGGCGTATCCGATGGCCAGCGACTTGCCGACCGTATAGCCATAAGCGCCCGATGTGACGCGCCCGACGGGCGTACCATCTGGGGTGAAGATCGGCTCGCCCCCGCTGGCATCGGCATCGTGGGGGACATCGACCTCGAAAATCGACAGTACCTCGCGCGCGGGATTGTCTTTGATCGCCAGCCAAGCCGCCTTGTGCAGGAAATCCTTGTCTGGCTTGATCAACCCATCCAGACCGACCTCGTGCGGCCAGTACTCCTGCGAATACTCACGCCCCCATGAGCCATAGCCCTTTTCGATCCGCAACGCACCCAGAGCCCGGCCGCCGACCGGCCCTCCACCGCAGGCGCGGGCAGCGTACAGAAGCGCTGTATAGAGTCTGATCTGGTCGCTTTCGGCGCAGTGCAGCTCCCACCCCAGATCGCCGGTGAAGCTGACGCGGATGGCCAGGCAAGTGACCCCGGCAACCTCGATCGTGGCCGAGCGCATGAAGGGGAACGCCGCGTTCGACAGGTCGGCATTGGTCAGCCGTTGCAAGGCCTCTCGCGATTTCGGGCCGGCGATGTTGAAGCCCGCGATGCGGTTGGTGGCGACCTCGAAGGTGGTGCCCTCGGGCAGGTCCACCATGTTGAAGAACCGCTGGTGATAGCGTTCGGCCATACCCGAGCCGATCATCATGTATTCGTCTTGGGCCGTCTTGGTGATGGTGAAATCCCCCGCCACGCCACCGCGCACGGAAATCAGCGGGGTCAGGCAAGACCGCCCCACCTCGGTCGGCACCCGGTTGGCCACCAGCCGGTCGAGCCAGTCATGCGCGCCCGACCCCTTGACGACGTAGTTGGCAAAGTTCGAGATGTCGATCACGCCCACGCTCTCGCGCAGCATCCGGGCCTCGTGCCCCACCGGTTCGAACCAGTTCTGGCGGGTGAAGCCGGTGGTTTCGACCGTTCCGGGCCGGTCGGCGAACCACAGCGGGTGTTCCCAGCCGCAGTTGAGGCCGAAGACCGCGCCCAACTGTTTCTGCATCTCGTAGGCAGGGCGCACGCGGGCGGGGCGACCGGCGCTGCGTTCCTCGTTCGGGAAATGGATGGCGAAGCGGTGGGAATACTGATCGGCCACCCGCGCCTTGGTGAATTTCTTGTCGGCCCAGTCGCCGAACCGCGCCAGATCCCAGGCAAACATGTCGTATTGCGGCTCGCCCTCGATCATCCATTGCGCAGCCAACAGCCCCAGCCCGCCCGATTGCGAGAATCCGGGGATGATGCCGGTGCAGCAGAAATAGTTGCGCAGCTCGGGCACCGGCCCCCAGATGGCGTTGGAATCCGGCGACCAGATCATCGGGCCGTTGATCACCCGTTTCACGCCTGCGGTCGCGGCCACCGGCACACGCTCGGTCGCGCGGATCACGTTTTCCATGATCCGGTCCAGATCGTCAGGGAAGAGGTCATGGGCGAAATCCAGCGGCGTGCCGTCCTCGGCCCAGAACCGCATGTCTTTCTCGTAGGCGCCGATCAGCAACCCGTTGCCTTCCTGCCGGAAATAATACTCGCCATCGCGGTCGGCGATCGAGGGCAGACGACGGCCAAGGGCGGCGACCTCTTCAATCGCTTCGGTCACGAAATACTGGTGCTCGGTCGGTTGCAGCGGCAATTCCAGCCCCGCCAGCGCGGCCACCTCGCGTCCCCACAACCCGGCGGCGTTGACCACCCATTGCGTGTGGATGTCGCCCTTTTCCGTTCGCACGATCCACGAGCCGTCAGGCTGTTGTTCAGTCCCTGTTACGGGGCAAAACCGCTGAATCTCGGCCCCCAGAGCGCGCGCTCCGGCGGCATAGGCATGGGTCACGCCCGAGGGGTCCACGTTGCCGCCGTCGGGTTCATACATGATGCAGCGGATGTCATCGAACTGCGCCAGCGGGTGCAGCTCCATCGCCTGTTCGCGGCTGATCTCATGGAAGTTCAAGCCGTAGAACCGCGCCTTGGCCTCTTGCAGGCGCAACTGGTGCTCGCGCGCTTCGGTCTGGGCGAGATACAGCGATCCCGGCTGGAACACGCCGCAGCCCTGCCCGGTTTCCTGCTCCAGCTGCTTGTACAGGTTCATCGTGTAGTGCTGGATGCGCGTAACGTTGTTGTTGTCGTGCAGACCGTGGATGTTGGCCGCAGCGTGCCACGTTGAACCGCTGGTCAGTTCGTCCCGTTCCAGCAGGATCACGTCGGTCCAGCCCAGCTTGGCAAGATGGTAGAGGATCGAACAACCGACAAGGCCCCCTCCGATCACGACGGCCTGTGCATGGGTTCTCATTGGGCTTCTCTCCTGACTGGCGGGGGCGCGTCAGCCCTCTGCCTCAGAAGTCAGCCACAGTGTGCGGACACCGTATGCTCTGTTCCCGACCCCAAATGTCGGGAACAGGGCAAGTTGGGCCGGAATCCCGGTTTGGGATCGTCTAGTAGGGCGCCTCGACGTCGTTCATCGAGACATAGACGGTTTTCATTTCCGAATAGTGGTTGATCGCCAGCTTCGAATTCTCGCGCCCGACGCCCGACATTTTCGACCCCCCGAACGGCGCCTCGACCGGGGCTAGGTTGTAGGTGTTGATGTAGCAGGTGCCCGCCTCGAACCCGGCCACCACGCGATGGGCGCGGGTCAGGTCGTTGGTGAACACGCCGGCGGCCAGGCCGAACTCGGTGGCGTTGGCGCGGGCCATCACCTCGTCTTCGGTTTCGAAATCCAGCACCGACATGACGGGGCCAAAGATCTCCTCGCGGGCGATGGTCATGTCGTCGGTCACGTCGGCAAAGACAGTGGGCTGAAGGTAGAAGCCCGGGCGATCCAGCCGCGCGCCACCGTGGACCAGCCGCGCGCCCTCGGTCTTGCCCTTCTCGATATAGCCCAGAACGATGTTCATCTGGTTTTCGCTGACCATCGGGCCAAAGTTCACGGCCTCATCCATCGGGTCGCCGATCTTCACCTTGGCAAGGCGTTCGGTCAGGCGGGTCAGGAAGGCCTCTTTGATGCCCTTCTGTACGAAGACCCGCGTGCCGTTGGAGCAGACCTGACCGGATGAGTAGAAATTGCCCAGGATCGCGCCCGAGACGGCGTTGTCGATATCGGCATCGTCAAACACGATCATCGGCGACTTGCCGCCCAGTTCCATCGTGACGTGTTTCATGCCTTCGGCCGCGGCGGCATAGACCTTGCAGCCCGTGGGCACAGAACCTGTCAGCGACACCTTGGCCACGCGCGGGTCGGTGACCAGCGCGGCGCCCACATCGCCATAGCCCTGAACCACGTTGTAGATACCCTTGGGCGCACCAGCCTCGATCAGGATCTCGGCCACTTTCAACGCCGACAAGGGGGTGGTTTCCGAGGGTTTGAACACCATCGCATTGCCGCAGGCCAGCGCCGGGGCGCCCTTCCAGCAGGCGATCTGAGTGGGGTAGTTCCACGCGCCGATGCCGACGCAGACGCCCAGCGCCTCACGGATGGTATAGACGAAATCGCCGCTGCCCAGCGGGATGTGCTCGCCGGTCAGGGACCCGGCCAGCCCGCCGAAATATTCCAACGCATCCGCGCCCGAGGTCGCATCGGCCACCAGCGTTTCCTGCAACGGCTTGCCGGTGTCATGGGTTTCGAGGATCGACAGCTCGCGGTTGCGCTCGCGCATGATGTCGGCGGCGCGGCGCAGGACGCGGCCGCGCTCGGTTCCGGTCATCGCTGCCCAGGCCTTTTGTGCTCGTTTTGCACTGTTTAGAGCCTGTTCGATGATCTGCGGCGTGGCCGAATGCAGGCGGGCGATGACCTCGCCCGTGGCCGGATAGATCACGTCGATCGGGGTGCCTGCGGTGTCTTCGACATATTCGCCATCAATAAAGTGGCTGGCCTTGGGCTGAACTTTCATCGCGGATCCTTTTTTACTCGGGCCTCGGAGAACCGGTGCCGGTCGGTTTCATCCGCAGGTAATGATTATTGATTGATCAGTCAATAAAGCACTGCTTTGGGCGAATTCTTGCCAACAAAAAAAGGGGACCTCTTGAAAAAAATGGTTAATGTTCCATTTCTGTTCTACATGATCGGAGGATCACCAGATGGAACAGTCATTGCGCAAAACCACCCCGATGGGGCCGACCAACGACTACCACATTCTGCCCGTCACGGACCGTCAGATGCGCTATGCGCGCGCGATCGCCCAGCAGTCCGCGTTGGAGATTCCGGTCGAGGCGCAGCGCGACCGGCGATCCATGTCCGATTGGATCTCGGCGCACAAGCCGCACGATCCCTCCCCTTTTGCCGACTACCCGACGGGCAAACAGGTGGCCTTTGCCGAGCGGATCTCGCGCACCAAACGCCGCCCGATCCCCAGCGAGTGCTTCCGCGACAAACGCGCGATGTCGCGATGGATTGATCAGAACAAGTGAAGAAATGGGGCCGGCGGACTCAGGCGTCTTTGTCATGGCGATGGCGATGCGACCGACCATACAGCCCTACGGCCGCTGCCACGAACAGGCCCAGTAGAATATAGCCGGTAATCGCCTCAGCCACGGCAAGGGCGCGGCACACGCCAACTGGCCGCAAGTCACCAAAACCAACCGTCGTGAAGGTAACATACGAGAAGTACAGGACGTCCGCCGGACCGCGGGCGCCTTCAACGCACAGATCGTAGTACCCGTATGACCCGTAGACTGCAGCGAACAGGAACGGCACGACCTGGATGAAGGAAATCCCCATCAGCAGCAACTGCCGCTTGGGCGAGCGCACAAGCGCAATGTAGTACCAGGTTTGCGAGAACAGCCAAATCGCCAACCCGATGGTGGCTGCGGCTCCGATCGTGTCGCCGGCTGCGGATTCGGTCAGGTGTGAAAGGATGTACCAAGCCAGAGCGCTTAGCATGACAAGGCCCATCGCTGCGATCAGCGTGGGCTTCCAATCCTGCAATGTGGTTGGATCATGCGCCATCGTCCCCCTCCCCAAGCACGGGTACCGGCCATTTTTTAACGCCGGGCGCATCATCGCAAGCTTTTTTGCGGGATTCGAAGCTATTGGCCGCCGATATGCTCTTCGCCCCGCGCCCTTGCCAGCGAGATCTGTTTCTGCCGTTCGCGGAACCGGGCCTTGTCGGCCTCGGACGTCTCGTGGATGCATTGGTGGCAGGACACGCCGTGCTCGTATTCGGGGCGCTCCATGTCCTGGGGCAGGATCGGGCGGCGGCAGCCATGACACAGCTGGTGCGGTCCCTCGGCCAACCCGTGCCCTACGGAAACGCGATTGTCGAACACGAAGCACTCGCCCTTCCAGGTGCTGTCCTCGGGCGGGACCTCCTCGAGATAGCGCAGGATGCCGCCCTTCAGGTGATAGACATCCTCGATCCCCTGCCCCAGCAGATAGTTGGTGGATTTCTCGCAGCGGATGCCGCCTGTGCAGAACATGGCGACGCGCTTGTTGTGGAACCGGTCCTTGTTATGCTCCCACCAGGTAGGAAAATCGCGGAAACTGGCCGTTTTAGGGTCGATTGCGCCGTCGAACGTGCCGATCGACACCTCATAATCATTGCGCGTATCGATCACCACCACATCATCCGAACGGATCAGATCGTTCCAGTCCTGAGGCTCGACATAGTGGCCGGTGCGGGCGCGCGGATCGACATCCGGCTGGCCCATGGTCACGATCTCTTTCTTCAGGCGCACCTTCATCTTTCCAAAAGGCGGCTGGCTGGCGGTGGCCTCTTTCCATTCCAGATCGGCGCAACCCGGCAGCACCCGGATATGCGCCAGAACCGCGTCGATCCCGGCGCGTGGGCCGGCGATGGTGCCGTTGATGCCCTCATGCGCCAGCAGCAGCGTGCCCTTGACCGACTGCGCGCGGCACAGCTCCAGCAGCGGCGCGCGCAGGGCGTCCGGGTCGGCAAAACGGGTGAAGTGATACAGTGCGGCGATCGTGTACATGGCCGCGATCTAATGCGCGGCCCCACGCAACGCAAGAGACCGCATTGACGACCCATGCCCGCCCGCCTACCGATAGGACACGCAAAGGAGGCCGCCATGACCCATGCCCTGATCGTGATCGATGTCCAGAACGACTTTTGCCCCGGCGGCGCGCTGGCAGTTCCCAACGGGGATGAGATCGTCGCCCCGATCAATGCCATGATGCCCGATTTCGATGCGGTGATCCTGACGCAGGACTGGCACCCGGCGGGTCATTCCTCGTTCGCGTCCTCCCATCCGGGCAAGGCGCCTTATGATCTGGTCGAGATGCCCTATGGCCCGCAGGTCCTGTGGCCCGACCATTGCGTGCAGGGCACACCCGGCGCCGAATTCCACCCCGACCTGCGTACCGATGCCGACCTGATCCTGCGCAAGGGCTTCCGCAGCGCGATCGACAGCTATTCCGGCTTCTTCGAAAACGACCACACCACGCCCACCGGGCTGGAAGGCTATCTGCGCACGCGCGGGATCGACCGGCTGACGCTGGTAGGCTTGGCGACCGATTTCTGCGTGCATTATTCGGCGGTGGATGCGGCCCGGCTGGGCTTTGACGTGACCGTCAGAACCGGCGCTTGCCGCGCAATCGATCTGGATGGATCGCTCGCAGCGGCGGAACAGGCCATGCGCGACACGGGTGTTACGTTGGCCTAGCGGTTCAGGGCGTCGCTCCGGCCGCAGCCAGGTATTTCAGCAGGACGAACACGATCACCGCAAGGCCAAGGGCGAAGCCAATGCGCCCGGGCACGGTTCTTCGGTCAGGTTTTGCGGGCGCAGGTGTGGCCGGCTGCGGGCGGCGCACCGGATCGCGGCGTTTGATGCCGATCCCAGGCTGCGCGCTGCGAACATGGCGCAGAAAGTCGCGCAGATCGAATTCACCGCAATACTGGCCGCGCAATCCCGTGGCCCGAATATTTGCAAACAGCTGGCGCAGGATCTTTTCGCGGGCCGCGGCGTCTTCGGGCGGATAGAAACCACGCGATTCACCGCTGCCGTGGCTGTCCAGAATAAATCCGGCATCCACGAACACCTGACGCAGCTTCGGTGACGCCCCCCTCAGAGCATCGGCCGTCTTCACGTCGCGAAAACGCGCACAGACCGTTACGGTTTTCGGCTCGGTCTTAGCCGACGAACCGCAATCGCCCCCATCTTTTGCAATCGTTACAATATCAAAGTCGTAAGCCAGACCCATTCAACCAACTACTACCTTCTCGTACCATCCCACCGTTTAACTAGACCGCGAAAAGAACAGACATTATGCCCGCATTATGGCCTGTCCTTGGCATTGTTACCAAATCCGCGACTCTTGCCATTCACCGCCCTGATTGATCTAACAACGGAAATGGCAGGAGTTCCCCATGGTCGACATCGCGACCCGTGTCTACAATCACAAATGGAAGATCGACCCGATTGTCCGGTCTTTGATCGACACAGACTTCTACAAACTGCTGATGTGCCAGTCAGTGTTTCGAAACCGACCTCAAACAACGGTCGAGTTTTCCTTGATCAACCGGTCGAATCACGTCCCCCTGGCCAAGCTGATCGACGAGGGCGAGTTGCGCGAACAGCTGGATCACATCCGCTCGCTCAGCCTCAGCCGGGGTGAAAGCACCTGGCTGCGAGGCAATACATTCTACGGCAAACGCCAGATGTTCCGCCCCGATTTCATGGAATGGTTCGAGAATCTGCGCCTGCCGCCCTATCACCTCGAACGCCGCGGCGATCAGTACGAGCTGACATTCGAAGGCAAATGGCACGAGGTCATGCTGTGGGAAATCCCGGCGCTGGCGGTGCTGATGGAGCTGCGCTCGCGCGCGGTTTTGAACGACATGCGCCGGTTCGAGCTTCAGGTTCTCTATGCCCGCGCCATGACCCGTGTCTGGGAAAAGATCGAAACGCTGCGCGGCATTCCCGGTTTGGGGATCGCAGATTTCGGCACCCGGCGGCGGCATTCCTTCCTGTGGCAGGACTGGTGCGTGCAGGCGATGATCGAAGGGCTGGGCCCAGCGTTTACCGGCACGTCGAACTGCCTGATCGCCATGCGGCGCGAGGTCGAGGCGATCGGCACCAATGCACATGAACTGCCGATGGTCTATTCGGCGCTGGCCGAAACCGACGAAGAACTGGCCCGCGCGCCCTATGACGTGCTGAGCGACTGGCATGACGAACATGATGGCAACCTGCGGATCATCCTGCCCGACACCTATGGCACCAAGGGGTTTCTGGACCGCGCGCCCGACTGGCTGGCCGGATGGACCGGCATCCGCATCGACAGCGGCGATCCGGCCAAGGGCGCCGAGATCGCCATCGACTGGTGGAAATCGCGCGGCGAGGATCCCAGCCAGAAGCGGATCATTTTCTCGGACGGGCTCGACGTGGACAAGATCCGCGAATTGCATGGCCAATTCGCGGGCCGGGTGAAGGTCTCGTTCGGGTGGGGCACGTTGCTGACCAACGATTTCCGCGGGCTGGTGCCGGGGGATGCGCTGGCGCCGTTCTCGCTGGTGTGCAAGGCGGTCTCGGCCAATGGGCGTCCGACGGTGAAACTTTCGGACAACCCCGAAAAGGCGATGGGGCCGAAAGACGAGATCGAGCGCTACAAGCGCGTCTTTGGCGTAGGGGAACAAGAAGCGATCGAAGTGATCGTCTAGCCCGGCTCAGCCGTGATGGGCGGCCACGGTTTTCAACTGGGAAAAACCGTACAGCGCCTCGAACCCCTTTTCGCGGCCATGGCCCGATTTTCCGACCCCGCCGAACGGCAGCTCGACCCCGCCGCCCGCGCCGTAGTTGTTGATGAACACCTGCCCCGCGCGCAACCGTTTGGCCAGCCGCATCTGCCGCGCGCCGTCCCGCGTCCAGACCCCGGCCACCAGCCCATAGTCGGTGCCGTTGGCGATTTGAATGGCCTGTTCCTCGGTGTCGAAGGGGATCAAAACCTGGACGGGGCCAAAGATTTCCTTCTGCGCCAGCGGATGATCGGGCGGCACGTCCCCAAACAGCGTCGGGCGCACATAGGCCCCGCCCGGCGGCGCGTGATCCACGATCCGGCCTTGTGCTGCGATCTCAAGATCGGCCCCCTGCGCCAGAAACCCGGTCACGATCTGTTTCTGCCGGTCCGAAATCAGCGGCCCGACCCGCAGATCCTCGGTCGCGGGGCCGACGGTCAGGTCGGCATAGGCGGCAGCCATGCGCGCTTTGACCTCGGCATAGACCCCGCGCTGCACCAGAACGCGCGACCCGGCCGAGCAGGTCTGACCCGCGTTCTGGATGCCCGCATTCACCAGAAACGGCAGCGCGGCCTGCAAATCGGCATCATCGAACACCAATTGCGGAGATTTCCCGCCCAGTTCCAGCGTCACCGGCACCACGTTGCTTCCGGCCGCCTGCTGCACCAGCGCACCCGTCGCCACGGACCCGGTGAACGAGATATGATGCACACCCGGATGCGCCGACAGGGCCGCGCCCGCCTCGGACCCGATGCCGGACACCACGTTCAGCGCCCCCGGCGGCAGGCCGGCCTCGGCGGCCAGATGGGCAAAGGCCAGTGCTGTCAGACAGGCCTCTTCGGCCGGTTTCAGAACGCAGGCATTGCCCATGGCCAGCGCCGCCCCGACCGAGCGGCCGATGATCTGCATCGGGTAGTTCCACGGCACGATATGGCCGGTCACGCCATGCGGCTCGCGCAGGGTATAGACGGTGTAGCCGTCCAGATAGGGGATGGTCTGACCCATCACCTTGTCCGCCGCACCGCCGTAGAATTCGCAATACCGCGCCAGCGCCAGTGCGTCGGCGCGCGCCTGGGTCAGCGGTTTGCCAACGTCCAACGCTTCGAGCAGCGCAAGCTCTTCGGTCCTGTCCTGCACCAACTGCCCCAGCCGGGTCAGGATGCGGCCCCGCTCCAGCGCGGTCATCCGGCCCCAGTCGCCGTCCAGCGCCGCCTGCGCGGCCAGCACGGCGGCATCCATCTGCGGCGCCTCACCGCGCGCAATCCGGCACAGCGGCGTGCCGTCGGACGGGTTGGTCAGATCAAGCGTGTCTTCGGTCGCGACCCAATCGCCGCCGACGAGGCACAGGGTGGGATCAAACCAGATGGGATTTAGCATATCCGCCTCCAAATTAGGCTCTAACTAACGGGTTTCATGCCGCGCCTTGCCCGATCTCGGGCAATTTCGGCACGGCTTGGATCAAGGTTTGCGTATAAGGGTGCTGCGGGTCCGCGAACACGCGCTCGGTCTTGCCCTGCTCGACGATCCGGCCGGACTGCATAACCATTACCCGGTCGGTGATGGTGCGCACCACGCTCAGGTCATGGCTGATGAACAGGTAGGTCAGGTCATAGGCCGCACACAGCTCGGCCAGCAGGTCGAGGATCTGCGCCCGCACGGACACGTCAAGCGCCGAGACGGCTTCGTCGAACAGGATCAGCTCGGGCCGGATGATCAGGGCGCGGGCGATGGCGATGCGTTGGCGCTGCCCGCCCGAAAATTCGTGGATGTATTTCCCCGCATCATCGGGCGAGAGCCCCACGGCGGTCAGCATCTCGGCGATCCGGTCCTGCCGTTCCGCGCCTGCGGGCGGCGTTTCCAGCAGGTGGAAAGGCTCGGTGATCAGGCGGGCGACACGGTGGCGGGGGTTGAAGCTGCCGAACGGGTCCTGGAACACCACCTGCATCTTGCGGCGCACGGCCAGATTGGGTTTGCGACCGGTGAACACTGGCAGGCCGCCCAGCAGGATCTGCCCGCCCTGAACCTCCTCAAGCCCCAAAACAGCCCGTGTCAGGGTCGATTTTCCGCAGCCGGACTCGCCCACAAGTCCAAGGCGTTCGCCCCGGTTCAGCGTGAAACTGACGTGATCCACGGCCCGGTGATGACCCGGCTTTTCAAACAACCGCGTGCGCGGCAGGCGATAGTCGCGCACCACGTTGCGGACCTCGAGCAACGGCGCGGGTGCGGGCTGTGCAGGCAATGCGACCCGGTGGCCCGAGGCCTGAAACAGCATCCGCGTATAGGGATGCTGCATGTGGCGCAGCAGGTGGTCGGTGGCCCCGGTTTCGACCACCCGCCCCTTCTGCATCACCACGATCCGGTCGGCCATGCCCGCCACCACCGCCAGATCGTGGGTAATCATCAGCAGGCCCATGCCGTATTCCGTGACCAGCCCTCGCAGCAGATCGAGGATTTGCGCCTGCGTGGTCACGTCCAGCGCCGTCGTCGGCTCGTCCGCGATCAGCAGCCGGGGGCGCAGGGCGATGGCCATGGCGATCACCACCCGCTGCCGCTGCCCGCCCGACAGTTCGTGCGGATAGCGCGACAGGGGAAAGCGATCAGGCGGAAGGCCGACGCGGGTCAGAACCTCTTGGGCGCGCGCGCGGGCGGCGTCGGCGGGCATGGCCTTGTGGATCAGGATGGTCTCCATCACCTGATCACCGATGGTCTTCACCGGATTGAGCGCCGTCATCGGCTCTTGGAACACCATCCCGACGGCCGCGCCGCGCAGGGCGCACATTTCCGCCTCGGGGCTGTTCAGAACCTCGTGCCCGTTCAGGCGGACCGAGCCGCCGGCCACCGCCCCTGCGGGCAGCAACTGCATCACCGCCAGCGCGGTCATCGACTTGCCCGAGCCGCTCTCACCGGTGACGGCCACGATCTGCCCGGGGTCGATGGACAGGCTGACCTGGTCCAGAACGGGGACCCCGTGGATCGACAGCGACAGGTTATGGATTTCCAGCAGGCTCATGCGCGGGCCACCCGAATTCGGGGATCCAGCCAATCGCGCAACCCGTCGCCCAGCAGGTTCAGCCCCAGCACCGTCACGATGATCGCCAGCCCCGGAATCAGAGCCAAATGCGGGGCAAAACTGACCATCGTCTGCGCATCCGCCAGCATCCGACCCCAGCTGGGCGTGGGTGGCTGCGCACCGAGGCCGACATAGGACAGCCCCGCCTCGGCCAGAATACCCAGAGAGAACTGGATGGTGCCCTGCACGATCAACAGGTTGGCGACGTTGGGCAGGATGTGCTCGGCCGAGATGCGCGCCGCGCCCTTGCCCGCGACGCGGGCGGCCAGGATGAACTCGCGCTCCCACAGGGACAGCGCCGCGCCGCGGGTAATGCGGGCGAAGACGGGGATGTTGAAGATGCCGATGGCGATGATCGCGTTCACCGCACCGGGGCCGAAGACGGCGGTGATTAGGATGGCAATCACCAGCGAGGGAAAGGCAAAGACCAGATCGTTGCCGCGCATGATCAGCTCGTCCAGCCAAGACCCCTTGCGCGCCGCGGCCGTCAGGCCCAATGGCACGCCCAGCGCCATGCCGATGCCCACCGCCACCAGCGCCACCGCGATCGAGGTGCGCGCGCCGACCATGATCATCGAGAATATATCGCGCCCGAAATGATCGGTACCGAACCAGTGCTGCGCATTGGGCGGCTGCAGCTTTTCGGGGATGTTCAGCGCGGCGTGGTCATAGGGTGTCCAGACGAAGGACAGCAGGGCCATCAGCACCACCACCGAGGACAGCCCCGCCCCCAGGATCAGAGACCGGCTCATGTGCGGCTCCGCAACCGGGGGTCGACCGCGGCATAGGCCAGATCGACCAGGAAATTCACCGTGATGACCGCAAAGACCAGCAGCATCACCACCGACTCTACCACGATCAGGTCCCGCGCCGAGATCGCCTGGAACACCAGCCGCCCCAGCCCGGGCAGATAGAAGACCTGCTCGATGATGATCGACCCGGCCAGCAGGAAGGAAAACTGCAGCCCGATGATGGTCAGCACCGGGATCAGCGCGTTGCGCACCCCGTGCCGCCACAGCGCCTGGCGGCGCGACAGGCCCTTGGCGCGGGCGGTGCGCATGAAATCCTCACCCAGAATGTCCAGCAGCGCCGAGCGCATGACCCGCGCCAATATCGCCGCCTGTGGCAGAGCCAGCGCAATCGCCGGCAAGGTCAGCGAGTGCAGCCCGGCCCACAGGCCGTTGTCCCACCCAGCAAACCCGCCCGCGTTGAACCAGCGCAGGTTGATGGCGAAGATCAGCACCAGCATCATCGCGAACCAGAAATTCGGCACCGCGATGCCCAGCTGCGTGGCCCCCATCACCGCCAGATCGCCCGGTTTCCCCCGGCGCGCGGCGGCATAAATCCCGACCGGAAAGGCGATCAACGTCGACAGTGTCAGCGCATAGAGCGCCAGCGGCAGCGACACCCACAGCCGGTCGGCCACCATCTGCGCCACCGGCGTGCGATAGGTGTACGAGGTGCCGAAATCTCCGGCCAGCATGCCGCTGACCCAATTCAGATATCGCTGCGGCCGCGACACGTCCAAGCCCAGCTCGGCGCGCAGGGCGGCCAGCGTTTCGGGCTGGGCGTTCACCCCCAGCATGAACGAGGCCGGATCCCCCGGTGCCACCTCGATCACCGCGAAGATGACCACCGAAGCGACGGCCAGGCTGAGTGCCAGCGAAATCAGACGTTTGAGCGCATATCGGAGCATTGCCGCCACGTTAGGCCGGGATTGGCCGCCGGTCCAGCGGCACAGCGCGTCAGGACTGCATCAGAAACGCCCAGACCGCGTAGCCCACGATCGCGGCATAGCCCAGCGGATAGATCCACTTGATCGCATAGTTGTCCAGCTTGCGCGCCGTGTCCTCGCGCCCCGAGACCTTGAGCCGCCGCAGCATCACGTTGAACACCACCAGCGCCCCGGTCATCAGGAACATGCATTGCAGGATGGAATCCAGAAAGGTCAGATAGCCCAGCTTGGGCAGATCGGCCGAGATTGCCCAGTTGAAGGCGACAAAGACCAGCAGGTTGGCCCCGGCGATGTCGATCCGCTTGCGGTATTCGTCCAGAAAGAACAGCGCCCAGCCGACCAAAACCAGCACCAGCATCGGCAGGAACACCCGAATGACATAATAGGTCAGGTGGCGCTTGCCCTGAAAGACCAGCGACACCTGATCGCTTTCATTGCCCGACAGGCCGGTCGTGGTCGAGGCCAGCATACGGGCATTGCCCAGAATCCACTCCTCTTCGCCCAGCGTGTCGCCCAGCCCCGAAAACTGGTCCAGCGCGTAGTAATGCACGAAGTCGGACGGAAAGACCGAGACGACCTCGAAATGGAACTCCTGCGTGTCGAAGGGGAACCTGAGGAAGTTGAAATGCGGCGCCTGCAGCGTCAGCGAGGATTTCTCGACAAACGTCACATGCCCATCATAGCGCAGGGCGGCCGCGGATTCGTGCACCCAGCGGTTGGATTGCTGGTTGTGGATGACGAAGGCCGGAACCACCGCATCCCGTGTGGCTGCATGCCGCACGAAGGCCGGCGGATCGAACACGCGGAAATCGCGGCCCAGCTCATCCGGATCGAACGCCAGGGCCGGATCGCTCCATTCAAACCGCAGCACGACCACGGCGCCATAGTTCTCGGCCTTCTGATCGACCGAGGTGATCTGGTCGATCTTGATGCCGACGCCGACCTCGACCGGGTTTTCCGGGGTGCCCAACAGCGCGCTGTGGCCATCCTGAAACAACCCCTGCGCGCCCGAGGGCCCCGACAGGGCCAGGGCGACGATGAAGAAAAACACCGAAACAAGGCAACGTGTCATCTGATACAGACCCTAATCTGGGGAAACAGGTCCGCCGTGCGGACCCGCAAGGCTCATTCCGCCCAGCTGATCGCGGTCAGGTCGATGGCCGCCGTGGGCGCGTTTTCCCACAGGCCCTGAACCCCGGCCTTGGCCACGCCCAGCTTGGCAAGTTGGAACAGATAGGCGTTGACGTAATCCTCGGCGATCATGCGCTGCGCCTCACCCATAAGGCGGGTGCGTTCATCGGGGTCGGTGGTGGCGTTCAGCGTCGCCATCAGGGCCTGGAAGTCCGGGTTGTCATATTGGAAGTAGTAATCCGGCCGGGCATAGATGCCGATGTCCATCGGCTCGGTATGGCTGACGATGGTCAGGGCGAAATCCTTGCCCTTGAACACGGTTTCCAGCCACTGCGCCCATTCCACGTTGATGATCTCGGCCTTGATCCCGACCTCGGCCAGCTGCGCGGCCACGATCTCGCCCCCGCGGCGGGCGTAGGAGGGCGGCGGCAGGTGCAGCGTAGTTTCGAACCCGTCTGCGAACCCGGCCTCGGCCAGCAGGGCGCGGGCCTTGTCCGGGTCATGCGCCGAATTGCCGGTCAGATCGACATAGGCCGGGTTGTGCGGTGCGAAATGCGTGCCGATCGGCGTGCCATAGCCGAACATCGCGCCGTCGATGATCGCTTGACGGTCGATCGCATGGGCCAGCGCCTGCCGCACCTGCACGTCGTCAAAGGGCGGCTTCTTGTTGTTGGTCGCCAGAATGGTCTCGCCCTCGGTCGAGCCGACAAGCACCTGGAACCGCGGGTCGGCCTCGAACTGCGGCAGGTTCTCGGGGGCGGGGAAATTGTCGAACACGTCCACGTCCTCGGCCATCATCGCGGCAAAGGCCGCGGTGGGGTCCGAGATAAACTTGAACGTGGCCTTCTCCAGCGCGGGTTGGTCACCCCAGTAATCGGGGTTGCGCTCCAAGGTGATGCGGTCGCCCTGGACCCATTCGGCGAACTTGTAGGCACCGGTGCCGACCGGGTTGGTCTTGATGCCCTCGATGCTTTCGGGCGCCACGATCACCGCGTCGCCCCAGGCCAGGTTGAACAGGAAATTGCCGTTGGGTTCCGCCAGAGTGATTCTGACGGTCAGCGGGTCCACGACCTCGACGCTTTCGATCCCGGCGAACAGGGCCTTCTGCGCATTGGCGCTGTCCTCGGCGGTGGCGCGGTCCAGGCTGAACTTCACGTCCTCGGCATCCATCGTGGTGCCATCGTGAAAGGTGACGCCATCTTGCAGCTTGAAGGTATAGACCTTTCCGTCCTCGGAGATCTCCCAGCTTTCGGCCAGCCCGGGCACGACCGAGCCATCGCCCATGAACCGGGTCAGCCCTTCGAACACGTTGGTGTAGACGACCGAATCGATGGCTTGTGCGGCGGCGCTGGTCGGGTCCAGATGCGGCGGCTCCAGCTGCATGGCGATTGTGATGTCCGACCGGGCCATGGCCTGCGAGGCGAGAAGCCCCACGCCCAGCGCCATGGCGCCGGCAAAGGTGCGAAAGAACGGCTTGGTCATGTAAATTCCCTCCCAGAATGTGCGGATGGGCGGCGGATGACGCGGCCCTGACGGAATCAATGTCCCTGCAAACCTTGGGTCATTCAAGGAAATGTTCGCGCAACCGGGGTTTCTCTGGCCCCTGCCGATCTGCTATGCCGCGCTGCAACATGAACCCCGCGAGGAGCGAGCATGAGCGCCACCGCCCGCAAGACAGCCCCGAATGCCGAGGATATCCGCGCCCGCAAAGGGGGCGATCCGCTGGTCAGCCTGACCGCCTATACCACGCCGATGGCCCGGCTGATGGACCCCCATTGCGACTTCGTCCTGGTGGGTGACAGCGTGGGCATGGTGCTGCACGGGCTGAGCTCGACCCTGGGCGTGACGATGGAGATGATGATCCTGCACGGGCAGGCCGTGGCGCGCGGGCTGGAGACGGCGATGATGGTCATCGACATGCCCTTTGCCAGCTATGAAGAAAGCCCTGCGCAGGCCTTCCGCAACGCGGCCCGGCTGATGGCCGAGACCGGCGCCGGCGCGGTCAAGCTGGAAGGCGGGGTCGAGATGGCCGAGACGATCCGCTTTCTGGTCAAGCGCGGCATCCCGGTGATGGCGCATGTGGGTCTGACGCCGCAATCGATCAACACGCTGGGCGGCTATAAGGTGCAGGGCCGCGACGAACAGGCCGATGCGGTGCTGGCCGACGCCCGCGCCGTGGCCGAGGCCGGGGCGTTTTCGGTCGTGCTCGAGAAGGTTCCGCAGGGTCTGGCCGACCGGATCACCGCCGAGCTGCCCATCCCTACCATCGGCATTGGAGCCTCGGCCGGCTGTGACGGTCAGATCCTGGTGGTTGACGACATGTTGGGCTTTTTCACGGCCTTCAAACCGAAATTCGTCAAACGCTATGCCGATCTGGGCCCGCTGGCCGAGGCCGCCATCGCCGAATACGCCGCCGAGGTGCGCGCCCGCACCTTCCCCGCGGCCGAGCATGTGTTTGCCGATCAGGCGCCCGCCAAGGGGGGCAAGGCATGACCGCGCCCATCCTGCGCACCCTTTCGGAGCTGCGCGCCAAGACCCGGGCCTGGCGCCGGGCGGGCCAGACCATCGGCGTGGTGCCCACCATGGGCGCGCTGCATCAGGGGCACCTGTCGCTGGCACAGTCGGCGCGGGCCGATTGCGACCGGGTGATCGTGACGATCTTCGTCAATCCCAAGCAGTTCAACAACCCCGAGGATCTGGCCAAGTACCCGCGCACCGAGCAGGACGACGCGGCCAAGCTGGCGCCGCTGGGGGTCGATGCGATCTATGTCCCCGACCCGGACCAGATCTATCCGGACGGGTTCGTCACCACCGTGTCCGTCGCCGGCCTGACCGACGTAATGGAGGGCGAATTCCGCCCCGGACATTTCGACGGCGTGGCAACCGTTGTGGCAAAACTGTTCCTGCAGACGCAGGCAGACAGGGCCTATTTCGGGGAAAAGGACTATCAGCAGTTGATGGTCGTGCAGCGCATGGCCCGCGATCTGGACATCCCGATCGAGGTGATCGGCTGCCCCACCGTGCGCGAGCCCTCGGGGCTGGCGATGTCCTCGCGCAATCTGCGCCTGTCGGACCAGGGGCTGGCGACCGGGGCGCGGATGCATGCGGTGATGCAGGACATGGCCGGGCAGTTGGCGCAGGGCGCCGCGTTCGCCGATCTGGTGGGGCCGGCCCGCGAGACGCTGCTGGCGGCGGGCTTTTCCGAGGTGGAATATATCGACCTGCGCTGCGCCGAAACGCTTGCGCCGCTGACCGCCGCCACCCGCCCCGCGCGCCTGTTCGCCACCGCCTGGCTGGAGGGCGTGCGCCTGATCGACAATATCGACGTGCCGGTGGCCTGAAACTGGGGTCTGGAACGGCCCCGACCAATCGCCTAATGTCCCCTGAAAATGACGACCGGGGGGAACACGGGCATGACCTATATTCTGGCAATCGATCAGGGCACCACGTCCTCGCGCGCGATCCTGTTCGACGCGCAGATGCAGCGCGTGGGCACCGCACAGCAGGAATTCACCCAGTATTTCCCGCAGGAAGGCTGGGTCGAGCACGACCCCGAGGAAATCTGGGACAGCGTCCTGAACGTCTGCCGGCAGGTGACGGGCGAGGTGGGCGTCGCGGCCGACCAGATCGCCGGGATCGGCATCACCAACCAGCGTGAAACCACCGTGGTCTGGGACAAGGTGACCGGCAAGGCCATCCACAACGCCATCGTCTGGCAGGACCGCCGCACCGCCGAAATCTGCCAGCGGTTCCGCGACGCGGGCTGCGAGGATGACGTGACCGCCCAGACCGGCCTGCTGCTCGACCCGTATTTCTCAGGCACCAAGGTCAAGTGGATACTGGACACCGTACCCGGCGCGCGCGACCGGGCCGAGGCGGGCGAGCTGCTGTTCGGCACCATCGACAGTTTCCTGATCTGGCGCCTGACCGAGGGCCGCGTCCACGCCACCGACGCCACCAACGCCGCGCGCACCCTGCTGTTCGACATCCACAAGGGCAACTGGAGCGCCGAAATCTGCGATCTGCTGGACGTGCCGCTGTCGATGCTGCCCGAGGTGCGCGACTGCGCGGCCGATTTCGGCCAGACCGGCCTGTTCGGCGGAGCAATCCCGATTCTGGGCGTGGCCGGCGACCAGCAGGCCGCCACGATCGGGCAGGCCTGTTTCCAACCGGGGATGATGAAATCGACCTATGGCACGGGCTGTTTTGCGCTGCTGAACACCGGCACGCAGCCGGTGGAGTCGAAAAACCGCCTGCTGACCACCATCGCCTATCAGCTGGACGGTCAGCGGACCTATGCGCTGGAAGGCTCGATCTTCATCGCGGGCGCGGCGGTGCAGTGGCTGCGCGACGCGCTGCGGATCATCGACTCGGCCCCCCAAAGCGGCGAACTGGCCGCGCAGGCCGACCCCAACCAGCATGTGGTTCTGGTGCCCGCCTTCACCGGACTGGGCGCGCCCTATTGGAAGCCCGAATGTCGCGGCGCCATGTTCGGTCTGACCCGCAACTCGGGCCGGGCCGAGATCGCGCGGGCCACGCTGGAGAGCATCGCCTTCCAGACCCGCGACCTGTGGCACGCGATGCAGGGCGACTGGGGCGCCGAGGCCGACGTGATCCTGCGGGTCGATGGCGGGATGAGCGCGTCCGACTGGGCGATGCAGGGTCTGTCGGACATTCTGGGCGCGCCAGTCGACCGGCCGGTGATGCAGGAAACCACGGCGCTGGGCGCGGCCTGGCTGGCGGGGATGAAGGCCGGGGTCTATCCCGATCAGGCCGGATTTGCCGACACCTGGGCGCTGGACCAGCGGTTCGAACCGATCCTGCCCGAGGCTGACCGCGAAGCGGCCTATGCGCGCTGGAAACGGGCGGTGCAGGCCACCATGGCGTTCTGATTCAGTCTGACCCGCGGCGCAGCCCGAGTCAGCTGTGATCCTTCAGCAGGCGCTGTTTCTGGCGCGACCAGTCGCGCTTGGCTTGGGTTTCGCGCTTGTCGTGGATCTTCTTGCCCTTGGCGATGCCGATCTTCAGCTTGGCCCGACCCTTGTGGTTGAAATACAGAACCAGCGGCACCAGGGTCATGCCCTTGCGCTGCGTGGCGTTCCAAAGGTTCGACAGCTCTTTGCGGGACACCAGCAGCTTGCGCCGGCGGCGCTCGTCGTGCTTGAACGCCTTGGCCTGTTCGTAGGGTGCGATATAGCTGTTGATCAGCCACAGTTCGCCATCCTCGACCGCGGCATAGCTTTCGGCGATGTTGGCCCCGCCCGCGCGTAGAGACTTGACCTCGGACCCTTCCAGCACGATGCCGCACTCGATATCCTCTTCGATCGCGTAGTCGAAGCGGGCCCGCCGGTTTTCGGCGATCACCTTGTAGTTGGGGTCTGTCTTCTGTTTGGCCATGACGCCGTGATGTATGCGGCTTCGTCAGCCCTTGCAAGATGGGCGCGTCAGGATTTGGCCGAGATGATCAGGTCGGGGCCAAAGATCGTGTCGGCGTGATTGTGCAGATAGATCTTCAGCCACGGGGTGAACCGTTCGGGATGACGGCGCACTTCGGCCAGCAGGTCGTGATAGTCGATCCAGCGGATCTCCATCACCTCGTCGGGGTTGGGCTCGATCTTCAGCGGCCCGCGTACATGCGCCAGGAACACGTCCACGACCTCGTTCTCGACCATCCCGTTGCCGACATCCGCGTGATATTCCAGCCGGTGCCGGTATTCGGGATACAGCCCGGTGATGCCCAACTCCTCGCGCAGGCGGCGCACGGCGCAGTCCGAGGAGTTTTCGTCCCAGTCGGGATGGGTGCAACAGGTATTCGCCCACAGGCCGGGCGTGTGATACTTGCCCAGCGCGCGGCGCTGCATCAGAATCTCGGTGCCCCGCACGACGAAGACCGAGACCGCCTTGTGCTTGAGCCCCTTTTCGTGGGCTTCCAGCTTGTCCACGGGTGTCAGCTCGCCATGAACCCAAGCCGGGATCATGATTCCCATCTGTCCTCTCCTGATGTGACTGCGCCGGTCTGGCGGCATCGGCGACTGGGCGCGATGCGCTGGCGGGTTGGGCGCAGTGTTTTTTGTCTGCGACAAAACTGGCGATGATCGACGTTTCAATCAAGCGCACGAAAGGCCGCAGGGCTGCGGCCTTTTGTACTTGTTCCGATTTTTCAGCAAGTGCGGCTTATTCGGCCGAAACGCTCTGCAGATAGGCAAAGACGTCCTCGCCACCGCTTTTCAGCTTGAAGGTCATCTTCGACTTGGCCGAGGTTTCGCCTAGGTAGTCTTTCAGGAACGCCTTGGGGTCCTGAACATAGGCGACGAAGCTTTCCTCGTCCCAGACCAGACCTTTTTCGCCGGCCGCAACCAGGCTGTCGCCGTATTTGAAGCCTTCCTCGGTGCCGGCGGTACGGCCTGCAATGCCGTAGAGGTTCGGCCCGGTTTTGCCGCCCTTGACGATGGCTTCGCCGTCGGGCGTTGCGATCATGTGGCAGGACTTGCACTTGTTGAAGGTCTTGGCGCCGGCTTCGGCGTCGCCTTCGGCCAGGGCCGGCACAGCCAGCAGGCCGACGATGGCAGTCGCGATGATACGTTTCATTGGCGTTGCTCCGATATGAATTGGCTGCCCTTTAACCAGTATCAAACGCGCGCAGAGTCAATGCGCAATTTGACGCGCGGCGGCGACCTGACGCAGCCGAAAAGGTATATTTTCAAGGCGTATTTTGCAGATCCGACCAGCACGGCAACAGGTCGCTCTGCGCCGGTTTAGCATGGAATACCGCGCGTGCGATGGCGCGGGCCAGGCACAGGGCGGCGGCGTGGCCCAGCAGGGCCAGATCGGCCTCGGCCGAAGGGATCCGTCCCGTGCTGACGCCGAACACCAGGTCGCCATCGCCCGGCGTGTGGGCGGGCAGGATGGCGCGAGCGATCCCGTCATGGGCGGCCACCGCCATGCGCTGGCATTGCGGTTTGGTCAGGGCGGCATCGGTGGCGACGATGGCGATGGTCGTGTTGGCCTTGTCGGGCGGGGGATGGCCCATCGCCCGGGCCTTGCGGCTGGGCGCGGGGTCCCCCAGACCGGACGCCGCATCCGGCCCCAGCCCGCCAAACTCGGCCCCGATCTCGAACGGGGCGGCCCAGAAATGCCGGTCGCCCGGGGTGGTGACGCTGCCCAGCGGGTTGGCCGCAACCAGCGCACCCACGGTCACGCCGCCAGGCAACGCCGCCGAGGCAGAGCCCAGCCCGCCCTTGCACATGGCCGTCAGCGCGCCGGTTCCGGCCCCGGCGCTGCCCAGATCGAACGTCTCCGCCGCGGCGTCAAATGCGGCCCGGCCCAAGGCGCGGTACGGGTTTTCACCCCACGCCTTGTCGCCGCCGTTCAGCAGGTCGAACAGAATCGCCCCGGGTACGATCGGCACCACGGCCGGCCCCACCTGAAACCCGCGACCCTGTGCATGCAGCGCGTCCATCACGCCCGAGCAGGCATCCAGCCCGAAGGCCGAGCCACCAGAAAGAACGATCGCATCCACCCGGTCGACGGTTTTGTCGGCGGCCAGAAGATCGGTCTCGCGCGTGCCCGGGGCGCCCCCCATCACATGCACCGAGGCCCGCAGGGGCTGATCTCCGGTCAGGACGGTGACACCTGATTTCAGAGCCGCGTCCTGTGCGTTGCCCACCAGCAGGCCGGGCACGTCGGTGATCAGGTTTCTGGGTCCGGGGGTCATACGGATTTGTCCTTTTCTGCGGAAAAGCGCGCTGGCGCGCGCTGCCTCCGGCGGGGATATTTCGGGCCAGATGAAGGGGTGTTCAGATACAGCGGCCCCCGTCCACCTCAAGCGCGGCACCGGTGATCATGCTGGCCTCGTCCGAGCATAGGAAACAGGCGGCGTTGCCCATGTCCTGCGGGGTCGAGAACCGGCCCAACGGGATGGTCGACAGGAATTTGGCGCGAATTTCGGGCGTGTCCTCGCCCATGAAGGATTTCAGCAGGGGCGTTTCCCCCGCTACCGGGCAGATCGCGTTCACGCGGACACCGGAGGGGGCCAGTTCGACCGCCATCGTCTTGGTCGCGGTGATCATCCAGCCCTTGGAGGCGTTGTACCAGTTCAGATTCGGGCGCGGCGACAATCCGGCGGTCGAGGCGACGTTCAGGATCGCCCCCGCCCCGCGCGATTTCATATGTGGCACCAGCGCCCGCGCAGTCAGAAAGACCGACTTCATGTTCACACGATAGACGCGGTCGAAGTCTTCTTCGCTGACCTCCTCCAGCGGCGTCGGCAGGTGGGTCACGCCGGCATTGTTCACCAGGATGTCCAGGTGGCCATAGAGTCCTAGCGCCGCATCGGCCATCGCCTGGACCGAGTCGCCGTCGGAGACATCCACCTGGCAGTGGTCGGCCAGAGGACCCAACGTTGCCGCCATGTGACGCGCGGCATCCCCATTGATGTCGGCGATCATCACCCGCGCGCCCTCGGTCAGGAATTTCTGCACGATCCCGGCCCCGAACCCGGATGCGCCGCCGGTCACGATTGCGGTTTTTCCCTCCAGCCTCATGGCCTTGCCTCCCTGCCGCCTGTTGCGGTCAGACTAGCAACGGCAGGGAAAGATGCCAGATCAATCTTCTGCCACCTTGCCGCGCAGCGCCTTGACGTCGGACCGGGCCTTTTTTGCCGCCAGCCGGCGCTTGACCGAGCCATAGGTGGGCTTCGTCGCGATCCGCCGCTTGGGTTTGACCAGCGCCTTGCCGATCAGCTCGGCCAGACGGGCGCGGGCGATCTCGCGGTTGCGGGCCTGGCTGCGGGTCTCATCGCATTGGATGATGATCGCGCCATCCTTGGTCCAGCGCCGCCCGGCCAGCCGTTTCAGCCGCGCCTTGACCGGATCGGGCAGCGAGGGCGAGCGCGCCGCCTCGAAGCGCAGCTCGACCGCGGTCGAGACCTTGTTGACGTTCTGCCCGCCGGGACCCGAGGCGCGGATGAAGCTCTCGGTCATTTCCCAATCGTGCAGGGTGATATCGTCGGTGATGCGCAACATGGGCGCGACCTTACAGGCGACACCCGGAAACAGAAAGGGCCGCCCCGGCGGGACGGCCCTTCGAAAGTTCAGGAGGTCGGGTCGGTTAGATCAATCGACCAGCCGGAGCGCGCGCTCCGCCAAGGGCTGCCCTAGCAGGCGGTCCCCCCGGTTGTTCCGACACCTCTCTCCAATCTCTTTCTCGACACTGGATCACCTCCTTTTCTATCTGTTGCGGTTGAAAAGAAGCGTGACACAAGATGCGCCATTCTCAAAGCACTTTTTTTACGCAGGCTGTGCAGCGGTCAATCGCGCAACGATCACCTTGAAGGGGATCAGTGCGACCAGAGCCAGCGACAGCTTCACCAGCCAGTCTGCAAAGGCCAGCGTCACCCACAGAGGCGCCTCGGGGCCCGACAGCATGAAGGGCACGGGCTCCCACGCCCAGTTGATGGCCGCATCCGCATCGGCGCCGAAAAAGGTCACCGAGGCCGAGAACGCGATGGTGAAGAAGATCGCGGTATCCAGCGCCGATCCGACCAGTGTGGATACCAGCGGCGCGCGCCACCAGCGGCCTTCACGCATGGCGTTGAACACGGTGACGTCGGTCAGCTGCGCGATCAGGAACGCGGTTCCCGAAGCCACGGCGATGCGCAGCGGCACGGCGGCGTAGGTGAAGCCGTCGCCCTGCAGCATGATCTGGCTGCCGATCAGCGAGCAGATCACGCCGGTGACGAAGCCGGCAAACACGACCTTGCGGGCCGGACCCACGCCATAGACGCGGTTCATGATGTCGGTGACCAGAAAGGCCAGCGGGTAGGTGAAGGCACCCCAGGTCAACAGCCCGTCAAAGATCAGGAACTGGACCAGGATGTTCGAGGCCACGACGATGGCGGCCATGGCAAGAATGCCGGGGATAAAGTTGCGTTGCATGTTCTGATGCCCGTTTTGACAAGGTAGCGGCGACTTGGCCAAGGGACCGTCCCAAGGCAAGCCGCGCTTCTAGACCCGGGATCGGCCCGTGTCAATCCGGCAGCAGATACTCGACCAGTTCGGTACGCTGCAGCGCCAGAAAGTTGTCGTCCGAGATCATCGTGGCCCGCAACCGCCCCTGCCCGTCGCGCCAGACCGACAGCCCCTCGAGATTGTCATGGGTTCCGGTTCCGGTCTGGAACAGGATTTCCTCGGCCGCAGGTGTATCACCCGCGATCCGCCACCGACGCAAACGCGACCGGAACCCGGTCAGCGAGACCGCGCGTTCCAGAACGTAGAACCGCCCGTCCGGACCGAAATCGGCCGCTACGGGCAGAAAACCGTCCCGCTGCGTCAGGACAAAGGGCGTGGACCAGGCGCGCCCGTTCCACCGATAGACCGGAATGTCGCCATTTGCCGTGCGGCTTTTCTCGGGCAACGTGTACAGGCGACCCTGCGCGTCGATGGCCAGCCCCTCGAACGAACCATTCTGGTCGAGCGCGTCAAAGGCCTTGGGGCGCGGCAGCACCTGCGCATGGGCACCGGGCGCGGCATACCGGGCCACGCGATGCACGCCTTCGAACGAAATGAAGAAGCTGCCATCCGGCGCCAGCGCCAGCCCCTCGGAGTCACCCGAGCTGCCGGGCATGATCCGTCCCCGGCTGGACAGAACCGGCCAGTGGCCAACAATACGGATGCCGACAATCTCATCGCCATCCCGGTCGATGCGGACCGATGCCAGGGTGGAGCGGTCGCTCAGCACCCATGCGCGCTGCCCGTCACCCGAGACATGGATGGCGGAAAACCCGCCGAACCAGTCATGGCCGGCGCGCCATGCAAAGCTGCCCAGATATTCGGCCGATTTGACTTCGACCGCCCAGGCGGAACCGGCCAGAAACAGGCTGGCGATCAGTTGGACTGCAAGACGGCGGCGCATTGCTGGGGCAGATCCGCCAGAACATACTCACGACGTTTCTTCGGAGGCGGCGCGTTGGGGTCGGGCGGCGGCGGGTTCAGGATGTTGCGCACCCACTGTTCGGCCTCGGCGCAGCCGTCACCCTTGGGCGGCGGATCCTGATTGACGCACCCGCGCGAGCCGCGCGGGCAGTTCAGCCGGACGTGGAAGTGATAATGATGCCCCCACCAGGGCCGGATCTTGCGCAGATAGGCACGGTTGCCCTTCTCTTCCTTGCACATCTGCACCTTGGCGCCCGGAAACACGAAGATGCGGGCCACGCGTTTGTCCTTGGCCGCCTCGCGCAGGATGGCGTGGTGCTGTTTCGTCCAGTTGCCGTTCACATAGGCGCCGTTCGAGCGCCGCAAGGAGATGGACGAGATGTTCTCGCGCGCCTTGCGCGACAGGCGCATGTTGTCACCGGGCAGCATCCAGATGTCGATGTCCAAGCCAAGCTGGTGGCTGCGGTGGCCCGAGGTCATAGGCCCGCCCCGCGGCTGGCTGATATCCCCGATGTACAGCCCGTTCCATCCCGGTTGCTTTGCCGCAAAACGGCTGAGGTCCTGCACGAAGTCGATGGCTTGCGGATGGCCCCAGTTGCGGTTGCGCGACAGGCGCATCGCCTGCCAGGTGGGTCCGGTCTCGGGCAGTTGCACCGATCCGGCCGCGCATCCGCGCGAATAACTGCCGAAAGCGGCCGGCTTTTGTTGCGAACTGTCCTTCTGAGCCCCGAACAACTGCTTGGCCAGCGGTTGAGCCCCAGCCGCTCCGGCCAGCGCAATTCCTGCCAAAAACACCAAAAAACGTAATGAAATCATCTGCTCTGATCCCCTTCCGGTTTGACCCAGCGCATTAGGAACAATCCCAGAATAAACAACCCGACGATCGGAGACACCCCCAACCGCGCGCTGCCGGTCGCGGTTGTTGCAATTCCGATCATCAAAGGCGCCGCAAAAGCGGTGGCGCGGCCCGACAGACCATAGAGGCCAAAGCTCTCGACCGGGGCGGCCGGATCGGTGTGGCGCACCATCAACGACCGGCTGGCCGATTGCAGAATGCCCCCCATCCCGCCGATCAGGATGCCGCAGCCAAAGAACACCATGTCCGGCAGGCCCGAGCCTTGTGCCAGGGCGATGCCGAAGATCTGCGTCCGGTCCATCGACACGATGGTGGTGCAGACCAGGATCAGAACCCAGATCGCGGTCAGGATCACCGGCTTGGGGCCGAATTTCCGGTCCAGCTTGCCGCCGATCCAGGCGAAGACTGCCGAAGCCAGCACGCTGATGATGCCGAAGACGCCGATCTTGATCAGGTCCCATTCCAGCACCAGCCGCGCATAGACGCCGCCGAAACTGTACAGCCCGTTCAGCGCATCCCGGTAGAACATCGATGACCCCAGATAGCTGGCAAGGCTGACCCGGTACCGCAAGGCGGCCACGGACTTGCCCAGCAGGCGCAGCGCCTCGGATACGCTTCCCTTTTTGTCGGCTGCGGGATCGTCGCGCACCCACAGGAAATACGGGACCATGAACAGGATGAACCACCCGGCGGTGAACGGCCCCACGAAACGCGTGCCTTCGCGCGTGCCGGCGTCCAGACCGAACAGCGGCTCCATCCCGATCAGCGTCTTCCCGTTGGGCTGCTCGACGAACAGCGCCAGCATGATCGCCAAGGAAATCAGCCCGCCGAAATAGCCGAAGGCAAAGCCCGAGCCCGAGATCTCGCCCACCTCATCGTCGTCCCCCAGATCGGGCAGTTGCGAGTTGATGAAGATCAGCGCGTATTCCGCCCCCACGAAGCCCAGACCGAAGGCCGACAGCATCAGCCACATGTTCGACCCGTCCGGCAGCGTGAACCATAACGCGGCAGACCCCACGGCATACATCACCGAAAAGGCAAAGATCCACGGGATGCGCCGCCCCGAGACATCGGCCATCGCCCCCAAGAGCGGCGCGCCGAAAGCGATGATCAGACCGGTGATCGTCAGGCAGTTGGCCCAGACCGTCTGCGCCTGCGCGGCGGCAGCTTCGGCATCCATCCCGGCGGTTGCGTAATATTCAGCCGCAACACCGGCGAAATACGGGCCAAAGACAAAGGTCACCAACAGGGTGTGATACGGCTGGCTGGCCCAGTCGAAAAACCACCAGCCCCAGATGCGCCTGCGCTTGGAAATCTCTGCCATCTCTGCCCCTTGCCTGCTTTTGATTTCATAAGACGGGCCTTTGGGCCATTTCGCAAGCGTTCTGTGACTGCGGGCTTGCCTATTGCCGCTTGGGCACTTAGGTCTCAGGCCGTACGGAAAACGAGGTGCTCATGCTGTCGCTGATCCAAATCCTGCTGCTGATCCTGGACATCGTCTGGTTCATCATCCTGGCCCATGTGATCATGAGCTGGCTGATCAACTTCCAGGTCCTGAACCTGCATCAACAGCTGGTCGCCCAGATCTGGTACGGCCTGAACCGCTTGCTCGAACCGATCTACGGCCCGATCCGCCGCATTCTGCCCAACATGGGCGGTCTGGACCTGACGCCTCTGGTGGTGCTGATCGGGGTCTATGCGCTGCGGATCATCCTTATCAACAACGCGGTCTATTTCTACTGACCTCTTGTTCCCCGATTCCGACTGTGTGATTGTCCGTTCAAGAGCAGTCAAATCTTGAAACAGGGCACCCCCGCACATGTTCGACGCCGCGCCTCTGCTGCGAGATGTCTTTGGATTCGATGAGTTCCGCCCCGGGCAGGAAGAGATCGTCGATGCCGTGACCGCCGGCGAGAACGTGCTGGCCATCATGCCCACCGGGGGCGGCAAATCCCTGTGTTTCCAACTGCCTGCCCTGCTGCGCGACGGGGTCACGGTGGTGATTTCGCCGCTGATCGCCCTGATGCGCGACCAGGTGCGGGGGTTGCAAGAGGCCGGGGTCGAGGCCGGCGCGCTAACCTCGGGCAACACACCCGAGGAAACCGATGCCGTGTGGGAGGCGCTCGAGGCCGGGCGGCTGAAACTGCTGTATATGGCGCCCGAGCGGCTGGCCGCCGGGTCGGCGCTGGGGATGCTGCGGCGGATCAATGTCAGCCTGATCGCCGTGGACGAGGCGCATTGCGTCAGCCAGTGGGGCCATGATTTCCGCCCCGACTATCTGCGGATCGGAGAGCTGCGGCGCGCGCTGAACGTGCCCTTGGCCGCCTTCACCGCCACGGCGGATGCGGAAACCCAGGACGAGATCGTCGAGAAACTGTTCGACGGCACGCCCCCGCGCAAGTTCCTGCGCGGCTTTGATCGCCCGAACATCCACCTGGCCTTTGCCGCCAAGGACAGCCCGCGCAAGCAGATCCTGGATTTCGCCGACGCCCGCCGGGGCCAGTCGGGCATCGTCTATTGCGGCACCCGCAACAAGTCCGAAGTGCTGGCGCAGGCCCTGCGCGAACAGGGCCACAGCGCCTGCCACTACCACGGCGGGATGGAGGCCGAGGACCGCCGCATCGTCGAAACCCGTTTCGCGCGCGAGGACGGGCTGATCGTGGTGGCCACCGTGGCCTTCGGCATGGGCATCGACAAGCCCGACATCCGCTGGGTCGCCCATGCGGACCTGCCGAAATCGATCGAGGCCTATTACCAGGAAATCGGCCGCGCCGGACGCGACGGTGGGCCGGCCGAGACCCTGACCCTGTTCGGCCCCGACGACATCCGCCTGCGCCGCAGCCAGATCGACGAGGGGCTCGCCCCGCCCGAACGCCGCGCCGCCGACCACGCCCGCCTGAACGCGCTGCTGGGGCTGGCCGAAGCGCTGCACTGCCGCCGCCAAACCCTGCTGGGCTATTTCGGGGAAGAGGCCGAGCCCTGCGGCAAATGCGATCTGTGCGACAGCCCGCCTGAGCTGTTCGACGGCACCACCCCAGTGCGCATGGCCCTGTCGGCGATCCTGCGCACCGAGGAATGGTTCGGCTCGGGCCACCTGATCGACATCCTCTTGGGCAACGAAACCGACAAGATCCGCGCGCGGCGGCACGACGAATTGCCCACCTACGGCATCGGCAAGGACTGGTCGCGCCCGCAATGGCAGGCGATCTTCCGGCAGATGATGGGCCACGACCTTGTCCGCCCCGACCCTGAACGCCACGGCGCCTTGCGCATGACCGAGGCCGCCAAGCCGATCCTGAAGGGCGAGGCGCAGATCACCCTGCGCAAGGACACGCTGCGCAAGGCCACCCGCCGGCCCGCGGTCAAGATGATGGTCTCGGAAGAAGACGCGCCCCTGCTGTCGGCGCTCAAGGCCAAGCGCCGCGCGCTGGCCGAGGCCGCCCGCGTGCCCGCCTATGTCATCTTCCCCGACCGCACGCTGATCGAGATGGCGGAACAACGCCCCATGACCCTGGACGAGATGGCCCGGATCGGCGGTGTTGGCGCGAAAAAGCTGGACCGCTACGGCGACACCTTCCTTGAAGTGGTCGCGGGCGAGGCGCAGGCGGTCCACCCGGCGCGCCGCAAGCTGGCCGGGCGTGAGCAGGGAAATATCTATGACCGTCTGCTCGAGGTGCAGGCGCAATTGGCCCGAGGCCCGGACGGGATCGACAAACCACTCAGCTGCTCGGCTTCGCAACTGGCCAAGGTGGCGCAGATGCGCCCGGACGACGCGCGCACTCTGGAACAGGTGCTGGGCGACCGCCGCGCCGAACGTTTCGCGGCCGCCTTTCTGGACGTGCTGCGCGCGGCGGGCTAGGTATCGACGGGCAGGCACGAACACGGGGGCAGACATGCTGGTGGTGATCTCTCCGGCCAAACGGCTGGACTGGGCAGAGCGGGACGCGGCACCGACCCGGCCCGATTTTCAGGACGACGCGATCCGGTTGGCGAAGACCGCGCGCAACCTGACACTGGGGGATCTGAAAAGGCTTATGAGCCTCAGTGACGATCTGGCCCGACTGAACCGTGACCGGTTCCGCGCCTTTGCCGACGCGCCGCAGCCCGAGGCCACCCGCCCAGCCGCGCTGGCCTTTGCCGGCGACACCTATCAGGGGCTCGAGGCCGCTTCGCTGGACGTCGACGAACTGGCCTGGGCGCAGAACCATCTGCGCATCCTGTCGGGGCTTTATGGCCTGTTGCGCCCGCTGGACGCCATTCAGCCCTATCGGCTGGAAATGGGCAGCCGGCTGAAGACCCGACGCGGCACGTCCTTGTACGACTATTGGCGCGACCAGCTGAGCAAGGCGCTGAATGCGCAGGCCGACGAGATCGGCACCGGTACGCTAGTGAACTGCGCCAGCCAGGAGTATTTCGGCGCGGTGACCCCCAAGGCGCTGAAACTGCGGGTCATCACCCCTATCTTCATGGAGGACAAGGACGGCGCACCGAAGATCGTCAGCTTCTTCGCCAAAAAAGCTCGCGGCTCAATGGCGCGGTACATCATCCAGCACCGGCTGACCGACCCTGCGGGCCTCCGGGATTTCGACACCGGCGGCTATGCGTATCGGTCTGATTTGTCGGAACCGGACAAACCGGTATTCGTGCGCCCCTATCAGGCCTGATCCAGCATCGAGGCATCATACGCCACCAGTTCGACCGTGTTGCCCTCGGGGTCCGTGGTAAATACTCCGCGCCAACCGATCCAGCCGAACCGTTCGACGCGATAGGGCTGGCCGATTTGATCATACCAGCGCATGACGGCCTCTTGTTCCGCAAAGGGAAGAGACAAGGCGATATGGTGCAGCGACGATTGCGCCCCGGTCATGGGTTTGTCGGCACCGGTGGGGTGCAAACCCGGCCGCGGCGCTGCCCCATGATGAAACAGCGCCAGAACTTGTGTGTGTCCTTCGAACCCTTCCGCAATCCGAAAGAATGTGATGGCGCTGTCATGACCGCCATGCAGGCGGGTCAGCCCGATGACGTTTTCATAGAAATCGACCATCGCTGCCATGTCGGCGCAGCGTATTGCTATTTCACCCAAAGCGCGGGGGCGAAAACCTCGTTCCTGTGACATAGCGACAGCCTAGACCGCACCGGCCGGCTCGACAATGACAGGTTGCACATCCTTCGGGCAGTTGGACTGGATCATCTCGCAAATCAGCTTCTTCTGAAGCGGTTTCGTCAGGTAGTGATCCAGCCCGGCCCCAAGGATGCTGTGCTCGTCATCGGCCAAGGCATGAGCGGTCAGCGCCACGATCGGCACATGCTGCCCTGTGCCGATTTCGCGTCGGCGAATCTCACTCGTGGCCTGCTTTCCGTCCATCTTGGGCATCGAGATGTCCATGAGGATCAGGTCAGGGGCGAATTCCGCAAAGGCTTCGACAGCCTCAAGCCCGTTGGCCACCAGCTTGAGGTCTATGTTCAGATCCTTGGTCATCTTGCTCAGGATCAACTGGTTGGTGCGATTGTCCTCGGCGGCCAGAACCCGCATCTTGCGCAGCTTCGAGTTTCCGCCGGACGATTGGGCCGGCTCCGCGCGGCAGGGCGGGGAAACAGGCGCAGGCAACACAGCGGCGCCCAGCGCCTGAAGCCGCGAGAACAGCTCGGCCCGTGGGATCGGTTTCTGAACCACCCCTTGTATCAGCCGATGGTTCGGATCGGCGTGCACGATGGCCGGGTTTGCGGACATCAGCACGATCGGAACGTCGGACCAGCCTCGCTTGCGCAGAGTTTCCGCCAAATCCAGCCCGTCCATGTCAGGCAGATCGTGATCGCAAAGGATCAGGTCGACCGACGCATCCACCGCGCTCAGCGCTTCGGTGCCTGTGGCGCAAACCGTTACCTCGGCCCCCAAACGCCGCAGCTGCTTGTTCAGAATGGCCCGATTGACCGCCAGATCCTCGACCACGAGGACATGTTTCAGCCTGTCCGCCAAGGCAGGCGGAGCCGGTTGAGGGCCTTCGGCGGTGGGCAGCGTGATGCGGAACCCAAAGCACGATCCCTTGCTGGCCTCGCTCTCGACCCAGATCGAGCCACCCATCAAGGTAATCAGGCGTTTGGTGATGGCCAGACCAAGGCCAGTGCCGTCAAAGGCGCGGGTCTTTTCGTTTTCAACCTGATTGAACTCGCCAAATATGTGCTCGATCTTGTCCGCTTCGATGCCGATTCCGGTGTCTTCGATCGCAATGTGGATGTCGCAGGTCTTCTGATCGGCATGCGGTACTCCGGTGACCCGGATCAGAACATGGCCCTGGGCGGTGAATTTGACCGCGTTGCCCACCAGATTGGTCAGCACCTGACGCACCCGGCCCGGATCACCCACGAACAGCGTCGGCAGGAACAGGTCATAGTCGACCAGCAAGGTCAGCCCCTTGTCGCGCACCGTGGGCTGCAGCAGCATCGCAACTTCGAGGATGCAACGCTCAAGATCGAAACCCTCGGGATGCAGCACAAGCTTGTCGGCTTCGATCTTGGAATAGTCCAGAACGTCATTGATGATGACCAGAAGCGCGTCCCCCGAATTGCGGATCGTCTCGACATAAAGCCTCTGCTCCTCATTCAGAGGGGTTTCCGACAGCAGGTCGGTCATCCCGACGATGCCGTTCATCGGGGTCCGGATCTCATGGCTCATATTGGCAAGGAAAGCCGACTTGGCCCGGTTGGCGGCCTCGGCCTTTTCGCGCGCGGCCTGCAGTTGCGCCTCATGCTGGACCGAGGCCGTGATGTTCAGGGCCAGACTGACCACATCGCCGCCCTGCCCGCGCTGGTCGATCAGCTTGATATATTGCCCATTCCACAGCTGGATCACTTCGGGCGGCGGGTTGATCCGGGTCCAGCGGCGCATCATGCGGGTTTTCCACGCCTCGGCCGGTTCCGACCCGATATCGATGATGCCCTCTGTGGTCAGCAGATCAAGAATGCGGGGGTATGAAATCCCGGGCGCGACCTCGTCCAGTCCTTCGAACACGCTCAGATAGGCCGTATTTGCACTGATCAACCGATCACTGCCGTCGAAGAAGGCGAAACCGTCCTGGATCGTCTGGATCGAGTGCCAGAGGCGGCGTTCGGCCACTTCGATCTTGGCATTTGCAACGGTCAGGTCCGATTTGACCTTTTCATTCTCGCCACGCACGGTTTCGACCTCGGCCTCGGTCTCGCCGATACGTTTGGTCAGGGCCATCGCATATTCGCCCAGCTTGCGATTGGCCTCGGACAGTTCACTTTGCTTAAGTGCAAGCATGCGTTCGGCGGCCAGACGCGCCCGCCGTTCCTGTGCCAGTTTTTCTGCAAGACTCATGGTCATCTTCCCGGTCGGTTCGGGATCAGCATTCCCGCAGACCGTGAAAATCTGTTTAAGACCAAAGGCCGGTCAGCGCCGTCCTTCGCGCAGCCAGCCCGCCAGCAGGAAGCCACCCGCCAGCAGCAGCACCAGCCAGGGAGGCAACAGTCCGGCCTGGGTCACGTCACGGGTTTCATATGCCTCGCGCGGGGTCAGACCGATCCAGCCACGCCCGGCCGCAGGACGCCCGGCGCGCACGTTGCGGATTGCCGGCAGCCCGTCCTCGACCCGGATCACCCCGCCGCGCATCCCGGCCATGACCGGTTCAAGGATTTCGGCTGTTGCGATGGTGCGTTCGAATTCCCGCGGCGCCGCAGGGCCAAGGCCGATGACCGAGGACAGCTCACCTTCCTGCAGGCGATAAAGCCCAATTTCAGGGCCGAAATACTGCGCCTCGAACCGACCGGGGGACAATTCGCGCAAGGGCACTTCAAGCGTGTCGCCATTGGGTCGGGTGACCGTGACGGGGCCCACCTCTTCGTTCAGGGTCTGGCGGATGATGCGCATTGACTGCCCGTTGGCCTCTGCCCACAGCGCCTCTTCTTCAAGCTCGGGCTCTTTCATCATCCAGTGGGCAAGGCGGCGCAGCAATTCCAACTGCGGGCCACCGCCCTCGTAGCCACGGCTCCACAGCCAGGCGTGGTCCGAGGCCAGCAACGCCACGCGCCCTTCCCCCACCCGGTCCAGGACCAACAGCGGGCGGTCGTCGACGCCGGTCATCAGCAACTCACCCGAGCGCTGTTTCACGTCGATCTGCCGCAGCCATGCGCCCCAGTCGCCCGTCTCACCCAGATCGGCGGTCACCGGATGACGCTGGCCCAGGTCTGTCACCGTGGGCACGTAGCGTTCTTCGATGACCCGGGCCGAGGGTTGCGCCGGCAGGATCGCAGACAGGGGCGAGCGGAAGATGCTGTCGGCGGTGGCAAAGTCGGGTCCGGCCGCAATCAGCACCGCACCTCCGTCATTGATGTAGTTGGTCACGTTGTCCAGATAGATCGCCGGCAGGATGCCGCGCCGCTTGTAGCGGTCAAAGATGATCAGGTCGAAATCGTTGATCTTCTCCAGAAACAGCTCGCGCGTGGGGAATGCAATCAGCGACAGTTCGTCCACCGGAACCCCGTCCTGCTTCTCGGGCGGGCGCAGGATGGTGAAATGCACCAGATCGACCGAGCTGTCGGATTTCAGCAGATTGCGCCAGGTTCGCCCGCCCGGATGCGGCTCACCCGAGACCAACAGAACCCGAAGCCGATCGCGCACGCCGTTCATCTGGATCAAGGCGGTGTTGTTGCGGTCGGTCAGTTCGCCATCGGCCTGTGGCACCGTGAACTGGATGACGTTGCGCCCGCCATGGGGCAGGGTCACCGGCAGTTCGACATCCACACCGATCGGGATGCTGAACTGCTGCGGCTCGCCCCCGTCCACCGCGATCTCGAGCGGGGCGGACGCCGGACCGGCGGGCACCGCGCCACTGTCCTCGACCCGCAAGGTCAGAGTGACGGGCTCATCGATGATGGCAAAGGCCGGCGCATTGCGCACGATCAGGCGGCGGTCCCAGTCCTGCGCGCGACCGGTCTGCAGCAGGTGCATCGGCGCGGGCAGGTCGGGGGCCTGATCGACGTCATGCACGATGCCGTCGGACAGGACCAGAATTCCGGCGATCCGGGCGCGCGGTTCCTCGGCCAGCGCGGCATTCAGCGCCGCCATCACCTGGGTACCTTCGTCTCCGTCGCCGTCGCCCATGGTGATGCGGCGCAGTTCGGTGTTGTCGCGGGCCTCGATCTCGGCGGCCAGGGCCTCGGCGGTCTGCGCGGTCTGTTCGGCGCGGTCCGACAGGGTCTGGCTGGCGCTTTCATCCTCGATCATCAACACGATGTCGGTCAGCGGGGCGCGGTCCTCGATCTGGTACACCGGGCCGGACAAGGCTGCCAACAGCACCAGCGCGGCCAGTCCGCGCAACGCCCAACCTGACAGCCCGCGCCACAGCGCCAGAACCGTCGCGGCCAAAGCGATCGAACCGATGACCACCAGCACGGGCCACGGGATCAGCGGGTCAAAGATGACGGAACCGGTCATTGGCCCAACCTGTCAAGCAGAGCAGGCACGTGCACCTGATCGGATTTGTAGTTCCCGGTCAGCACGTGCATGACCAGGTTGACGCCGAACCGATTGGCCAGCTCGCGTTGGCGTTCTCCGGCATAGCCGCGCCCGACCGGCAGCAGCGCCTGCCCGTTCCGGTCGATTGCCCAGGCCCCGGCCCAGTCGTTGCCACCGATCACCACCGGGGTGACGTTGTCGTTGAGGTTGCGGAAGGGCATGCCTTCGATCTGTTCGGCGTCCAGCGGCGCGGCCTCGACCCAGACCTCGGTTCCGGCAAAGCGGCCGGGGAAATCCTGCAACAGGTAGAACGCGCGGGTCAGGACGTGATCGCGCGGAACAGGCTCCAACGCAGGGATATTCAGCGGAGCAGCCAGTTGCTGCAGCTTGCGGCCATTGGGGCTCGAGGCGCCAAACCCGGCGATGTTGGCGTCCCGCGTGTCAAACAGGATCATCCCGCCCGACCGCAGATAGCCATTCAGCTTGGCATAAGCTTCGGCCGAAGGCTGGGGCTGATCCGGCGTGATCGGCCAGTAGAGCAGCGGGAAGAAGGCCAGTTCATCACGTTCGAGGTCCACGCCCATAGGCTCGGCCGGTTCGACGGACGTGCGGTAGAACAGGGTTTGCGACAGGCCGCGCAGCCCGGCATGGGCGACGTCGTCAATCTGGGCATTGCCGGTCAGTACATGGGCCAGCACCAATTCCTTGGTCGCCTGCAGAGCGAACTCCGTCTCCTCGGGCGTCTGCGCATGCGCCTGCGGTGCGATCAGAACCGCACCCAGCGCGACCGCCGCCGCCCGCGCCAGCCCCAGACGCCCCGACAGCGCCAGCGAGGCCACGACGTCAACCGCCAGCAGGATCAGGGCCAGGCTCAGCAGCAGACCCCCGATCGGCGTCTCGGCACTGACCTCCTGCCCCTTGATCGGCACATCCGCAGGCCAACTTATCGGGCGCAGCGTGCTGTCCTCGGTGAGCACGTTCAGGGCCAGCTTCTGCTTGCCGCTTTCATACAGACCCGGGCGCAGGTCGGGTCCCAGGGCGCCGGATACCAGCGCCGGGCCATCGACACCGGCCAGATTGCCCGCATCAGACAGGGTTCCGAACCCGTCCATCACCTGAATCGGCTCCCACGTGGTGCCTTGCAGCTGTTCGACCTGCCGCGTCTTTGCGGCCGAGGCCACGGCCAGCCGGTCGAGCATTTCGACGAACAGGCCCGACAGCGGCAGAGTCGACCATTCGGCATCGGCGGTGACGTGGAACAGCACCACCTGACCCAGGCCCAGTGGCTTGCGCGTCACCAGCGGGGTGCCATCCGACAGCGCGGCGATCACCCGGTCGGCCAGGTTCGGGTCGGGCTGCGCCATCACCTGGGTGCTGACGGTCACGTCGTCTGGGATGCGCAACCCGTAAAAGGGCGAGCCTTCCTGGAAAGGCGCCAGCCCCTTGGCCTCGCCCCAGCTCATCGCGCCCCCGACCGAACGGCCACCGCTGCGCAGCCGTACCGGCAGCAGCGTGTCTTCGGCATCGCGGCCCAAATCGCTGGCCGCCATGTGCGGACCGGCAAAGCGCATCAACAGCCCGCCCTGCTCGACCCATTCGACCAATCCGGCCTGTTCGGCGGGGGTCAGTTTGGCCACATCGGCCAGCACGATCACATCCGGGTTGGCGGGCAGAACCTCGGTCAGCCCGCCCTCGACGAAATCGGCGGTGGGGATCAGCACCTGTGTCAGGTAGTGCAGCGGCGACAACAGCTCCAGCCCCTCGCGATTGACGGTTCCGGCGATCAGGGCGACCTCGCGCCGGCGCAGGCTGTCATCGGTCAGCGACACCGCCCCGGCCGACCGCTGGCCCTGCAGCTCGAACCGCGTGATGCGGGCGCGCAGCTCGGATGGCAAGGCCAGATCGGCCTGCGCCTGGGTCGCGCCGCTGTCAAAGCTGACCTCGACCGATTGCAGCAGGCGCATCACGCCCGCCGGGTCGCGCCCCTGCGCATTGATGGTGACGGTCTGCGCCGGTCCGGGTGTGGCGCGCACCGCGGTCAGTCGGATCGCCCCGTCCTGATAGGTGGCCGGCAGCAGCGCCAGGATCGGCGCCGCCGCGCGATAGACCGTGACCCCGCCCCGCGCCTGCAGCGCAGACAGCAGGGTTTCACGGCCCGGATAGTCCAGCTTGTCGGTGAACCAGTGCGTGTCGAACCCGCCCTCGACCGCCGACAGGTCGGCCAGGGCCTGTTCGATCTGCGCCGCGTCTGGCTGCCACGGCTGCGGAACCAGTCCGGGCAGGCGATTGCGCCAGGCTTCGGCGGCCTGGAAGACCGGCGGTTCCGGCTCGGTCAGGCGCAGGATCGACACGGGGCGTCCGGCCCGTCCGGCTTCGGTCAGCTGCGCGTCGATCTGATCCAGCGTGGCGGGCCAGCGCGTGGCCCCGGCCCAGCTGGCATCCAGCACCAGCAGCAGCGGCCCCGATCCGGTTTGGTCGCGCGACGGGTTCAGCACCGGGCCGGCCAGACCAATGATGATCGCCGCTGCCGCCAGCATCCGCAGCAGCAGCAGCCACCACGGGGTGCGGTCGGATACACTCTCGTCGTCCTTCAGGCCCAGCAACAGGGTCACCGCCGGGAACAGCCGGCGGATCGGCGCGGGCGGCACGGCGCGCAGGATCAGCCACAGGATCGGCAGGGTCAGCAGACCCAGCAACACCCATGGCGCGGTAAAGCCGATGCCCGCCAGAACCGTCATCGCGCCCCTCCGTCCAGCGCACGATAGAGCCACAATAGGGCCGCCTGCGCGCTGTCGCCCGTATGGTGCAGGCCCAGCTGCCAGCCGGTCACCCGGCACAGGCGCGTCAGGTCATCCTTGCGCCGCGCCAGCCGCGCCAGATACCGCTCTCGCAGGTCGCCCGCCTTCAGTGTCTCGTGCCGGACCGTCCCGCCGACGCTTTCGAAGATGGTGCGCCCGCGATAGGGAAAGTTCTCCTCGCCCGGGTCCAGAACCTGCAGCAGCACACCGCGCACGCCGCGGTCGGCGGCCTTGGTCAGGGCCAGTTCGACCTCGTCCAGCGGGCCGAGGAAGTCAGACATGAACACGGCGCGGGCATGGGGAATCATGGCGCGGTGCTCGGGCGGGGCATAATCGGCCTCGGTATCTTCGGACAAGGCCTGCGCCAGCCGGATGATCTGGGCATTGCCGCGCCGGGGCGGCAGGGTGGTTCCCGTCAGGCCCACACGCTCGCCCCCGCGCACCAGCAGGATCGCCGTGGCCAGCCCCAGCAAACGCGCCCGGTCGGCCTTGGTGGGCAGGGATTTATCGGACGCAAAGCGCATCGAGGCGCCCTGATCGACCCACAGCATGATCGACTGTGCGATCTGCCATTCGCGTTCGCGCACATATTGTTGATCGCCGCGGGCCGAGCGCCGATGGTCGATCATCCGCCGGCTGTCGCCGATCTGGGCCGGTCGATATTGCCAGAAATCATTGCCCAACCCCGAACGCCGCCGGCCGTGATCGCCCAGCAGCACGGTTCCGGCCAGGTGTTCGGCCCGCGCCAACAGCGGCGGCAGCCGGGACGCCTCGGCCTCGGATCTTTCGCGAAGGGTGCGGGCCGCGTTCACGCCGCCGCCTCAGCCCGGACAAGCCCGGCCGCGGTGGTTTCGATCAGGTCGGCCAGGCTGTCACCGCGCGCCCGCGCGGCGAAGTTCAGCGCCATCCGGTGGCTGAGCACAGGGCGCGCCATGTCCAGCACGTCCTCTGCATTGGGGGCCAGCCGGCCCTGCAGCATCGCCCGCGCCCGCACCGTCATCATCAGCGCCTGCGCCGCGCGCGGACCGGGGCCCCAAGCGACGGTCTCGGACACACGCTCGGACACGCCGGGTTCTTCGGGGCGGAACGCGCGCACCAGATCGAGGATCAGTTCGACGACAGACTCGCCCACCGGCATCCGGCGCAGCAGAACCTGCGCGGCCAGCAATTCTTCCTTGGTGAAGATCTGGTGCGCCTCTTCCTCGGCCACGCCGGTGGTGGTCAGCAGGATGTCACGCTCGGTCTGACGGTCGGGATAGTTCACGTCGATCTGCACCAGGAAACGGTCCAACTGGGCCTCGGGCAGCGGATAGGTGCCCTCCTGTTCGATCGGGTTCTGGGTGGCAAGCACATGGAACGGCACGCCCAGCGCGCGATCCTCGCCCGCGACGGTCACCGTGCGTTCCTGCATCGCCTGCAGCAGCGCCGACTGGGTGCGCGGGCTGGCGCGGTTGATCTCGTCCGCCATCAAGAGTTCACAGAAGATCGGGCCGGGAATGAAACGGAAATGGCGGCTGCCATCCTCGGCGGTGTCCAGAACCTCGGACCCCAGAATGTCGGCCGGCATCAGGTCGGGCGTGAACTGGATGCGGTTGCCATGCAGGCCCATGACCGTCGACAGGGTTTCTACCAGCCGCGTCTTGCCCAGGCCCGGCAGCCCGATCAGCAGGGCATGACCGCCACACAGCAGCGCCGTCAGCGTCAGGTCGACGACCCTCTCCTGCCCGATGAAGCGGCGGGTGATCGAGGATTTGGCCTGTTGCAGTTTCTCTTCCAGCGCTTCGATCTCGGAGACGAGGTCGGCAGGTTCGGTCATGACTTTCCCTTCCGTGGACTTATTATGGTTGAAGTGTATCGCGCTGAGAGGAAATGGCAAAAACAATGAGCGGACAAAATCCTGTGAAACCGTCCCCTGAGGGTCTGGCGGCCTCGGTCAAGGCGGCCAAACCGCGGGGTCTGCCCCCTGTCGACAGCTGGAATCCTCCGTTCTGCGGCGATCTGGACATGCGCATCGCGCGCGATGGCACCTGGTATTACCTAGGGTCGCCCATCACCCGGTTCGAGCTTGTGAAGCTTTTTTCCTCAATTCTTAAGAAAGAAGGGGACGCCTATTTTCTGGTCACCCCGGTCGAAAAGGTCGGCATCACGGTCGAAGACGCGCCGTTTGTGGCGGTCGATTTCGACCGGACCGGCGCGGACGAGGATCAGGTTCTGACCTTTACCACCCATGTCGGCGATACGGTGTCGGCGGGTCCGGATCACCCGATACGGGTGGCCACCGACCCGAAAACAAACGAGCCCAGACCCTATATATTGGTGCGATCGAACCTCGAGGCGCGGATCGACCGCAAGAGTTTCTACCGCCTTGTGGACATTGCGACGGAACGCGCCGGGCAGGTCGGGGTCTGGTCCGGCGGGCAGTTCTTTGTCTTGGGTCGCGCCGAGGAAACGCCTTAGGCAACCCGTCGTGCGGGACGGTCTTGCGCAAGGACAACCGCCAGCGCCACGACTCCGGCGCCCAGCGCCCGGGTCCAGTTCCACTCCGAACCCAGAACCACCATGATGAGCATCACGTAGAACGGGGCCACATTGATGTGGAATGACGCCAGAGCAACACCCAGCCGGCCGATCGAAGCGATGAACAGGACCTGGCTGAGGCCGAGAGAGATCACGGCGTAGATCGCCAGCATTCCTGCCTGCTGCGGGTCGATCGGCGACGATGGCCAGACTTCGAACCCGAGGACGCTCGACAGATAGAACAGCGCGCCGGCCATGAACGTGCCGCCGATCAGCGTGATCGTGGTACGTCCGGTCTGGCTGAGGTCCGGGAAGTCCCGCGCGGTCGCCATGCTGGCCCAGCAGAACAGCGCGGTCGAGGCGATGGCGCAAAGCGCGCCCAACCCCAGCTGGGCCGGCGCCACCGCGCTGGTTGCGATCAGGCCGCCTATGATCGAAACGGCAACCCCCAGCGCGAAGTTCCACCGCAATCTGCGCGTTCCCGCAGCCAGCTCGAGCAGTGTCGCAATCAAAGGCGCGCAGGAGGCGATGATGGCAACGGTTACGGGATCGGTCAGTTTCTGCGCCAGGATGATCAGGAACATGCCCAAGCCAAGTCCAAACCCGCCCACTCTCATCGCATGGGCCCAGCGCGCCCGCAGCACCGCATCCGCGCCATCGATCCACAGCCAGATCGGAATCATCACGGCCACCGCCAGCATCAGCCGCGCGGCCAGCAAGGCAACCGGCGGCCAGGTCTGCAGCAGGATTTCGGCCGCCGGGAATCCGGCCGCCCAGGTCAGCATCGACGCCACCGCCAACCCGTTTCCGGACAAGGCGGATTGCCGCGCACCGGGCACAGCGAAACTGGGCCCGCGAACGGGGTCCGGACTCATGGCCATCGGTTTCAATCCTTTTGTTGGTGCAGCGCTACGAAAATGATTCGCTGCAATACCCCGACCCTTCACATTCGGCCCACGCCGGTCTGGCCGATTTTCGACATATTGTCGTTTTCAAACCCTTTCTCTGCGCGCCGCCCGCGACTAAGGTCAGCACGCCATCGGACCGAGAGGACAATGCCCCGATTTGCCGCCAATATCTCGCTGCTCTTTGCCGAGCTGCCCTATCTCGACCGGTTCAAGGCGGCCGCGGATGCCGGGTTCAAGGCAGTCGAGATCCTGTTTCCCTATGACCTGGCGGCCAAGGAAACCCGCCGCGCATTGATGACCAACGATCTGGACTTGGTGCTGATCAACGCGCCGCCGCCCAACTATACCGGCGGCCAGCCGGGCTATGCGGCTGTTCCGAGGGGCGAAGGGCGGTTCCAGTCCGACATCCGCCGCGTCCTGCGCTATGCCGAGGCGCTGAAGCCCGGTTTGATCCACGTGATGGCGGGCTATGCCTCGGGGGCGGACGCGCAGGACTGTTTCGTACGCAACCTGCAATGGGCCGCGGATTTTGCACCGCATCAGCAGTTCACGATCGAACCGCTGAACCCCGTCTCGCAGCCCGGATACTTCCTGAATGACTATGATCTGGCCGCCGCGTGCCTGGACCGGATCGACCGTCCGAATGTGGGCCTGCAATTCGACAGCTTTCATGCCCGGATGATCCATGGCGATGCACAGGCCGTCTGGGACAGATTCCGCGGCCGGATCGTACATGTTCAGATCGGGTCGGCCCCCGACCGGTCGGAACCCGGCCGGGACGAGACCGATTTCCCCGCCCTGTTCGCAGCGATCGACGACAGCGGCTATGACGGCTGGGTCAGCGCCGAATACACGCCCTCGACGCGGCGCACCGACGCCTCTCTGCACTGGATGCGATAGGCCTGTGCACCTGCGCACTGGAAATCACATCTTGGATATCGCATACGAAACGGCAACTCAGCAGAGGAACAGCCGCATGATCCCCGCCCGCTTTGCCCCCGTCCTGTTCGGATTGATCCTGTCGGGGCTGATGTCCTGCATCGTGACCTGCATCGCAACGGTCAAAGAGATCGGGCTGGGCCCCGAGACCTTTGTCAGCTGGATGGGCGCGTGGAGCATCAGCTGGCCGGTGGCGTTTGCTGTGGTTCTGGTCATGGCACCGTTGACCCGTCGGCTGGTCGCGCTGTTAGTCAGGCCCGAGGCCTGACCTGCCGCGAAGATGGCCCGCCGGGCCTGATGAGCGGCACGGCGCTTGCCTAATGCGCCTCGGCCCAGTTGGCGCCTTTGCCCGCATCCACCGTCAGTTTCACGTCCAGCTTCACCGCTGGATCGGGCGCGTTTTCCATCACGTCTCGGGCAATCTCGATGGTCTTGTCCACCGCGTCTTCGGCCACTTCGAACAGCAGTTCGTCGTGCACCTGCAGCAGCATCTTGGCCGGCAGCCCGTCGATCGCCTCGGGCATCCGCACCATCGCCCGCCGGATCACGTCCGCCGCGGTACCCTGGATCGGCGCGTTGATCGCCGCCCGGCGGGCAAACCCCGCATGCGGCCCCTTGGCATTGATTTCTGCCGTGTGGATCTTGCGACCAAACAGGGTCTGCACATAGCCATGCTCTTTGGCAAAGGCGATGGTGTCATCCATGTAGCGCCGGATACCCGGGAAGCGTTCGAAATAGCGGTCGATGAAGCCCTGCGCCTCGGCCCGCGGAATACGCAGGTTGCGCGCCAGGCCAAAGCCCGAAATGCCGTAGATCACGCCGAAATTGATCGCCTTGGCCTTGCGGCGGATCTCGGGCGTCATCTCGTCCAGCGGCACGTCGAACATTTCCGACGCGGTCATGGCGTGAATGTCCAGCCCGTCGGCAAAGGCCTGTTTCAAGGCCGGAATGTCGGCGATATGCGCCAGGATGCGCAGCTCGATCTGTGAATAATCGAGCGACACCAGCACATTGCCCGGCTCGGCGATGAAAGCCTCGCGAATGCGGCGGCCTTCTTCGGTGCGCACCGGGATGTTCTGCAGGTTGGGGTCGGTCGAAGCCAGACGCCCCGTGTTCGCCCCGGTGATGGCATAGGATGTATGCACCCGCCCCGTGTCGGGGTTGATATGGGTCTGCAGCGCGTCGGTATAGGTCGATTTCAGCTTGGACAGTTGCCGCCAGTCCAGAACCCGGCGCGGCAGTTCATGCTCGGTCGCCAGATCTTCCAGCACGTCGGCACCGGTCGAATACTTGCCGGTCTTGCCCTTCTTGCCGCCTTCCAGACCCATCTTGTCGAACAGGATCTCGCCCAGCTGCGCGGGCGAGCCGACGTTGAAGGTTTCTCCGGCCAGCTCGTGGATTTCAGCCTCTAAACCAGCCATTTTCTGGGCAAACGCGTTCGACATACGGCTCAGCACGTCGCGGTCGACCTTGATGCCATACATCTCCATCTCGGCCAGAACCGGCACAAGGGGGCGCTCGAGCGTTTCATAGACGGTGGTCACCTGAACCCGGTGCAGCTGCGGCTTGAACAGCTTCCACAGACGCAGGGTGATGTCGGCATCCTCGGCGGCATAGGCGGTGGCCTCGTCGATCGGCACCTTGTCGAAGGTAATCGCCGATTTGCCCGACCCCAGCAGCGGTTTGATCGGGATCGGCGTATGGCCCAGATAGCGTTCGGACAGCGTGTCCATTCCATGCCCATGCTCGCCCGCATGCATGGCATAGGACATCAGCATCGTGTCGTCGATCGGGGCCACATCCACGCCATAGCGCGCAAATATCTTGGCGTCATATTTCATGTTCTGCCCGACCTTCAGGATCGACGGGTCCTCAAGCACCGGCTTGAGCATCTCCAGCGCCTCGTCCAGCGGCATCTGCCCCTCGGCCAGCGCGTCCGAGCCGAACAGGTCGTCGCTGGACCCATCGCGGTGGGTCAGCGGGATGTAACAGGCCTCGCCCGGCTCGATGCACAGCGAGATGCCGACCAGATCGGCGATCATTTCGTTCAGGCCCGTGGTCTCGGTGTCCACGGCCAGCCAGCCGCGCTCATTGGCCTGATCGATCCATTTCCGCAGCGCGGCCGCATCGCGCACGCATTCGTATTTGCTGGCATCGAACGGAATGTCCTCGGCCTGCGGCTCATCTGCCGCCTGCGCCGGAGTATCCGCGATCACCGGCGGTTCGACGCCCAGCTTGTCGGCGATCCGCTTGGTCAGAGTGCGGAACTCCATCTCGGCCAGAAACTCCATCAGCTTGTCCGGATCGGGATCGCGCAGCTCCAGATCATCCAGCGTGAAATCCAGCGGTGTCTCGCAATCCAGCTGCACCAGCCTCTTCGACAACTCGATCTGATCTCGTTTCTCGATCAGGGTTTCGCGGCGCTTGGGTTGCTTGATCTCCTCGGCGCGGTCCAGCAGCGTCTCCAGATCGCCGAACTCGTTGATCAGCAGTGCCGCCGTCTTGATCCCGATCCCCGGCGCGCCCGGCACGTTGTCGACGCTGTCGCCGGCCAGCGCCTGCACATCCACCACGCGCTCGGGATAGACGCCGAATTTCTCGAACACCCCTTCGCGGTCGATGCGCTTGTTCTTCATGGCATCCAGCATCTCGACACCGTCGCCCACCAGCTGCATCAGGTCCTTGTCGGAACTGACGATGGTCACCCGCCCGCCGGCCTGGCGCGCCTGGCAGGCCAGCGTGGCGATGATGTCGTCGGCCTCGTACCCCTCCAGCTCTTTGCAGGCGATGTTGAAGGCCTCGGTCGCCTGCCGGGTCAGCGGGATCTGCGGGCGCAGGTCCTCGGGCATCGCCTCGCGGTTGGCCTTGTAGAGGTCGTACATGTCATTGCGGAAGGTGTGCGAGCCCTTGTCGAAGATCACTGCCAGATGGGTCGGCGCGTCAGGGCCGTGGTCGCCATCCACGTAACGCTGCAGCATGTTGCAAAAGCCCGAAACGGCGCCAATCGGCAGCCCGTCCGATTTCCGCGTCAGCGGCGGAAGGGCGTGATAGGCGCGAAAGATGAAGGCCGATCCGTCGATCAGATGCAGATGGCAGCCTTTTCCGAATTTGCTCATGCGCGCTCTCCCTGTCGGTCAGGGACGGTTCTGCCACAGGGGCAGCCGGGTGACCAGTCAGGAACGCGCCCTAGCCGCCAAACAGACCGCTGAAAACATCCGAGAAACTGTTCAGCAGCGCCATGATGACCAGCGCGCCGAGGAATGCGAAAAACGCCATTGCGAAGAACTGGAACAGGATCGCGCCCGTTCCGATGACCACTCCGGCGATGGCCGGGCGGCGTTTTTCGTGCCGCAGGATGCCGATGACCGAGACGACGATCGCCAACCCGCCCAGCATGGCGACGCCGATCTGCAGAAAGTCATCCAGATCGCGGGTGGGCGCGACCGGCGCAGGCTGCTCCATCCCCGCGGCGGCCCGCAGGGTCGATTTACCCAACTCGGCGGCCAGTTCGCCCAGCGTCACGCCGGTGGATTGCTGCGGTGCGAACGGCCCTGCCCAGAACACGAACAAGGCTGCGAACAGGGCCAGTACCGCAAGCATAAACCCGGCCCAACCAAAAACCGGATTGCCGGTATCAGCAGCAGTCATATCGGTCATCATTCGCACCTACGTTGGTCACACCAACGCACTAGGCGAAAATCGCGGCGAGATTTGGGCAGACCGAGGTTGGGCGGGCAATCAGTGTTGCTGTGCGTCCTTCAGCACGTATTTGCAATCGCAATAGGGGCACTCGACCCAGCCCTGATCCTCGGGGATCTGCAACCAGACGCGCGGATGGCCCAGCGCGCCCTCGCCGCCATCACAGGCAACGCGGCTTGTCTCGACGATCTTGGTTTCCGGAGCTTCGATTGTCACGGCGTGCGATCCTTCACTGGTTGTCGGCCTCGCGGGCATGCATTAGGTGCGTTTATGAGGGATCAGGAAACCGGGGGCAAGAGCCAGCAATGACCGATGCAGCGATCAGCCTTCGCGGCCTGCGCAAAACCTATCGCGGCGGCAAGGGCCAGCCCGAGAAACACGCACTGAAGGGTATCGATCTGGATATCCCGCGCGGCTCGGTCTTCGGCCTGCTGGGGCCGAACGGGGCGGGCAAATCGACCCTGATCAACATTCTGGCAGGGCTGGTGATCAAGACCGCAGGCCAGGTGACGATCTGGGGCCATGACCAGGACCGCAACCCGCGCCAGGCCCGCGCCGCCATCGGCGTGATGCCGCAGGAGCTGAACCTCGACCCGTTCTTCACCCCCCGTGGCGCGCTCGAGGTGCAGGCCGGGCTCTATGGCGTCCCGAAATCGCAACGTCGCAGCGACGAGATCCTCGAACTGGTCGGCCTCAGCGACAAGGCCGAGGCCTATGCCCGCACGCTGTCGGGCGGGATGCGGCGGCGGCTGCTGCTGGCCAAGGCACTGGTGCACCACCCCAAAATCCTGGTTCTGGACGAACCCACCGCCGGCGTGGACATCGAACTGCGCCAGATGCTGTGGGCCAATGTTCGCAAGCTGAACCAGCAGGGCATGACCATCATCCTGACCACCCATTACCTGGAAGAAGCGCAGGAGATGTGCGACGAGATCGCCATCATCAACCACGGCGAGAAGGTGGCACAGGACAGCACCGCCAACCTGCTGGGCCGCATGGACGGCCGCACCATGGTCATCACCCCCGAGGCCCCCGTGACCGCCCTGCCCGCCGCCCCCGGCGTTCAGGCCAGCCTGCGCGACGACGGCAGCCTGGCGCTGCACTACCGCAGCCCGGAAACCAGCGCCGAGCAAGTGCTCGAGGCGGTCCGCCAGGCCGGCATCCGCATCCGCGACGTGCGCACCGAAGAGGCCGATCTCGAGGACGTGTTCCTTGCCCTCACCTCCTCGCGCGCCGACGATGCCCCGGCCGACGATCAGGACCAGCCGCGCCGGGGTCTGCACCGGGTCAAGCTGTGACCCGGTCGATCCGCGCCTGATAGCAGTTGTTCCGGGCCGAGCGTACATGGATATAGGCCACCTCGGGGCGGGCAAGTATTGCATCCACCGCCGCGCTGATCCGTCCGGTGGGTGTCACGACGCCGGTACCGTAGACAATCCGGTCATCGCGGCCATAGCCCTTGATCAGATAATCGGGCGATGAGGTCAGAACCTCTGGCAGATCAGTCCCTTCATACCGTTCACAAGGGCTTGCACACAGGAAGATCGGCCCCGTTTCGGCATAAGGATGTGTCTCTGCAAAAGGCCGATGGGCCAGAATCAGCATTTCTGCACCTTCGGGAATGTGCTGCAAGCAATGGCGGCACGGATTTCCGGTTCCGGTTGATACCGCGCGTTCAGGCGCGTGTCCGTAGGCATCGGGCGCGCCTGCCTGAAAGGCGCGTACTTCGTCGGTGGGCAGGGCGGTGATCTTGAACATCTCGAGTCTCCTTTTGTTGCCCTGACAATGCGCCTGCCACACGCGGGCAGACGACCCGTTTCCTGCGCAATGCAGACAGGGACTCGAAAAAGAACAAAACGTGAATATAATGTGGAATCGCCATGTATGCCGAGCTGTCGATCACGTCGAACTTCACCTTCCTCACCGGGGCCTCGCACCCCGAGGAGTACATGGAGCGCGCCGTCACCCTGGGCCTGCCCGCCATCGCCATCGCCGATGACAACTCGGTGGCCGGCATCGTCCGCGCCCATACCCAGGCGCGCGAGATCGCCCGCAAGGTGCGCGAGCGCCGCGCGTGGGAGGAGCAGAACACGCCCATCGGCCCGCCCCGCCCCGATCACATCCCGAAACCGCCCTCGTTCCCGGTGCATGCGGTGCCGCGCCTGATCCCGGCGGCGCGGCTGATCTTTACCGACGCCCCGCCCGTCACCGCCCTGCCCCTCAACCGGCAGGGCTGGGCCAGCCTGTGCCGCCTTCTGTCCACCGGACGGCTGCGCGCGGCCAAGGGCGACTGCATCCTGCACCTGTCCGACCTGCTGGAGTTTTCCGACGGCCTCCACCTGCTGCTCTGGCCACAGGCGGGCCGTCCGACCGGCGGCGCGAGCGGGTGGCGGACACAGGCGCAACAGCTGACGCGCCGCTTTACCGGGCGCATGCATTTGCTGATGCATCCGCGCTATGACGGGGCGGATTCGGCGTTTTTCCATTTGTTAGAGACTGAATCTTGCCACCTGGGCCTGCCCACCATCGCCAGCGCCGCGCCGATGATGCATCACGGCTCGCGCCGCCGGCTGGCCGATGTGCTGACCGCGATCCGGCTGCGCCGCAAGGTGGACGATCTGGGCCGTCACGCGCTGGCCAATGGCGAACAGCGCCTGCGCTCGGAACCCGAGATGCTGCGCATCTTCAAGGGGCATGAAGGCGCCGTGGCCCGCGCTTATGCGCTCAGCCAGGAACTCACCTTCTCGTTGGACGAGCTACGCTATGAATACCCAAGCGAGGTCAGCGGCACCGAAACCCCCGCCCAGCGCCTGCACCGTCTGGCGCATGAGGGGCTGGCCTGGCGCTATCCCGCCGGCGCGCCCGAAAAGGTCAAGGCGATGCTGGCGCATGAGCTGACCCTGATCGGCAAGCTGAAATACGAGCCCTATTTCCTGACCGTCCGCGACATCGTGCACTTCGCCCGCGGTCGCGGGATCCTGTGCCAGGGGCGCGGCTCGGCGGCCAATTCGGTGGTCTGCTACTGCCTGGGCGTCACCTCGGTCAGCCCCGAGATGGGCACCATGGTGTTCGAACGCTTCGTCTCCGAGGCGCGGGACGAGCCGCCCGACATCGACGTGGATTTCGAACATGAACGCCGCGAAGAGGTGATCCAGCACATCTATGAACGCTATGGCCGCCACCGCGCGGGGCTGTGCGCCACGGTGATCCACTATCGCGGCAAGCGCGCCATCCGCGAGGTGGGCCGCGCCATGGGCCTGACCGAAGACACGATTTCCGCCCTGTCCTCGCAGCTGTGGGGGTTCTTCTCGGCCTCGGGGCTCGAGGCCGAGCGGATGCGCGAAATCGGCCTCGACCCCGAGGACCGCCGCCTGAAACAGACTCTAACACTGGTAAATGAGATCAACGGCTTCCCCCGCCACCTGTCCCAGCATGTGGGCGGGTTCATCATCACCGAGGGCCGTCTGGACGAGCTGGTGCCCATCGAGAACGCCACGATGGAGGACCGCACGGTCATCTGCTGGGACAAGGACGACATCGATTCCCTGGGCATCCTCAAGGTCGATGTCCTCAGCCTTGGCATGCTGACCTGCATCCGCAAGGCGTTTGATCTGATCGCCCAGCACCATCAGACGAGTTACACGCTCGCCACCCTGCCGCCCGAGGACCCGGCGGTCTATGACATGTTGTGCCGCGCGGATTCGGTGGGCGTGTTCCAGGTGGAATCACGTGCGCAGATGAACTTCCTGCCCCGGATGCGGCCACGCAATTTCTATGATCTGGTGATCGAGGTCGCCATCATCCGCCCCGGCCCCATCCAGGGCGACATGGTGCATCCCTATATCCGGCGTCGGAACGGCGAGGAGGAGGTCAGCTTCCCCTCGGACGCGCTGGGCGAGGTGCTGGGCAAGACGCTGGGCGTGCCGCTGTTTCAGGAACAGGCGATGCAGATCGCCATCGTCGGCGCGGGCTTCACCCCCGAACAGGCCGACCGGCTGCGGCGGTCGCTGGCGACCTTCAAGAAGCACGGCAATGTCAGCGAATTCCGCACCCTGTTCCTGCGCGGGATGCAGCGCAACGGCTATGACGCCGAATTTGCCGAGCGCTGTTTCTCGCAGATCGAGGGGTTCGGCTCCTACGGCTTCCCCGAAAGCCATGCGGCCAGCTTTGCGCTGCTGGTCTATGCCAGCGCCTGGATCAAGTGCCACCATCCGGGGATTTTTGCCTGCGCGCTGCTGAATTCGCAACCAATGGGGTTCTATGCCCCCGCCCAGATCGTGCGCGATGCGCGCGAGCATGGCGTGCAAGTGCGTCCGGTCTGCATCAATGCCAGCTTCTGGGACAACGTGATGGAGCCAGACGGCCATGGCGGGCTGGCCCTGCGGCTGGGCTTTCGCCAGATCAAGGGCCTGAGCGAAGAGGACGCCAGTTGGCTGACCGCCGCGCGCGGCAACGGCTACCACCAGGTTGACGACGTCTGGCGCCGCGCGGGCCTTGGCCCCTCGGTGATCGAGCGTCTGGCCGAGGCCGATGCCTTTGCCGCCTGCGGCCTGACCCGGCGCGAGGCGCTGTGGCAGGCCAAGGCGATCGCCACCGCCAGGCCTCTGCCCCTGTTCGCGCAGGATCTGGAAGGCGAGGCGCTGGACGAGCCCGCCGCCCATCTGCCGCAGATGTCGCTGGGCGAGCAGGTGGTCGAGGATTACGTCGCCACCCGCCTGAGCCTGCGCGCGCATCCCGTGGCCCTGCTGCGGCACCTGCTGACGCCGGGGCAGCGCGACAATTCCGCCCCTGCATCCGGGCCGGAAAACGCGGTATCTGCCCGGAACAGAGCCTGAATCGAAAGCCCCGACCATGACCCGGCCCGTGCTGCCCCCACGTTTTCCCGCCACGCCCGACCAGATCCAAGCGCAGGTCACCGCATTCTACGCCCGCGTCCGGCAGGACGCCCTGCTGGGCCCGATCTTCAACCGCCACGTCACCGACTGGCCCGCGCATGAGGACCGGATCGCCGCCTTCTGGCGCAACGCCATCCTGTACGAGCGCGGCTACAGCGGCAATCCGCAGCGTGTGCATATCGAGCGTCCGGACGTGAAACCCGAAATGTTCGCCCATTGGCTGGACCTGTTCGAAGAGGTCGCCCACAGCACACTGCCCCCGGAAACGGCCACGCCCTGGGTGGCGCTGGCCCGACGCATCGGCGCGGGGATGCAGGCCGGTGTCGCGGCCGCCCGCCAACCGGCCGGGGCTCCGCCGATCCTGCGCTGAACGGCCGGCCCCGCAGGGATGTTAGCGGTAAAGTTTGGACTATCCGACTCTGCCGATTGGGTTTAATCAGGCCTCAGACACCTGCCACAGCATCCAATCGCCCGGGACCAGCCAGATGAGCACACAGAACTCGACCCTGCAGGGACTTGGCTTTGCCTTTCTCGGGTTTGCCGTCTTTGCCACCCATGACGCGCTGATCAAGACGCTGGGCGGCACCTATTCCGTGCTGCAGATCATCTTTTTTGCCACGCTGTTTTCCTTTGTGCCGATGGCGGTCACGATCCTCGCGGACCGGACCGCTGGCAATTTTCGGCCGCATCACCCGTGGCTGGTGATGCTACGCTCGGGGCTGATGGTCACGTCGATGTCCTGTGCCTTCTACGCCTTTTCGGTCCTGCCCCTGGCCGAAGTCTATTCGCTGCTGTTTTCCTTTCCGCTGATCGTCACCGTCCTGTCGATCCCGATACTGGGCGAGGTCGTGCGCGCCCAACGCTGGGCCGCAGTGGGCGTGGGCCTGATCGGAGTGCTGATCGTCCTGCGCCCCGGCGCGACCGAGATCACCCTCGGCCACCTTGCCGCCCTGACGGCCGCGTTTTGCAGCGCCTTCGCATCCGTGCTGGTGCGCAAGATCGGAAACGAGGAACGCTCGGCGGTGCTGATCCTTTATCCGATGCTGCTGGCGATCGCGGTCATGAGCCTGGCGCAACCGGCGGTCTATCAGCCGCCTTCGCTGATCCATCTGGCGATGATGGCCTTGGTCGGCGTGTTTTCGGTGATCGCCCAGCACCTGATCATCCTGGCCTATCGCGCGGCGCCCGCCGGCGTGGTCGCGCCCAGCCAGTACAGCCAGATCATCTGGGCCACGATATTCGGCGCGGTGTTCTTCGGCGAAAAGCCCGACAAATGGGTGGCCGTGGGGGCCGCGATCATCATCGCATCGGGCATCTTCGTCGTCTGGCGCGAAAGCCGGGCAAATGTATCGCCGAACAAGCCGGTTTTGCGCGTCCGCTCGCCGCGCTCTGACACCGGCGCCTCGGCGCGGCCGGGGTCTTAAGGGCAGGTGCAATTGTCAATTAAGCGCCTGCGTTACTTGTCCTTGCACCGGACCCTGAAGTTACCGTTTGAATCGTCCACTTCGAACCTGTCAATTCCAAGAACTAAGTCTTTGAGGGACGAAAATCCGTAGCTACGGGCGTCAAAATCCGGATAGATTTTCTCCAGCTGCCTTTCAATAAACTGCTCAAATGCCCACCCATCTGAAAATTTTGTCGTCAGCACAACGTTGCGAATGAGTTGGTATGCATGATTTGGGGTGCGTTCCGGCTTCTGATCGCTTGTCTCCTGCGCTCCTTTTGCCGTTTCAGACATGCTCTTTAAGTTTTCGATGTAGATAAACCTGTTGCACGCTTGGACGAACGCCTTCGGTGCCTTCTCCTCTCCGATCCCGTATACGGTCAACCCCTGTTCACGGATACGGCTGGCAAGCCGGGTAAAATCACTGTCCGATGAAACGAGGACGAATCCACCGAAACGGCCCGAATGCAGGATGTCCATGGCGTCGATCACCAACGCAATGTCGCCAGCATTCTTGCCGGTAGTGTTAGGAAACTGTTGGTGAGGAACGATAGCGTGTTTCGCCAGTTTCTCGGCGCTCCAACCCTGGAGCGTGCTGCTCGAAAAGTCGCCGTAAATCCGGCGCAAACCGGCCTCACCCAATGTGGCAACTTCTTCGAAAATCTCGGCAACATGCTTTGCCGGTACGTTTTCGGCGTCGATCAGAACGGCTAGGCGTTCCGTTGCTTCTGTGGTCAATTTAGTCCCTCTATTCAGATATTTATCAATACTCTGAAGATAGGAGACAAAAAGGGCGGGTTAAACCCCGCCCTTGCAATTCCCGATTGTCAGTAAACCACCACAGACCGGATGCTTTCGCCCTTGTGCATCAGGTCGAAGCCGGTGTTGATGTCGTCCAGACCCATGGTGTGGGTGATCATCGGGTCGATTTCGATCTTTCCCTCCATGTACCAGTCGACGATCTTGGGCACGTCCGTGCGCCCACGCGCGCCGCCGAAGGCGGTGCCGCGCCACGACCGGCCGGTGACCAGCTGGAACGGACGGGTCGATATCTCGGCCCCCGCGGGCGCCACGCCGATGATGATGGATTCGCCCCAGCCCTTGTGCGCCGATTCCAATGCCGCGCGCATCACCTGCACGTTGCCGGTGGCGTCAAAGGTGTAATCCGCTCCGCCCTTTGTCAGGTTCACCAGATAGGGGACAAGATCGCCCTCGACCTCGGACGGGTTCACGAAATCGGTCATGCCGAACTTTTCGGCCATCTCGACCTTGGCGGGGTTCAGGTCGACGCCGACGATCTGATCGGCCCCGGCCAGACGCAGGCCCTGAATCACGTTCAGTCCGATGCCGCCCAAGCCGAACACGATGGCACGGCTGCCGATCTCGACTTTGGCGGTGTTGATCACCGCGCCGATGCCGGTGGTCACGCCACAGCCGATATAGCAGATCTTGTCGAACGGCGCGTCCTCGCGCACCTTGGCCAGTGCAATCTCGGGCAGAATCGTGTGGTTCGAGAAGGTCGAGCAGCCCATGTAGTGCAGGATCGGATCCCCATCCAACGTCGAAAAACGCGAGGTGCCGTCGGGCATCAAACCCTTGCCCTGCGTCTCGCGGATGGCCTGGCACAGGTTGGTCTTGGGGTGCAGGCAGTATTCGCACTCGCGGCATTCGGGGGTGTAAAGCGGGATCACGTGATCGCCCGGCTTCAGGCTGGTCACGCCGGGGCCGACCTCGACCACGACGCCCGCGCCCTCGTGGCCCAGAATGGCCGGAAACAGGCCCTCGGGGTCGGCGCCCGACAGGGTGAATTCGTCGGTATGGCAGATGCCGGTGGCCTTGATCTCGACCAGAACCTCGCCCGCCTTGGGGCCTTCGAGGTTCACGTCCATCACTTCCAAGGGCTTGCCCGCCTGAACGGCGACGGCGGCACGGGTTCGCATGTTGCTTGTCTCCCTGTCTTGTTTGACCCGACCCTGCGTCAAATACAGGGTGTTTTCAACTGCGCTTTCATGGCAGTCTCTGTAAGCTTTTGATATTTCAGAAACGACATTGCCGAAAAGAGGAGCGCCAATGTACCGGTTCATCCCGATCCTGATCGTCCTGGCCGCCTGCGCCGAAACCGACCTGCCCGAACCGGGCTCTGCCGAGGTGGATGCCGCCCCGGTGGATCTGGCCTTCTGCAAGGGCGAACCCTTTGCCCAGTCCGTGGGGCAACCGGTCTCGACCATTCAGGCCAGCCTGCCGGAACGGAGCCGCGTTCTGGGCCCCGATGACATCGCCACGCAGGATTACCGCATCGACCGGCTAAACGTCTATGTGAACGGAGCCGGGGTCATTCAGCGGCTGACCTGCGGATAAGGCGGACTCGACTCGGGACATGATTCTCAGATAAGAACAAAATGAGAACACTTTGATGTCTGCCCGATGCCCAAACGCCGAATACTCTCGCTGTGGTTCCCCCGTCTGGGGGCCGAACGGCTGATCCGCGCCGCGCGGGGCCTGCATACAGGCCCGCTGGCGGTGGTGGCCGAACAGTCGAACATGCAGGTCATCACCTCGCTGAACACTGATGCACAGGCCGCCGGTCTGCGCGTGGGCCAGCCGGTGCGCGATGCCCATGCCATGTGCGCGGCCCTTGTCACCCGCCCCCGCAACGCCCCGGCCGAGGCTGCTTTTCTGACCGCGCTGCGCCGCTGGGCGGGCAAGTTCAGCCCCTGGGTCGCCGAAGAGGCGCCCGATGGCCTGATCGTCGATCTGTCGGGCTGCGCCCACCTGTTCGGCGGCGAAGAGGCGCTGCTGGACGTGATCGAGACCGACTGCGCCGACATGGGTCTGAGCGTGCAGATGGGCATTGCCGACACGCTGGGCGCGGCCTGGGCGCTGGCGCGCTATGCCGGGCAAGAGGCCACCTCGGACCGCAGCGGCGACGCCATCTCCCAAGAGGCCCGCGCCACCCGCGCCCGCGCCGGCAAGCGGCGGCACTGGACCAAGGGCGGTGCCGCGCCGCAGGTGGTGACCGTGGGCGGCGGGGCCCGGATCGCGCCGCCGGGGCAGGCCTATGGCGCGCTCGCCCCCCTGCCCATCGCGGCGCTGCGGCTGGACGACCAGACCGTGGCGCAGCTGAACCGGCTGGGCCTGCGGCGGATCGGCGACCTGCTGGGCCAGCCGCGTGCCAGTTTGGCCCGCCGATTCGGGCGCGGGCTGGTGCTACGGCTGGATCAGGCGATGGGCAGCGCACCCGAGCCGGTCTCGCCCGCGCGGCCCCCGCATCACTTTGCGGTGCGGATGACCCTGCCCAACCCGATCGGCCTGGCCGAGGACGTGATGGCCGCCATCGACCGGATGCTGCCGACCCTGTGCGCCCGGCTGGAAGAAAAGGCGCGCGGGGCGCGGACCCTGCGGCTCGAGGCGCACCGCACCGATCAGGCGGCCGAGATCATCGAGATCGGACTGGCCCGGCCGAGCCATGACAAACACCGCATTCTCCCTTTGTTAGAGATGAAAATCGACCAGATCGACGCAGGCTATGGCATCGACATGCTGCGGCTTGCGGCGGTGCAGACCGAGCCGGTGCATGCCCGCACCCTGACCGGCCATGCCGAGGCCAGCCGCGCCGTCCGCAACCGTCTGGAGGGGAACACGGCGCTGGACGATCTGATCGGAAAGCTGGGCGCGCGGGTGGGGCTCGAGGCGATCACGCGGCAACACCCGGCGGCTTCGCACATCCCCGAGAAAACCGCGCAGACGCTGGCGGCGGCCTGGTCGGAACCGGCCCGCGACTGGCCCGTCCCGCCGCGCCCGCGCCCCCTGCTGATGTGGCGGCCCGAGCCGGTGATGGCCCCCGACCACCCGGATGTGCCCACCAGCTTCCGCTGGCGCGGGCGCGACTGGCAACTGGCGCAGGCCACCGGCCCGGAGCGGATCGCCCCGGAATGGTGGCTGGACGACCCCAACTGGCGCAGCGGCGTGCGCGATTACTGGGTGGTGGTGACCGAACAGGGCGAGCGGCTGTGGCTGTTCTACGGCCATGGCGGCACAATGTCGGCGGGCTGGTTCTGTCAGGGACGCTTTGGTTAGAGTCTATTTTCCGCGATAAACCAGAAGATCCGGAAGGTAATCGATCAGCCGGATGACCCACGAGAACGGCGCCGGAAAGTCGGTCCGGAAGCGCCGGTGCGCCATTGCGCGCAGTACGCGCTGCGCGGCGTCTTCGGGCTCCATCAGCATCGGCATCTTGAAGCTGTTCTTGTCGGTCAGCCGGGTCTTGATGAACCCCGGATTGACGATGCGCACCGTCACCCCGGTTCCGGCCAGGTCATGCCGCATCGTTTCGGCCAGCGAGATCAGCGCCGCCTTGCTGGACCCGTACCCGATCGCCGCAGGCAGTCCGTGATAGCCCGCCAGCGACCCGATCAGGGTAATGTCGCCACGCCCCGCCTTCACCATGGCCGGCACGGTTTCCCCCAGAACCCGCAGCGCGCCTGAGTAGTTCACGTCGCTGATGGCCAGCGCGGCTTCGGTCTGCCAGTCCTGCGCGCGCATCGGCTCATAGGCCCCGGCGTTGTAGACCAGACCGTCAACTTGGCCGATCTCGGCCACGGCGCGGCGCACCTGCGCCAGATCGGTCACGTCCAGCGGTACCGCACGGGCATGAGGCAGCGCGGCGCAGATCTGCTCCAGCCGCTCGGCATTGCGTGCGGACAGCACAAGGTGCGCGCCCTGACCGCTCAAGCCTTCGGCCAGCGCCCGACCCAGACCTTCGCTGGCACCGATGATCCAGTAGGTTTTTCCGTCAAAACTGCTCATGCCGGGCGGTTCGCATATGCCGAAGCGTGAACAGCCGCGGTCTTGGGTTGGGTTGTCTCGATCATAACACCCTACATTACGCGGACGGGCAGACCTCGGATCACCAGCAAACGCGATTGATGCAATCCTGACGCACAGCCCGCCGATCAGCGGGAAACAGGTAAAAACATGGCCCGGATTTGATCCGCTCCGGCCTACCCTGCGTATCTTATTGTAAAATGTCGCACAAAGAGGATGGCATGTTCGACGAAACCCGGGGCGTACGGAAAAAAATCGCAATTGTAGGCGCAGGCATCTCAGGATTATCCGCGGCTTATTACCTGTCAGAGAGCCACGACGTCACCCTGTACGAGGCCGAACCCCGTCTGGGCGGACATGCCCGCACGGTGATGGCCGGCCGCAATGGTGATCAACCGGTTGATACCGGGTTCATCGTCTTCAACTATGCCACATATCCCTTTCTGACCAAGCTGTTCGGTGAACTGGACGTGCCGGTCATCAAAAGCGAGATGAGCTTTGGCGCCACCATCGACAATGGTCGCATCGAATATGGCCTGAATAATCTGCGCACCATCACCGCGCAGAAGCGCAACCTCGTGCGGCCCTCCTACTACAAGATGATCGCCGACATCCTGCGCTTTGGCAAAGAAGCGCCCGAGGCCGCCCGGGATGATGACACCACGATTGGTGAGCTGGTTGACCAGATGCGGCTGGGCCACTGGTTCCGCAACAATTACCTGATGCCGATGTGCGGCGCGATCTGGTCAACTCCGGTGGAGTTCGTCGATCAGTTTCCGGCGCGGTCGCTGGTGCAGTTCTTCCGCAACCACGCCTTGCTGTCCAGCAAACGCGGCGCCCAGCACCAGTGGTGGACGGTAAAGGGTGGCAGCATCGAATATGTCCGCCGGATCGAATCCGCGTTGCGCGGCCGGGGTTGCGACATCCGCCTGGGCGCGCCGGTCTCTAACGTCGAACGCGATGCCTTGGGCGTGACCGTTCAGGCGCAGGGCCGCTCGGATCAGTATGACGAGATCATCCTGGCCACCCATTCCGACCAGTCGTTGGCCATTCTGGGCCAGAACGCCACCGCCGACGAGGCCGCGGCGCTGGGCGCGATCCGCTATCAGCCCAACCGCGCGGTCTTGCACTGCGACCCCAGCCAGATGCCGCGCCGCCGCGCCTGCTGGTCCAGCTGGACCTACCGCTCGCAGGCGGGCAACGTGGGCGTGACCTATTGGATGAACCGGTTGCAGAACATCCCTGAAAGCGACCCGTTGTTCGTCACCCTGAACCCGTCTTCTGACATCGCGCCAGACAAGATCTATGACGAGGTGGAATTCGCCCATCCGGTGTTCGACAAGGCCGCGCTGAAAGCGCAGGGCCAGATCCGCGAGATGCAGGGTCGCAACCGGACCTGGTTCGCCGGTGCCTACAACCGGCACGGGTTCCACGAAGACGGAATCGCCAGCGCGATGCATGTTGTCGGGCTGTTGACCGGCGATCCGCAAACCATCGGAGCTGAAAATGCGATACCTGATCCAAGCGTCGCTGTCCCGGTTACGGCCAGCCCGTAACGCAGCGATCCTGAGCCTGGTTCTGCTGGCCCCTGCCGGGCTGGCGGCCACCCCCGTGACCAACGTGTTGCCCGATGCCGAGCTGCGTGGCACTGCCACCTTCCGGTTCCTCGGTCTGCCGATCTACGACGCGCAGCTTTTCACCAAAGGCGGCGGCCCCCTCAGCTGGTCGCAGGATTTCGGCCTAAAGCTGACCTATCGGAAATCGCTGAAGCAGAAGGCGCTGATCGAATCCACGCTGGACGAGATGGCCCGGCAGGGCAACAGCGCCCCGATCGAGGCGCAGTTGAAAACCTGCTATCAGGCGGTCGGCGCCGGGGACAGCTACCTGGCCGTCACCAAAGGCCCCGACGCGATCGAGTTCTGGCGCAACGGGCGCAAGACCTGCACCCTCTCCTATCCGGGGATCAAGCGCAGCTTCATGTCGATCTTTCTGGGCAACAACACCCGGTCCGCCGCCTTTACGCGTCAGCTGCGGGGTCAGTGATGCTGTATCCGCGTGTCAGCCTCTATGCGCTGATGCTTGCTGCGGCGGGTATCCCGCTCTACATCCACCTGCCGCGCTTTGCGGCGGTGAACCTCGGGATCGGCCTGGGCGTGATCGGCACGGTTCTGCTGCTGATCCGGCTGGTGGATCTGGTGCAAGACCCGCTGATTGGTTGGGCCATTGACCGCTGGCCCGGCGCGCAGATGGGTTTTGCCGTCTTGGCCGCCGGAGGTCTGGCGGTCGGTTTTCCGCTGTTGTTCTCACTGCCGCAGGGGGCGAGCGTTGGCGCTCTTGTGGCGATCCTGATCCTGCTGTTTTCCGCCTACAGCCTGGGCACCATTCTGCTTTATGGCCGCAGCGCGACGCTGGCCAAACAGGCCACCCCGCGCGAGTTGATGACCCTCGCCGCCTTCCGTGAGGGCGGGCAACTGGCCGGCGTGGTTCTGGCCGCCAGCGCACCGGCGCTGTTCGTGGCTTTAGGCGCGGGCGCGCAGGGCTATCCGGCCTTCGGGCTGTTTCTGGGCGCGCTGGCGCTGGTCACCATGGTGCTGACATTGCCGATCTGGCGGCGCGCGCCCATCACCGGGCAGGGGCTGTCGTTCGACGGGCTGGGTCAGGCCGGGGCCCTGCGTCTGCTGGCGCTGGCGCTGGTCAACAGCCTGCCGGTTGCGATCACTTCGACCCTGTTCCTGTTTTTCGTCGAGGACCGGTTGCAATTGCCGGGCAAGGCCGGGCCGCTGCTGATCCTGTTCTTCCTCAGCGCCGGGGCCACAGTGCCGCTCTGGGCACGGCTCAGCAACCGGATCGGTCCGAAACAGACTCTGATCATCGCGATGCCGCTGGCCATTCTGGGCTTTGTCGGCGCGGCCATGCTGGCGCCCGGGAACCTGGCCGGGTTCGCGGTGATCTGCCTGGCGTCGGGGGCGGCGCTGGGGGCGGACATGGTGGTTCTGCCGGCCATGTTCTCGGTGGTGCTGACACGCGCGGGGCTGAATGCCTCGGCCGCCTTCGGCATCTGGTCTTTCGCCGGCAAACTGGGGCTGGCATTGGCCGCATTCTTCACCCTTCCGCTGCTGGAACGCAGCGGCTTCATGCCCGGTCAGACGAATTCGGCGCAGGCGTTGGAAACGCTCAACCTGGCCTATGCTGTGCTGCCCTGCATCCTGAAACTCGGCGCGTTCGGAATGGTCCTGACGCTGCCTACAGAGGTACCCGCAAAATGACATTCCTTCTGATTGCCGCACTGGCCGTACTGGCCCTGATCGCGGTCAAAACCCGCCTTCTCAGCTTTCGCGCGCAATCGCCGTCGGACTATACCGGAACCGGCCCCGATTTCTCGCTGAAGGACAATCTGAACGGGGAAATCCTGTCCGAAGGGCTGATCTATGGCCCGACCGGCAAGATGTCGAACAGCTTCGTGGCGCGGATGATCGGGGAATGGAACGGCAATTCCGGCACCCTGACCGAGTATTTTACCTATTCCAACGGCAAGCAGATGACCCGAAAATGGTACCTGACCATGGGAACAGGCAACAGCTTTACCGCAACCGCCGACGACATCGTCGGCGAAGGCCGTGGCGTGATCTCGGGCGCGACGGTCAAGCTGACCTATCGCATCGTTCTGCCCGAAGATGCCGGGGGCCATACCCTGGATGTGACAGACTGGATGTACCTGACCGAGAGCGGCGCGATCATGAACCGCTCGGAAATGCGCAAGTTCGGCCTGAAGGTGGCCGAGCTGGTCGCCACGATGCGCCCCGCCCCGCCAGAAAAGACCGCGCATGTGCCCGGCGCAAACGGTCATGACCGCACGGCCGACCCGAGGGCCCTGCAATGACCCGGCTCATGAAACGACTGGCCTTCGCGTGCCTGCTGCTGACGGCGGCCTGTGCCTTCAAACCGAAAGTCCCGACCACTTTCCTGTCGGACCGCCAGCTGAACCTCGAAGAGTTCTTTGAGGGCCACACCGTGGCCTATGGGCAGTTCCAGGACGTTCTGGGCAATATCCCCCGCCGGTTCACGGTCGACATCAACGGAACATGGGACGGCCGGACGCTGACTTTGGTCGAAGACTTCGTCTATGACGACGGCGCCACCGAACAGCGCATCTGGACCCTGACCAAAACTGGCGAGGATACCTGGACCGGCACCGCGCCCGGCGTTCTGGGCACCGCGTCGGGAACCGAGCGTGGTGACACGTTCAACTGGAAGTACCGCATCGACCTGCCAGTGAAGGACGGTACGATGCGTGTCGATTTCGACGACTGGATGTGGCTGCTGGACAACGACCGCCTGCTGAACCGCGCCTATGTCTCGCGCTTTGGCATCCGGCTGGGGGAAGTCGTGTTGTTCTTCGAAAAGAAGTAACCGCGCGGCGCGGCGTCCTGGTCAATCTTTAAAAAAAGTGGTGAGCCGTGCAGGATTCGAACCTGCGACCCACTGATTAAAAGTCAGTTGCTCTACCAACTGAGCTAACGGCCCACTCTTTTCATCGGATCGTTGCGATCCGTGGCGCTGTCTAAGGCATTTTCCCGACCGGGTACAAGCCCTTTTTCGCACCGCGTTCCGCCTGAAATCATTGTGTTCCCGGCGTCCCGATAGGCGGCCTAATTAGGGTTGAGGCGGCGGGGGGTCAACCCCTTTTTTCAGGAATCTTCGCGCCGGGCTGGATTCATGTCTGCGGCAAGGCTATATGCCCGCCATGCAGCAACGATCCGACACCGGTTTGCCCTTCATGAAGATGCACGGGCTTGGCAATGACTTCGTCATTGTGGACGCGCGCGCGCATCCGGTGCAGATCACGCCGGCGCTGGCGCGCGGGATCGGACACCGGCAGTTCGGGGTCGGATTCGACCAGCTGGCCGTCATCGAAAACGGCGAATCGGATGCGCATCTGGTGTTCTACAATGCTGATGGGTCGATCTCGGCCACGTGCGGCAACGCCACCCGCTGCATCGCCCGGTTCCTGATGCAGGAAAGCGGCAAGTCCGAACTGACGCTGACCACCAGCCACGGCACGCTGCAGGCGCGAGACGCGGGCGACGGACTGACCTCGGTCAACATGGGGCATCCGCAGCTGGACTGGGCCGATATTCCATTGGCCGAAGAGGTGGATACGCTGGAACTGCCGATTGAAGGCGGACCGGTGGCCACCGGCATGGGCAACCCGCATTGCACCTTCTTCGTCGAGGATGCCGAGGCGATTCCGCTGGCAGAGTTCGGCGCGCGCTATGAGCATCACCCGCTCTATCCCCAGCGCACCAATGTGCAAATCGCCCAGATCATCGGCCCGGATCACATCCGCATGCGGGTGTGGGAGCGCGGCGTGGGCATCACGCTGGCTTCGGGCTCGTCCTCCTGCGCCACGGCCGTGGCCGCAGCGCGGCGCGGCCTGACCGGACGCAAGGTGCGGATCGACCTGGACGGCGGCACCATCTGGATTGATTGGCGCGAGGACGGCGTCTGGATGACCGGCCCCACCTGCCATGTCTTCTCGGGCACGCTGACGCCCGAGTTTCTGGAGTCGCTGGGATGAACCCGCCGAAATTCACCACGCTGGGCTGCCGGCTCAACGCCTACGAGACCGAGGCGATGAAAGAGCTGTCGCAGCAGGCCGGGCTGACCGACGCGGTGATCGTGAACACCTGCGCCGTCACCGCCGAAGCCGTGCGCAAGGCCCGGCAGGAAATCCGCAAGCTGCGCCGCGAGAACCCCAACGCCCGGCTGATCGTCACCGGCTGCGCGGCCCAGACCGAACCTCAGACCTTTGCCGAGATGGCCGAGGTCGATGCGGTGATCGGCAACACCGAAAAGATGCGCCCCGAGACCTGGAAGGGCATGGCCGCCGATTTCATCGGCGAGACCGAGGCGGTGCAGGTCGATGACATCATGTCGGTCACCGAAACGGCAGGGCACCTGATCGACGGGTTCGGCACCCGCTCGCGCGCTTATGTGCAGGTCCAGAACGGCTGTGATCATCGCTGCACCTTTTGCATCATCCCCTATGGCCGCGGCAACTCGCGCAGCGTCCCGGCGGGCGTGGTCGTGGACCAGATCAAGCGGCTGGTGGACCGGGGCTATAACGAGGTGGTGCTGACCGGGGTCGACCTGACCTCATGGGGCGCCGACCTGCCGGCAAGCCCCAAGTTGGGCGATCTGGTCATGCGCATACTGAAACTGGTGCCCGACCTGCCGCGCCTGCGGATCAGCTCGATCGATTCGATCGAGGTGGACGAGAACCTGATGCAGGCCATCGCGACTGAGTCGCGCCTGATGCCGCATCTGCATCTGTCGCTGCAGCATGGTGACGATCTGATTCTGAAACGGATGAAGCGCCGCCACCTGCGCGACGACGCCATCCGCTTCACCGAAGAGGCCCGCAGACTGCGCCCCGAGATCACCTTTGGCGCCGACATCATCGCGGGCTTTCCGACGGAAACCGAGGCCCATTTCGAGAACTCGCTGAAACTGGTCACCGACTGCGACCTGACCTGGCTGCACGTCTTCCCCTATTCCAAGCGAGAAGGCACGCCGGCGGCGCGCATTCCGCAGCAGGTCAACGGCAAGGTGATAAAGCAACGTGCGGCCAGGTTGCGTGAAGCGGGTGATGCGCAGGTCGCCAGACACCTCGCGGCCCAGCTGGGCAAGACCCATCACATCCTGATGGAGAATCCTCACATGGGCCGGACCGAGCAGTTCACCGAAGTAACATTTGCGAACGCGCAACCCGAAGGGCAGATCGTCACTGCCGCCATCACCGGGGTTCGCGATCAGCAGCTGGTGGCCTGACGTCTCTCAGACAGGCCCGTCGGTTGCCAGAAGCTCTTCCATGAAAACACTGATCAGTTGGGCGCGCCCGTCCACGCCGGCTTTTCCATAGATCGAAGCCGATTGCGCGCGAACGGTGCCCACGGCGCGGCCTCGGATCCGGGCGATATTCTCATTGTCGACGCCCTTGAGGATCAACAAGCCCACTTCGCGCTCGGCGCTGGTCAGGCCCCAGCGGGTAAAGAAAGTGTCGATCACGGCGCTCATTTCTCCCTGCGCCGCGCGCAGGCCTTGTTTTGCCTGGTCCATTCGCGCCAGCAATCTGCGCAGCTCGAGCATGAAGAACAGGACGCCAAGGCAAAGGACGGTCGCGACCAGGGATTCCAATACGAGATGTGCCAGGGGCTCGCTGCCATCGAGGTCCAGAATGGCGTCGCCCATGTAGAATGCGGCACATAGACCCTGAACCACGATCATCGCCGCCATCAGAACGGCCCGGCGTGCATCCGCATCGCCGGACCGCAGGTTTTCGGTGATCCATTTGATCATTTGGTCGACCAGCCATCAGGAATATTCTTGTCCCCTGATACCATGGCTTTGACCAGAGCGACACCGGTTCGACGTTGGTCCAAAAGCACGCCAAGCACGTGCAGAACAACGCTTAGCATCAGCCAGTTGAACGCCAGCTCGTGCGCATCCTCGACCCAGCTCCCCCCGAAGAAGGCCGCGGTACCCATCATGATGCCTGTGGCGCAGATAACGCCCAACGTCATCCAGATGTTGTAGACCATCAGCGCGCCCAGAGGATTGTGCGACAGGTGAACCGACCGGTCGCCCCGGACGGTGTCACGCACATGTCGGACCGCAGCATTCGGGCTGAACGGAAATGCCGAGAACCTGGCCGGTGCCGGCCCAAGGACGCCCCAGGCCAAGCGCAGCAGAACCAGCCCGAGCACGGCATAACCGACATATTCATGCAGCAGCCCCTCGGGGTCGGTCACAGCGGCGTTGAGCACAATGCCCAGAACCACCGACCAGTGGATCAGGCGGACCAACGGGTCCCAGACCCGGATGGTGCGGGCGCCCTCGCGCCCGCCCTGGTGCTGGATGGACTCGGACATTGCCGGTCACTTGTCCTCGATCTTTTGGATCTTGCCGGACGCGGGGTCCACATAGACCTCGGCCATCTGTCCGTCTTTCACGACATAGGCCTCGATTTCACCGTCCTCCATTTCGATCTTGCGCACGTCATAGCCAAGCTCGGTCAGAGCGGTGCGCACCTCGGTCTCTGTCTTGCCCAGTTCCGTATCCGGCACCAGGTCCAGAGCCAGAACCGGAGTGGCCACAAGCAACGCGGCTGCAAGTATGGGTAGTTTCATGTCGGGTCTCCTCGGTTTCGATCCTGCGTCAGACCGCCTGACGCTGTCGAAAACCTGAGCAGCCGACCCCGCCGGCGCCATGCGCATTCCGCTTAAAAGCTGTGAATAAGCCCGCGCTGATGCCCGGTTCGGCGAACTTCCGACCCCCAAAAAGAAAAAACCCCGCGCCATGCGCGGGGTTGTCTTGCTTTTGCAGGTGACCTTCATGTCAGACCGACTTTTTGCCTTTGACCGGCGCCCACAGGCGCTTGTTCACCAGGTAGAGAAGCACCGACATGATGGTCAGGAACAGAACCCCGACAAAGCCCGAGGCCTTGCGATCCATCATTTTTGGTTCAGCGGCCCACATCAGGAACGCAGCAACGTCCTGGGACATGGCCTCGACGGTGTTTTCGTGTCCGTCGGCAAACTCGACCTGTTCGTCAGACAACGGCGGGCCCATCGAAATCCAGCCGCCCGGGAAGGCGGTGTTTTCGTACAGGATCGTGCCGGCCTCTTCTTTTTCCTTGCCGGTATAGCCGTCCAGCAGCGAGGCGATGTATTCAGCGCCACCCATGCCTTTGACCAGCTGGTTGATCCCCAGACCGTAGGGGCCGTGGAAGCCTGCACGTGCCTTGGCCATCAGGCTCAGGTCAGGTGCGCCCACGGCATCGTTGGCCGGGAAGTGATCGGTCGGCCTGGCCGGGCGGAAATCGTCCAGCTCGGGATCGAACACCTCGAACGAGCCGGCGGCATAAGCGATGACTTCTTCTTCCGAGTAGCCCAGCGCCGTGAGGTCGCGCAGCGGTACGTATTTCAGACCGTGGCAGGCCGCGCAAACCTCGGTATAGATCTGCAGGCCGCGCTGAAGCTGGTTCTGATCGTAAGCGCCAAAGGGCCCTTCGAACGAGAAGTCGAAGTCCTCGATATGCTGCTCGCCGCCTCCGGCTGCGGATACCGCAGCAGGAGCAAGGGCGATGGCAAACGCGGCACCGATTGCAAGTTTCTTGAACATGGTTTCCGGTCCCTCTTCTTACTCGGCAGGCGTGGCGTCGGCGTCAGCCTTGCCATAATGCGCGTTGAAGTCTTCTTCGATGGTTTCCGGCTGGGCATCGGGCTTTTCGATGACACCCAGGATCGGCAGGATCACGAAGAAATAGGCGAACCAGTAGGCGGACGCGATCAGCGAGAAAGTCGCATAGGGCTCTTCCGCCGGCATCGCACCCAGCCACATCAGGGCAAAGAAGTCGATGACCAGCAGGTAGAACCACCATTTGAACATCGGGCGGTACTTGCCCGAACGCACGGTCGAAGTGTCCAGCCACGGCGCCAGCGCCATTGCCAGGATTGCACCGAACATCGCCAGAACACCAAAGAACTTGGCGTCGATGATGCCACCGGTAATGAAGCTGGCGAACTGCACGACCCAGACTTCGCTAGTGAAGGCACGCAGGATCGCGTAGAACGGCAGGAAGTACCATTCGGGCACGATGTGCGCGGGCGTGACCAGCGGGTTGGCTTCGATGTAGTTGTCCGGGTGGCCCAGGTAGTTCGGCATGAAGCCGACGATTGCCCAGAACACGACCAGGATGACGGCCAGCGCGAACAGGTCCTTGATCACGAAATAGGGCCAGAACGGCAGCGTGTCTTTCTCGGCCTCGGCTTTCGACGTGCGGCGAACTTCAACACCCGTGGGGTTGTTGTTGCCGGTGGTGTGGAAGGCCCAGATATGCACGATGACCAGCCCTGCGATGATGAAGGGCAGCAGATAGTGCAGCGAGAAGAAGCGGTTCAGCGTCGCGTTGTCGACGGCGGGTCCGCCCAGCAGCCAGGTCTGGATCGCTTCGCCCACGAAGGGGATCGCGCCGAACAGGCCGGTGATCACGGTAGCGCCCCAGAAGGACATCTGACCCCAAGGCAGGACATAACCCATGAAGGCGGTGCCCATCATCATCAGATAGATTAGCATGCCGATGATCCAGGTCACTTCGCGCGGCGCCTTGTACGATCCGTAGAACAGGCCGCGGAAGATGTGGATATAGACCGCCACGAAGAACAGCGACGCGCCGTTCATGTGCAGGTACCGCAGCATATAGCCGCCGTTTACGTTGCGCATGATGTGCTCGACGCTGGCAAAGGCCAGATCGACATGCGGGGTATAGTGCATCACTAGAACGATGCCGGTGACGATCTGCAACGCCAGGCAGAAGGTCAGGACGATGCCCCAGATCCACATCCAGTTCAGGTTCTTCGGGGTGGGGATCATCAAAGTGTCGTATAGAAGGCCGACGATGGGCAGACGGCTGTTCAGCCACTTCTCGCCGTTGGTCTTCGGTTCATAGTGATCGTGCGGGATACCGGACATGAGCGCGTCTCCTTAACCCAGCTTGATGGTGGTTTCGTCGAGGAACTCGGCGACCGGGATATGCAGGTTTTCCGGAGCGGGACCTTTGCGGATACGGCCCGCCGTATCGTAGTGCGATCCGTGGCACGGGCAGAACCACCCGTGAAAATCACCAGCGCCGTCGCCCAGAGGAACGCAGCCCAGATGGGTGCAGACGCCCATCATCACCAGCCATTCGCCGGCTTCGTCCAGCGTCCGGTTTTCATCGGTCGCGGGCAGGTTCGGCTTGTTTTCGTTCCGGTCGTTCTGATCCGGCAGATCCTCCAGCGGCACTTCGCGGCCCCAGTTGATCTCTTCTTCGGTACGGCGACGAATGAAGACGGGCTTGCCCAGCCACTTGACCGTGATCTGGGTGCCAATCTCGACGCCGCTGACGTCCACGCGGATCGAGGACAGCGCCTGAACGTCTGCCGAGGGGTTCATTTGGTTGACCAGGGGCCACACGGCGGCTCCCGTTGCAACGACACCTGCGCCGCCGGCGGCGTAGTAGAGGAAATCTCTGCGGGTGCCTTCGTGGTCTTCTGCGTGGGACACGAGGTTTTCTCCGATTCCAGCGCCCGGCTACGGGCAAACATGCATCAGCACCGCATCAAAGCGGCGTCTCATCGCGGGTATCTAGCTGGCGGAAATCGGTTCGTCCAGCGGTCATAGGCGCGCACTACGCCGCATCTGGGCATTCATGTCACAATGAAGGGGTCATTTTTCAAGAACTTCCTCGGATGTTGCGAAAATCGCCGTTCGAAGGCGCGAATCACTTCGCAGGTGATTCTCTGACCCTTCGCCACGGCTATCGCCCCTGGCCCGGCCGAGCACCTGTTCACTCGGGTACCCGGCACGAGGCATATACGACAGCAACCTGACCGCGCGGTTCCGGGACCATGAAACCCATGTAAACATCTATTTTGAAATCATTTTTTTAGTTGCGTCGCGATAAATTTCCCGGTTGCGACCCCGGGGTTTTTCAAGCAAAGGCGGCGGGCGCGCGACCGATCTGAATGAGGACCCAAATGACTTTGTCAAAAAATGCCATTCTGCTGCTCGCGTTCACCGCCGCACACCAGGCCGCCGCCGAAGGCGACGCAGCGCGCGGCGAGAAACTCTACAACCGCTGCTCGTCCTGTCACGCCATCATCAAGGATGGCGAGGTTCTGATCAAAGGCGGCATCACCGGCCCGAATCTCTATGGTGTGGTCGGCAGGGCCGCCGGAACCGAAAACGACTATCTGAACGGCAGCGAACGGCTGCCCATCGGCATGTTCACCGATGACATGATCCGCGCCGGTGAAAACGGCCTGGTCTGGACGCAAGAGAATATTGCCGCCTACGCCCGCGACCCGATCGGGTTCATCCAGGACTTCCTGAAGGACGAGACCGCCCGCCCGAACATGAGCGTCAAGCTGAAGACAGGTGCCGAGGATATCGCCGCCTATCTGGCCACGTTCACCGACTGAACCCAACCCGGCGCCGGTCAACTGTCCCGCATCAGGGCGGCCAGTTGACCAAGCTCGGTGCCGATCCCGGACTGCTCGACATCCTCGGCGGCGGCCAGCCGCGCCGTCCCGGGCTTGTTCTGGTTCAGTTTCCAGGTGCCGTCGATCTGAGTGATCTGCATCCAGCAGGGCACGATCATGCGCATCATGCGCTCCAGCGCCGCCGGGTCCATCTTGTCGGCGCGCCAGGGCGGCTTGGGTTGCAGCCGCTGTTCGAAAAAGGCCGATTGCCGGTCCAGCAGATCGCGCAGCCGGTCCTGCGGCTGCAATTCCAGCCGGCCGGTCAGGTGCACCGCCACGTAATTCCACGTGGGCACCTGATCCGCGACCTCGTACCAATCGGGCGAAACATAGCCGTCAGGCCCCTGAACCGCGATCCGCGCCTCCTGCGGGTTGGCCAGCGCCCGCACGATCGGGTTCGAACGCACCAGATGCAGCTCGGCCACCGCGCCATCCTCGGACAGCAGAAAGGGCACATGGCTGATCAATGGCGGGCCGTCGACCGACAGCGCCAGTACGCCGAATCCCCGGCTGCGGGCAAACTCCACATGGCGCGCGCGGTCCTCGGCGCGAAAGGCTGGGTTGGGGTGCATGACCGTCCTCCTGCAGACAGGTCTTGCAGATCGCGCGCACGCTTGGCAAGGTCGCGCCGTTCTCAGGGCGGGGCGGAATTCCCCACCGGCGGTATGCGGGCCCAGACCCGCCAGCCCGCGAGCGGCTCTGTCATTCAACCGACAGAGTGTCAGCAGATCTGGTGAGAGGCCAGAGCCGACGGTTAAAGTCCGGATGAAAGAGAACGAGCAGCGCGCCCCGCCAAGGGCGCGTCTGTCCGTGATCGCCTTGGGTGACGTGTCATGCCGCGCTGGCAGCGAAACCGTTCGCACCCGCCAGCAGGCCACCAAGCTGAAAGGAGATCACGATGACACACACCCGCTATGCTTTCGTCAAAGCCAACTGGCATGCCGATATCGTCGACCGCGCGCTGGACGGTTTTCTGGAGCTGATCCCCGCCGATCAGGTCGATGTGTTCGACGTGCCGGGCGCGTTCGAGATGCCCCTGCTGGCCCGCGACCTGGCCCAAACGGGCCGCTATGCCGCCGTGGCCTGCGCGGCCTTTGTCGTCGATGGCGGCATCTACCGGCACGATTTCGTGGCGCAGGCCGTGGTTGACGGGCTGATGCGCGCGGGGCTGGAAACCGGAGTACCGGTCCTGTCGGTGTCGCTGACGCCGCACCAGTACCAGGAAACCGACCATCACAACGCCGTCTACCGCGCGCATTTCGTGGAAAAGGGGCGCGAGGCAGCTCGGGCGGCGCTGAAAATCGTCGAAACTCGCGCCGCACTGACCCGTGCGGCCTAGGCACACCGGGTTGGGGCAGCGATGCCCCAACCGCAAATCCGCTTGAGGCGGCAGGCTCTCGCCGTTAATCACGACCCTCAAAGGAGCACGCCCCATGTCGATGAACAGCTTTGGACACCTTTTCCGCGTCACCACCTGGGGTGAAAGCCACGGCCCCGCGCTGGGCGCCACGGTCGATGGCTGCCCGCCCGGAGTCCCGATCGACGAGGGCATGATCCAGCACTGGCTGGACAAGCGCAAACCGGGGCAGAACAAGTTCACCACCCAGCGGCGCGAGCCCGATCAGGTGAAAATCCTGTCGGGCGTGTTCGAGGGCCAGACAACCGGCACCCCCGTCCAGCTTATGATCGAAAACACCGATCAACGCTCGAAGGATTACGGGGACATCATTGACAAGTTCCGCCCCGGTCATGCCGACATCACCTATTGGCAGAAATACGGCATCCGCGACTATCGCGGCGGCGGTCGCAGCTCGGCCCGGGAAACGGCGGCGCGGGTGGCCGCGGGCGGGCTGGCGCGCGAGGCGATCAAGCAGATCGCGCCCAATGTCCAGATCACCGGCTATATGACCCAGATCGGCCCGCACCGGATCGACCGCACCAACTTTGATTGGGCGCAGATCGAACAGAACCCGTTCTGGACCCCGGACGCGCAGGCGGCACAGGACTGGGCGGCCTATCTGGACGATCTGCGCAAATCCGGCAACTCGGTCGGCGCGGTGGTCGAAGTGGTGGCGCGTGGCGTTCCCGCGGGCCTCGGCGCGCCGGTCTATGGCAAGCTCGACACCGATCTGGCCGCAGCGATGATGTCGATCAACGCGGTCAAGGGCGTCGAGATCGGCGAAGGCATGGCCGCCGCCGAACTGACCGGTGAGGCCAATGCCGACGAAATCTTCATGGGCCAGGACGGCCCGCAATACAGCTCGAACCACGCAGGCGGCATCCTGGGCGGCATCTCGACCGGGCAGGACATCGTGGTACGTTTCGCGGTCAAGCCCACCTCGTCGATCCTGACCACCCGCAAGACCATCACCAAATCGGGCGAAGAGACCGAGATCATCACCAAGGGCCGCCACGACCCCTGCGTCGGCATCCGCGCCGTGCCGGTGGGCGAGGCGATGATGGCCTGCGTGATCCTGGACCACCTGCTGCTGCATCGGGGCCAGATCGGTGAGAACCGTGGACGGATTGGCTGAGCTGCGCGACCGCCTACGCGCGGTCGTCGCGCAGCGGATGATCACCGACCCGGCCCATGACCTGGCCCATCTGGACCGTGTCTGGGTCAATGCCCGCGCCATCGCCGATGCGCAAACCGACAGGACCGTGCTGCTGGCGGCCTGCTATCTGCACGATCTGGTCAACCTGCCCAAGAACGACCCCGACCGACACCTGGCCTCGCGCCGGTCGGCCCAGGAGTCCGAGCCTGTTCTGCGAGAACTGGGCCTGAGCGATGCCCAGATCGCCGCCACCCGCCACGCGATCGAGGCGCACAGTTTTTCCGCCAACATCCCGCCCGAGACGCCCGAGGCGCGAATCCTGCGCGATGCCGACCGGTTGGATGCGCTGGGCGCCATCGGGATCGCGCGGAATTTCTCGGTGTCCGGCGCTTTGGGGCGGACGCTCTATGATCCGGCCGATCCGTTCGCATCGCACCGGCCGCTGGACGATCTGCACTATTCCATCGACCACTGGAAGGTGAAGCTGCTGGCCCTGCCCAACGACATGCTGACCGAAGCCGGACGGCAGATCGCTCAGCAACGGGTCCGGCGCATGATCCGGTTTCTGACCGAATTTGCCGAAGAGATCGGCAGCCCCCTGCCCGACAGCTGGACACGCCCCAATCCGACCCGTTGATCTTTGCCGCGCAAAGGCGCAGGGTCGCGCCGATGGCCCAATCCCTGACCTCTCATCGCCCCGTGCTGGCCGTGACGCTGAAACTCAGCGCGCTGTTCCTGTTCACGGCGATGTCGGCGCTGGTCAAGGCGCTGTCGGCGGATTTCCCGCCAGGCCAGATGGTGTTTTTCCGTTCGCTTTTCGCGGTGCCGGTGATCGTGGCTTGGCTGATCTCGCGCGGGGAACTGGCGCAGGGCTTTGTCGTCAGGAAACCCATGGGCCATTTCTGGCGCGGGGTGCTGGGCACCACCGCCATGGGCCTGACCTTCACCGGGCTCAGCTTTCTGCCGCTGCCCGAGGTTACGGCGATCGGCTATGCCACTCCGATCTTCACCCTGATCCTGGCCGCGCTGCTGCTGGGCGAGCGCATCCGCCTGATCCGCATCGGCGCGGTGGCGATCGGGCTCTTGGGCGTGCTGATCATGATCTGGCCGCGGCTGGGCTCGGCCGATCTGGGCACCGGAGCCACGATCGGCGCGCTGTGCGTGCTGGGCGCGACCGTGGCCCGTGGCTTCGTGCAGATCCACATCCGGCAACTGGTGCAGGTCGACCACCCCGCCGCGATCGTCTTCTATTTCTCGATGACCGCCACGCTGCTGTCGGTGCTGACCGTGTTCTGGGGCTGGACCGTGCCCACCCTGAACCAGCTGCTGATCCTGATCACGATGGGCCTGATCGGCGGCGTCGCGCAGATTCTGGTGACCTCGTCCTACCGGTTCGGGCAGGCCTCGATGCTGGCGCCGTATGACTATACGTCGATGCTGTTCGCCATCTTCATCGGCTATGTCTGGTTTGACGAGCTGCCGACCCTGGCGATCCTGCTGGGGGCGGCGCTGGTGATCGCCGGCAATGCGGTGGTGATCTGGCGCGAACACCAGCTGGGTCTGGAACGCGGCAAGGCGCGGTCGCTGACCGATCACAAACCCTGACTTTACCTTTCGCGCCCATCGCCTAGGTTGGCGCGGACAATCAACGAGGTTTTGCCATGAGCGACGCACAGGACCACAAACAGAAGATGCAACAGGTGCAGGCCCAGCACCGCAAGAAAGTGTCCGAGGCCGTGGATCCCGGCCGGGGGCTGGTGCTGATCAACACCGGCAAGGGCAAGGGCAAATCCTCGGCCGCGTTCGGCGTGGTGATCCGCGCATTGGGCTGGGGCCAGAAGGTCGCCGTGGTGCAGTTCATCAAGGGCAAATGGAAGACTGGCGAGCGGCGGTTCTTCGAAGAGCGCGATCTGGTCACCTGGCACACGATGGGCGAAGGCTTCACCTGGGACACCCAGAACCGCGACCGCGACATCACCGCCGCCACCGCCGCCTTCGACAAGGCGCGCGACCTGATGGCCAGCGGCGACTATGACCTTGTGGTGCTGGACGAGATCAACATCGCCCTGCGCTATGAATACCTGTCGGTGGACGCAGTGATCGAGGGGCTGAAGGCCCGCTCGGACCGGACCAGCGTGTTCCTGACCGGGCGCGACGCGCCGCAGGCGCTGCGCGACTATGCCGATCTGGTCACCGAAATGACCGAGGAAAAGCACCCGTTTCAGGCCGGCATCAAGGCCCAGCGCGGCGTCGATTTCTGATCAGTCAACGCGGGACGGCACCACTTGCCGGTGCCGCCGGCGTGCTCTGCGGGACAGTGGCGATCCGGGCGTCCGCAACCCCGGCCGCCCGGTCACAGCGTCCGTCCTGGCATTTGCAGTCCAGGTAGGCCACCAGGTCGCCATCGGCGCAGCACCCGCTGCCAAGGGGCAGGTCTGAACTGGACAGAAGTTCAAGTATCGGGTCGCGCATCGCGTGGCCTTTCCGAAATCGTTTCCGAGACGGTGGCGCGCCCTCGCGGGTGTACGGCTTGGCGTGCAGGCCGTCTCGGAATCAAAGGCTTGATACCGGGGTATCTGGCGTTGGGCTAAAACTGACAATTTCTGTCGGACTTTTCAAGACCAAAATTCGCCCCGGCCAAATGGCCGGAGCAAGGGGTCAGGCGGTGGCTGTCTGGTCGGGCGCGCTGAGCGAGATTACGGCCACCACGGCGGCGCCATTCAGCCAGTAGTAGACCGCATCCAGACCGGTGAAGCCGAACAGGCTAGGCGCGAACAGGAAGGTGAGCCCCACCAGCAGATCGACGGCCAGGTGAAACCTGTAGGGCAGCACGCGCCAGACGCCCAGGTGATGATCCGTCAGCACCGTCAGCATGAAAGCCGCCACGCCGGTGGCCACCGAGAGCCACAGCGCAATCGGGTTCGACGCGCCCAGTCCCAGAAGAAATGGCAACCCCATCAGGGCCAGGGCAACCGGGTAGTCCAGATAGGCATGAATGGTGCGGGTAACGAAACGCAGAGACATGATGTTTCCTTTCCTTGATTGAGGACGGATCAAGGATATGTTCGCCATCCCGAACGTAGCAGCCCAGATCGTTTGGAGTACCTTGCAGATCGTCCGCCAGTTTGCCGGATCAGTGCATCGCCCTGTAGGCGGCTGGAGACAGGCCGATCTGCTTCTTGAACACCCGCGAAAACGCCGCCTCGGAGGCATAGCCGACCTGAGCCGCCGCGTCGGCCACGTTCCAGCGGCTTTCGATCAGTCCGTGGCAGGCGATCTGCATACGCCAGTCGGTCAGGTATTGCATGGGCGTGGCGCCCATCTTCTGGGTGAACAACTGTGCGAAGGTCGTGCGCGACATGCCGGCTTCACGCGCCAGCGATGCCACGCTCCACTCGCGGGCCGGGTCGCGGTGAAAGGCGCCCAGCGCGCGTGATATACGTGGATCGGCGAAGCCCGACAGGGCCGCATCGGTGGGGCTTTGATGTTCCAGATAGGCGCGGATCGCCTGGGCGAACAGAACCTCAGACAGTTTCAGCGCGATCAGGTCCCCGCCGATCCGGGCACCCGCAACCTCGGTTTCGATCATCCGCAGCGTCGCCTCGATCCAGGCCCCAGCGGATTCGCCGTAATTCTCGATCAGGATATAGGGCGGCAGACGGTCGATCAGCATATGCCCTGTGCCGCGCCGCCCGGCCGGACCGGCAAACGAGAAATGCCCGCAGATCAGTTGGGTGTCACGGTCCTGATCGGCTCCGCCATAGACCAGCACACCGTCACCTTTGTAGCCGGCCCGGTCCAGAACCTGCTCCAGCGGCAGAGCATCCACGGGCCGGACCTCGCTGCACAGCAGCGCATGTGCGGCCCCGTGCGGGATCAGGATCAGATCCCCCTGCCGCAACCGCAGGGTCTCGCCGGTGGTGGACACATGCACCTTCAGCTCTCCGCGTTGGACGAAGTGAAACCGGGCGACGTTTTCGAATGCAGGCACCTGCACGCCGAAGGGCGGCGTGAACGAGGTCCGGAAATACAGGGTGCCCCGCAGGGACAGGCGCGTCAGGATATCGCTGAGCAGGTCCAACATGCGCCAAGGATACGGATTCGCACCCGACCGTCCAGCGCAGCGGACGATCTGTAACAAGGTCCGGACGGGCGGCAAGGCCGGTCGGCCACCGCCCGCGCGGATGTCGGATCAGCTGCGGACCAGCTGTTCGTAATCGTTGGCGATCTCACGGGTCAGGTCGCCGACCTCGAAGGTATACTCGCCGATCTGGCCCACCGGCGTGACCTCGGCCGCGGTGCCGGTCAGCCAGCACTGTTCGAAATCGGCCATCTCCTCGGGCAGGATGTGGCGTTCGTGTACGGTGATGCCCTTGTCTTTCAGCATCTGGATCACCGTCTGCCGGGTAATCCCGTTCAGGAAGCAGTCGGCTAGCGGTGTATGCACTTCGCCATCCTTGACGAAGAATACGTTGGCACCGGTCGCCTCGGCCACATAGCCGCGGTAATCCATAAACAAGGCATCCGAACAGCCTTTGGCCTCGGCCTTGTGCTTGGAGATGGTGCAGATCATGTACAGCCCCGCCGCCTTGGCATGGACCGGGATGGTTTCCGGGCTGGGCCGCTTCCACTCGGCGATGTCCAGCTTGGCGCCCTGCATCTTGGCATCGCCGTAATAGGCGCCCCAGGGCCAGACCGCGATGGCCATGCGCACCGGGTTGCGCGCCGAGGCCACGCCCATGTCCTCGCCCGAGCCGCGCCAGACCAGCGCGCGCACATAAGCGTCCTTGAGTCCGCTTTTTTCCAGCGTTTCGGCCTTGGCCGCCTCGATCTGATCGACCGTGTAGGGCATCGGCATGTCCAGCGCCTCGGCCGACTTGATCAACCGCTCGGAATGTTCGCGGCTTTTGAAAATCTTGCCGTTATAGGCGCGTTCGCCCTCGAAGACCGAGCTGGCATAGTGCATCGCATGGGTCAGGACATGCACCTTGGCGTCGCGCCAGGGCACAAATTCGCCATCCATCCAGATGACACCGTCACGATCGTCATATCCCGCCATCCGAAACCTCCTGACCCGGGCCACATTTCCGATTGTTGCGCTACTTAGGTCCGACCCGGACACAAAATTGCGCAAAAACTGCGATTCGATACCTGTCCGCCCTTGGAATGTCAATAACGCTGACTTAAAGTCGGGGCGTGTAACGAATGAGGCCCGATATGTCCGAGATCCGCCCCGCCCCGGTCTTTGGCGGAGAAAGCCTGTTGTTTCTGACGGATGAACAGCTTCGCCAGGGGATCGAGGCGATGTTCTTCGCCTATCGTGGCTTTACCGCCGACCCCGACCGCATCTTGAGCGAAATGGCCTATGGCCGGGCGCATCACCGGGCGATCCATTTCATCAACCGTGCGCCTGGCACCACGGTGAACAACCTGCTGGCGATTCTGGGGGTGACCAAGCAGTCGCTGAACCGGGTGCTGCGCACGCTGATCGACGACGGCCTGGTCGAAAGCCGGGTCGGCACCGTCGACAAGCGCGAACGCCACCTGTACCTGACCGAAAAGGGCAAGGCGCTGGAGTCGCAGCTGTCGGACGCCCAGCGCGCCCGGATGCGCGCGGCCTACAAGGATGCCGGCCCCGAGGCGGTTGCCGGGTTCCGCAAAGTTCTTGAAGCGATGATGGATGCTGATATGCGTCGGGCCTACACGAAACTGCGGGATTCAACTTCATGAGCGATGTGGACGCCCATCTTCTGATCGTCGATGACGATGAACGCATCCGCGATCTGCTCAAGAAATTCTTGATGCGCAGCGGATTTTTGGTGACGGCGGCGCGTGATGCAGCCCATGCGCGGCGGGTCCTGTCGGGGCTAGATTTCGACCTGATCGTGATGGATGTGATGATGCCGGGCGAGGATGGCGTCAGCCTGACCCGAGCCCTACGCGAAACGCATGACACGCCGATCCTGCTGCTGACGGCACGCGGCGAGACCGAGCACCGGATCGCCGGGTTGGAAGCCGGGGCCGACGATTACCTGGCCAAGCCGTTCGAGCCCAAGGAACTACTGCTGCGTATCAACGCGATCCTGCGGCGGATGCCGGAAACCACGGCGCAGGATACGGCTGCCAAGATCCTGCATCTGGGGCCGATCCGCTATGACATCGAACGCGGCGAGATGTGGCAGGGCGAAGAGCCGGTGCGGCTGACCGCCACCGAAAGCCAGCTGATGAAGATCTTCTCGGCTCAGCCGGGCGAGCCGATCAGCCGGTCGAAGCTGGTCGAGGATCTGGGGCGCGACAAGGGGCAGGCGCAGGAACGTGCAGTGGACGTGCAGATCACGCGCCTGCGCCGCAAGATCGAGCAGGACCCCAAGCAGCCGCGCTATCTGCAGACGGTGCGGGGCGCGGGATATATGCTGGCGCCCGATTGATTTTGCCGCTGCGCGGCGTTTTCTTGCCTTCGGCGAGGATATTTTTTGGCCAGATGAAGTTGGGGGAGTTTCATGAAGACCGCTGTTTTGACGCATGCCGACTGTCTGGGTCATGTCACCCCTGAGGGGCACCCCGAGCGGGTGGCCCGGCTGGAACATATTTTGCATGCGCTGGAGCCGCTGGACCTGCAGCGGGTGACCGCGCCGCTGGCGGCGGACGATGATCTGCTGCGCATCCATCCCGAGAGTTACATCCGCGAAATCCGTGACAGCCGCCCGACCGAGGGGTTCCGCCAGATCGACGGGGATACGTTCATGTCACCCGGCTCGGTCGATGCGGCCTATCGGGCGGCGGGGGCCGTGGTGCGGGCGGTGGACATGGTGCTGGGCGGTGAGGCGCCGAATGCGTTCTGCGCCAGTCGGCCGCCGGGCCATCACGCCGAACGGGAAACCGCCATGGGGTTCTGCCTGTTCGGCAATGCCGCTCTGGCGGCGAAACATGCGCTGGACCATCACGGGCTGGATCGGGTCGCGGTGGTGGATTTCGACGTGCATCACGGCAATGGCACGCAGGATCTGCTGTGGGACGAGGCCCGCGCGCTGGTAATCACCAGCCAGCAGATGCCGCTGTGGCCGGGCTCGGGGCGGCCGGATGAAACCGGGGCGCATGACACCATCGTGAACATCCCGCTGGCCCCCGGCACCGGTGGGGCCGAGATGCGCGCGGCCTACGAAGCGCAAGCCTTTCCCCGGCTGCGTGCGTTCAGGCCCGAGCTGATCATCATCTCGGCCGGATTCGACGCTCATCAGGACGATCCGCTGGCCAATCTGAACTGGTCCACCGACGACTTCGCCTGGATCACCGCGCAGCTGTGCCGGATCGCTGATGAGCTGTGTGGGGGCCGTATCGTCTCGACTCTGGAAGGCGGGTATGATCTGAACGCACTGGCCAAGGCCACACGCGCCCATGTTGAAGAACTGATGAAGGCAGCCCGATGACCGAGACCCCCGTTGAACAGATGACATTCGAACAGGCGATGAAAGAGCTGGAGGCCGTGGTCGGCCAGCTGGAGCGCGGCGACGTGGCGCTGGACCAGTCGATCGCCCTGTACGAGCGCGGCGCCAAGCTGAAGAAACGCTGCGAAGACGAGTTGAAGCGCGCCGAGGAGAAAGTGGCCGCCATCACGCTGGATGCCGATGGGCAGCCCACCGGGACGACCCCTGTCGAAGGCCTGTAATGTTTTCCGAAAGGCTGGTGCAGGATGCTGCGCTGATCCAGGCGCAGTTCGATCTGGTTCTGAATGCGTTCGAACCGGTCGATGTCACCCGGGCGATGGCCTATGCCACGCAGGGCGGCAAGCGGCTGCGCGGATTTCTGGTGCTGGAAAGCGCCCGGCTGCACGGAATGGACGAGACCTGCGCGATCTGGCCAGCGACCGGTATCGAGGCGCTGCACGCCTACAGTCTGGTGCATGATGATCTGCCCTGCATGGACGATGACGACCTGCGGCGCGGCCGCCCGACCGTGCACAAGCAATGGAACGACGGCATCGCGGTTCTGGCCGGCGACGCTTTGCAGGCGCTCGCGTTCGAGCTTTGCACCCGGCCCGAGGTCGGATCTTCAGACGTTCGGGCGGAACTGGCGCTGACCCTCGCCCGGGCCAGCGGCGCGGAAGGCATGGTTCTGGGTCAGGCGTTGGACATCGCTGCCGAAACTGCCGAACAACCTTTGACCCTGCCGGAAATCACGCATCTTCAGGCCGGCAAGACCGGGGCGCTGATCGAATGGTCGGCGTGCGCCGGCGCGGTTCTGGCGGAGGCTGATCCGACCCCATTGCGCCAATATGCCCGTGCGCTGGGTCTTGCCTTTCAGATCGCCGACGACATCCTTGATGTGGAAGGTGACAGCGAAAAGGCAGGGAAACGATTGCAAAAGGACGCACAGGCGGGAAAGGCGACATTCGTGTCCCTGCTGGGCCTCGACGCCGCCAAGGCCCGCGCGATCGAGCTGATTGATCAGGCCTGCGCCGCGTTGGATGGGTACGGAGCACGGGCCGAAACCTTGAAGGACGCCGCCCGCTTCGTTATTGCGCGTGAAAGCTGAACCGTAAGGGATGCCATGTCAGACCGTCCGAACACCCCGCTTCTGGACCTTGTGAACCGCCCGGCGGATCTCAAGCAGTTTTCGGACGCGCAGCTTCATCAGTTGGCAAACGAGTTGCGGGCCGAGACGATCTCGGCCGTGTCGGTCACCGGCGGGCATCTGGGCGCGGGGCTGGGCGTGGTCGAGCTGACCGTGGCCCTACACTCGGTGTTCGACACGCCGCGCGACAAGATCATCTGGGATGTCGGGCACCAGTGCTATCCGCACAAGATCCTGACCGAGCGGCGCGACCGCATCCGCACCCTTCGCCAGAAGGATGGCCTGAGCGGGTTCACCAAACGCAGCGAAAGCCCCTATGACCCGTTCGGCGCGGCGCACAGTTCGACCTCGATCAGCGCGGCATTGGGCTTTTCCGTGGCCCGCGACCTGGGTGGGGTCACGCCCGAGGGGCTGGGCGACGCGATCGCGGTGATCGGCGACGGGTCGATGTCGGCTGGCATGGCTTTCGAGGCGATGAACAACGCCGGCCACCTGAAAAAACGCCTGATCGTGATCCTGAACGACAACGAGATGAGCATCGCCCCGCCCGTGGGTGCGCTGTCGAACTATCTCTCGCGCATCTATGCCGAAGAGCCGTTCCACGATCTGAAGGCCGCCGCCAAGGGGGCGGTGTCGCTGCTGCCCGAACCGTTCCGCGAAGGCGCCAAGCGCGCCAAGGAGATGCTCAAGGGCATGGCGGTCGGCGGCACGCTGTTCGAAGAACTGGGATTCTCCTATGTCGGCCCGATCGACGGGCATGACCTGGACCAATTGCTGCCGGTTCTGCGCACCGTCAAGGCGCGGGCGACCGGGCCGATCCTGATCCACGCGCTGACCAAAAAGGGCAAGGGCTATGCCCCGGCCGAGCAGGCCCGCGACAAGGGCCATGCCACCGCCAAGTTCGACGTGGTCACCGGCAAGCAGCAGAAGGCGCCGTCGAACGCACCGTCCTATACCTCGGTCTTCGGCAAGACCCTGGTGGACGAGGCCAGCCGCGACGATAAGATCGTGGCAGTGACCGCGGCGATGCCCGACGGCACCGGGCTGAACCTGTTCGCCGAACGCTACCCGTCGCGCTGTTTCGACGTAGCGATTGCCGAGCAGCACGGGGTCACTTTCTCGGCCGCGCTGGCTGCGGGCGGGCTGAAACCGTTCTGCGCGATGTATTCCACGTTTTTGCAGCGCGGCTATGACCAGGTGGTGCACGACGTGGCGATCCAACGCCTGCCGGTGCGCTTTGCCATCGACCGTGCGGGGCTGGTTGGTGCTGATGGCGCGACCCATGCCGGGTCGTTCGACATCGCCTACCTGTCCAACCTGCCGGGCATGGTGGTGATGGCCGCCGCCGACGAGGCCGAGCTGGTGCACATGGTCGCCACCGCCGCCGCCCATAACGACGGCCCCATCGCATTCCGCTATCCGCGGGGCGAAGGCGTGGGCGTCGATCTGCCCGAACGTGGACAGGTTCTGGAAATCGGCAAGGGCCGCCTGATCCAGTCGGGGGCGCGGGTGGCGATCCTGTCCTTCGGGACGCGCCTGGCCGAGGTGCAGAAGGCCGCCGAATCTTTGGCCGCGCGCGGCATCACCCCCACCATCGCCGACGCCCGGTTCGCCAAGCCGCTGGACCGCGACCTGATCCTGGACCTGGCCGCCAACCACGAGGCGCTGATCACCATCGAAGAAGGCGCCATCGGCGGGTTCGGCAGCCACGTGGCACAACTGCTGGCGGATGAGGGCGTGTTCGACCGCGGACTGAAATACCGTTCGATGGTGCTGCCGGACATTTTCATCGACCAGGCCAGCCCCGCTGACATGTACGCGGTCGCGGGCATGAACGCCGAACATATCGAAGCCAAGGTGCTTGCCGTTCTGGGCATCGCATCAATCGGCGAAAAACGCGCCTGATCCCGGCCGGATCGTCTATTGCCCTCGGCCACTGCGGATTTCGGGTCGAACGACGGGTAAGCAAGGCCAGTCGCCCTCCAGCAAAACCTCACATCGGGGTCAATAACCGGTCTTGCCTACGGCCGTTGGACGGTTTAAACGATCCTTCGCACCACATACCGCGCTCTAACGGGCACGGGTGCGCGTCGAAAAATGGGCCGCTGTAGCTCAGCTGGTAGAGCACGTCATTCGTAAGTAGCGGGTCCATCCGCAATTGACGTTCGAGGCCAGTAGGTTAGAGAAGGCGCACAGTAACTAGTAGGGCCATAGTAGGGCCGCAGAAAAAGAAGGATGCCGCTGTAGCTCAGCTGGTAGAGCACGTCATTCGTAATGATGGGGTCGTAGGTTCGAGTCCTATCAGCGGCACCACCCTTCTTCGACAACACACCGATTTTGGCACTGGAATCAACACCTTCGACAAGCCCACAAGGTGACGTTTGCGCTTTCGATTTTCAGACATCCGGGCTAGGCTGCGTTCAGGATTGGCAGATAGAGCCAGTCTCGGGGCGTAGTAACCCCTCCCGTAGCGGTCGGTGCAGACCGTAATGCACCTCCTCGAACCTTATGGTCGGGGAGGCACTGGCGTATGTCCAGGGCTTCGGCCTAAAGGCCAGCGCGGTTGTCTACGTGCGGCTTACTAACTCCCCGGCTGCCAGAGGAAACTCTGGTGGCCGATTTCGTTAGTAGAGGACCGCTATGAGCAGAAAAATTGCACTTTCGTATTTGTTTGCAGGCGTGGTGTATGCAGGCGTAACGCACGCGTCGGATGCCGATTCTTGGATCGCCAAATCCGATGATTTGGAGATACATCGCGATGCATTCCTGATCGCTGCTACCGAGTTGGTAGAGAACGGCACATGCACGCCGAGCGAGTTTGTAGAACATGGAGGGTGGGTGAGGTCGAACTCATTTGAATCTAGGTCCGTGTACTTCATGTATTGCGGCTGACCTACAGTCGCCAATCGTTTGTATCTCGACGCCTCCACCGGCGAAGTGTTTCGTTAATTTTCAATTCGTTAAAGAGAACGTATCACATGAAAAACTCAACACGACCCTGTCCGTTCTGCGCAAAAAAAAATCAAACCTGCCGCCATCATTTGCAAGCATTGTGGCAGCAACCTTGGCGATGTTTCGGCACCTATCAGTACCGACCAGAACACTGACACGGTTATCACCAAACCAGCAGATCATCGTGAAGCCGTAAAACTTGGAAAGTCCGCGGTGCGCGGGTTCATCCGATTCCAGATACTGATCTTGGAACTTATTGCCTTCGGATTTGCTCTCCATCTACTGTAAAAACAGGACGCCGATATCCAAACCGCAGTGGCGATGCTGCTTTTCGTACTGTTTCTATTCACCTTGATAACAGGCATTGGTATTCCTCATTTCCAGCATCGCGGAAAAGCTCTGTTGTTTCTGGCGGTCGCGACATTCTTTTCGCTCCAAGGCGCTGGGATAGTGAGCGACCAACGGGTGGCTCGTCTCGCCGAACTCCGCGAAACTGACCCCACTGCGTATCTCACCGAACTTCGGAGCATTGACGAAAATCGCTGGTTTACGGAACTCCGAACCTTGGATCCTGATGCCCATGCAGCGGAAGCCGAGCGTCGCGGAAGAAAGGCCAAAGCAGAACGCCTTTCCAAATGCACAGACAAGAATAAAAGCCTTGCATATGTAATGATCCAAACCGACGTGCAGAAATTCTCTGCGCTCACCATCTACGGCAGAATTTCCCGGTCGATACGGTTCGGGAACCGGGCACATTGGCGATTGCGTCTATCAGGTTATTGGAAACTTCGATGCTCAGAACGGATTTGGCGCGATGATCCGAGGCAGTTTCGCTGGAACAATTCAGTTCTATCCTGAGCGTGGTAGTTGGCGAACACTGACTTTGGACGTGCAGGGCTAGATTGCCCAACTGACAATGAACCTAGTTGGCAGGCAACCGCTGCGCAGAACTGCCCAGCGCGTCCTCTGGCGTCCGCTGAGTCGGTTGGCAGCCCAATGGGTGGGGGTGCCCCCGCAACGTTGTTAAGCCCACAGCGTGGCTGTGGCGTCCGCTAAGGTCGCTTAGCCGTTTACCGCAGTCATAAAAATACACCCCGCGAAACACATTTCTCGCGAGCAAATTTTTTCAATCGCATCACCGCTTGAGTAAGGAGAGAGGTACATATCTGCATAGGTAGTATAGGGTATATAGGTAATATTTCCAACCGCAGTTGGAGCGCAAAAAAGGGCGGCCAAAAGCCGCCCTGTTTGCCTATTTCACCTATATCAAAACGGTGTTTCGCCGCTGTTTTCCAAGCCACTATAGTCATGCGGGGGATCAATATCGCCCAGCCATTCGTCGGTGTCGTCCGACCAAGGGATCGGCTGACCGATGTAATCTTCGAACATCACCCTACAATCGCGCAGAAGCGGAAAATGGTAACGCATGGACCGCACCACCATTGGTTCCCCGTGACTGCCGTAACCTGTAATGAACTTTCCGCTTTGAACTTTTTTGATGCCCGAGAAGATCTTGCCGAGGTCGCGACCGAACAGTGTTTCCTGAACAAACTGAGCGCTGGGGTGAGACCGTTTCATGTCGGAGTACATCGCGGCAATAGTGGTAATACCCGGTCCATTTCCGGGAGCGTCCGCCTGCGGAAGGATGCCCGTGTCCAACATCTGGTAGATGTATTTTTCCACCGGCCCTTGAGCCTGAATGATCTGATCGAACAGTTCAGGTGTACGGATCGTTTTCCGTGGGTCAGGTCCATTGGAGATGTCCCGCTCAAGAAGTTCGTGCAGCATGGCTTCATATCCGCCTGCGTTCATCTGTTGTGCTATCGCTGCGAAGTAGGCTTTGTCTTCTCTCTTCCGATCAGAAACTTCGAAGACCTGCCAGCGGCGGTCGCCAATGTCAGCAGGAACAACTGACCGTTCGTTGGACGTGATCATGAAAATCATGTGATTCTTGAGCCAGATCGGATCAACACCCTTCCGCTCAATCATGATCTGAGGTTCGGTCAACATAGTTTTGATGACACCTGCATTCTTGCGATCACCGCCGAACATGGCTTCGTCCACATAGACAAATCTCCGACCTTCCATATGCTGATTGAAGCGGCCTCGGACGTGATCGTCCTTCGTGATCGACACAAAGTGCGGCATCCAAAGCTGACCATACGCGTTGGCAAGAACACCTTTACCTGTGCCGGGGAGGCCCTTGAGAACCGGGGCAGTTCCGATGACAAGTGCAGGCTGCTGAACGCCCAGCGCAAGCCAATTCATCAACCAGTTGAAGTATTCATCGTTTCCGCGGCAGATGTTGTCGAAGATATGGTCTTTCAGCTTACTCCAATCACCAGGAATGGGCTCGACCGCGAAGCCCCGCCACATGTTCCAGACATGACCATTGTGACCCGGTGGTAGCGAGGGATCAAAATCCACTTCGTGATAGTGGGCCGCATATGGATGCTGCATCCAGAATTTGGCTTTGGGCCTCCAAGCTGTGTTGCCGCTATCGTCCGTAACAGGAAACTTTTCGGGTGCCAGCCGATCTTCAAAAGGCCCTTTGCCCAGCAACGACAGCACTTCAGTGCTCACACTGTTCTTCAAAATAATCCGAGTCGTGGTGCCATACGTCAAAATACCAAACCGGGAATTCATGTCGCGAACAACGGAATTCATCGGCCCGTTCCATCCGAGATCTTTTGCGTACTGAAACACCGTGCCAATCGTCAGGCTGCCATCAGGTTCGAGACCGTCCCAAACCTCGACGGAATTTTCATAGCCATCGTATTTCGCGGACGTCTTTGCCCACTCATCCCAGATTTCAAACGATGTAGCACCCAGACTGTTTTTGATGGCGAGGCCGAACTTGATCCATATGTCGTAGTCATCGGCATCAACATGCTTGAGCGCCGCACGAACTTCGTTTTCATCCCCCGGCAAGACCTCGCTAGACAACGCAGCCACCGGCAGTTTCGGCGTCGGGGCTTTCCGGGGCTTCGCAGCCGGCGGATCGTAGATTGTAGATATATCGGGATTGTAGAGGTCTTCGATCTTGGGTGGAGTGAAGCCATCCCAATCCATGGGTTGCAAATCTGCATCCAGCGGCACCGATTCGCGGGCGAAGGGCAAAGCCACAAGGTTTCCCAAGCCGCCTTCGCCAACGCGATCATTTTTCGGAAATACCTCCACCTCGCGCTTCAGAACGCCCTTCGTCCCGTGCTTGAAGCCGCAGGAGGCAACGAGTTCACGAAGAAACACCTTCATAAGATTAGCCGGTTGCGGGGTCGGCCAGACCAGCCAGATATGAAGGCCAGCACCACCGCCGGAACGGCAGCACAACGGCTGAAGACCTGTATCGGTCAGCTTTTTCTTAATGGGTTTTACCAAAGTGACCATTTGGCCCCAATTCATGGAATTGTCGTGGTCGTCGAAATCGATAACCGCAACTTGGCAAGTGTCGCCAAAAACGAAATAGCAGCCGATTGGTTGCTCTCCCGTAAGGTGTGCTTTCACGACCTCTGTTGTGATATCAGCTTCGCGCGGCTGATATTTCGCCTTTGCCTTATGGTTGTAGATTGCGTGGTTTTTCTTGTTTCCGAGGGAGGCAATCGAATGAACGAACGCCACGATTTCATTGGAGGCTTTCAGCTGATTAGACATTTGCGCCTCCCTGCGGTGTGCATTCATGTGCGGTCAGCCAGCTATCAATTTCGGACAGGCGGTAGAGTACCTTTCCGCGAATACGCAGGAACTTCGGGCCATATCCATAAACACGGCCCTTCTCGAAATACGAAGTGCTGAAACCGGTTAGGTTCGCCACCTCTTTGGTGGTCAACAATTCCATCAGGTTGCGGGAACGTTTGGCCACATTTGCGGCATTATGATGCGCAGAGTAAGCGCGCAGCTTTTTGGTGCGAGGCATGTGATAGCCCTTCTCACAGGTGTTTCAAACTAAGATTGAGAACGCCAGAGAACGCTGCGCCCAAACCCGCGCTTGCTTCTCCTTGATAGGCCATCGGCCTCGGGCAGGACTACCTGCTTGTGGGGTCCGTTTGACCGGTCAAGTACACCTTCTGTGTAAGTCCCCACCCGGAGATCGCGGACTTTCACCGCCCCACGGTCGCCACACCGCTTTTGGGATATCTTCCTTTAAACCATCCATGCACCGAAAGAAAATTGATCGTCAAGAACAGTTTGTTTGGATTCCAAGGCAGTCCAAAATCATCCAACACGCGCGCGCACGAAGGGGCAACCATAGGATCACTCGTTAAACACTAATACGTCTGTATTCCTCGAGAATCGACATTCACTCGTGGATTCGATCTGAACCCGTAGCCCACTGCCCACCAACGATCAGGCTGCCGTCGATGGGGTGGGGTCACCGCACGATCAGTCGTGCGGCTCTTTCAGTTCCAGGATGCGCTGTGCCACCAGTTCGACTGGTTCCCGCAGGCGCTCAGCGTTCACCACGATATAGCCTCCTGTCACATCGCCATTGGTCCGGTGATTAAGCAAGCGCTTGAGCGCATAGTAGGGCACGTCGAGGCTCTCAGCGATGGTGATGAACGTGCGCCGCAGGTCATGCAGGGTGAAACTGACGCCAGACCCTGCTGTGACACGCTGGAGGAACTTCTTGGTTTCGACAAGATGACCGGTCTTACCCGGCCCGGGGAACACCCACGGGGAGCCTTTGTTCAATTCACGCCGTTGGGCCAACAGGTTCACCAGAAACTCCGACAGAGGCAAGGTCAACGGGTCGCCGTTCTTGGTCGTCGGCAGGTGAAGAGTCTTGGCAGACAGGTCAACGTTCTCCCAGCGAAGTTTCAACACCTCGCTACGGCGCATTCCTGTGAACAGGGTCGTAAGCAGGAAGTCCCGCGAGTAGTCCGGTTCCGCCATCACCGCTTTCCACCATGCGGGTAGATCGGCCGAAGTTACGACAGTCTGACGGCGCTGATCCTTAAACCATGCCCGCGCTTGGGTCAGGATTTGCACCGGATTAGGTGGATATTCGTCCTGCGTTGCGGACGTGAAATTGTAGAGCGAGCGAAAGTGCCGCATCACGTTGTTGGCGGTGGTTTTCCCATGCTTCTTGCCGATATCCTGATGCTTCTTGAGCACCATCTGACGGGTAATTTCCTTCATCTCCAGTTTGCGCCACGCTTTAAGATACAGTTGAACTGTCCGCCGGTAGTGTTCGACTGTGCTGGGTGACAAGGTGTTGCGCGTCTCGAAGAACCGTTCCATTGCCAACTCCAAGGTGACCCGCTCCTGCTTCTCCTTCCGTTTTTCGGCATTGGGGTCACGCCCCTCGGCCATCTCGCCCAGATTGACCAACGCCTTCTTGCGGGCGATCTCGGGGGCGAACACATCCGCGCGGCCTATTGTGACGCGGCGTGTGCGCCGGTTCACCTGCCCCTCGGCAAAGAACACCTTGGAATTGGCGCCGACCCGCAAGCCGAAACCTGAGAGCAATGTGTCGCGGTAGAATACTTGACCGCTCGTGGGATACGAAATTTCATCGACCGCGCGGCGCGTAAGACGTAGATTTGGCATTGTGACCCTCCTATTGGCCACAAATCATTATAAGCACGCATTGAGAAAAAGCTCGACTTTTCATCGTATTATGATGGAGAATGGGATGTAATCTAATCCAATGAAGAGCTGTCCAGCATTGAAGTTAGCAAAGCTGCACGGCTTACCCAGTGTGATCGGGTTCGCCGATTTTGCAGGAAATAAGCCTCCCGCTGAATTCTGCTGGAAAGACACACGTTATCGTCGTAAACGCTAGACGAACGCTTATCCCTAGTTGTCGTATCTCTTTGTGGAAACCGCGAAGCAGATGTTCGCGGATGGGCTGCAGCAAATGTATCTCCAGGGGGTTTCTTTATGGTATTGGATGTTTTCTTGTCGTCGAGCAGCCGTGATGGGTATTCTCAGGACATTGTTGATCTCTTTGCGAAGCCGGTCGGTGCAAAACAGCAATTTCGATATGCATCAAAGTGGATTTCGTCCGTTGTTGATGACAGAAAATCGAAGGAGGTATACGGAAACTCCAAGCCCGCTATTTTGTGCTACCTTGATCAAGAAGAAGAGAACGTTACACCGCAGATTTTACCTATTCGCTTTGCCGATATAGTCGAAGTGCGTAGCCATGGATCAACGGTTAGTGTTGTTTTTGAGCTAGGTGCGTTTTGTAAATTTGATGACTTATGCTCCCTTAACGCCAAGTTGCGAGCGTCCCAGCTGGAATTTCCTGATTTCGAGGATGGAAAACTCTCCGGCAAATACTGGGTGTTCGATGATCAAAGTTGTTTTGATGGTGTAGTAGGTTCAAATGATCTCGCGGATTGGGAGAACCTTGTTGAAAAGTATTTTCAAACACCCAATCATATTGAAGATACCCCATTTTACCGCCTCCAGAATGTTAAGGACTTGCAGGCGAACAAAACGGTTGAACCATTCGAAGACGAGGGTTCACTAACCTTTGAATTGGAAGGTGGTAAAAATTACGAAGTCCAAGTTTACCACTATCACCCCAAACGGCACTTCAGCGAGTATACGCTTGAAGTAAGCTCAGGGGATGATGTGATAAAGTCTCTAAATGGTGAGACACGCGCCATGAACACGCGATACGATCGCAAAGATTTTCGCTTCAAAACGAGAATGAGTCCTCTGGGTGAAGACACGCGATTGGCATTTAGGCGTAAAGAAAGCACCACCGAAAAGCTAATTTGGGAAGACTTTCAGATCAGAATAGTAACCAAACCCTCATTTGGATTGGCAGCCCTTAGTGTGATTGTCACCGCCATAGGTTTCGCGCTTCCGTTTGTCGTTCGAACACTGACTGACCCTTCTAAGGATTGGCCGGTGATTATTGGCGCTGTTGTTGGCGGTGTTATCGTTGGAACGACTGCTATTGCGAAAGACGACTACTCAAAAGCAGTACAAATATTGGGGCGCTGGAAGCGAAAGTTATTTGGGTAAGCCCCTAAAGAACGAACTGTGGCTCCCCATCCTTCACCTGCCATTTGAGATGTATCCAATTCAAGGGTACGTAGTGCGAAACCCCAGCGGCATCTAGGAGTCGGTGACCATTGTCACTTACATAGAGCTTTAGGGGTTTTTCAATACGAACGGTTTGCCCGTCTGCAAAGATGTACTCGCGCCACTGTTCAGAGGAAATATCCTTGAACTCCAAACCTGATTCATTTCGGAAGTCTACGATCTGAGACATGTGCTCGCCTCCATTGCTTGTTCTCGTTTGGTTCTTATATCGGGGTTTTTGTGCCTCAAGTCAATGTTTCGTGCACGGACTCTTCAGCACAACCACAGAGTCTAAGACAACTGTATTCAGTGCAGCAGTCAAGAGTTCTGCATTTTCGATGTAAAAACAATGACCTGACTTCTTAATGCGGTTGACTCGAGCTTAGTGAGACCAAATCATCTGAGTGCAATTCAAGAAAAGTTCTCCTAACCAACTCGAATCTGCCAGGATTGCTGCTATATTGAGAATACGTCGGAGGTTCTTCGGATCGACGCGGTCGAAAATGGCTGCATGTATGAAAAAGAACTGAGTACACTGATTTTGTGAACCTCCAAAATGCTAACTACAAAGCAAGGAGGTTCCTGTTATGGATCCCCATTTCTACCCCATGTGTAATGTAGGCCTTGAAAGCCTGCACGGTCTCGCGAACGTTGGCTCGACTAATGAGACTGTCCAATTCGAAGATGGTTCTGTTGTAGAGGTAGGCGATACCGTCGCCGACCCTAAGCCTACGATCGAAGAACAAATGATCCTCGAAGACATGCGTGGAGAGGTTCGCGCCTTCGTGGAAGGTCTGACACCCTATCTGCAATGTGTTGTCATCCGTCGTTTTTGGATGAATCATTCTCCCCAGAAAATCGCTGACGACCTCGGACGCCGCCGTCCCGCCATTTATGATGCGTTGGCTCGTGTTACGCGCTTGGGAAAACGCGATTTGGCGCCTGTGCTCGCTCAGTAAAACAATGTGGTGGCCCACTTGGGCCACCCCCTCAGTCTACGCGGTCGAAAATGGCTGCAAACAAGAAGGAAAAGATCATGGCTACTCAACTTGAACTCCAAATCGAATATGCGAACGCCCTCGATGCGAACAAGGTCGACTATACCTTCGCAATTGGCGAAGCTTTTGTCGAAAGTATGCGTTCCACCCATTACAAACACACTGGCACCGCTATTGATGAATTGATCGACAATGCAATCGAGGCCGGTGCCAACACCGTGAGTGTTGCTTTTGGCTTCAAAAAGAATGGGGAAAAGAAACCGGATGCCATTGCAATCATCGACAATGGGCACGGTATGCCGCCTAACATGGTCCGTCGTGCAGCTTCATGGGGCGGCACTCACCGCCATCAAAATGAAACACGCGAAGGCATGGGCCGGTTTGGGTTCGGTCTTCCCAGTGCCTCTGTAAATCAGGGCAAGCGCTTTACGATCTACTCAAAGCTGAGAGGCGAGGACTGGTATGCTGTCACGGTCGATTTGGATGAAGTTGCCGAACTGAAGTATTCCTCTGTTCCAGGAAAAGTGGAGGTTCCCGGTTATCAGAAAGCCTCCCCGCCGGACTGGGTTCTGAAAAACGTCGAGGAGAACTTCCCCGAAGGCGAGTTCAATCACGGTACGGTAGTCGTCTGGGAAAAACTGGACCGACTGACGTGGTCCACCGTGAATGGCTTGCGGAATAATTTGCTTTCGCATTTCGGGACGATCTATCGGAACTACCTCTCCCAGACCCAGATCGTATTTGACAATACGATTGTAGGGGCCGTTGACCCGTTGTTCATCACACCGGGGGCACGCTTCTTTGATGAAGACTCTCAGCGAGCAGTTGCACTGGAGCCGGGTGAAATCACCGTTCGTTCAGCACGGACAGGGAAGCCGTGCAAAATCAAAGTCCGCTACGCCTCCATGCCAATTGGATTTTACTCGGTCGACAAGGCGAAGGACGCCAAGGGCAACAACGTAAATGCAAGGTTCCGAGTAAAGAATGACAACCTTGGGATTGTCGTCTGCCGCATGGGTCGGCAAATCCACGTGGTGGACAAGCCAACCACTAATGATGGAGCGCAAGGTTGGTCTGGAATTGGTCGCTTTACAAATAATGATGCCCGCTACTGGGGGCTGGAAATCGACTTCCCGGCTGACCTAGATGAGGAATTCACGATCTCCAACTCAAAACAAGATGTTGTGATGTCTGACCGCATTTGGCAGCTCCTCAAGGAAAACGGTGTGCTGACGGGTCTCAAGTCTCTGCGGAAAATGTACGAGGACGCGAAGAAGGCTAAGAGGTCGCAAGAACCTGATGAGGATAATAAGCCACGTCCGTCTGAAGTTGCTGCAAAGGAAGGCTCGGAGCAGGCTCGCCCCGGACGCGTTCACCCCATGTCGCAAGAGCGCGAGGAGCAGGCCAAGAAGAACTTCGAAGAATTTTTCAAAAACGCTGCAAAGGAACGCAAGGTCCCCGAAAAGGTAGCCAGAGAGGAACTGGTAGAAGAAACTAAACAGCGCCCCTACAAGGTCGAATTCGAGACCATGCCTGATGCACCATTTTATCGTATGGAGCAGCGCGGCGCGATGAAGGTTCTCAAGATTAACATGGCCCACAGGTTTTACCGAGATATCTATGCGAACCAGTCTGCCACTAGCTTCATGCGGTACGCCTTGGAGGTCGTTCTCTTTTCAATCGGTGACGGTGAACTCGATGCGATCGGAAACGTAAGCAAAGAGAGTTTTTACCACGTTGAGAAACTTGAGTGGTCGAAAAAGATGAACGTGATGCTTGGTGTGCTGAGTGAGTACGCAGACGAAGACGACGAAGACGCGGCGGCATAACCTTTTGAGGAACAGCAGGAGAGCCCATTGCGGTGGGTTCTTTCTGCTATTGTGAACTATGAAGAACAACAATCATAAGAAAGCGTTCGCCCCCAATAGGTTGCCAACGAAACTACTCGATGCGCTCGTAACAACGGTTAATTCTCAAGCCAAGGAAGACTCATACGATGTAGCGGCCTATTACCGGGGGCAAGCACGCAAGCATTCTTCTAGCCAGACCGATGGGGATGCAAACTCCGATCAGATTCGTCTCGCCGTCTGCTATTCGATGTTGGCCGATTTTACGGAACAGGGATGGGGTATAAGTGTTCAAGATAACCAAATCTTCGTTGAGCAGCCTTCCATTGATTGGACGGAAGACGAAACGGAAGCACAAGTTAAGAAACGAATTCGCAAGGGATTTGAAGCCATCAGCAACCGCCAACTGGCCGACCCTACCAACCGCGAGTTTATTCGCCGGATGGAAGCTCCAAGAGAATTCGAAGGCAAGATGGTATCGGTGCTCGATGTTGTCGATGACGGAGCGGAACTTGCCAATGAACTAAGGCAGTTCGCTATCGAGCGTTCGGAAAAGGAATTGGAAGAGGTCTCGGCGATAATATGTCCAGAGTTGGTTGAGTGTCGGGGGGACGACAAATGCCCATACACTGGTTACCGACTACAGGACATTTGGAGGTACTTCCGACATACATGGTCCCTCGAATACAAGCTGTTGCCGGGTAGAACGATGCGGCTGCTGGTTCGAAATGCGGCTCGCCCAAACAAGCCTGTTATCGGCATTGTGCTGCTAGCCAGCCCAACGGCGAACCTCCTAAGCCGGGACAAGTGGATTGGGTGGACATTTGAGGAAGTCGTCTCCGGCCTTCTGGCACGGAAGTGGAGCGCCGACGATGTCGGGCGCAAGCTCTTTGACGCGATCAAAACTGCGATTAAACAGATTCGAACCGACGATTTGGTACCTCGAAGCGCCCTAAACCATCCAAAGCCAGAGCATTTCTTTGCGCTTGACCAGACAGTTCACAAGGCTTTGCAGAACCGGGCCCGAGACTTGGAAGCAAAATCTACTGATTACCTCGTAGACATCCGTGGGCTCGACAAATCGAAAATCACAAACAAGCAGTGGAAGGAGCTTTCCGAGACTGCATTGTTCAAAAAGAAGCGAGCTGAACAACTTATTCCGCTCCTGAAGGCGCTCGGGACCATGAAAGGGTATGGGTTCGATAAGCATCCCGGCACCGCCCTCTACGAAGCCCTTGTTGAAAAGAATGGGAAACAAGCGGTTCAAACGGCGCTTGGCGAAATAAAGAAAGTGCATTTGGCCTCGGAAGTCGCCGATCTTTCCGTTTGCGGGGCCGTCGCGCCTTACAACAAGATTATCGGTGGGAAGCTGGTTACTGCCTTGATGACATCAGAAGAAATACGTGAAATCTACAAGCAAAGGTATGGAAAGCAGGTTAGTGAAATCTCTTCCCAGATCAAAGGCCAAAGGGTACAACGGTCTTCCGATTTGAAGCTGCTGACAACAACTGCCCTGTATGGAGTTGGCAGTAACCAATACAGTAGCCTTACATTGCGGGCATCTAAGCACTCTGAGTTAGCAAGCGATGTCGTCTGGAAAAAAATTGACAGCAGCACCGGCTTTACTGTCACCCACATTAGTGACGAAACGGTTCAACTTATGCGCTCTTTGGGAATTAGCGAATACGGTCGCCGAAGGATCAATAGCGTTTTCGGAGAAGGAAGTAGCCCCAGAACTCGCCAAATCCGAGAAGGTCTAAATCTGTTGGGCATCAACAACAGCGAACTCCTAGAACAGCCCAACAAAAAGAAAGTCTATGGTTGCGAAATGTTTCCGGGTGCGAAAGACCAACTACTCGGATTTAAGGGAGACGAACTCGACGCCTATGAAAAAACGAATTCTGTCTCAGCGATTTCGAAAAGCTGGGCGAGGCGTTGGTTATTGCCCCGGTTGAAAAGTGAGAGTGTGCTCAATGAGCTAGCAGACTTCAAACCTTCCCACGTTTCTGATGAATTAAAGTCCCGATCAGACAAATATGGTGAGATACGGCCAGAGTGAATAATTACCCTTCCTCGTAAGGTTGCCCAATTTCGTCCAGTATTGCACTCGCGATTTGTGCAAGCCTCTGAATACGATCAGGGCAGATACTATTGGAACGTCCTTCATCTACTAAAGACTGGAGGATGCTTTTCATTTCTGGGCTTCTGCGGATAAGCGACACTTCGGCTTCAAATCTTTCGAGGTATTTTCTACTACCAGAAATGATCGTGCCAACGTGGTGTTGGTTGCCTTCCGCAAAGCAAAAGATGTCTTTTCGGTCAGTTCTTACGGTGTCTGCGACAAGCCAAGCGCGTCTTCTCATAGGTGTCCTCGTGTAGTTTTCACCCCATGAAATATCATAACTATCTGAAATGTATCTGAAAATCGTCAGGCATTCGGCAGCTAAGTTTTTCAGCGAAGCCAGGATGCCCATGAGCTCCAGTAGAGTTTCGTTAGAGAAAGGTAGCATTCTATAGCGACTAAAACACGGTTTTCCGCGTTCCAAAACCCAATGAACATATGACTGAGATGACGCAATTTGGACGCGCCCTCGCTGAATCGAGCATAGCCGAAGGAAATACTTGGCGGTCACATTGGTCTGTACAGTGACGCATCAGCGTCTACCGATTTTGTCCCCGCGTGCCTTTTGCTTTGTAACCAGCAGCAGAGGTAGAACATTCACATGAGGAGTTTGATAGCCCCTCTTCACTGAAAACTGAAAAGGAACGTAAAATGGCAAAAGGTCAAGGTAACGCTGGTGGCTGGCCGTCAACAACTGGGAAACCTTCTGGTGGCGGTCGCTCAGACAACGGTTCTGGCGGCAGCAAGGGCAAGTGAGCCAACTGTGACTAAGGCGTAACGATTTGTTGGTTTTCCTGAGGGGTGGAACAAGTTGGTATCACCCCTCTTTCAAAATCGCGGAAGTCATTGACTAAGTCTTCATACTTGAAATCAGCCTGATCTGCGACGTTCTCCCAATATTTCCAATCCTTCCTCATCCTGATCGACAAGCAGCAAAAAACTGCAATCAAAAACAGACTGGATCGAATATACCTGTTTGCAACAGTCATGTGATCCTCATTGAGTGATGCAAACCTTGGGTTTTCGCTGTGATCAACCAAGCTAATGTACTGGGTAAAGGTATCTATAAAGGGTGTTGTGTCTCGCTCGGTGAACGTCTTAATGCGATCTATAGGCGTTGCCGCCCACATCGCTGATTTATCGGGCCACTGACTATTGGGTAGAAGATAGTATTCAACAAAGACGGTTTTGACCTGTGACGGTTTCTCCTGAATAGCCACATTGCTGCACATTCTATTGTTCTGGGTTACCCGTTGCAGGATGTACCCAAGCGTTAGGAACTCCAGGGGATGAAGTGTCGGAAATGGGTTGAGTTTCCATGTTTCAAAAGCCGCAGGAGAACTAAAAGCCTGGAATGTTCGAGAGTTCAATATACTAAGAGGTCCCCCAATACTAAGATCCCAATTCGTTTCTTGGTCATAGTAGAGTTTTTTTCGCAGAACCCATGAGTTATATTCCAGTTTCCTGAATTCTGTCAGCGTCTTGAGATTTTGCCTGGTCTTTGGGAGTCCTCCCGCGATTTCTCCGGCGCTTAGCTGTTTTGAAATGATCGCGAAATCCCGCCAATCGAATGATGATTTGATGCGCTCCTGAAACTCCACCAATGGCGCTGATCGATCTCCAAATCGCTTTATAAATTTCCCTATCTGCTTTTCTGAATCGGTGGCTGTAAGTTGGCCTTCCTGAAACTTCCTCCGAAGATTTCTTTGGGATCGGACAATGAAGCGTTTGTCGGCCTCATTGCCGCCCTCTCCTTCGATACGCTTAAGAGGCGAGAACCACTTCGTGGTGTCCATTTTCAGTATTTCTGCAAAGGCGTCTAGAGTGGGGACGAACATTTAGATGCACTGTGTTTCCTGAAATCGGTGAAGAACAGCATTGTCAGAGGCAACTTACGATGTCACCCCATCTAAGTTCCAAAAGTATGAAACGGATAGCTATTGCTAGTGTCCAATCAGGGTAGGGCCAAACGCGAAGCCTCTGCCCCCGCTCAAATACATCCATTTATCGATAGTTTTGGGAATCGTGATCGATTTTGCGCTGAACCTTAGAGCCAACCGCCCCTCCCGATAACGGGCTTTCATGTACGCCGCAGCAAATTGCAGCTTTGTCCCGCTGAATAGACCTTCGGACTACCCCTCAAGAACGGCTGTTCAATTCAATTGTTTGAACCTGTAGGGATCCCGATTGATGGTCGAACTCCTGTTGTATTTCTCCAACTCTGGCGGAACGGGGTTGCCTGAGAGCAAGCTTTTCCGGAAGCCGTCGATGGGGTGGGGTCAATTAGTAGGGTCCTACTAATAGAGTTAGTAGGGCATTAGTAGGGCGTGTTCGTCAAAAGTTCTGAAACTCGGTGCGATGGCGTCCAAAAGCGAAGCCGGAATTAGTTTAGCAATTGTATGGTCTTATGAGGTTTCCTGCAGCGTTGTCATGCTCCGTGCAATAACTCGACGTCAAAATTCGTAATGATGGGGTCGGGGGTTCGAGTCCCTTCAGCGGCACCAAAGCTTCTCGGAACAAACTTCGGTGGCTTGCCGCCAGTTTTCCCGTCTGTTGCTTCGGTTCTTCAATTTATCTGCCGTGCAACCTTTCCGGAAGTTTGGGTTGCTCATCCGCGTGGCGGCCCTAACTCGACGGAAATGACGCAGACAAACGAACGCTCCCCCAGCCGGCTGATCTTGGTGCTGGGCGACCAACTGAGCCAAGACTTAAGCGCCTTGAGTCAGGCGGAGAAGGCGCGCGACACGGTGTTGATGGCCGAAGTCGCGGACGAGGCGGGATATGTTCCGCATCACAAAAAGAAGATCGCGTTTGTCTTTTCGGCGATGCGCTATTTCGCACAGGAACTCGGTGCGGCGGGGTGGCAGGTTCGCTATGTCAGACTGGATGACCCTGACAATACCGGCTCTATCACAGGCGAGATCGCGCGGGCCACCGCGGATCTGTCTATTGAGAGCGTTCAGGTGACCGAGCCCGGCGAGTACCGGCTGAAAACCGCCTTGCTGGAATGGGCGGACCAGAGCCAAACCGATCTACATATGCTGGAAGATGACCGGTTTGTCGCCATGCATCAGGAGTTCCGCAATTGGGCGGACGGACGCAAGCAGTTGCGGATGGAGTATTTCTATCGTGAGATGCGGCGCAAAACGGGGCTGTTGATGAACGGCGACCAACCCGAAGGCGGGCGCTGGAACTTTGATGCGGAAAACCGCAAGCCCGCCACTGCCGATCTGTTTATGCCCCGACCGCCCCGATCCGACCCGGATGACATCACCACCGAGGTTCTGAGCCTTGTCGAAACCCAGTTTGGCGACAACTTCGGACAGCTGCGCCCGTTCTGGTTCGCGGTGACCCGCGCCGGCGCGCTCGAGGCGCTGGACCATTTCGTGGAACACGCTCTGCCTTTGTTCGGGGACCATCAGGACGCAATGCTACAGGCAGAACCGTTCCTCTATCACTCGGTCCTGTCGCATTACCTGAACGCGGGTCTACTGGGGCCGATGGAGATCTGCCGGCAGGTCGAGCGTGCCTACTATGAAGGCCGCGCGCCTTTGAATGCGGTCGAGGGCTTTATCCGTCAGATCATCGGCTGGCGAGAATATGTTCGGGGCCTCTATTGGCTGAACATGCCCGGGTACACGGAGCGCAACCACTTCGGGGCAACCCGCCCGCTGCCGGATTTCTACTGGACGGCCAAAACGGAAATGGCCTGCATGGCGGCCGCAATCGGGCAGACGCGCGACCACGCCTATGCCCACCATATCCAGCGCCTGATGGTGACTGGCAATTTCGCGATGCTGGCCGGGGTCGATCCGCACGAAGTCCACGAGTGGTACCTGGCGGTTTACGCCGATGCGTATGAATGGGTCGAGGCCCCCAACGTGATCGGAATGAGCCAATTCGCCGATGGCGGATTGCTTGGGTCAAAACCCTACGCAGCAAGCGGAAACTACATCAACAAGATGTCGGATCACTGTTCGCATTGCCGCTATGACGTGAAACGCAAGTTCGGTGCGAATGCCTGCCCTTTCAATCCATTGTATTGGGATTTCCTAGCACGCAACGCCGACAAGCTGCGTGGCAATCCCAGATTGGGCCATGCCTACCGAACCTGGGACCGGATGGACCCCGAAAAACAGGCCCAATACCGCGACAGCGCGCGCGAGATACTCGAGAGCCTCTAGCGTTGGCCGGTCGAAGATGATCGGGCTCGGCGGCAACGCTGCGAGCAGTGGCGGACCTCGTCCCAGACCTTGGCCCATTTTCGCCGCCAGGTGAAAGGACGCCCGCATGTGGCGCAGGTTTTCGTCGGAAGATCCGACTTTTTCCGCATCCGCATCTAGTCCCCCAGATCCAATGACAATTGCGCCGGGTTGCGGGTGACCGCACGGCTGTTTCCTTTCCGCAAGCGCCCCTTACGGCTGCCATGCCGGGCCAAGACCTTCGCAGCCTCGTCCCGGAAACCTTCCCCGCGCCGCACCGCCCAGATCCGATCCCGGGCGAATCGGGCCGCCGCGACGTGATCGACGATGGGCATCGGGTAGCGTTTGCCCAGCACGGCACCTGCATTCTCGGCCTTCCACGGCTCTTGCAGATGGCGATCCGGGATATCCGCCAATTCCGGCAACCAACGGCGGGTAAAGGTCCCGGTCGGGTCCTGATCATGGCCCTGTTTCACCGGGTTGTAGATCCGCAGCGCGTTGATACCTGTGGTGCCAGCCTGCATCTGCACCTGGCTCCAGTGGATGCCCGGTTCGTAATCGGTGAACACGCGGGCGAGAACCTCACCGGGCGCGCGCCAGTCAAGCCACAGGTGATAGCTGGCCGTCGCCATCACCATCGCGCGCATTCGAAAGTTGAGCCACCCTGTTGCCCGCAAGTACCGCATGCAAGCGTCAACAAATGGCAGGCCGGTCTCACCGTTGGCCCAAGCCTCCAGCCGATGCGAATCCGGGGCCGAGGGGCGGATCCCGTTATAAGCGCGATGCACGTTCTGGAACTCGATCCGGGGGTCATCCTCCAGTTTCTGGATAAAATGGCAGTGCCAATGCAGCCGGCCTTCGAACGAGGACATCGCCCCCCGCCACTGTTTGTCGGAGGTGTGGCTCAGCGCTTTTTGCCGCGCCCATGTGGCCTGCATCACCTCGCGCATCGACAGCGTTCCCCATGCCAGATGCGGGGACAGGCGCGAACACGCGTGTTCCCCCAACTGAGGTGAGGACATCGCGCTGCGATAGGTCCGGCCGCGCGTGCTCAGGAATGTGGTCAACCGGTCCGACGCCGCCGTGTGGCCGCCCGACTGGCGCCGTGGACATGGGTCCGGGTGCAACCCCAGTTCCCTACTGGACGGGATCCCACCCGGGTCCATCGGGATGGGCCGCAATATGGGTGCGGGCGTGATCGGTTCGCTCATGAAGCGATCCCACTCTTTGGCCCAGCCATCGCGCGAAACCAGGCGGCGGCGAACCCCGTGATTGCGCGGCTGGTGCCAGGGAATGCCCCGGGTTCGGCACCAGGACGCCACGCGTTTGTCCCGTTGATAGGTCCAGTCGTTTCCCGTTTCTTCATGCGACCAAAGGGCCGTGAGGTCGAAACTTTGCGCAAGATCGTCCAGGACCGACAGCATCTCGCCCGTCCGTACGATCAGGGGCTGGCCCAATTCCGCAAGCTGACTGCGCAGCTCGACCAGGGTTTCGCGGATGAACGCCCATTGGCGAGCGGACATGTCGGGTTGACGCCAAAGATCGGGTTCAACCACGTAAAGCGGCACCAGCGCCCCCCGCTGTGCCGCCTGAGCCAGGGCACGATTGTCCTGCACCCTGAGATCCCGCTTGAACCAAACGATCTGCAAAACCGTTCTCCGAACCAAATCTGGGCAATAGCTAGTCTGGTCCGGCCAGCCCTCAACCGGGTTCAATACGCCCCGGTAGGACCAGGACGCAAATAGCGCGCGGAACCGGTTCCGTCATGACCCGTTGCGACCGAAGCCTGTCGGGAAATGGGCAGGCCAGTTCACAAAGCGCTGCCTTGACGGGCGCTTTTTCGGTTGCAATGATCAATACATGGGCGCTTTGAAAACTATTTTCGTTTCAGCACTATGCACTTTCTCATCCATCGGATTGCTTCATGCTGAAACCGACATGGTCAAATCGTTTGCCGGCTGCGCCGGGCGTTTTTCGGCCGAGATGGAGCATGCCTGGCTTCTGAACGACCCCAAGGCGCAGGACTATGAGTTGCTTCGCGGCGGTTTCGTGTCCTTGCTTGAGGCGACCGTGACGGCAGAGGAGGCCGAACTGGTCCTGAGCCACCGGGTGAACTCAAAACACGCTCATGCGCGATTGCTCCATACGGCGACCTTTGGCTCGGACATCACGGCGGCCAGCGCCGCGCGGCAAACGGCCAGCGACCTTCTGGATCAGTGCAGCCTGCTGATACTGGGCGGCGTCTGAGACCACCCTTCGCTGCAGTGCCGCATTTTTGGGCGAACCATGCGGCACCGCCGCAAATTTGGGCAACACGCTGAATCAATCCAAAAACTCGCACCACCGGACTCTGAGCCTCGGCAAAAGCTGACCTAGCAATGTGGTGCGCCGAAAGACGGCTTGGAAAATGTGCGAAGGTGCCCGGCCTAGGAACCTGATGACGCCCTCGCACACCGCAATTAAGCGTGGGGGGTATATGGGATGTTTCGGCGTTCCGGACAAGCCTGCTGCGCATCGCACAAAAGGAAACGCTGATGCACTCCAAACTACTCAACACTACTGCTGCTGTATTGTTCGCAACCGCCCTGCCCGCACTGGCCGATTGCCCGATCAAAGTGGGCGTTCTGCACTCATTGTCCGGTACGATGGCCATCTCCGAGACCACGCTGAAAGACACGATGGAGATGCTGGTCGAACAGCAGAACGAAGCTGGTGGCCTGCTGGGCTGCGAGTTGGAAGCCGTAGTTGTCGACCCCGCCTCGGACTGGCCACTGTTTGCCGAGAAAGCGCGCGAACTGCTGACCGTCCACGAAGTTGACGTGATCTTTGGCAACTGGACATCGGTCTCCCGCAAATCCGTGTTGCCGGTCATCGAAGAGCTCAACGGTTTGCTGTTCTATCCGGTTCAGTACGAAGGCGAAGAAAGCTCGAAGAACGTCTTCTACACCGGTGCCGCACCGAACCAGCAGGCGATCCCCGCAACGGACTACTTCCTTGAGGAACTGGGGGTCGAGAAATTCGCCCTTTTGGGCACCGACTACGTGTATCCGCGCACGACGAACAACATCCTCGAAAGCTATCTGAAGCAGAAAGGCATCGCCGAAGAGGACATCTTCGTGAACTACACCCCCTTTGGCCATTCCGACTGGTCCAAGATCGTGGCGGATGTCGTTGCGCTGGGCGCGGACGGCAAGAAAGTCGGCGTCATCTCGACCATCAACGGCGACGCGAATGTGGGCTTCTACAAGGAACTGGCCGCCGCAGGTATCTCGGCGGATGACATCCCAGTAGTTGCCTTCTCGGTCGGCGAGGAAGAATTGGCCGGTCTGGACACAACCAACCTTGTCGGGCATCTGGCGGCGTGGAACTACTTCCAGTCGGCAGAGAGCGAAGCGAACGAGGCCTGGGTTGCCGCCTGGAAAGCCCGCATGGGCGAAGATCGGGTGACCAACGATCCGATGGAAGCGCATTACATCGGCTTCAACATGTGGGTTAACGCCGCGACCGAGGCGGGCTCGACGGATGTCGATGCCGTGCGCGCAGCCATGTACGGCCAGGAATTCCCGAACCTGACGGGCGGCACGGCCGTCATGCTGCCGAACCACCACCTCGCCAAGCCGGTTCTGATCGGCGAAATCCAGGAAGACGGTCAGTTCGACATCATCAGCCAGACCGAAGAGGTTCCGGGCGATGCCTGGACGGACTACCTGCCCGAATCCGCGGTTCTGATCTCGGATTGGAAAGAGCTGGGTTGCGGTATGTACAACACCGAAACGAAAAGCTGCGTACAGATCAAATCGAACTACTAAGATCTGAACCGGAATACCTCGGGGCGCATCACATGTGCCCCGGGGCCCAATGCCGAGGTCTCCCCAAATGACGCTTTCGATTTGCCGGGCTTTGCTTGCCCTGCTGCTGTTCGTGGCCCCTGGTCTTTTGCAAGCCCAATCCTCCGACGCGCCGGTCCAGAAGCTTTTGCAGGCCCATGCGGAGGTCATTCAAAAATCCTCTCGCAAGACGATCGGCCCTGCGATTGACGCCCTGGCGCAGAGTGGATTGCCCGAGGCACAAACCGTCCTGGAGCGGTGGCAGGCCAAGGACATGTGGTTCAACCGGGATACGGGCCTTTTCGTTTTTGCGTCCAAAGCCGATGGCGAATTGCGGGTTTTCGACATCTCGGATGGGGCCGAGATCGGTGTCGTCGACAAGAATAACTACAAACAACTCAAGCCGAACTCGGGCATTCGCGGGTTGATCGCTTCGGCGCTGGTGCAGTTTCAATTGAACGACCCCGACCCGCTGAACCGAAGCGCAGCGCTGACGGCGATCGAGCGGGACGCGGAACCCTCGCACCTATCCGCCCTGCGCGGCGCCATTGCCGGAGAGCAGGACGCGGATCTGCGGGCCCGCAAGGACCGGCTCGAGCGTCTGTTGACGATCCGGTTTGATGATGACGCGGTCGCAAGGCTGGCTGCAATCGACAGCTTCGCCGGCGATCTGGGCGTTGACGTGCGCGCAACGCTCAATCCCCTTGTTGCATCTGAAATCAAGGTGTCCGACACGGCTCCGGATGGCGCTGTGACCATCGAGGCCGGGTCGGACGAACTGACACAGAAACAGGCCTATGACCTGTTGGTTGAGAACGGGTTGGCACCGGCCCTGGTGGACGACGGCACCATCAAAGAGACCCTGATTTCGAATATCGACGGTGACAGGGTCGCAGGCGTACAGGTGGCAAGTCTGGACGAAGATGCGGCACGACAAGCGGCATACCAGCTGCTGGCCGATCAGGGGCTCGCCGCTCCGTTGGTGACGCAGGACGACATCGCAGAGGCCGTGCAACAGTACAAGTTCTACCGGGTCTACACCTCGGCGCCGTTGCCGGTGGCGCTGGCGGCGCAGGCCGTGCTGGACAATATCGAGACGCAAGTCGCTCTCAACCAGACGGCGGATCTGGTTCTGGATGCGCTGTCGCTCGCCTCGATCTATTTCCTTGCCGCCATCGGCCTTGCCATCACTTTCGGCGTCATGGGCGTCATCAACATGGCGCATGGTGAGTTCATCATGATGGGCGCCTATACCGGATATGTGGTTCAACTGTTCATTCCGGACCTGACCCTGTCGATCATTGTCGCCATTCCCTGCGCATTCCTGGTGACCTTCGGCGCCGGTGTTCTGCTGGAACGTCTGGTCATTCGCTGGCTGTATCACCGTCCGCTGGAGACGCTGCTTGCGACCTTCGGGGTTTCCATCGCGCTGCAGCAACTGGCCAAGAACATCTTTGGAACCCAGGCGCGTCCCCTGACCGCCCCGGCCTGGCTGGACGGTTCGATGGTGCTGAACGATATCGTCTCCATCAGTTACATCCGCATCGCGATCTTTGTTCTGGCGCTGCTGTTCCTCGCGCTTTTCCTCATCGTCATGAACCGGACCCGGCTGGGGCTTGAGGTGCGCGCCGTGACGCAGAACCCGCGCATGGCGTCCTCGATGGGTATCAATCCCGACCGGATCAACATGCTGACCTTCGGCTTTGGCTCGGGCATCGCGGGCATTGCCGGTGTGGCGATCGGACTTTACGCAAAGGTCACGTCCGAGATGGGTTCCGACTATATCGTGCAAAGCTTCATGACAGTGGTCGTGGGCGGTGTGGGCAACATCTGGGGGACGCTGCTGGGGGCCACGATGGTCGGCACGCTGCAGAAGGGGATCGAATGGTTCAACCCGTCCAATACCCTTGCGGCGCAGACCTACATGATCCTGTTCATCATCCTGTTCATTCAATTCCGGCCGCGCGGCATCATCGCGCTCAAGGGTCGGGCGGCGGAAGCGTGATATGGTTGACATGACATCCACAGCCAGCCCGATGCGAAAGCCATTTGTTCTGCGCTATCCCTCGGTCGCGATCTTTCTGATCGTTCTGGCGCTGTTCACGGCGACCATAACAGTGCTGGGCGAAGGGTTCGGGATCGGCCTGATATCCACCAGTTTCGTCAAGACATTGGGCAAGACCCTCTGCCTTTGCCTTGCGGCCCTGGCGATGGACCTGGTGTGGGGCTACACGGGCATCCTGTCCTTGGGGCATATGGCCTTCTTCGGTATCGGCGGATACGCCATCGGCATGTGGCTGATGTATGCGCGGACCGAGATCATCGTGATCGAAAGCCTCGCGTCCTCGGCCCTGCCACCAACGGCCCAGGAAGTCTCCGACGGCATCGCCACCCAGATCTTCGGAGTCGTCGGCGCATCCGAGTTCCCACCGATCTGGGCTGTTGCGCATTCGCTGCCCTTGCAACTGGCTGCGGTCGTACTGGTGCCCGGCTTGCTGGCCCTTGTGTTCGGGTGGCTGGCCTTCCGCAGCCGCGTGACCGGGGTCTACCTGTCGATCCTGACACAGGCGATGACGCTGGCGCTGTCTCTGTACCTGTTTCAGAACGACAGCGGGCTGCGCGGGAACAACGGCCTGTCGGGTCTGCAGAATCTGCCGGGTCTGGATTCGGTGCCGCAATCGACGGTTTCGATCCTGTTCTTCTGGGCGTCGGCCCTGGCGCTGGGGCTGGGCTATCTGGTCTGCGCCTGGATGGTGTCCGGCAAGTTCGGATCGGTCATTCGCGCCATCCGGGACGACGAAAGCCGGGTTCGGTTCCTTGGGTATTCGGTCGAAGCCTACAAGCTGTTCATCTTCACCTTCACCGCCGTGATCTGCGGCATCGCAGGTGCCCTGTATTACCCCCAAGCCGGCATCATCAATCCAGCCGAGATCGCGCCCATTGCATCAATCTACCTGGCTGTCTGGGTGGCGATCGGCGGACGGGGCCGTCTGTACGGAGCGGTGATCGGCGCGGCATTCGTTTCTCTGCTGTCCACATGGTTCACGGGTGGTCAGGCCCCCAACATCTCGCTGGGATTCTACACGATCCAATGGGTCGACTGGTGGACCATCCTGCTTGGGCTGTCATTTGTCGCGGTCACGCTGTTTGCGCCTCGGGGCATCGGCGGCCTGATCGACAGGTTTGCCGAACGGCGCGCCCCGGATCGCCACGGCGCCGATCTGGGCCCGGACCTTGGGTCGCTGCGCGAAAAGGAGGCTGACGAATGAGTACGTTGCTTGAAGTCTCCGGCGTGTCCGTAACCTTCGACGGATTCAAAGCCATCAACAACCTGACATTCCAGATTGGCCCAGCCGAAATGCGCGCGGTCATCGGCCCGAACGGGGCGGGCAAGACAACGTTCATGGACATCATTACCGGCAAGACCAAACCGGATGATGGCCATGTCCTGTGGGGTGACAAATCCGTGTCGCTCCTGTCGATGAGCGAAAGCCAGATTGCCCAGGCCGGCATCGGCCGAAAGTTCCAGCGCCCCACCGTTTTTGAGGACCAGAGCGTTCGCGAGAACCTGATGCTGGCCCTCAGGAACAAACGCGGCCCGCTGGCTGTCCTGCGGTTTCGGGCCGGACAGGCCGATCATCAGAAGGTCGCCGACCTGGCCGAGGAAATCGGACTGCAGAATGCCTTGAACCGCAAGGCGGGCGAACTGAGCCACGGGCAGAAGCAGTGGCTGGAGATCGGCATGCTGCTGGCGCAGGATCCGCAGTTGCTGCTGGTCGATGAGCCGGCCGCCGGAATGACCCCCGCCGAGCGCGAGCACACGACCGACATTCTTGTCGCCGCCGCCAAAACCCGCGCCGTGGTGGTGGTTGAACATGACATGGAGTTCGTCCGCCGCCTGAACTGTAAGGTCACGGTGCTGCACGAGGGGTCAGTTCTGGCCGAAGGATCGCTGGACCACGTCACCAATAATGACAAAGTGATTGAGGTGTATCTTGGCCGCTGAGCTTCTGGAAATCTCGGACCTGTCCCTGCACTACGGCGGCAGCCAGATCCTGAACGGGATCGACATCACCGCACGTCAGGGCCAGGTCACCTGCGTGATGGGCACCAACGGCGTCGGCAAGACCAGCCTGTTGAAAGCCATCTCCGGAACCCACCCCCGCAGCGGCGGTGAATACCGGCTTGGCGGCGAGGAGATCGGCAAGGCCACATCCTATGAGCTGGCTCGAAAAGGTGTGGCTTATGTTCCGCAAGGACGAGAAATCTTTCCGTTTCTGACGGTCCGCGAGAACCTGGAAACCGGTTTTGCCTGCCTGCCCCGCAGCGAACACAGGATACCTGACTACATCTTCGAACTGTTCCCGATTCTCAAAGAGTTCCTGTCGCGGCGCGGTGGTGATCTGTCAGGCGGTCAGCAGCAGCAGCTCGCAATTGCGCGGGCCTTGATCACGAAACCCAGGCTGCTTTTGCTGGATGAACCAACCGAGGGCATCCAGCCCAATATCATCAAGCAGATCGGCGAAGTCATCCGCCTGTTGCGCGATCAAGGTGAGATGGCGATCGTCCTGGTCGAGCAGTATTTTGATTTCGCGTATTCCCTGGGCGACAGTTTTCTGGTGCTGGAACGCGGGTCGCCATTCCTGAAAGGATCAAAATCCGAACTTGGTCAGCAGCAGCTCAGGGCGGCCGTTTCGGTTTGACCTTACCGGCCCAGTGCTTCGGGCAGGTGTTCCACCAAGGCCCGCTGCACGACGGCAAACCGCGGCGTGCGCGCAATCTCTTCAAGCGTGGCCACCCACAGAGGAACCTCGATCGCCGGATCCATGTCCGGCGCCCGCTGCAACCGCGGGTCCGCATCACCGATGAACGTCGGCAAAAATGCCTTGCCGACACCTGTCGCAGCCATCTGCTGGAGCACAAGGAAACTGTCCGCGCCGATGGTGGTGTCTTCATCCCGCACATGTTCGGACATCCATCTGGCCGGGACCGAACCGCTCAGCGCCCCGTCCAAACGCATCCATTTTCGGTTGGGGGACCCATCGTCGTAGACCCCGAAGGCCAACGCGCCAGCCCGCTCGCCCACCAAGTCTTCGCCCAGGCGTATTGATGGACGCACGGCAATGTCAGCGGTCAGCCGCGACAGGTCATGGTGATTGTTCCCGCTCAGCAGACTCAGTTCCAAACCCGGATAAAGCGCAGAAATGCGGTTCAGTATCCCGGGCAAAACAAGCTGGCAAAGGCTGTCGGTCGAGGCAATCCGCACCCGCCCGGTCGGCGAACGGTCCGCGCCCACGATTGCCCGTTCAACCGAAAGCACCGCATCCTCGACATTTTCCATGGCAGAAAGAATGGCCCGGGCCTCGGGCAGCGTGCTGTAGCCCGTCGGGTTCTTTTGAAAGATCACGCACCCATGGCGTCGTTCAAACGCGGCCACCCTGCGCAGCACCGTTGCATGGGTCACGCCCAGCGCTGTGGCCGCTGCATTCAACGAGCCGTGCCGGCTTACGGCGAGTGCGTATCGGATGTCATCCCAGTTTTGATTGTTCATAAGTTAACAAGAAACGCAGAGAAATAAACAATTACAAGAAATTTCGATCAAGTTACCATTCGACACATTCATGTGGGAGAGATACCATGATCAAGAAATTCTCAATCCTTGCGGCGAGTTTGATTTCTGTGGCCGTAATTGGCACGGCCGTAGCCCAGGAAAGCGAAAACCCGGCCGTCAAGGCGCGGAAGGCCGTCATGCAGCTGTATGCGTTCAATCTGGGCACGCTTGGCGGCATGGCCAAGGGCGAGGTGGAATACAACGCCGAGGCCGCGACGCGCGCTGCAAACAACCTGGTTGCCGTGACGCAGATCGATCAGTCGGCCATGTGGCCAGCCGGGTCCGACAATGTCTCCGACCCATCTTCCCGTGCGCTTCCGGCGATCTGGGAGAACTTCCCGGATGTCAGCGCCAAGGGCCAGGCAATGGCTGAAGCCGCGGTTGCGATGCAGGCCGCCGCCGGGCAAGATGTCGAAGCGCTGAAAGCAGCGATGGGACCATTGGGTGGAGCCTGTTCGGCATGTCACAAGGCTTACAGAGCCCCAAAGAACTGACAAGGCCCTGACGGTGCGGCGGCTTCTGTCGATTGCCGCGGGCGTCGCGGTCGTGGCCGGGCTGACCGGTCTGGTTCTGACCCGACCGCAACACGTCGATCCGGCCGAGTTGGACGGTATTGCCCCTGATCTTGTCAGGGGCGAGACCGTGTTCTTTGCGGCCGGATGCGCCTCGTGCCATTCAGCGCCGAACTCCGAGGGTGAGGAAAAGCTGGTGCTGGCGGGCGGACGCCGGTTCGAGACAGATTTCGGTACGTTCATAGCTCCGAACATATCCAGCGACCCAGAAGCCGGGATTGGGTCATGGTCGGCGCTGGAACTGGCGGATGCCCTGATCTACGGAACCGGGCCGGACGGGCAACACTATTACCCGGCCTTCCCTTACACGACCTATACGAACATGACGCCGGAGGATGTCGTGTCGCTGCGCGCATTCCTCGGCACCCTGCCGGCCGCCTCGCAGGAAAGCAGAGCGCACGAGGTCGGTTTCCCCTTCAACATCCGGCGAAGCTTGGGCGGCTGGAAGCTTCTCTACCTTGAACCAGAGTGGGTGGTGGACGGTAATCTTGATGTGCAGCAGCAGCGCGGACGCTACCTGGTCGAAGCCTTGGGCCATTGCGCCGAGTGCCACACGCCCAGAGATGGCCTTGGCGGCTTGAGCCGGGATCAATGGCTGACGGGTGCGCCAAACCCCAGCGGAAAAGGGCGCATTCCCGGCCTGACCACCAACCACCTGGATTGGTCCGAAGCCGACATCGCCGAATACCTGAAGTCCGGTTTCACTCCGGACTATGACAGCGCCGGCGGAGAGATGGCCGAGGTCATCGAGAACACTTCCCGTCTGTCCGATGAGGACCGGTTGGCGATTGCCGCATATCTCAAGGCTGTTCCGGTACCGGCCAACGACGCCACAACAGACTGAGCCGACGCCCACATCCCCCGGCAACCTATGAGCCTTGGCGATTCGTCTGGCGGCGTGATCTTGGCACCTTGGGTCTTTTCGCTTCCCCCGTCGGACGTTTGGTTGGAAATTCGTCAGACCTAAGCCCGATGTGGACGGATCCAACCCGCTTTAGCCTCCCTACGACAACCAGACATTTGTCGAACAGCAAAGGAGGCTGAAATGATTGCGAACCGGAAACTGGGACAACTTCTCAGCACTGTGGCACTGGCGACGTTGATTTCGGCGGCGCCATACACTCCCAAGTTCAGTACCGAGGGCGGCTTGCAGCTTGAACCCGCTTTCGCGTTTGCCAAAAGCGGCAAAGGCAAGAGTGGCAGCGGTCGGGACGACGATGATGATGATGACGACGATCGGGATGACGACGATCGGGATGACGACGACGACGATGATGATCGGGATGATGACGACGACGATGACGACGATCGGTCAAGTCGCAGCGGCAGCAAAAAGGGATCGTCGCAATCCGGAAGCACCCCGACCGGGTCGGCCGGCATAACCAAGGTCGAAACAACTGCGAACGGGATCGAAGTTCGCTATGCAGACGGAACAAAGGAAGAAATCGAAAACGGCCGGTACGAGAGAAAGAATGCTCAGAACCGGACTATTGAGGAACGGCCAGCCACAGGAGCCGATATCTCAAGGCTTCGTTCTCTGGCGAACGGTATTTCGATCAAGAATGTAAGCGCATCCGGGCAAGGCGGCACGGCCGGAAGCCGCCCCACAAAGATCGAACGTCAGGGCAACAACATCGAAGTCAACTACGCCAACGGCTGGAAAGAAGAGATCGAGTTCGGGCGCTACGAGCTGAAAGACCCCTTCAACCGGACCGTTGTGGAAAGAACTGCCACGGCCGCCGATATTCGAAGGCTGCAATCGGTCGCGAACTGACGGACAGCGCGAATTTCCCGGACGGTCTCTCGGTCAGAGAGGCCGTTTCGGCGTTTACAGGCTATGCGGGCTTGTTTTTCTTGCCCCACGCGTCGTGCGCGATAAGTGCGGCCTCGACCCGGTTCCGCGCGTGCAGCTTGGACAGGATCGCCGTCATATAGTGTTTCACGGTCTTTTCCTGAAGATCCAGTTCCACGGCGATCTCGCGATTGCTCAAACCCTTGGCCACGCGCCTGAGTATCTCCTCTTCGCGATGCGTGAGATCATCCAGGACATCGCTGCTGTTCGCAGGGCTTGCGTCGTTGTCGATCTGAAGCAGTACCCGCGAAGCCAGCCCCGGCGAAACGAACCCCTCCCCCGCGGCGATGCTGCGCAGGGAGGCGGTCAGTTCGCTCGCGGTAACGCCTTTGACAATATACCCAATCGCTCCGGCCTCTAGTGCATCGGCAACATCGCTGCTGTTCTCCGAAACCGTCAGAATCGCGATGCAGGGCGGTTTCTCCATTGCGGCGATCCGGCGTGTCGCGTTGATCCCACCGCCGGGCATCGAGAGATCGAGAATTGCGATGTCGGGCTGGTGCTGAGCGACAAGCGCAACCGCTTCGTCGGCGCTGGATCCGGCCGCGAGAACTTCGAACCCTTCTGCCTCATCCAAGGTCCGCCGCAGCCCATCCCGGAAAATCGGATGATCATCTGCTATGACAAGTGTCTTGGTCATGGTGAGCTCGTTTTGTTGGGAAACAGGGTCATTTCGACGGTGGTGCCCTGACCGGGACTGGACGAGACCTGAAACCTGCCGCCGATGCTTTCGACCCGATCGCGCAGCCCCAGCAGCCCCTGGCCGCCATCATCGCGCAGAACAGTGCCGTCCAAAGGATCAAAGCCGGGTCCATCGTCCTTGACCTGAATGACAATGCAATCGTCGCGAACATGGCAGGTGACGCTGCAGCGGGACTGCGGAGCATATCGCGCGGTATTCGAGAGTGTTTCCTGAAGAAAGCGAAAAACGCACAGTTTGTCAGACACCGACAAATCCGGCATGTCACTGCCATGAAACGAGATTTCAGGCCGCAACGGGCTGTGCTCCGCGTGGTCCTCGACCGCTCTTTTCACGACATCAATCAAGGTCAGGTTGTCGATATCGGGCGCAGACAGCCCCCGGGACAGCGCGCGGATTTCGGTCAAGGACTTCTGCAGCGACTGCTGGATTTCCTCGGCCTCCTTCGGTTTTGGGGATTTGTCCGAAAACGCGGCCTCCAACCGAAGGGCGGCAAGTGAAAGGTACTGCGCCGGGCCGTCATGAAGTTCGGCGCCGAGTTTCTTCAGAAACCGGTCCGTCTGCGCGGCATACCGCCCCGAGGCCTCGACCACCCGCGACCGCAGCATCGCATTCTGCGCCGCCATCCTTTCGCTTTCCGCCAGCCGTTTCTTCAATAGCCTCGCCTGCCGCCGGATGGTGTTGTCCCCGATCGCAACGATGCAAAAAAGGACAACCGTGCTTGCCAGAAAGGCGGAACCGACCACCAACCAGCTTGTGCGCCTGGCTTTTGCCAGATCCATCTCCAATTGATCGGCTCTTTCATAGAACTCGGCCACGGCAATGATTTCACCGGACCACAGCTCACGAATGGGGCTGTAGACCTCGAGCAGCGGTATCCCCAACGCCGCTTCGGCAGCGCTTTCATCGTGATCCAGTTCCTCGAACGAGCCCGAGATTTCGCCGATCCAGGCGCGCTGAAGGTCGCCCGTCGGCTCGAAACGGTTACCGATGATGCCTGTGTCCGAGGCGTGTACGACCACACCGCCCTGCTTCCAGAACTTGTATGATACGATACGATCGCGCATCGGCTGGGTCATGAATATCTCGTCCAGCGCCCGCCTCGCCTGTTCGGACAGGCGGTCACCCAAAGCCAGTTCCTGGCTGAGAGGTGAGACGATGCTTTCCATATACAGCGCCGCCGAATTGGCCGAGTTCTGCACGACCGCGTTCTGGATTCGATTTGAAACCCATACACCGACGATCGCGGTTGCAGATCCCATCACAAGGATGCTTGCCGCAAGAAAAACTCGCGACAACGACCAATTCCCAATCGTCAGCTCAGCAACTTTCGTCCTCATCGTGGCCCCGACTATGACCCACAATCGATAACCGCACCACAGACCTTGGTCTGACACGATCCAGATGTTTGCCTCAGCAAGCCCCGCCCGCAGCCTCAGAAACACACCCCGATTTGCAATGCCTTTTTCGACTTGAAAAACACCCCGCGCCCCGCAAGCATTGACACAACCGTTACCCCTATGGTTGAGCGTCGGCCGACCGACGTTTCAGCGAAAATCAAGTAGTTCAAAGGTTTTTGATGCGCGCCGCCGTATTTTTCTTGTCGATCGTCTTTTTGATTTTTTCGGGATCCGCTCAGGCTCAGAGCATCATTCCGCTTGCCCAGAAGGGCGGGCTGCACGCGGCATATGTGGTTCCAGTGGACGACTTCGACCGCGTAGATGTTCAGTTGATCGTTCTTTCGGGGTCGTATGACGACCCGGACCCGTCCGGCACAGCCCATCTGACCGAGCATCTCGCCGCGTTCTCGGCCGACGCCACCATTCTCAGAAAACCGCGCGAACGCGACATCTACGCCACCACGCACAATGTCGCGACCGTGTACACGAATTCCGGGTTGCCATCCGAGGCGGAGATGTTGTTGCGGCTTTCCCGCGCCGTTCTGGACACGCCATCCGTATCCAGGCAATTTGCGGAGAGCGAAGTCGCTATCGTCCAGCGGGAAACCTTGCTGCGTGAACGGCAATATCCGTTTCGCTGGCTCAGCCGAATGGCACTTCAAAACCTCTACGGCACCTTGCGCGGCCGGGCAGACAACACCGTCGAGGATCTGCCCAAGCTGAGCCTCGAAAAGGCCTATCAGTTTCACAAGGAACACTATGTCCCGTCCAACGTGACGTTGATCGTCTCCGGAAACATTGACCCAGCCCGGGCCGAAGACCTGGTGGCGCGGGTGTTTGGCGACACCGAACCCTCGGAGGCTCCGAAAAAACCGTGGTTGGATCACAAGCCGGATCCCGGGAAACAGTCTGTCGTGCGCCTGCAGTCGGATCGGTTGCAACGCGACACCGTGCTGTTCGCAAAATTCGTGGAATTCGAAGACCGCTCCACGAGCATCGACATGCAAGGCGCGTTCTTCATCGCAAGCGGGATCCTGAACGAACGGATCGCCAAGGTCCTGCGCCACGAGGACACGCGGATACTCAACCATGGCGTCAACTGGTATTTTGCGAAGAATGCCGATGTTGAACTGGTGATCGACCTGCAACTCATGCCCGGCTTCAGCGTGGATGAAGCCAAGGATCTGCTGACCGAGACCTTGGCTGGCTTGCTGGACGAGCCGATCAGCAAATACGAAATTCATGAGCTCCGTCAAAAGGAGGTGGTCTGGTCCCAGAACATGGCCCGCCGTCCTTCGGCCTTTCTGTGGTTTCTGCAGAACGTCGCCGCGGACGGATTCCCGCCCATCAGCCCGTCGGTCTTTGCCGAAACACTGAGCAACACCACAGATCAGGAAGTTGTCGATTTTGCGGAAAAAGTCTTGCAGCCTTCCGCGTCATCTTTCGTTCTTGCAGAGAAAGCTGACTGACATGAGCGTTTTCAAGGGCCGGCTTCTCGCAGTTCTCTTTGCGGCGCTTACCTTGCTGCCGGGTGAGCGGGCACAGGCGGAACTGATTGCGACTGCAGGCGAAACGAAACTGGTCGAGCTCTCTTCGCTTGAGAACGGCACGTCCGCATTGACCCTGGTTTGGACGATTGACCACCCGACGCTGGACCGCACTGCCGCCATGTCGGCCGTCATTGCGAGCGTTGTGACAGGCGGGACCTCGACCCGCTCATCCTACGAAGTCAGTTCGTTCCTGAAGCTGAAAGGTGTCGAACAGAAAATCGGCAGAAGCGGCAAGAACCTGACGCTCACCGTCTCGGCGCCAAGCGACGTCTTCCCGGAAGTCCTGGTACACCTTGAGAACGTATTGCTCGAACCCCGATACACACCAGACTGGTACGCACGAGAGCTTGAGGCGTTTCGCCCAGTTATCTCGACCAGAACCAGACAGCCGTCGGATGTGTTGAACGAGGTTACCAATTATCTGGAATTCGACCCTGCCGCCACGGACGAAGAAACCCTTGAAACCGACTTTCAGTTCGGACGACCTGCTCAGGTCATCCTCAGATCAGAGGAAGAAGAGGTAACGCGCCGCACCGTCCGATTGATCAATTCGCTGCCGGGCGCGCGGTTCCGGCTGGGGCGCGCCCTGAGCAAATGGGCCGAAGGGTGGACGGGCGCGAACGGGGCGCCCTTTGCCCTGCCCAAAGGTATCGTGCATCTCGCCGATCCCGACGCATCCGAAATGTTGATCCTGCTTGCCAATGCAAAGGCGTTTTCGAACGCACAGGACCAGCTTGGCTCGAACCTTCTTGTTGACTACATCGGCGCCAATCAGGGCTCGGAGATGTTTCGGGTCATCCGCCAGTCCATGCGTGCATCCTACGATCCACGTTCGGACTTTGTGGTCGTGGGCAAGAACAAGGCCGTGATCGCGCTGAGCGCGACCGTCGAAGCCAGCGCATGGCCCGAGGTCCACGGCAAGATCATGGAAATCTATCAAGGCGTCCGCGACGGAGGCGTTGTCCCGGAAAGTCTGGAAATCCAGAAAGATCGGTTGGACCGCACCTACTATCACAGATTCTTCACAGACCCTGACTGGGGCGCGCGCCAGTTTCTGGACGAACATCCTGACGGCGTAGAAGGCGAAATCACCCTTCCACTGTTTGAGGCATTCCGGACAGTCTCGACCGAAGAGACGATTGAGAACGCCGATACGCTGTTGCCCCCGATTGAGGAGTTCCTGGTGATCTTGATCGGAGGAGGTGTTTCCCCGTCGGCCGACATGCGGTCGGACGGGTACTGTGCCCTGCCCAAAGGCGCACCGATCAGCCGTTGCCTTAACAAGCTGTCAAACGCGGAATACTGACTGTCCGCGGGCCAATGCTGCGGTGCTTCAAAGAGCAGATGATCCCCGCGATACATCGTCTCGAAGGTACCGTGGGATTGACCCTTTGGGATTGTCTGTCGGTCACGTAAGCTTGGACTTGCCTGTCGCGCAGCAAGGAGAACGCTATGCGTGTTCTTGAGATACTATCTTTGGTTGGTCTGTGTTTGGTGTTGGTATCGCCACTTCCCGGAAGTGCGGCCCCAACGGCAGCAGAGTGCAATAGTGCGGGAGGAAAAACCGTCACGATCAAGGGAAAGACCGCTTGCGCGTTCGCGGGCGGAGCATGCCCAGAGGGGTGGCGCTCATACGATTCCTACCGAAAATGGCAGCCGAAAACCTGCGGTGGAGCGCAATGCACTGGGAATACCAAATGCACGACGAGCCGAGGCTGGTCCAAAACCGCACCAGAATGCAGATTTGAGAGAGGCAGAAACTCTCAGGGCGACTGCACCAAAAGAAGTGTATGCACGGCAAACAGGATCGCCAGGACTGCATGTACGAAGTAAGCGCGCCATCGCGGTTGAGCGGTGAAACCGAACCCGAAATCCGACTCGCGCTGAGTTGCTGGCGACCCCGGCAGGATTCGAACCTGCAACCTGCCCCTTAGGAGGGGGCTGCTCTATCCAGTTGAGCCACGGGGCCGCGCGGCGCCTTCTGTAGCCGGGTTTTTTCGGCTTGTCATGACCTTTGCACAACAGTTGAACAGATTGCCCTGTTCGCGCTAGCATCGGGGAAACAACAATGCAGGTATCCCCGGTGACAACAGAAACGAAACGCCCGCTTACTCTCCGTGATGTCTCAGAAGCGTCCGGTGTGTCGGAAATGACGGTCAGCCGGGTCCTGCGCAATCGGGGCGATGTGTCGGACGCGACCCGCACCCGGGTTCTGGCCGCCGCTAAGGAGCTGGGATACGTGCCCAACAAGATCGCTGGGGCACTGGCTTCGAGCCGGGTGAACCTGGTGGCTGTGATCATCCCGTCGCTGTCGAACATGGTCTTCCCAGAGGTGCTGACCGGCATCAACCAGGTGCTTGAGGATACCGAGCTGCAGCCCGTGGTCGGCGTCACCGATTATCTGCCGGAAAAAGAGGAGAAGGTCCTGTACGAGATGCTCTCGTGGCGCCCGTCGGGCGTGATCATCGCCGGGCTGGAACACACCGAGGCCGCGCGGGCCATGCTGGATTCGGCGGGCATCCCGGTAGTCGAGATCATGGATACGGACGGCAAGCCTGTGGACGCGATGGTGGGCATTTCGCATCGTCGCGCGGGGCGCGAGATGGCGCAGGCGATCCTCAAGGCCGGGTATCTGCATATCGGCTTCATGGGCACCAAGATGCCGTTGGACCACCGCGCGCGCAAACGGTTCGAGGGCTTCACCGAAGTTCTGGGCAAGCATGGGATCGAAATCGAGGACCGAGAGTTCTATTCCGGCGGTTCGGCCCTGGCCAAGGGGCGCGAGATGACCAAAGCCATGCTAGAACGCTCCCCGGAGTTGGACTTCCTGTATTATTCCAACGACATGATCGGCGCGGGCGGGCTGCTGTACCTGCTTGAGCAGGGTATCGACGTGCCCGGACAGATCGGCCTTGCGGGATTCAACAACGTCGAACTGCTACAGGGTCTGCCGCGCAAGCTGGCCACCATGGACGCCTGCCGACTGGAAATCGGTCGCAAGGCCGCAGAAATCATCGCCGCCCAACTGGCCGACCCAAATACCGAGATCGAAACACGCATTACCTTGACCCCCAAGATCAGCTATGGCGACACGCTCAAGCGGCGCTGAACGGGGCAAGCTGCAACAACTCGACAACCGAACCGCCCGTGCGTTGTTCATGGACCGTCACGCGCTGGCGGAACAGCCCGCAGGTCCGGCCAAGGGTCCCGATCTGCTGCACCTGATCCACCGGCTGGGCTTCGTGCAGCTCGACAGCATCAACACCGTGGCGCGCGCCCATGACATGATCCTGTTCTCGCGCCGCCCGTCTTATCGGCCGAACGACCTCAAGCGCCTGTACGAGCGCGACCGAGGCCTGTTCGAACACTGGACCCACGACGCCGCCGCGATCCCGATGGCGTTCTACCCGCATTGGCACCTGCGCTTCCAGCGCGACGCCGAGATGCTGCGGGCCCGCTGGCGCAACTGGCGGCGCGACGGGTTCGAACAGCAGTTCGAAACCGTGCTGCAACACATCCGCGACCACGGCCCAGTGTGCTCGGCCGATCTGGGACAGGATGAGAAAAAGGGCTCGGGCGGCTGGTGGGATTGGCACCCCTCGAAAACGGCGCTGGAATACCTGTGGCGCTCGGGCGCGCTGACGGTGGTGGGGCGCCGAGGGTTTCAAAAGCAATACGACCTGACCGAGCGTGTGATCGATACCCATCTGTGCCCCGGCGTGATGGAGTGTGACCACCAGGCGACGGTGGACTGGCTGTGCCACGCGGCGCTCGACCGGCTGGGCTTTGCCACCTCGGGCGAACTGGCCGCCTTTTGGGACACGGTCACCCCTGCCGAGGCGAAAGAGTGGTGCAAACAGGCTCTGACACGGGGGGATTTGCAGGAAATCGAAGTGGAATGCGCCGATGGCCGAATGCGCCGCGTGTTTGCGTGGCCCGGCTTGGCGGACCAGGCTGCCGACCCTGCCCCCGCCCCGGGGCGGATCCGTGTGCTCAGCCCGTTCGACCCGATGCTGCGCGACCGCAACCGCGCCCAGCGCCTGTTCGGCTTCCACTATCGGATCGAGGTCTTCGTGCCCGAGGCCAAGCGCACCTATGGGTACTACGTCTTTCCGCTGCTCGAAAAAGACCGTCTGATTGGACGGATCGACATGAAGGCCCATCGCGACGAAGGTATCTTGCGGGTCCGCGCCCTGTGGCCCGAGCGTGGGGTCAGATGGTCGGACGCCCGTACCCGGCGGCTCGAGGCCGAGTTGGACCGGGTGCGCCGTTTTGCCGGGCTGGATCGGGTCACCTTTAACGCAGACTGGCTGCGCGCGCCTGTTTGAGCGGCCAACAATCCCTTTTTAGGGTCTATTCCGCCGGCCCGAGGGTCAGGCGGATGGGCTCCAACCCGTCGATGCCGCCGGTCAGCTCGTCTCCGGCGACGACCGGGCCGACACCGGCGGGCGTTCCGGTCAGGATCAGGTCGCCGGGCCGCAGGTGATAGAACCGGGACAGGTGCATGACGATCTCGTCGATCTTCCAGATCAGTTCGGACAGGGTGGCGTCCTGCCGGACCTCACCGTTCACGCTCAGATGGATGCGGATGTCATCGGTCGGCGCCCAATCGGCGGCGCGGGTCAGCGGCGCGAACACCGCGCCATTTTCCACATCCTTGCCCAGATCCCAGGGGCGCTGCTTGTTGCGCTCGCGGATCTGCAGGTCGCGCCGGGTCATGTCCAATGCGCAGCAATATCCGAACACGGCATCCCAAGCCTGCTGCGACGTCGCCTGGAACACCGGGCGACCGATGGCCAAGGCCAGTTCCATTTCGTGGTGATAATTCTCGGTGCCCGGCGGGTAAGGCACGGTTTGCCCGGTCAGAATGGCATTCTGCGGGGACTTGGTGAAATAGAACGGCGCCTCGCGGTCAACCTCGTTTCCCATCTCGGCCGCATGGGCGGCATAGTTCCGTCCCACGCAGAAGATGCGCCCCACCGGATAGGTGTTGGCCTCTCCAACTACTGGTATCTGCACCACATCCGGCAGGGAAAACAGAGATTTGGCCATATTGCATCCTTTCCTTCATATTGCCGCGCAGACTAAAGGAGACACTCCGCTGTTCAACCCGGCAAACACGCCGATTATTGCCGGCCCGCCTGTACGTTTCGGCGCGAAGTTGCCAAGGCCGCGGACCTGGGCGCAAACCAGTTTCATCCGCGCAGACTATCCGTCTTTATTCTAGGGAAACTTGGGACCGCCCTGTTTAATAAACCGCACAGGCCGCGCATCATGAACGGACATATCGGGCAGATATTCGAAGGCAGCGCAACAGGCCCACTGGCCGCGTCACTTTATTGCGACTTGGTTTCGCGGTCAGGTGCGCTAGGTTTTCTTTCAGGCGGTCGGCGCGCCCAGCCAATCAAGCTTTGTTCATCGGCGTGCCACCGTCACGAATACCAAGGAAAAATTACGGTTTCGGAGAACCGCCGCTCTGGCCTCATCCCCCTGGGTGCTTGGGCTGCGCTGTCGGGGTGCAATTTGGGCACCTCACATTCTCCGATTCAGGGCCGGAGCCCTTCAACACAGGGATTCTTCGGCCCCGGGCCAGGCAAATAACTTCAGACACCGTCTGGCCACCCCGCCGGAGTCGACCCCTAGTTTCTCCGGCGGGGTTCTCCGATCCGCACAGCCGGTGCGATTTTCTTTATTAGAGCCTGATTTTGGCCCGAACGGCCGCCACGGTCCCACCTCACAGCGCCATCGTCGTCCGGAATTTGATTGACCTGCCCGCCTGCATCGCCATCACTTGCCCGCGAAAGATGCGAAGGCGGAAGGCAAGGCAGATGAGATGGGATGAATTCTCGGAATGGGGCAAACGCATTTCCGAGTGGACGCAGCATTATCACCAAACCGTCGGCCAGCACCCGGTGCGCGCCCGGACCGAGCCCGGCGAGGTGCTGAACGCGCTTCCCGCGAAGGCGCCGGAGCATGGCGAACCGATAGAAGGGATTTTTCAAGACTTCGAGCGGATCGTGATGCCCGGCATCACCCATTGGCAGCACCCGCGCTTCTTCGCCTATTTCAACTCGAACGCCTCGGCGCCGTCGGTGCTGGCCGAGTTTCTGGCCAGCGCGATCGCGCCGCAATGCATGCTGTGGCAGACCTCGCCCGCGGCGACCGAGATGGAAACCCGGATGATGGACTGGCTGCGGCAGGCGCTGGACCTGCCAGAAGGCTTTGCAGGGGTGATCCAGGATTCAGCCTCGTCGGCCACGCTGGCCGCCGTTCTGACCATGCGGGAAAAGGCGCTGAACTGGCAGGGCAACCGTCAGGGCCTGTTTGGGCAGACACCCTTGCGCGTCTATTGCTCGTCCGAGGTGCACACATCAATCGACCGCGCCATCTGGGTGGCCGGGATCGGGCAGGACAACCTGGTGCGCGTCCCGATCAAGGGTGATTGGCGCGGGATGGACCCCGCCGCGCTCGAGGCCGCGATCCGGGCCGATCTGGACGCCGGACTTCACCCCGCAGGGGTAATCATGTGCGTCGGCGGTACCGGGACCGGCGCGACCGATCCGGTGGATGAGTGTCTGAAAGTCGCGCAGAAATATGGGCTGTACACGCATGTGGATGCAGCCTGGGCCGGGTCGGCGATGATCTGCCCCGAATACCGCCACTATTGGCCGGGGATCGGCCAGGCCGACAGCATCGTTTTCAACCCGCACAAATGGCTGGGGGTTCAGTTCGACTGCTGCGCGCATTTCCTGAAAGACCCCGACGATCTGGTACAGACGCTGGCGATCAGCCCCGAATTCCTCAAAACCCACGGCAAGGACGGGATCGTCAACTACTCGGAATGGTCGGTGCCGCTGGGCCGTCGGTTCCGGGCGCTGAAACTGTGGTTCGTGATCCGCGCCTACGGGCTGGAAGGCTTGCGCGCGCGGCTGCGCAACCACGTCAACTGGTCGCGCGACCTGCATGATCGGCTGGCGGCCGAGCCGGATTTCCGGATCGCCACCCCGCCCATGTGGTCCCTGTGGACCTTCCGATATGAGCCACCCGGAGCCGCGGATCTGGACCACCTGAATCTGCGGCTGGTGAACGCCATCAACGATGACGGGCGCATCTATCTGACCCAGACCCGAGTCGATGGCGACATCGTCATCCGCTTTCAGGCTGGCCAGTTCGAAACCACCGAGGAGGACGTCCGGATGGCCTTTGACGTGATCACCGAAATCGCCCGCACCTTGCCCACACCCCCGCAGGAGGACCGCTGATGCCCGCCCCCAAAAACCCGTTCAAACAGGCTCTGACACAGGGCGAAATGCAGATCGGCTGCTGGATGAGCTTTGCCGAAGCCATCACCGCTGAAATAATGGGAACCGCCGGTTTCGACTGGCTGGTGATCGATGGCGAACATGCGCCGAATGACATCCGTTCGATCCGCGATCAGCTGATTGCGCTGGCCAACAGCCCCTCGCACCCGGTGGTGCGGCTGCCCATCGGCGAGACCTGGATGATCAAGACCGTGCTGGACGCCGGCGCCCAGACCATTCTGGTACCGATGGTCGAAAGCGCGGATCAGGCGCGCGAGCTGGTTCGGGCCTGCCAGTACCCGCCCAAAGGTGTGCGGGGTGTCGGGGCCGCCGCAACACGGGCGACAATGTACGGCACCATCCCCGATTACGTGGCCACGGCCGACCCCGAAATCTGTTTGCTGGTTCAGGTGGAAAACCTTGCGGGCATGGCCGCGCTGGACGACATCCTTCAGGTCGAGGGCGTGGATGGCGTTTTCATCGGCCCGGCCGATCTGTCCACCGACATGGGTTACAAAGGCGACAGCACGGTGCCGGAGGTGCGCACCGCCATCGCCGATGCTTTGAAGCGGATCCGGGCGGCAGGCAAGGCGCCGGGTATTCTGGGCACCAATGATGAAGCGGTTCAAGCGTATCGGGACATGGGCGCGCAGTTCCTGGCGGTCGGTATCGACGTCATGCTGCTGGCTCAGGCCGCCCGCGGGCTGGCCGCGAAATGGCGTTCCTGAGGGCGGCTCACCCCTGCATTGCGGCGGCGGCCTGCGCATAGCCGCCCGATGCACCATCGACGAAATGTACGTGATCGTCGCGCGTGGCGGCGGGCACGAAGCAGGTCATCATCGCCTCTTGCTGGGAATGGATGCCATATCTGATTTTGCCGCGTCCGCGCGCATCCTCAAGGGTCCGGGCGATGCGCGACAGGGTCTCGTCGTCGCAATCCAGCGTCATCTTCAACCCGTCATCAAATTTGCGGAAATCCGCATTTCGGCTGACCATGTTCTTGTAGTGGCCCGGCTCGAAGTCGCCCAGTCGCTTGCCCGATTTGAACAGCAGCCAGATCAGCAGGTTCTGCACAAGCAGCGCGGCCTTGCGCACGGCCAGATTGCGCCCAGCGCGCGAAACATGGGCATCCAGTGCAAGCCCCGGAGGTGGCCACTTGATCGGAGGGCCGCCGGCCGGCACGGGATGACCCGCGCGCTCCAGAGCCTCGGATGCGGACAGGACTGATTGCGCCAGATCAGCAAAGTCGCGTTCTGTCGCCTGCGCAGTGGGCTGGATGACAAGTGAAACGATCTGCCCATGCCGCGCAGGGCTGTTGGACCAGCGGCAGGACAGTCCCGTCAGGTCAGGCTTTGCGTCGGACCCGGCGGGCGGAACCTCGTACCGGCCAGCCTTCATCTGCGCCTCGGCCCAGGCCAGTCCGCCACCGGTGAACATGGCGTAATCCACCCCCGAGGACGGCGCATAGCGCGCCACCCGCAAGTCGAGCCCCTCCGCGCGCAGGTCGGACACAGGAACCAAAGCCGCACGCAGCGCGATGCCGAACTCGGTTTCCGCCCAACTGCGCAGCGCGGCCAAGGTGGCGCGCGCCATGTCGGCATCGTCCTTCGGGATGGCAAATCCGGCGCCGTCGCCACCAAATACATAGGGAAAAACTCGCCCGCTCAGCGCGTTGATCATGCCTGAGATCACCGCCGCGCCCACCATGTTCACCGTCTTGTAGCGACCACGCGCGATTTCGCCGGTCGAATCCACGATATCCGCGACGCCCACGATCCAGTCATCCGGGACCGGGGTGAATTGTTCCGGATCCGACAGGGCAAGAAAGTCGCGTGTAATGGGTACGCGGTCATAGAATCCGATATCGGCGGTCTTCATTGTCCCTCCCGTTTGCTTGCCGCAATGATAGCGTAGTGCGGGGGCGTTTCCCGATACTGCAACATATCACACGCGCTTGTGCATGGCATCGGGACGTGCCAAGCATCCCGGTGAGGCGGACGGCAGGGAGACCGACATGCAGGCAGGTTTGGTGATCTTGTGTCTGGCCTATGTCCTCAGCCAGTTCTTCCGCGCGTTCCTTGCGGTTCTGACTGCCGATCTGGCGCGAGACATCGGCGCCACGCCCGAAGATCTGGCCTGGGCCTCGGGTCTGTGGTTTCTGGTCTTTGCGGCGATGCAGATCCCGGTGGGCTGGGCGCTGGACCGGGTTGGCCCCCGGCAGACGGCGGCGGTTCTGCTACTGATCGGCGGCGCGGGTGGGGCCGCGGTGTTCGCGCTGGCCGCGACGCCCCTGCATGTGGCGGTGGCGATGGCGTTGATCGGGGTCGGATGTTCGCCGGTTCTGATGGCCTCGTATTTCATCTTTGCCCGCGAATACCCGCCCGCGAAGTTCGCTACCCTGGCCGCTGTTATGCTGGGCGTGGGGTCGGTCGGCAACCTCGTGGCCTCGTACCCCACGGCGCTGGCGGTCGAGTTGATGGGCTGGCGCGCGACTCTGGCGGGGCTGGCCGCGATCTCAGGCGCCGTGGCAGTGGGCATCTGGGTCACGGTCAACGACCCCGCGCGGGTGGTGTCCGAGCAGAAAGGGTCGGTTCTGGACCTGCTGCGCGAACCTGCGCTGTGGGCGATTTTGCCGTTGATGCTGGTGGCCTATGCACCCTCGGCCGCGCTGCGGGGGTTGTGGGCCGGCCCCTATCTGCTGGACGTGTTCGGGCTAAGCGCCACCCAGATCGGGCAGGCCACGCTGGTCATGGGCGCCGCGATGATCGCGGGCACCTTTGCCTATGGCCCGCTGGACCGGCTGCTGAACACCCGAAAATGGGTGATCTTCGGCGGCAACGCGCTGGCGGTGCTGGCGCTGGGGCTGCTGGGGCTGTGGGTCGCCGAGGCCGTCTGGCTGTCGGTTCTACTGATGGCGCTGATCGGGTTTCTGGGGGCATCCTTCCCGGTGATCATGGCGCATGGGCGCGCCTTCATCCCGGCGCATCTGGTGGGGCGCGGCGTGACCCTGCTGAACCTGTTTGGGATCGGCGGCGTGGGGCTGGCGCAATTCGCCACCGGCCGCATCCATGCGGCGACGGTGGACATGGGGCCAACCACACCCTACACAGCGATATTCGCCTTCTTTGCCGTCACGCTGACGATCGGCTGCGTGATCTACCTGTTCAGCCGTGACAGCATGGAGTGAGACCCGCAGGAGCGCGCGCCGTGAACGACCCCGTTGTTATTGCCCCAAACCTCAAACGCCGCCTGTCCGGCGTGACCGCCACGATCGCGCGGCTGGTGCCGTTGCAGGCACAGTGGATCGACATCGCAGCCACCGGCCCGGGCCTGCCTTCGGATATCCCGCACATCCCGCTGGGCCGCCTGCCCTTTCTGTCGCGCAAGACGCTGCGGGTCTGGCACGCCCGCCGCAACACCGAGATGCTGCTGGGCCTGATCCTGCGCGACCTGCTGCGGCTGCGGCTGAAACTGCTGTTCACCAGCGCCTCGCAGCGGGCGCACACGGGCTATACCAAGTGGCTGATCGGCAAGATGGACGCGGTGGTGGCGACCTCGCGCAAGACGGCCGGATACCTCGAGCGCGACGCGCAGGTGATCATGCACGGCATCAACCTGCAGGATTTCACGCCACCCGCCGACAAGGCGGGGCTGCGGACGCAAATGGGCCTGCCCGACGGGCTGCTGCTGGGCTGCTACGGCCGCATCCGCCACCAGAAAGGCACCGACGCCTTCGTCGATGCGATGATCGACCTGTGCGGGCAGGTCCCCGACGTACATGGCATCGTCATGGGCCGCGCGACCGAGAAACACAGCGCTTTCCTGACCGAACTGAAGGACAAGGTGGCCCAAGCCGGCCTGTCCGACCGCATCCTGTTCAAGCCCGAGGTCACCGTGGACAAGATTGCCCAATGGTACCAGGTGCTGGATCTGTTCATCGCCCCCCAACGCTGGGAGGGGTTCGGACTGACCCCCCTCGAAGCGATGGCCTGCGGTGTGCCGGTGGTGGCCACCGATGTGGGCGCATTCTCCGAGATCGTGACCGACCCGACGCTGGGTCGGGTGGTGGCTCCGGGCGACATTCCGGCGCTGGCCGCGGCCGCGGCCGAGATGCTGGCGGACCGTGATTCCCTCGCCCGCGCAGGCAAGGCCGCCCGCGCCCATGTGGAACGGAATTTCGACATCAACGGCGAGGCGCAGGCGCTGGTTGCGCTCTATCAGCAGCTGCTGAAGGCCTGAGTCGCCGCAAAACTGCGTCATTCGGTCAATTCCGCCGCGAAGGCCCTTTTTTATTTTCTGCAACGCGGCTATGAACGCGCGTCCTTAATTCAGGAGACTAGACATGGGCTATCGCGTCGTTGTCGTCGGCGCCACGGGTAACGTGGGCCGCGAAATGCTGAACATCCTGGCTGAACGCCAGTTCCCCGTGGACGAAATTGCCGTTCTGGCAAGCCGTCGTTCGCTGGGCACCGAAGTCAGCTTTGGCGACAAGACACTCAAGACCCAGGATCTGGACACTTTCGATTTCACCGGCTGGGACATGGCGCTGTTCGCCGTGGGGTCCGCCGCGACCAAGGATTACGCCCCCAAAGCGGCCGCGGCTGGCTGCGTGGTGATCGACAATTCGTCGCTCTATCGCTACGACCCCGAGATCCCGCTGATCGTGCCCGAGTGCAACCCGCAGGCGATCCACGACTACAAGAACAAAAACATCATCGCCAACCCCAACTGCTCGACTGCGCAGATGGTGGTGGCGCTGAAGCCGCTGCATGACCGCGCCAAGATCAAGCGCGTCGTGGTCTCGACCTATCAGTCGGTCTCGGGCGCAGGCAAAGAGGGTATGGATGAGCTCTGGGATCAGACCAAGGCCGTCTACAACCCGATCAACGAGGTCGCCCCGAAGAAATTCCAGAAGCAGATCGCCTTCAACGTCATTCCGCATATCGACGTCTTCATGGAAGACGGCTCGACCAAGGAAGAGTGGAAGATGGTCGTCGAGACCAAGAAGATCGTCGACCCGTCGATCAAGGTCACCGCGACCTGTGTGCGGGTGCCGGTTTTTGTCGGACATTCGGAATCGGTGAACATCGAGTTCGAGGAATTCCTGGACGAGGACGAGGCCCGTGACATCCTGCGCGAAGCTCCGGGCGTGATGGTGATCGACAAGCGCGAGGCCGGTGGCTATGTCACGCCGGTTGAATGCGTCGGCGATTTCGCCACCTTCATCAGCCGGATCCGTCAGGACTCGACCGTGGAAAACGGCCTGAACCTGTGGTGTGTCTCGGACAACCTGCGCAAAGGCGCGGCCCTGAACGCTGTGCAAATCGCCGAGCTGCTGGGCCGCGAGGTCCTGAAGAAGGGCTGATATCCGGACCAGACTGAAGCCTTAAAACCTCGCGGCATGGGCTGCGGGGTTTTTTCATTTTTGGCAATGCGAGAAGGAAGGCGCGCCGGGTATCACCGCAGGTTCTGCCCAAGCAAAAGTAAATTCGCCAGGTGAATAGCTATTATTCACATAATCAATTTTTCATATTTCACAGCTGCTGGTATTTTTCCGCCCATTGAAGGCGCCTTCGTTTCAATCTCAGCCGAGGGGAAACGAGCCATGATTGACCAAACAGAGCCTGACCTGTCGCAGGAACCGGGGTTCGACACCGCGCGATCCCACGTGCTCTGGAACCGCTGACTAGTCCGATGTTTTTCTGACCTTTAGTGCTCGACGCCGCACTGCCAGACGGTTCGGGCCGGGTTGGGCAGCATGGTTCGGATGCCCGCGTCAGAACACACCTTTTCCGGCAAACCCAGTTTTCAACGCCCCGTGCGGCTCATCGAATATTCAAAGGAGACCGTTATGACCAGATTGCCCATCTTTTTTCTGACCACCGCAGCAATATTTGCCGTTTTGGGCATGTTGTGGGGAATCCAGATGTCCGCCAGCCATGACCACACGCTGTCCCCGGCACATGGCCACCTGAACCTGATCGGGTTCGTTGCGCTGGCAGTGTTCGGATTCTACTACGCTCTGACCCCCGAGGCGGCGCGCAGCGGTCTGGCGAAACTCCACTATGGGCTGTCCGTGGCAACGGTGCTGGTGCTCGTTCCCGGAATCGTGCTGGCAATCACCGAAAGGGGCGAAACCCTTGCCCAGATCGGATCGCTTCTGGCTGTTCTGACCATGGTCCTGTTCGTGTTCATCCTGCTGCGTCACGGTTTCGGAGCGACAGACGCGGACAACCGCAGGCCGGTGGCCGGCAATCCCAACCCAGCCGAATGAACAAGACCGCCCCGCCTGCGCGAGGCGGGGCTTCGCTTCACGGAACGACCGTTTATCCCGGGGTGTACCAGATTGGCGACGTATAGGCCCGTTCGGTCGTGATCATCGGAACATAGTCCGGCATCTCGATCCCGAACCGTTTGGCCTCGTAGGCGGTCCAGCGGGGGGTCGGGATCTCAATCACACGGGCATAGTAGAACGCAGACAGGTTGGGGTCGAAATCCGGATCCTGCCACGTGGTGATCAACTCACTTGCCCCGATGGTGTTGGTCCACGTGGCGTTTTCGACATCGACGGTGTTGCCGACTTCGGGCAGCTTGCCGTTCTCGTCCAGCTGGCGATCGCCGGCCCAGACGACGTTGTAGACTTTCTCCTGCAAGGCCCCGTCAGCATCGACCCAGCCCTTGACGATCTGGATGCGATCCAGGTTGCCGGAAATCGGGTCCTTCAATGCAAAAACAAGGAAGTTCGGAGCCCGCCCATCGGGAGACGCCTGCAGGTTGCCCCCCATCGGTACGCCTTTTTTGTAGCCCGCATCCGCAGGAACACGGCTTGCGGCATCCTCATCGGTGAAGTCATAGCCGCCAAAAAACCGAACCCCCATGCGCGACCCCGTGGTCGCGTAGGTCTCCCTGCGCTGCATCGCGTCAAAGATCGCCTCGCGAGTATTTTCCGTCGCCCAGACCGCACCCAGTCCACCAGCGGCCTGTTTCCAGCCATAGATCGACAGCTCTGGATCGGGTGCTTCGATTACCAGGTGTTCCCAACGGTTCGGGCCGGGCTCGACCCCGGAATGTTTGCCGAAAAAGTTGTCTTCCTGGGCCGTTGCCATACCGGTATGCGAATCCGTCGCGCCGACCATTCCGAACTTGAACGGGTTCACACCCAGCTCCTGTTCGATCTTGAGCCCGCGCTTCAACGCCTCGCGTGCATACTCACCGGCCAGCATCTCTGGTTGCTTCAACTCGGTTCCGTTCAGATTGGCCGCGTCCCATGTGTCGAAATCTGCGAACTCATCATCGGGGCTGAGGAACGGATGCGCCTCACCGTCGCCCTTGATCTGCGTCGGTTCGTACAGCGGCTCGAACCGGGCGCGCAGACTTGCGATCTCTTGGGTCAGTGCGGATCCATCATAGGCGTTCAGAGAGAACATCCGCCCGTTCGACAGGTTGCCGTTATGCGCGATGGCCAGGACCTCGCCGCCTGTCCGTTCCTCGTATTCGGCCAGAAAGGCCCACAGGTCCTCGGGGTTCTTGCTGTCATATTGCGAGAACGGGCGGGTCTGGTTGGCCCGGTCGCGCCCATCGCGGAACAGCACGTTCCGGTGCAGGTTGTTGGCGCCCTCGGTGGTGTATTCATAGCCGATGATGGCTGAAAAGACTCCCGGCTCGTTGAAGCTGTCCGCGAGGGCCGTGTACTCCTCCCACGCATGCTTGATGGCCTTGGGGTTGTCGATGGGCGGGACGTCATCCGACAACGAGGCGACGATCTCCATTGCCGTGTCAAACGCAAGCTGGCTGTCACCCGCCGTCAGCGCCTCGTACCAGGCCTTGCCCTGGGGCGTCGCCAGAACCTCGGCGTCTCCGGCCAGCAGTTGCGGCATCAGCCCATACATCTCGGCATGGTCCGAGACGACCAGCCAATCGAGCGGGCGGGACAGCTTGGCCCGAAGGCCGTGGGTTGTCGTGACCTCTTCGCCGCGGGCAAAGCGAAACGCCTGTTCCTGGGTCAGCCTGGTCATCGTGCCGGCGTCAACCGAAACCGAAGTATGCAAATGCGAGTCTCCCCACAGCGGCCGTTGGGGAAAGTTCCGCCCCGCATAGGGAGAGAAATCATCAGGCGCCAATACGACGTCCGTGCTGTCCTGCTCGGTCTGGAACTCCTGCGCGGACACGGATGTGGCGGTCAGCGCGGCCAGACAGGCCAACGTCCACAAAGGACGTTGTGAAACGATTGCGAAAGACTTGGTCATGAAATCCCTCCCAGATGTGTCATTTCCATTCGGTTGGTTCCGGAAATGACGGCATCCTATCACGAATTTGGATATACGAATAAAATTTACTATCGACAGAACCCGGACCTCGCGCTGCAGTGGTTCAGCGCGCGGGCGATAGACCAATCCAGGGCTGAGGAATCACTCTCCGTTCGAGTCTCTCTGGGCCAGGTCGGCGTTCTGTTGATGCTGGCTGCAGGTACGGTCATTAGCGGGACCCACAGCGCCAGTGTCGGCCGCCCCGTCAGGTTCGTCCCCGAACAGGAACCATCCACCGGTGCGGCACCCAAGTTCGCGCGAACCTTCTTTCGAGAGATGGCGACCATCCCGATAGTATGCCGTCGAGCCGTCGCTGGCGCGGCACATGCCGTCGGAATCGCAGAGTATCCGATCCAGCCAGACGACCTTGTGACGGCCCTCGAGCTGGTGCAGTATCTCAGCAACCACAAGAAGCTCCGGCTGTATGTCCGCGAACGGATAATCGCACAGATCCGGGTCAGCGCCTCGGAGTTCGGCATTCACCACGCAATAGCCCAAGTTTTGGCCATTCGAGGGGGGCGGAGACACAACGATCGGGGTTTTACCGGCAGACACAAGCCGTTCGAGCGTTTTTTCCAGGTTCCGCAGAACCGTGCTCTGCGGGCCTTCGGGGTCCATTGCGTCGTCAACGGCGGCGAGTCCGCCCGGCTCGAACAGGTAGTAGAACGGCGATGAGACGATGACATAGTCAATGCTGTCGGTCGAAGTGACATAATCCAGCACCTGGTCGCTGAAATCCAGACAGGCTTGCGGGGATTCTCCGGTCCGGCCGCGATCGGCAAAGGCGATACCGGCGATCGGCGCGCAGAGCGACTTGGTCAGCTGGACGACCCCAAGCTCGGGATAGGCCGCGGTCAGGCCGACCACCAGATGCATGGCGAAACTGTCCCCCCAAACCGCAACCTTGGGAGACTCGGATGTCGCACAGCTGTCCGGCACCGGCATCCGACCGTTGCATTCATTGCTCAAACCGCGGTTCGGAGCCAGGCTTTCGGTCAGTCTCGGCAGATCGAGATCGCGCAGCGCCTTGCGATCGGGCGCACCATCGGTTGCGAAGATCGCCACCCCAACCGAGAACACCATAGCCGATATCGCGGCGCTTCCGATGAAGATCCCCCGGCGGCTGAACAGACCTTCCCTGCGACGGCGAAAGGGTTGCTCGACGAAGCGCCATGTCAAGGCGGAGAGCACAAAGGCCAGCACGACAAGGCTGGCGACGGTCAGCGGCGAGGGCGCCGGAACACTCCGGATCTTGGCAAAGACAAACAACGGGTAGTGCCACAGGTAAAGGCTGTAGCTGATCAGGCCGATCCAGACCATGATCCGAGACGACAACAGCGCCCCCACCGGGTCCCGTTGGCTGGCGAAAAGGATGACCAGAACGGTTCCCAGAACGGGCACGGCCGTAAGGATTGACGGGTGCGGCGTGTACCGGTCGAACATCACGTAAGACACCAGCAGCCCGGCCATGCCCAGCAGGGGCAGCACAGTCGAGAAACGCCCCTTGTCCTGCCGCGGAACGAAGGCGCATATCGCGCCGGCCAAAAGCTCCCACGCGCGGGTATAGATGAGGTAGAACCCTGCCCTCGGTTCGTTTTCCGATGTCCACTGCGCCAGCAACAGACTAGCCAAAAGCAACACCGTTAGGCCAATGATGCAGGTCCGGGTCCCTCTTCGAAACAGAAACAGCAGCAGTAGCGGAAACAGCAGGTAGAACTGTTCTTCCACCGCAAGGCTCCAGGTGTGGAGGAGCGGATGCATGTCGAATTCATCCGCGAAATAGTCCTTGTTCCGGAAGAAGAAGACGTTCGACAGGAAAACCGCGACGGATGACAGGCTTCGCGAATAGACCCTGAGATCGGCCGGCAGCATCCAGATCCACGCCAGGCAGGTCGTCACGGCCAGAACCACGAAAAGGGCCGGAAGAATCCGCCTGGCTCGCCTTTCGTAGAAATCAACGATGGACAACCGTCCGCGTTGAATATCCCCGATCAGAAGCGACGTGATCAAGTAGCCGCTGATGACGAAGAAGACATCAACACCCAGAAACCCACCGGACAGCCATGACAATCCGGCGTGGTAGAAGACCACTGGCAACACGGCAATTGCCCGAAGGCCGTCAATTTCCCTTCTGTAGGCGATGCTCAATACGGCCAACCTCAAGATGCTGGCTGAAATGCTAGCGCCCGTCCGGGTTGCCATCAACGATGTTTGTCAGTCAGCCCGCTCTGAAGGAAAATGTGTGGTTTTGCGAACAGGGGTTTGCCTGTTCGCTCCGCACATCGTGCATGGGTCCACGCCATGAATCCGGTAGTTAGGCGCGCATCCGATCCCAAGATCTCCGGGTCAGAAACGCTCGGCCCGCAGAACCTGGCAATCGGTGACGCTTACAACCCCGATATGGCGATCAAGTACGGGAAGGATCGCGCTCAGCAGCCCGTCCAAGCGGTCGGGGCGAATGATGCAGATGACCTGGACCATCCCGCTGGCGCGGCTGACCTGGCCAGAACGGCTCCATTCACCCGATCGTCCCGATCCGCCGAGCACCGGCAGGATCGTGAACCCGGTCACACCTTGATCGACCAGAGCATCCGTCAGACGGGATTTCACGATGGCTTCGATGGTGATCTCGACCCGTTTGGCATCATGTGTCTGCATCGCTTTATCCTCCGGTAACGGCCCGGGCGACCGAGACGTAGATCGGCAGGCCCAGCGCCAGGTTGAATGGGAACGTGACGCCCAAAGACAGGGTCAGATAGATGGACGGGTTCGCCTCGGGCACGGCCACGCGCATCGCCGCCGGAACCGCGATGTACGAGGCGGAGGCGCCCAATACCATCAGCAACACCGCTCCACCGGTGGACAGACCCAACAGGAGCGCGGCCACCAACCCGGCACCGGCCCCGATCAGGGGCATCAGCACGCCAAAGCCAAGCAGACCCATCGTGATCAGCCCGCGCCCGGCACGCAATCCGCGCCCGGCAACGATACCCATGTCCAGCAGGAACAGGCACAGAACCCCCTTGAACGGTGCGACCACGAAGCTGCTGATCTCGGCCAGACCGTCCTCGCCCGTGATCCAGCCGATTGCAAACGACCCGACCAGCAGAACGATCGAACCATTGAGGGCAATCTCGCGCCAGAGATCCGAGTCCATCCGGCGGGCTCCGCCGCCGCGGGAGATCAGCCACAGAGCGGACAGGATCGCCGGCGCTTCCATCGCCGCCGCAACGGCCACCATGTAGCCCTCGTACACCAGGCCCTGACTTTCCAGAACCGACGTACCGGCCACGAATGTGACGATCGAGATTGAGCCGTAATGCGCTGCAACCGCGCCTGCGTTGACATGGTCAAGGTTGGTCAGCACGCGCAACAGGCCGAACGCCACCAGGGGCAGCAATGCGGACAGAATGACACCTGCAATGAGGGACAAGCCAAGCGTGGCGTCGATCCCGTGTGCGGCAACACTGACACCACCCTTGAAGCCGATCGCAAACAGCAGATAGATCGACATCGCCTTGGCGATGGCCTCGGGAATAGTCAGGTCAGATCGGGCCAATGCGGCTGACAGACCAAGCACAAAACTGAGAATGATCGGCGAGACCAGATTGTCGGCCGCCAAAGACAACAGGTTTTCCATACAGTCACCGCACCCTAATTGAACTATCGTTCAATTAGGGTGCGTTTCTCCGATTTAAAGACTAAACCGGCAGGAATTTTTTTCCTGACGGATCATAATACTCCAGACCGCCTTCGCCGATGTCGGTCCACAAGCCGTGCAGCGATATCGAGCCGTTCTGTACGGCCTCGGCCACGAACGGGAAGGTCATCAGGTTTTCGAGCGACGCGACGACCGCCTGACGCTCGAACTGGCGCGCCTGTTCGGCGGGGTCCTCGACATCGGAGACCAGATCGAATTTCGGCTTGAGGATGTCCATCCAGCGTCCGACAAAGCTCTCTTTGGCTTCCAGTTGCGGCGCTTCGCCCTTGCACATGTCGATACAGCCCTGCACCCCGCCGCATTGCGAATGCCCCAGTACGATCAGATGCGCCACTTTCAATGCCGTCACCGCATATTCGATGGTTGCACTGGTGCCGTGGCGCTCGCCGTCCGGTTCGTAGGGCGGCACCAGGTTGGCAATATTGCGGTGGATAAAAAACTCGCCCTGGTCGGCCCCGAAAATCGAGGTGACATGGACCCGGCTGTCACAGCAGGAAATCACCATCGCCCGCGGACGCTGACCCTCGGTCGCCAGCCGGCGGTACCAGGCCTGGTTCTCGGAATAGGACGTGGCTTTCCAACCGTGGTACCGTTTGACCAGATAGCTCGGCAGAGGTTTGGCGTGGTGCATCGCGTTTTCCCAAATTTGCAGTTCGACCGCCGATCTAACGCAAGTTCGAACAAAATTCGAGACATTATCCCGATTGGCCGAAAGGAATTGCAAAGGTCTTTTGTGACAGGTTCGCAGATGCCGTGGGGGCAGAAAGATTGGGGTGAATGTGGTGGACAAGATCGTCACGCTTGAACAGAAGGAGTCCGTGCGGCTGGATCCGGACCGGCTGAACGGGCTGTATCGGCAATTGGGTGACACGAACGCGGTCGACGTTCTGTGCCGAACGGTCGAGGAGCTGGCAGTACGCCTGTCGAATTGTGAACGGCTCTGGCGTCAACGTGACTGGGCGGGGCTGCGCAAATGCGCCAAGTCTCTGGTCGCGATATCCGAACAGGTCGGCATGACGGCGCTGGCCCGGGTCGCCGGCGACGTGGCCCGGACGGTAGATGCCGGCGATGCGGTGGCGACCGGAGCCACGCTCAGCCGACTGATCCGGGTGGGAGAGCGGTCGCTGACCGCAGTATGGGATCAACAGGATCTTTCGATATGACGGGTTGCGGGCGAACAACAGGCGGCTAGTGTAGGCGGCACCAGAACAGTCCGAGGCGCCCATGTCCCTGTCTTTTGCACCTTCCGATGCTCCTGCCATTGATCTGCATGTTCTTGCGCAGGACGGGCTCGTGCCATGGCTGAAGTCTCAGCCCGATGAGACACAGGCCTGGGTGGTCGCGAACGGGTTCACCGGCGCAATCGGGCAGGTTCTGCTGGTTCCCGGACCGACGGGTGCGCCGCAATTCGCGCTGGCAGGCTATGGAACAGACACCCGGCGCGCTCGGGTACGCTTTCCGCTTGCCGCCGCCGCCGAGGTTCTGCCCGAAGGCACTTACCGGATTGCGTCCGGTTTGCCGGCTGACAGAGCCGAAATCGAAGCCCTGGGCTGGTTGCTGACCGGGTACAGTTTCGACCGATATGCCGAACAGTCCGGCGCAAAGGCTCGATTGGTCGCGCCGGACGGTGTGAATGCTCCGCGGATTGAGATCATGGCCAATGCCGAAGCTCTCACCCGTGACCTGGTCAACACTCCGACGGCCGACATGGGACCTCAGGCCCTGCAAGACGCCGTTGAAACGCTGGCACAGGAGTACGGGGCTCGTTGTGCCGTCACCATTGGCGACAGCTTGCTGGAACAGAACTTTCCCATGATCCACGCGGTGGGTCGGGCCGCCGAACAGGCTCCGCGCCTTATCGAGATGACCTGGGGCACAAGCGGTCCGAAGCTGACCTTGGTCGGCAAGGGCGTCTGCTTTGACACCGGCGGACTGAACCTGAAGCCGGGTGCCTCGATGGGGTTGATGAAAAAGGACATGGGCGGCGCGGCGAACGTGCTGGGACTGGCGCGCATGATCATGGCGCTGGATCTGCCGCTGCAGTTGCGCGTGCTGATCCCGGCGGTGGAAAACGCGGTGGCGGGCAACGCGTTCCGGCCGGGCGACATCCTGACCTCACGCAAAGGCCTGACGGTCGAGATCAACAACACCGATGCCGAGGGGCGGCTGGTTCTGGCCGACGCGCTGGCGCTGGCGGATGAGGGTGCGTCGGATCTGGTGGTCTCGATGGCGACGCTGACCGGCGCGGCGCGGGTGGCGGTGGGGGCGGATCTGGCCCCGTTCTACACCGATGACGATGCCGCCGCGCAGGCGTTGGCGCAGGCCGCCGTTCAGGCGGCTGACCCGGTTTGGCGGATGCCGTTCCACACGCCCTATGAGACGTTGATCGAGCCGGGCATCGCCGATCTCGACAACGCGCCGGCGGGCGGGTTCGCAGGGTCGATCACCGCGGCGCTGTTCCTGCGGCGGTTCGTGGAAAACAGCCGGTACATGCATTTCGACATCTACTCCTGGCAAAAGGCCAAAGAGCCCGGCCGCAGCAAAGGCGGGTTGGGACAAGGGCCGCGCGCCCTGCTGACCGCCCTGCCCGGGATGTTGGGCCTGTGAACCGCGCTCGCGTCATCCGCCCCGTCGTGGACCTGCTGCGCAGTCCGAAGGGCCCGCGCGACCGTCAGCTGCTGTATGGCGACGGCCTGGACGTCGCCGAACAATCCGGCGGCTGGTGCCGGGTGGTTTCCGACAAGGATGGGTATCAAGGCTGGCTGCGCGCGGACCAGTTGGGCCCTGACGCCCCGGCCACGCATTGGATCTGGGCCCCGGCGACCCATGCCTATTCGGAACCCGACATCAAAAGCCCCGACCGGGTCAGTCTGAGCTTTGCCAGCCGGATCGTGGTGGTGTCGCAGCAGGACCGCTTTGTCGAGACCGAGCTTGGGTTCATCCCCGCAGTGCATATCAAACCCGTCGGAACCCTGCTGAACGACCCGGTGGCCGTGGCCGAACTGTTTCTGGGAACCCCCTACCTGTGGGGCGGCAACAGCCGGTGGGGGCTGGATTGTTCAGGCCTGATTCAGGCCGGGCTGCTGGCCTGCGGCGTTGCCTGCCCCGGCGACAGCGGCGACCAGGAGCGGGAGCTTGGCACGGCACTGCCCGACGGCACCCCGGCGCAGCGTGGCGATCTGTTGTTCTGGAAAGGCCATGTGGCCTGGGTGTCCGGCGACAACATGCTGCTGCATGCCAATGCCCATCACATGGCGGTGGTCTTTGAACCGATGGATCAGGCCATTGCCCGGATCGAGACCCAGGGCGACGGGCCGGTCACGGCGCACAAACGGCTCTAATCCGGGTCGACCGAGCGGATCAGCTTGCGCTCCAGCACCCGCAGAACGGCGCGCAGGTCGTGCCCACGTTTCAGGATGCGCCCGTCCATACCCATCACCGAATACATCCCCTGCTTTGAACGCAGCCGGGGGTGTTTTTCAACACGATAGATCGGGTGCTCGGCGGTACGCCGGAAGATCGAGAATATGGCAACGTCGCGCAGATTTGATATTCCGTAGTCACGCCATTCTCCGGCGGCGACCATCCGTCCATAGACGGAGAGAATCTGTGACATCTCTTGCCGGTTGAAGGCCACCGGCATCTGGACCGGACTTGCAGGGTTCCGGCTGGGAGGCTGCATGTTCATGACTTAAGCCTTGCCGGAAAATGCGATCAGATCAAGCCTGTCACGACATGGTGTGGTATTTTTGAACCGCCCGTCAGGGCCGGCGCCCGACCTGGCGGCAGATCAGGATCACCGGCAGCAGCCCCACGGCCAGGATCACCAGCGACGGAACGGCCGCGCCCTCCAACCGTTCGTCCGAGGCCAGCCGATAGGCCTGAACCGCCAGAGTGTCAAAGTTGAAGGGCCGCATGATCAGCGTGGCCGGCAGTTCCTTCATCACGTCCACGAACACGATCAGCAGCGCCGTCAGCAGCGAGGGTGTGAGGATCGGCAGATGCACCCGCCGCAACGTGCCCAATGGCGTCTGCCCCAGCGAGCGGGCAGCGGCATCCATGTTGGCATGTACCGTGCTCTGACCGCTTTCATAGGCGCTGAGCGCGGCGGCCAAAAAGCGCACCATATAGGCCGCCACCAAAAGCCAGATCGAGCCGGTGACCAGCAACCCGGTCGACACGCCGAAGGTCTGCCGCATCCAGGCGTCCAGCGCATTGTCGAACCCGGCAAAGGGCACGATCAGCCCGACCGCGATCACGCCGCCTGGTACGGCATAGCCCAACCGCGCCACATAAGCCGCCATGGCCGAACCGCGCCCGGGTCTCAGCCGTTGGAAGAAACCGACGCAGACCGCGGCGCAGACGGTGATCACCGCTGCTGTTCCTGCCAGCGTCAGAGAGTTCCGAATGAACCCCAGATAGCGGGCCGAAAGCAGGTTCTGCTCGGACTCCAATCCCATCTGAGTCAGCACGATCACCGGAAGCAGAAAGCCGAACAAAACTGGAATGGCGCACAAAACCCATGCCGCCGCAGCCTGCCAGCCGCTCAGCTGTGCAGCGGGCAATGCCGCGTGGCGTTTGCCGGGTTGGTAGTATTTGGCCTTGCCACGCTGGGTGCGCTCGGTCACGGCCATGACCAGCGCAAAGGCCAGAAGGCACAGCGCCAGCTGCGCCGCCGCCGCGCGGTCGGCCATCGAAAACCAGCTTGTGTAGATGCCGGTGGCAAAGGTCTGAACCCCGAAATAGGCTACGGTGCCGAAATCAGCGATGGTCTCCATCACTGCCAGCAGCACGCCACCGGCAATCGCGGGCCGCGCCATCGGCAGCGAGACCCGCCAAAAGGCCGACCACGGGCTGCTGCCCAGCGCCCGCGCCGCCAGAAAGGCGGTGGCACTTTGCTGCAGAAAGGCGGCGCGCGCCAACAGATAGACATAGGGATACAACACCAGGATCAGCATCACCGCCGCGCCCTCGGTCGAGCGGATCTCGGGGAACCAATAGTCGCGCGGACCCCAGCCGGTCACCTGGCGCAGCGTGGTCTGAACGATGCCGGGATGATCGAGGATGAAGGTATAGGCATAGGCCAGCACATAGGCTGGAAAGGCCAGCGGCAGCACCAATGCCACCTCGAACAGGCGTACGCCGGGAAAACGGGTCATGGTGACCAGCCACGCGGCTCCGACCCCGATGGCGAATGTTCCCACCGAAACCAATGAGACCAGGATCAGCGTGGTGGCCGCATAGCCGGGCAGGACCGTGTCCAGCAGATGCCGGATCGTGTCAGTGCCGCCGGTGACGGTCGCCAGCACCACGGCGACCATCGGTAACAGGCAGGCCGCCGCCACCAGATAGGCCAAGGCCCCGACGAACCGGGTACCCAAAGCCCCGCGGTTGCGCGATCCATGTTCTGAGAATTCGATCTGGGCCATGGCCTCGGGTCGGCAAAGGTTGCGGTTCCCCTTTAATCGACCAAAAAACTCGGAAACGCCAGTGGGCAGGCACAGGTTTCTGCGGCGCATTTGGCCGCAGAACCCCGGGCCGGATCAGTCGTAGACGCGCTGATCCTCGATCACCAGCCCGTCCTTGGGCAGCGAACCGGGCGGCACCACCTGAACCGTGCCCTTCAGCTTGAGCACCTCGACCACAGACTTGGCATAGGTGCCATCATCGCCGCCGGGGCTTTCGATCTGCACGGTCATCGTGTCCATCTCGCCCTGCCGGGCAGCGATGACGCGGGCCTTGACGATCTCGTCATGCTTGGCGACCAGCGCGGCCACCTGTTCGGGGCGCACGAACATGCCCTTGATCTTGGTGGTCTGGTCGGCGCGCCCCATCCAGCCCTTGATGCGCAGGTTGGTACGGCCACAGGGCGACTGCCCGGGCAGCACCGCCGACAGATCACCGGTGGCAAAGCGGATCAGCGGGTAGTCGGGGTTGAGGGAGGTCACCACGACCTCGCCGACCTCGCCTTCCGCCACCGGTGTTCCGGTGCCGGGGGTCACGATTTCCACGATGACATGCTCGTCGATGATCATGCCCTCCATCGCGGCGCTTTCATAGGCGATGTTGCCCAGATCGGCCGTGGCGTAGCATTGCAGGCAGGAAATGCCCCGATCGGCATAGGCCTGGCGCAGGCTGGGGAACAATGCCCCGCCGCCCACGACCGCCTTCGAGAAGTTCAAAGCGACGCCCATCTCGTCGGCCTTGTCCAGGATCACCTTCAGGTAATCGGGCGTGCCGGCATAGGCGGTGCAGCCCACGTCGCGGGCGGCGGTGACCTGAAGTTCGGTCTGGCCGGTGCCCGCGGGCAGCACGGCGGCGCCCACGGCACGCGCGCCGTTCTCAAAGATCATGCCCGCCGGTGTCAGGTGATAGCCAAAGCAGTTCTGCACGATATCGCCCTGGCCCACGCCCGCCGCATGCAGGAACCGGCCCATGCGCCACCAGTCGTGATCGACTCCGCCGGGTTCATAGATCGGCCCGGGTGACTGGAACACATGGGCAAAGCCATGCGCGGGTTTGACCGTAAAGCCGCCAAAGGGCGGGTGCTGACCCTGCGCTTTGGTCAGGTCGGACTTGCGCAGAACCGGCAGCTTGGGCAGATCCGCGATGGTCTGGATCGCGTCCAGATCGACATCGGCGAAATGGGCCGCGAAACCGGGCGCGGATTTCGCCCGCGCCAGCTGTTCGCGCAGACCAGTCGATTGCTCGGCAGCGCGCTGATCGGCCGAACGGGTTTCCAGAGCGTCGTAGAATGTCATCGCCAGATCCTCCATCCGCTCACAGCCACCTCTTGCGGCGACGATAGGACCGCACGTCGCGGAAGCTCTTGCGGCCTTCGTCGGACATGCCGAGGTAGAATTCCTTGACGTCCGGGTTCTCGCGCAGTTCGGCGGCTGGGCCGTCCATCACCACGCGCCCCGATTCCAGGATATATCCGTAATGGGCAAAGCGCAGCGCCACGTTGGTGTTCTGTTCGGCCAGCAGGAAAGACACGCCTTCCTGTTCGTTCAGGTCCTTCACGATGGTGAAGATCTCCTCGACCAGCTGCGGCGCAAGGCCCATCGAGGGCTCGTCCAGCAGGATCGTCTCGGGGCGGCTCATCAGCGCGCGGCCCATGGCGACCATCTGCTGTTCCCCGCCCGAGGTATAGCCTGCCTGGCTTCGGCGGCGCTCTTTCAAGCGGGGGAAATAGTTGTAGACCAGTTCAAGGTCCTGCTGGATGGCGGCCTTGCCGTCCTTGCGGGTATAGGCCCCGGTCAGCAGGTTTTCCTCGACGGTCAGATGTTCGAAACAGTGGCGGCCTTCCATCACCTGGATGACGCCCTTCTGCACCAGGTCGGCCGGATCGCTCTCGTGCACGTTCTGGCCGCGATACTTGATCGAGCCCTTGGTGACCTCGCCGCGTTCGGAATGCAGCAGGTTCGACACCGCCTTGAGCGTCGTCGTCTTGCCGGCCCCGTTGCCGCCCAGCAGCGCGGTGATCCCGCCCTTGGGCACGGTCAGGCTGACGCCCTTCAGCACGAGGATCACGTGGTTGTAGATCACCTCGATATTGTTGACCTCAAGCAGGGTTTCCGCCTGCACGTCAGTGGTTTGTGCCGCATCCAGCATCAGCGCGTGTCCTCATGCCTGCCCCGTTCGGGGCTTGTCCGGTTCGGGACGGCGGTTAGCCGCCGCCCCGGTGTTCGTGCCGCTTAGTTGCAGCCCTGTTCGATGTTGTTCTCAGCCGCGTATGCGCTCGAGTCTTCCTCGATCAGCGGGCCGATCACGTCCGTATCGGTAGCCTTGAACTCCGAAATCAGAGTCCAGGTCTTGCTGTCTGCATCCCACTGGGTCACGCCCACAAGGGCATCCCCGCCGTGGTTTTCACAGCTGACCGAGAAGGTCGGACCAAAGTTCGGCAGGCCCAGTTCGGCCATCTTCGCTTCGGTCATCTCAAGTGCTTCCATACCGTCGCGCATGTCGCCCGAGGTGATGTCAGCCTTGCCCGAGATTTCCTGTGCCTTCTTGGCGGCTTCGGCTGCCAGCATCGCAGCATAGAGGCCGCGGTTGTACAGGACCGTACCGACCTGATCACCGGCACCGGCGGCCTTGCCAGCGTCGATGACGTATTTCTGCAGGTCGTCATACAGCGGATAGTCCGAGCCGACGTTGTGGAAGGTCAGCGCCTTGTAGCCATTCGCGGCCGCACCGGCGGGCATCACGTCATGTTCAGCGCCCGACCACCAGATGCCGATGAAGTTCTCCATCGGGAACCGGATGTTCGCGGCTTCCTGGATGGCCACCTGGTTCATCACGCCCCAGCCCCACATCAGGACATAATCGGGACGATCGCGGCGGATCTGCAGCCACTGTGATTTCTGCTCCTGGCCGGGGTGGTCGACCGGCAGGGCCACCAGCTCGAAGCCGTGCTTCTTGGACAGCTCTTCCAGCGTGCGGATCGGCTCCTTGCCATAGGCCGAGTTGTGATAGACCAGCGCGATCTTCTTGCCGCTCAGATCACCGCCGTTTTCCTCGAGCAGATAGTTGATCGCACCCGAGGCACCGTCCCAGTAGTTGGCCGGGTAGTTGAACGTGTGGCTGAACACCTTGCCGTTCTTGGCCGAGGTGCGGCCATATCCCATGGTGTGCATCGGGATGTCGTCAGCGGTGGTTTTCGGGATCAGCTGATAGGTGATGCCGGTCGACAGCGGCTGATACACAAGCGCACCTTCGCCTTTGGTCGATTCATAGCATTCCACACCCTTCTCGGTGTTGTAGCCGGTTTCGCACTCGATGACTTTGGCCGGAACACCACCGATGCCGCCGTCCCGCTCGTTGAGCAGAGTGAAATAGTCCGCGTAGCCATCCGCGAAGGGGATGCCGCCCGCGGCGTAAGGCCCGGTGCGGTAGCTGAGCGACGGGAACACGAGGTCGGCCATTGCCGGACCTGCGGCCATCAGCGCACCCAGCGCCATTGTTGCCAGTTTCTTGTTCATCGGGTGTCTCCTCCCTTGGTTTGTCCGATGTTGGTTCGGGCTTTGCGCCCCTTTCTTGATTGGGCCGGTCCCTAGTGCGGGAAAGGCCAGAGTCTCAGTTTCTCCTTGGCGACGCGCCACAGCTGCGCCAGACCGTGCGGTTCGAGGATCAGGAACAGGATGATCAGCCCGCCCACGATCACCAGCTGCAGATGCGCGACGATATCGGTGGGCCAGCCCAGCATGTCCGCGCCCACGACCTTGAGCACCACCGGCAGCAGGACCAGGAAGGCCGCGCCGGCAAAGGATCCGAAGATCGAGCCCAGCCCGCCGATGATGACCATGAACAGCACCAGGAAGGATTTCTGGATGCCGAAGGCCTCGCCCACCTCGACCGCGCCCAGGTAGATGGCGAAGAACAGCGCGCCCGACACGCCCACGAAGAACGAGCTGACGGCAAAGGCGCTGAGCTTGGCGCGCAGCGGGTTCACACCGATGATTTCCGCTGCGATATCCATGTCGCGGATCGCCATCCAGGTGCGCCCGGTGGTGCCGCGGGTCAGGTTGCGGGCGATGATCGCGCAGGCGGTCAGGAAGATCAGGCAGAACAGATAGGTCGCCCAGGCCGGCGCGTTGGGGCCTGTGATGATGATGCCGAACACGTCACGTTCCGGCGCGTTGATCTGCCCCGAGGCCGAATAGTTGTAGAACCACGGCACCCGGTTGAACAGCCACACCAGGAAGAACTGTGCCGCCAGTGTCGCCACCGCCAGATAGAACCCCTTGATTCGCAGGCTGGGCAGGCCGAACAGCACGCCCACAATGGCGGTGATGCCGCCGGCCAGGATCACATGGATGAACATCGACACGTCGGGAAAGGCGGTCATCAGCTTGTAGCAGGCATAGGCGCCCACGGCCATGAACCCGCCGGTACCCAGGGAAACCTGCCCGCAATAGCCCACAAGAATGTTCAGCCCGATCGCCGCAATCGCATAGATCAGGAAGGGCAGTAGCAGCGCGTTGGCCCAATAGTCGTTGATGATGAACGGGATGATCCCGAACGCCACCGCCAGCACCACATAGTACCGATACCGGTCGAACTTGATCGGGAAAGTCTGGTTGTCGTCCCTGTAGGAGGTCTTGAAGTCTCCGGCCTCACGATAGAACATGTCTTACTTTCCCCATTGTTCCTGCGCCCGGTTGCGAGCTTCGGCGTCCAGTTGGTTGGACCGTTTGGCATATCCGCTCGCCTCCGAGGCGCGCACCAGTTTCATGTAGGCCAGAACACCCATCACCAGCCCGGCAAAGGCCAAAAGCGCGGCCACGGTCAGCTGATTGGCGGTCAGATCGTTCGAGGTCAGGGCGATGTACCCAAAGGCCCAGAACCCCGCCCACGCGATCACGTTGATGATGGCGATCAGCTTGGTCATGGCCTACACCCTCTCGATGATCTTCTCGCCGAACAGGCCCTGCGGCCGGAACACAAGGAAGATCAGCGCCAGAACATAGGCAAACCAGTTCTCGGTCGCGCCACCCACCAGCGGGCCCACGGCGAACTCGAACAGCTTCTCGCCCACGCCGATGATCAGCCCGCCGACGATGGCACCGGGGATCGAGGTAAACCCGCCCAGCATCAGCACCGGCAGCGCCTTGAGCGCGATCAGCGACAGCGAGAACTGCACGCCCGATTTGGTGCCCCACATGATGCCCGCGACCAGCGCCACGAACCCCGCCACCGACCAGACCATGATCCAGATGAAGTTCAGCGAGATGCCCACCGACAGCGCGGCCTGGTGGTCGTCGGCCACGGCCCGCATGGCGCGGCCCTGTTTGGTGTACTGGCTGAACGCGACCAATGCCGCCACCAGAAGCGCCGCGATGACCGTCGCCACGATGTCCAGGTTGTCGATGAAGAAGCCGTAGCCGAAGATGTTGTAGGTGGTCTCGTCGATCCACAGGTTGATGCCCTGCGGAAGACCCACGTCCAGCGTCTTGATCTCGGATCCCCACATCAGGTCGGCCACGCCTTCCAGGAAGTAGGCCAGACCGATGGTGGCCATGAACAGGATGATGGGCTCCTGCCCCACAAGGTGGCGCATGACAAAGCGCTGCACCGCCCAGGCAAGCAGGACCATCACGCCCATCGTCAGCAGAATGGCCAGCAGCGCCGGCACGTTCCAGCCGAAGTAGTGAATATGCGTGCCGAAGATCGCGTTGATCAGATGGGAGAACGGAACTTGCCCGTTCATGATCCCCACCAGCGTCATCGCCGCAAACAGGGCCATAACCCCCTGAGCATAATTGAAGATCCCCGACGCCTTGTAGATCAGCACAAAGCCCAGCGCGACCAGCGCATACAGCACCCCGGCCATGAGGCCGTTCAGAAAGACCTCCATCGCGAAAATCAACTGATCAGGCATCTGCGCCTCCCCTCAATTCTGTGCGGTGCTCAGTCATGGCTGACCCCCAGATAGGCGTCGATGACTTCCTGGTTGTTGCGCACCTCGTCGGGCGTGCCGTCCCCGATCTTCTTGCCGTAATCCATCACGACCACGCGGTCGCTCAGGTCCATCACCACGCCCATGTCATGCTCGATCAGGGCGATGGTCGTGCCGAACTCGTCGTTCACGTCCAGGATGAATCGGCTCATGTCCTCTTTTTCCTCGACGTTCATGCCGGCCATCGGCTCGTCCAGCAGCAGCAGCTTGGGTTCGGCGGCCAGCGCGCGGGCCAGTTCGACGCGTTTCTTCAGACCATAGGGCAGCCGCGCCACCGGCGTCTTGCGGATGTGCTGGATTTCCAGAAAGTCGATGATCTTTTCCACAGCCTCGCGGTTTTCAACCTCTTCCGCCTCGGCCTTGCCGCGCCATATCGCCTGCTGCAGGATGTTTGTCCTCATGAAGTTCAGGCGGCCGGTCATCACGTTGTCCAGAACGCTCATGCCTTCGAACAGGGCGATGTTCTGAAAGGTCCGCGCGATGCCGTGGCGGGCCACCTCATAGGGTTTCATCTGCGGGCGCTTTGCCCCGTGGAACCAGACCTCGCCCTCCTGCGGAATGTAGAAACCGGAAATCACGTTCAGCATCGAGGACTTGCCCGCGCCGTTCGGACCGATGATCGCGCGGATCTCGCCCTGGCGAATGTCGAACGAGATGTCCTTAATCGCCACCACGCCGCCGAACCGCAGGGTGATGTTCTTCATCTCCATCACCACGCCGCCGATCTTGCGGCCATCCTCGGTGACATATCCGTCGTCGGATGCATCCAGCATCGTCTACTCCTCAAACTGCGGGTGAACGGGACGGCGGGCGGGGCGATGGCCGCAGGCCGAGCGGCGCACGACCGGCCTCATTCCGCGGCCACCTTCTGATGCGACACCGGCACGACCGGCACGTCGACGATCTGCAGCGTGGCGCTGATCGACCCCTTGCGTCCGTCTTCATAGGTCACCTCGGTCGTGGTCGAGACCGTCTCGGACCCGTCATAGAGCGCGGCGATAATGTCGGCGTATTTGTCCTCGACGAACTTGCGGCGCACCTTTCGGGTGCGGGTGATCTCGCCATCGTCGGGGTCCAGTTCCTTGTGCAGCACCACGAACCGGTGCACTTGGCAGCCCGAAAGCATCTCGTCGGCGGCAACCGATTTGTTGACCTCTTCCACATGGCTGCGGATCGTCTCGAGCACCCGCGGATGGCCCGCCAGTTCCTGGTACGAGGCATAGGCGATGTTGTTGCGCTCGGCCCAGTTGCCCACCGCCGTCAGGTCGATGTTGATGAAGGCCACGCAGCGGTCACGTCCATTGCCGAACAGCACCGCCTCCAGGATGTCGGGATAAAACTTCAGCTTGTTCTCGACATATTTCGGCGCGAACATCGAACCGTCGGCCATCTTGCCCACGTCCTTGGCGCGGTCGATGATCCGCAGATGGCCGCTGCTTTCCTCGATGAACCCCGCGTCGCCCGTGGCCACCCAGCCCTCGGGGTCTTTGGTCGAGGCGGTGGATTCGGGGTTCTTGAAGTATTCAACGAACACGCCGGGCGAGCGATAGAAGATCTCGCCATTCTCGGCGATCTTGATCTCGACATCGGGGGCCGGAACGCCCACCGTGTCGGCGCGCACCTCGCCGTCGGGCTGGACGGTGATGAACACCGTCGCCTCGGTCTGACCATAAAGCTGCTTCAGGTTGATCCCCAGCGAGCGGTAGAAATCAAAAATCTCGGGCCCGATCGCCTCGCCCGCGGTGTATCCGACACGGAACCGGCCATAGCCCAGCGTATCTTTGAGCGGTCCGTAAACCAGGACATTTCCGATCGCGTATTTCAGGCGATCCATGAAACCGACCGGGTTGCCGTCCAGGATGCGCCCGCCGACCTTTTTGGCGTGATCCATGAAATAGCGGAACATCCGCTGCTTCATCGGGCTGGCATCCTCCATCCGGATCATCACGTTGGTCAGCTGGGTCTCAAACACGCGCGGCGGCGCGAAGAAGTAGGTCGGGCCGATCTCGCGCAGGTCGGTCATCATCGTGTCGGCGCTTTCGGGACAGTTCACGCAGAACCCGCACCAATAGGCCTGACCGACCGAAAAGATGAAATCGCCCACCCAAGCCATCGGCAGATAGGACAGGATATCCTCGTTCCGGGTCAGGTGGTCAAACTCGGCCGAGTTCTTTGCGCTCTCGATCACGTTGCGGTTCGACAGAACCACGCCCTTGGGCTTGCCCGTGGTGCCCGAGGTATAGAGCATCACGCAGGTGTCGTCATATGTGATCTCGGCGATGCGGCGGTCCAGTTCGGCATCGAACCGGTGATGCCCGGCGCGCCCCTCGGCCATGATGTCGCTCAGCGCGTTCATCTGGCTGTGGTCGTATTTCCGCATGCCGCGCTTGTCGGTGTAGAGGATGTGCTTGACCTGGTGCAGGTCCTGCTGGATCTCGATGACCTTGTCGACCTGCTCCTGATCGCCGCAGACCACGTATTTCGCGCCGCAGTGCTCCAGCACATAGGCCATCTCCTCGGCGACCGAGTCCTGATACAGCGGCACCGGCACCGCGCCCACCATCTGGGCCGCGACCATCGACCAGTAATGCGCCGGACGGTTGCGCCCGATCACGGCGATATGGTCGCCCTTTTCAACGCCGAGCTCCAGGAATCCCAGTGCCAGCGCACGGATCTCGGCGGCTGTTTCCGCCCAGGTCCAGCACTGCCAGATCCCGAATTCCTTTTCGCGGTAGGCCGGGGCATCCCCGAACTGCGTCGCATTGCGGTGTAGCAGCGCCGGAAGGGAGTGCATCCCTTCGGCGCCCGACTGCGTCTGAGCCAATTCTATCTCTCCTCCCCATCCGGCCCCGGTTTGGGCCGGAACGACGTCGCCGGGTCAGACCCGCGCGTCGCTGCCCCGATTAAGGACAAGGAGGACGATCAGCGTCAACTTTTTCGTGATGTTTTCCGGAATCTTACGAATTGTAACAGGGATGCCGGGGTGATGTTCCGATTTGTACGTCTTGTACAAACTGCGAAACAGCACGCTTCAAAAAAGAGCGGCGTGGGTTTGCATTCTGCTTCTACGCCGAAACGCTGAAGAGAATATGACAACGGTCGTATGTGCAGAGCGTAGTAAATGGCAGCTTCGAGCCCAAACCGGGTGTTCTTGCTACGTAGGATTACCTTCAGTTCAACGCTCTAAAAACTCTATACCCTGCGTCACCCTCTTCATCAGGTTTACCAGATGGTTTTACAGGCGATCCTGAGATAACCTTCAATAACTTCTTCGGCATCTTGAGGGTTAAGTTATGATCTCCAAACGCGTATTTTTGTCCAGCCTTGCATCGACCGCTGCGCTGGCGCTGGTGCCGGCGCGAGCCCGAGCTCAAGCTCCAGATGCAACGCTCTTCACGAACGTGCGTGTTTTTGACGGGATGTCTGATGAATTGACCGAACTCACGAACGTTCTTGTCGAAGGGGAAATGATCAAGGATGTCTCGCCCGTAGCTGATGCCGCGCCAGAGGTGCCGCGCTTCGATGGAGCTGGACGGACCTTGATGCCGGGGCTCCTCGACATGCATGTGCACCTCCAGTGGAACCAAGATCCTGCTGGCTTCCTGACAGCACGTCCAGATTACATTGCTGCATTGGCATTGAGCGAAAGTGAAGCCACCCTGATGCGTGGCTTTACCAGTGTCCGTGATACTGGTGGCGGCATTCTCGGTTTGGCGCGCGCCATAGACGAGGGCCTTCACCCCGGTCCGCGCATTCAGGCGTCAAACGCTGCGATTTCAATGACCGCCGGTCATGGCGACCTTCGGCCGCGATCCGTGCGTCCGAGAGCCTTCGGCGGGCCGCCGTTCACAGAAGCGGAGCGACTTGGGATCACACTTTTCGCAGACGGGGTACCTGAAGTTCTGGCGGCTGCACGCGAGCAGTTCCGGCAGGGTGCGCACTTCATCAAAGTCTTTTCAGGCGGCGCCGTGACTGGCCTCTACGACCCATTGGATATCAACGAGTATTCGCCGGCAGAACTCGAAGCGGCAGTAGAGGAGGCCAAACGTTGGAACACATACGCGACCTCGCACGCATACATGGACACATCGGTTCGGGCTGCCATTGAGGCAGGTTACCAATGTATTGAACACTGCAACCTCATGACGCCTGAGTCGATGGAGTTGGCCGTGGAAAAAGGGGTCTGGCTTTCAACCCAGGTTGGCTTTTTTGCAGCAGACATTCCAGCAGGGTTCACGCCAGCCCAGGCAGAGCGACAAAAGATGGCGTTTGATGGTCTCGACGCCATGCTTCGATTAGCGCGAGAATCTGGCGCTAAGATTGCACTCGGAACAGACTTCGTCGGATCGAGGCAAACGAAAGCAACGCAGTTGGAGGAATTGCAGCTCAGGACGCCATGGTTCAGCAACGCCGAGATTTTGCGGCAGGCAACAGGTCTGAATGGTCAGCTTTGGGACTTGACCGGCCCGCGTAATCCCTACCAGGCTGGTCCAGTCGGTGTCATTCAACCCGGAGCCTACGCCGATATTCTGCTCGTGGACGGAGACCCGATTGCTGACCTTACGGTCATGGCCTCTGCGGACAACTTCGATGTGATTATGAAGAACGGCAAAGCGCACAAAAACAATCTGGCCTGAGAAATTTTCTAAGGGTCAAGATAGGCACTGGGGTTGCATGCGAATGACCGAAGAGTCCGCATACAAGACATCCAGACCTATCAACTCGAACGTCCCTGGCTTTGCGCTCTACAACCAATCCCGCAAAATCGGGATCAGTGGCACATCTGCCGCCGGCATCGGATAGTTGCGCAGCTCGTTCGCGCGCACCCATTTCAGCGCCTGACCCTCTTTCGACTGCGGGATGCCCTGCCACTTGCGACAGGCAAACAACGGCATCAGCAGGTGGAAATCGTCATAGCTGTGGCTGGCAAAGGTCAGCGGCGCCAGACACGAGGCCCAGGTGTCGATGCCAAGTTCCTCGTGCAATTCGCGGATCAGGGCGGCCTCGGGGGTTTCGCCCGGCTCGATCTTGCCGCCGGGGAATTCCCACAGCCCGGCCATGGCCTTGCCTTCCGGGCGCTGCGCCAGCAACACCCGCCCATCCACGTCGATCAAGGCGACGGCAGAGACGAGCACCGTTTTCATGGTCGCAATCCCGGACGCAAAACCGGGCTCCACTTCTGCTGGAATTGCTCTGATGTCACGACCGGTAATCCGCGTTGATCTCGATGTATCGGTGGGTCAGATCGCAGGTCCAGACAGTGGCCTTGCCCTCGCCCAGCCCCAGATCGACCGCGATCACCAGTTCCTGGCCCATCATGTAGGCGGCGGCGTCTTCCTCGCGATAGGTCGGGCTGACCCAGCCTTTTTCGGCCACGAGGATATCGCCGAAGGAAATGCTGAGCGTGTCGCGATCGGCCGCCGCGCCGGATTTGCCGATAGCCATGACGACCCGGCCCCAGTTCGGATCCTCGCCCGCGATGGCGGTCTTGACCAGCGGTGAATTGGCGATGGCTATGCCGTGGACTTTGGCATCGGCGTCCGAGGCGGCGCCGGTCACGCGGATCTCGACGAATTTGGTGGCGCCTTCGCCGTCCTTCACCACCTGATGCGCCAGATCCAGCATCACCGATTCCAGCGCCCGCGCGAAATCGGCATTGCCGGTGGCATCCGCGCCCGACGCGCCGGTCGCGCACAGCAGCAGGCTGTCCGAGGTCGAGGTGTCGCTGTCCACGGTGATGCAGTTGAAGGTCCGGTCGGTCTGCTCGGACAGCATCCGTTGCAGCGCTGATTGGTCAACCTTCGCATCGGTGAAGATATAGACCAGCATCGTCGCCATGTCGGGTGCGATCATGCCCGACCCTTTGGCAATCCCCGCAATAGAGACTGTTTTGCCGTCAATCTCGACCTGCGCGCTGGCGCCTTTGGGGAAGGTGTCGGTGGTCATGATCGCCCGCGCGGCCTCTTCCAACGCGTCGGCGCGCAGGCCGGCGGTCAGTTCGTCCAGCCGGGCCACGATCCGGTCATGCGGCAGCGGCTCGCCGATCACCCCGGTGGACGAGGTGAACACGCGGTTCTGCGCCACCCCGGTCGCCTGCGCCACGGCTGCGGTGATCTGCTCGACCGAGGCCCGCCCGTACTGCCCGGTAAAGGCATTGGCATTGCCCGAGTTCACCAGGATCGCCGCCGGCCCGTCGCTGGGCCCGCCGATCTTGTCCTGGCAATCCAGCACCGGCGCCGCACGGGTGGCCGAGCGGGTGAACACACCGGCCACCGCGGTGCCCGGATCGAGCACCGCCAGCATCACGTCGGTGCGGCCGTGATACCGCACCCCGGCGGCGACGGTGGCAAATCGCACACCGTCGATGACCGGCAGATCAGGAAAGGCCGCAGGGGCCAGCGGAGACACCTTTGTGATCTTGGCCACTGGGGTTTACTCCTGAACCAGGTCCAGCTTGCGGACCACGTCCGGGGTCAGGCCCTCGACCTCGGGGCGCTCGACGTTGCCCGCCTGGGTCAGCTCGTCGATCTTGGCCTGAATGGCCTCCTGACGAACGGACTGGGCCAGTTCATCCCGCACCGCCGCAAACTCGGGCGCTTCGGATTTGCGTTTGTCGTTCAGGACCACGACATGCCAACCGAACTGGGTCTGCACCGGGTCCGAGACCTGACCTTTTTCCAGCCCGATCACGGCCTGTTCGAATTCGGGCACCATCTGGCCCTTGCCGAACCAGCCCAGCGCGCCGCCATTGGGACCGGACGGGCCGGTTGATTTCTCTTTGGCCAGCTCGGCAAAATCGGCCCCGTCATCCAGTTGCGCCTTGATCTCCTTGGCCTCGTCCTCGGTCGCAACAAGGATGTGGCTGGCGTTGAACTCGTCCTCGCCCTGGAAGTCCGCGAACTGCGCGTCATAGGCGGCCTGGATCGCGTCGTCGGTCACCTGGGCATCGGTGATCTGGTTCACCGTCTGCACCGCCTTCAGCGAGCGCTCTTCGTTGGTCAGCATCAGCGCGTTCAGGCGGGTCAGCTCGTCCTGCTCCTGGCTGAGCAATTGTTGCTGGATCAGCTGCTCGACGATGAACTGGTACAGGACCTCGTCTTCCAACTGCTGATATTGCGGCGGCAGGCCAGCCGCAGTGGCAATCACGTGACCCAAAGTGATCTCGTCGCCGTTGACGCGCGCCACAACCGTATCGGCAGAGGGTTCGGTTTCAGCGGCGACAGGCAGGGCCATCATGGCCGCAAGAGCCAGCGATGGCAGAAAAGTGAGACCTTTGGGCATGAATTCATCCTATATTCTGGCCGCGACAGGGCGTGGCGTTGACACTCTGGAACCTGCCGCTTACATCGCTTGCAGCCTTTGACAGGACCATCTTTTCCTCCCAGCTATCTATGGGTTGCGCGCAAGGTGGGCAAGCCTGTCGCAACCAAGACAAGAAAAGATCCGCTGGAGTGAACATGCTGGGACTCGGTACGCTTGCCAAAAAGGTGTTCGGAACACCGAACGACCGCAAGATCAAGGCAACCCGCCCGCTGGTCGAAAAGATCAACGCGCTGGAGCCGGAGTTCGAAAAACTCTCGGATGACGATCTGAAAGCCAAGACCGAAGAGCTGCGCAAGCGGGCCAACGAGGGCGAGGGCCTGGATGACCTGCTGCCCGAGGCTTTCGCCAACGTTCGTGAGGGCGCCAAGCGCGCGCTGGGTCTGCGGGCCTTTGACGTGCAGCTCATGGGCGGCATCTTCCTGCATCAGGGCAACATTGCCGAGATGAAGACCGGCGAAGGCAAGACCCTGGTCGCCACTTTCCCCGCCTATCTGAACGCACTGACCGGAAAGGGCGTGCATGTCGTCACGGTCAACGAGTATCTGGCAAAGCGTGACGCCGAATGGATGAGCAACGTGTTCGGCGCGTTGGGTATGACCACCGGCGTGATCTGGTCGGGCCAGCCCGATGCCGAGAAAAAAGCGGCCTATGACTGTGACATCACCTATGCCACCAACAACGAGCTGGGCTTCGACTATCTGCGCGACAACATGAAGGCGGATCTGAACGAGGTCTACCAGAAGCACCACAATTTCGCGATCGTGGACGAGGTCGACTCGATTCTGATCGACGAGGCGCGCACGCCGCTGATCATCTCGGGTCCATCTCAGGACCGGTCCGATCTGTACACGGCCATTGACGGTCTGATCCCGTCCCTGCAGGACGATCACTATACGATCGACGAGAAGTCCCGCAGCGTGACCTTCACCGATGAAGGCAACGAGTTCCTTGAAGAGCAGCTGCACGCCAGTGGCCTGCTGCCCGAGGGCCAGTCGCTGTACGACCCTGAAAGCACCACGGTGGTGCACCACGTCAACCAGGGCCTGCGTGCGCACAAGCTGTTCCAGCGGGACAAGGACTACATCGTACGCGACGGCAACGTGGTTCTGATCGACGAATTCACCGGGCGCATGATGCCGGGCCGCCGTCTGTCCGAAGGCCTGCACCAAGCGATCGAAGCCAAGGAAGGCGCGCCGATCCAGCCCGAAAACGTGACTTTGGCCAGCGTGACTTTCCAGAACTATTTCCGCCTCTATGACAAGCTGGCCGGCATGACCGGTACCGCCCTGACCGAGGCCGAGGAATTCGCCGAAATCTACGGCCTCGGCGTGGTTGAAGTGCCGACCAACAAGCCGATCGCCCGTGTCGATGAGGATGATCAGGTCTATCGCACCGCGGCCGAGAAATACGCGGCCATGATCGAAGAGATCAAGAAGGCCAACGCCAAGGGCCAGCCGGTTCTGGTGGGCACCACCTCGATCGAGAAGTCCGAGATGCTCAGCGAGATGCTGACCAAGGAAGGCATCAAGCACAACGTCCTGAACGCCCGCCAGCACGAGCAGGAGGCCCAGATCGTGGCCGAGGCCGGACGTCTGGGCGCGGTAACCATCGCCACCAACATGGCCGGCCGCGGCACCGACATCCAGCTGGGCGGCAACGTTGAAATGAGCGTCATGCAGGCGCTGGCCGAAAACCCCGACGCCGACCCGGCAGAACTGCGCGCCCGGGAAGAGGCGCGTCATGCCGAAGAAAAGCAAAAGGTGCTGGAGGCCGGCGGTCTGTTCGTTCTGGCCTCGGAACGCCACGAAAGCCGCCGCATCGACAACCAGCTGCGCGGCCGCTCGGGCCGTCAGGGCGACCCGGGCCGCACCGTGTTCTTCCTCAGCCTGGAAGACGACCTGATGCGCATCTTCGGCTCGGAACGGCTGGACAAGGTTCTGACCACCCTGGGCATGAAAGAAGGCGAAGCGATCGTCCACCCTTGGGTGAACAAGTCGCTGGAACGCGCGCAGGCCAAGGTCGAAGGCCGCAACTTCGACATGCGCAAGAACGTTCTCAAGTTCGACGACGTGATGAACGATCAGCGCAAGGTGATCTTCAACCAGCGACGCGAAATCATGTCGACCGACGATCTGTCCGAAATCGTTTCGGACATGCGCGAACAGGTCATCGACGATCTGATCGACCAGTACATGCCGCCCAAAACCTATGCCGATCAGTGGGACACCGACGGGCTGCACGCGGCCCTCAAGGAAAAGCTGAACATTGATGTTCCGGTGCAAGAGTGGGCAGCCGAGGATGGGGTCGACGACGACGTGGTTCGCGAGCGCCTGATCAAGGCCACCGACGAGATGATGGCCCAGAAGGCCGCCGCCTTCGGCCCCGAGAACATGCGCAACATCGAAAAGCAGGTGCTGCTGCAGACCATCGACAGCAAGTGGCGCGAGCACTTGCTGACCCTGGAACATCTGCGCTCGGTCGTGGGCTTCCGCGGCTACGCCCAGCGCGATCCGCTGAACGAATACAAGACCGAAAGCTTCCAGCTGTTCGAGAACATGCTCGACAGCCTGCGCGAAACGGTTACCCAGCAACTGGCCCGCGTCCGCCCGCTGACTGAAGAAGAGCAGCGCGAGATGCTGGCACAGATGCAGGCGCAGCAGGCCCAGATCAAGAAAGCCGCCGAACAGGCCGAAGCGGTGGCCGAGGCGCAGGCCTCGGGCGATGCGCGGCCCGGCTTTGTCGAGGACGACCCGTCAACCTGGGGTAATCCGTCGCGCAACGATCCCTGCCCCTGCGGGTCCGGCAAGAAGTTCAAGCACTGCCATGGTCGGCTTGCCTGATCCGGTCAGATTCCCGACATAATGAGTCCGCGTCGCGGCCACATATTGGCCGCGATTGTTAAGCACTCTCCGACTCGCTCCTTCAACTGGGGAGGGTGTCTTGTTTGTAATACGGAACTACGTGACCACAGGTGGCACGGTCGCATGCGCCTTGGCCATCGGCTACCTGATGCAGAACGGACCGGCCTCGCAGCCGGACGTGCAGGAAACACGTCAAGCGATGATCCAGCCGTCTGGAGAAGGCACCGTGATTGCCGGGTTGGAAGGTATCGTTCTGACTTCGGCGACGCCGAATGCGTCCACGGCCCCCGAACCCTCGGCCAAGGTTCCGCCCCGGGCTGAGCCTGCCGTTCCTCAGGCGCAGGTCAACTGCGATCTCCGGGCCCGCGCAATGGCGGCTCCCAACGCGACAGCACGTTTGACCCTGAAGGCCCCCTGCAACCCCGATGAAACCGTCGAGCTGCACCACAGCGGCATGACGTTCAGCGCCCGAACCGACAAGGACGGCCGACTGGACCTGTCCATTCCCGCCCTGTCGGAATATGCCATTTTCCTGATCTCGTTCAAAAACCAGCGCGGCACTGTCGCCACCACTCACATTCCTGATTTTTCAGACTATGACCGGGTTGCGCTGCAATGGATGGGGGACACCGAATTGCAACTGCACGCGTTGGAGTTCGGTGCATCCTATGGCGAGGCCGGGCATGTCTGGTCGAACGCCGGCAGCTCCGGCACCGGGCAGGTTGTCCACTTCGGCATGGCCGGCGAGCGCAATGTCGAGATCTATTCGATCCCCCGCAACCTGGCCGAGGCAAATGGCACCGTCGCCCTGAGCGTCGAAGCCGAAGTGACGCCCCGAAATTGTGGGCAGGACCTGGATCTGCAAGCGCTCAAGTTGCTGGACGATCAAGGGCTGCGGTCGCGAGAGCTGTCGATCACCCTGCCGGCCTGCGACAGCGGACAGGACTTTCTGGTGTTGAATAATCTGTTCCAAGACCTGACAATCGCCGCAAAGTAACGGCAGGCAGGTCTACAGGTCTTTATGAAGTATCTTCACGCGACGATGACGGTGTTGTCGTTGATGGCTGGCGCTTCAGGCGCCCTCGCTCAGGACATCACGCTGACCTCGCATGACGGCAAGGTCGAGATCACCGGGAACCTGTTGGGGTTTGATGGTGAGTTCTACCGTGTGGACACCCAGTTCGGCGAACTGACGGTGGATGGATCCGGCGTTACCTGCGACGGTCCGGCTTGCCCAAGCCTGATCGACTTTGTGGCCGAAGTGCACTTCTCTGGCGCATCGGTGATGGCCGAATCCCTACTTCCGGCGTTGATCGAAGGCTTTGCGCAACGAGAACACCTGAACGTGCTAAGCGAAGGCACAGACCCTGCGCAGCTTGTCTTTGCCCTGACGCAGCCGGATCGGACCGCACCTTTGGCGCGGTTTTTCCTGCGCGTTTCGGACACCGACCGCGGTCTTGCCGATCTGACCGCCGATCAGGCAGACATCGCTTTGGCGATGCGCGAAATCCGCCCGCAGGAGTCGGCGGCGGCGCAAGAAAACGGTCTGGGCGACCTGTCCCGACCGCGCCGGTCGCGGGTGGTGGCGCTTGGCGCACTGGTGCCAGTGGTCTCATTGGACAATCCGATCCGGCAGATCTCGGTTTCGGACCTGGCGCGGGTCCTAAATGGCGAGGTCGCCAACTGGGCACAGCTCGGTGGCCCGGATGCCCCCATCGCCGTTCATCTGCCGGATGTGACAACCGGTGTTGGTCAGGCCGTGCAAGACCAGGTGATGCAGCCAGCCGGTGTGCAGGCGCATGAGGACGTGATCCGCCACACCCGCAGCGCGGAACTGGCAGCAGCGGTTGCGCGCGATCCGTTCGCACTTGGTATCGTCAGCCACGCTGACCCGCAAAACGTGCGCAGTCTGCCGCTGGCCGGCGGATGCGGTCACGCATTGCGCGCCACGCGCGACGCCATCAAGACCGAGGACTATCCGCTGACCCTGCCGATGTTCCTGTATCTTCCGCAGCGGCGCCTGCCGAAGATCGCCCGCCAGTTTCTGGCCTATGTCCAAAGCCCCGAGGCACAGATGGTCATCCGCGAAGCCGGTTTCGTCGACCAGTCCCACGAACTGGTACGTCTTGGGCTTCAGGGCGACCGGTTGGCCAACGCCATCACCTCGGGTGGGTCCGAGGTGGGTCTGGAAGAACTGCAACGGATGATCGAAACTTTGCGCCCGCTGTCGCGCCTGTCAGTGTCTTTCCGGTTCGAGCCGGGATCGTCGCGGCCAGACGCGCAGTCGCGATCGAACATCCTGCAAATGGCGCAGGCGCTTGAATCGGGCCAGTATGACGGGCGCAAACTGGTCTTCGTCGGTTTCAGTGACGGGGACGGTGCCGCGGAAACCAATGCCCGCATCGCCTTGCGGCGCGCACAAACCGTGCGCAACGCGATCCTAGCCGCGATCGAGACCGCAGTCCCCGAAACCGTCGAGATCGCCGTCGAAGGTTTTGGTGAAGCCATGCCAATGGCCTGCGACGACACGGAATGGGGCCGCAAGGCCAACCGCCGGGTCGAAGTCTGGGTGCGCTAGCGGTCAGAGATAACCTTCCGAGCGGAAGCTCAGTTCGGTCGATTTTCCGATGATCAGGTGGTCGTGCAAGGTCAGCCCCAGTGCGGCGCAGGCATCGTTGATGCGGTTGGTCATGTCGATATCCGATTGCGACGGGGTTGGATCACCCGACGGATGATTGTGCACCAGAATCAGCGCCGAAGCGTTCAACTCCAGCGCGCGTTTGGCAACCTCACGCGGGTAGACTGGCACGTGATCGACGGTGCCCTTGGCCTGCTCCTCATCCGCGATCAGCACGTTCTTGCGGTCCAGGAAGAACACGCGGAACTGCTCGATCTCGCGATGCGCCATGGTAGTGTGGCAATAATCCAGCAACGCGTCCCAGCTGGAGATCACGTGCCGCTGCATCACCCGGGCGCGGGCCATGCGATGGGCGCAGGCCTCGAGGATCTTGAGGTCGGTGATGACCGTATCGCCCACGCCCTTGATCTGACGCAGGCGTTCCACCGGGGCGGTCAGCACCCGGTTGAAATCGCCGAACGCGTCCAGCAGCCGCCGCGCCAGCGGCTTCACGTCCTGCCGGGGGATCGAGCGGAACAGCACCAGTTCCAGCAGCTCGTAGTCCGGCATCGCCCCGGCGCCGCCCGACATGAACCGTTCACGCAGGCGCTTGCGGTGGTCCTTGATATACGAGGGCAGCCGACCCGTGGGCAGCGGCGTCACCGGCGCTTCGTCACTTTCGAACAGCGATGGGGCTTCGGCAAAAGCGTCCTTGGTCATGCGCCCATGATTGCCCCAGAATCGGTTTCCGAATGGTTAACGCGCCTCACCGGCCATGCGGGCCGTGGCGCGGCGCACGGCCAGATGCAGCAGGATCGAGAACACCCCCAGCGTCAGCATCGCAGCGAACATCAGGTCGGTCTTGGCGCGACCATTGGCCAGCAGCATCAGGTATCCCAGCCCCTGCGACGAGCCGACCCATTCGCCGATCACCGCCCCGATCGGGGCATAGACCGCCGCCAGCCGCATCCCCGAAGCCAGCGAGGGTAGCGCCGCCGGGATGCAGATATGCCACAACACGCTGCGCGGGCTGGCCTGCATGGTGCGGGCCAAGTCCAGATAGCCGGACGGCGTGCGCATCAGCCCGTCGAAAAACGACGAGGTGATGGGGAAATAGATGATCAGCACCGCCATCGCGACCTTGGACCACAGCCCATAGCCCAGCCACAGGGTCAGCAACGGTGCCAACGCAAAGACCGGCAGCGCCTGGGTGAACACCAGCATCGGCTGCACCAGCACTCGCGCAGCGCGGGAATTGGCTAGCTGCAGCGCGGTGACGACGCCCAGCACGGTGCCGCAGGCCAAACCGATCAGCACCTCGATGGCGGTGATCCAGGTGTGTTCGGCGATCAGCCAGCGGTTCTGCCACCAGGTCTCGGCCACCAATGCCGGGCCGGGCAGGATGAATTTCGGCAGGCCGGTCAGGGTGACGATCGCTTGCCAGAGGACCAGCGCAAACAGCGTCGCGGCAAGGGCCGAGAGCGTCTTCATGCCACCTCCTCGCGCAGCAGTTTCAGCAGCGCGCCCTGCGTCTCCAGCGTTTCCAGATCGTCCACCTTCCGCGGCACCGGCGCGTGAGGCGGTTGGCATGGGGTCAGGCCGTGTCGCGTCATCACCATGATCGACTGGCCCAGACGCGCGGCCTCGGCCGGGTCATGGGTAACCAGCAGGACGGTCCGCCCCTGCAAAGCCTCGGCAGCCAGATCCTGCATGTCGGCGCGGGTGCGCGCATCCAGCGCCGAGAACGGCTCGTCCAGCAGGATGATCGGCTTGTCTTCCATCAGGGTCCGGGCCAATGCCACCCGCTGACGCTGCCCGCCCGACAGTTCCGAGGGCTTCTTGGCCATGTGATCCTGCAGCCGCATCCGTTCGATCAACCGGGCGCGGCGGTCCTGATCGACCCGTTCGCCGCGCAGGCGCGCGCCCAGCGCCACGTTCTGCGCGACCGTGGCCCAGGGCAGCAGCAGATCGTCCTGCGCCATGTAGGCCACGCGCTCGGCCACCGGCAGCCCGTCGCTGGCGCGGATCTCGCCGGTGAACTCGGCCCCCGTCGCCAACCCGGCGATCAGGCGCAGAACCGTGGTTTTCCCTACCCCCGATCCGCCCAGCAGGCAGGTCCATTGCCCGGCCTTCAGCGACAGGGTCAGCGGCGCGAACAGAGGCGCGCCGTCGATACTAGCCTGTCCGCTGATGGTCAGATCGGGGGGCGGGGTCATGGGGTCAGACCCATCTGCCAGAAATTGACCTCGAGCTCGGTCGCGGTGCGGAAGGTCTGGCACAGGCGATCCCAACGCGGTGTGGTACGAAAATCCGCCCCAAGTCGCCTTGTTAGAGCCGAATCCAGCAGTTCACCCACAGCCTGACAGGCTTCCTGATATTCACTGCTGGAATAGGCGTCGATCCAGTCGCGATAGGTGTCCGAGGCGGCCTCGGCCGCCAGCCGGGTGCCGATTTCCCCGTATCCCATCACGCAGGGCGCCAGCGCCGCCAGCAGGTCCAGCAGATCACCGCTGTAACCGGCCTCGAGCACATAGCGGGTATAGGCCAGGTTCTCGGGGCGTTCGGGCGTGGCGAACAGCTCGTCCTGGCTGATGCCCTCGGCCTCGCAAATGCCGATATGCAACTTCATCTCTTCGCTGATCAGCCCGTTCACCGTACGCGACGCGGCCAGCATCTCGGCATGAGTTTCCGATTTCACCACCGCCAGCGCCCAAGCGCGCGAGAAATGGATCAGGAACACGTAATCCTGCCGCAGGTAATGCAGAAACGCCGCGCGCGGCAGGGTGCCGTCCTTCAGCCCCTCGACAAAGGCGTGGCGGGTATAGTCCCGCCACGGCCCCTGCGCCGCATCGCGCATCAGTGCGAAGGCTTTGCCATAGTCGCTCATTGCGCGGTCACGTCGATGGTGATGTCGCTGACCGGGTTGATGCTGTCGATCATGCCGGAGTCTTTCAGAAAGGCCTCGAACCGGGCATAGCGGCCGGCATCAAAGCCCGCCGGGCGCAGCGCGAAACGCGGCAGCGTGTCGACCCAGGCGCGGGCGTTCAGCTCGTCCTGCAGCTCGGGCGAGGTGGCGGCGAAGATCTCCCAGCTTTTTTCCGGGTTGTTCACGATATACTGCGTGGCCTTCTCGGTTGCGGCCAGAAAGCGGGCAATCATGTCCTTGTCCATCGTTTCGGGGTTGGCCACATAGATCAGCTCGTCATAGGGCGGCACGCCTTCTTCCTCGATGTAGAAGCAGCGGCCCGGAACGCCTTCGATGTCCATCTGGTTCAGCTCGAAATTGCGGAAGGCGCCGATCACGGCGTCCACCTGCCCCGTCATCAGCGATGGCGACAGCGAGAAGTTGACGTTGATCATCTCGATATCGTCCAGCGACACGCCATGCGCATTCAGCATAGCGGTCAGGATCGCCTCTTCGACGCCGGCGACCGAAAAGCCGATCTTCTTGCCCTTGAGGTCGGCCAGCGTTTTGATCGGGCCGTCCTCCAGCACCAACAGGCAGTTCAGCGGTGTGGCGACCAGCGTGCCGACCCGCTTCAGCGGCAGGCCTTCGTGGATCTGGAGATGCAGCTGCGGCTGGTAGGACACGGCCAGATCGGCCTGACCGGCGGCCACGAGGCGCGGTGGGGCCGACGGGTCGGCGGGCGGGACGATTTCGACCTCAAGCCCCTGTTCGGCGAAATAGCCTTTTTCCTGCGCCACGATGATCGGCCCGTGGTCGGGGTTCACGAACCAGTCCAGCAGGACGGTCATCTTGTCCTGCGCCCAGGCGGGCGCGGCGGCCAGCAGGGCAATGGCGGTGATCAGCTTCTTCATGGTTTGCGTTTCCTTTTGCTTCACGACGTTGCGGCGGCGACCAGAACGATCCGGCCGGGCCAATGGGGGCGGAGTTCCTCGGCCGCGCGCCAGGCGCGTAGCCCGGTGGCACAGCAGAGAGCCAGCGTTTTGTCTTTGTTAGGGTCTGTTTTCAGCGCGTCGACCGTCAGGCGGCGGACGTTGGGGTGGATCGGCTGAGGGGCTTCATCGACGCTACGCAGATCGACGATCAGGTCGTCCGGGGTCAGCTGCGCGGGCGCGACAAAGTGGAAATGGCTGTCGGGCTCCGGCGCGGTGTCAAAGCGGAATCCGCTGCTGGAGCAGGTACGGCCATCCACCTGCACCATCTGGCCCAATGGCGAGGGATCGAGGCCCAGGATCACGCCCAGCGCCATCTGCGCCTGCATCGCACCGATCATGCTCACGACCGGGCCCAGAACGCCTGCGGTGGCGCAACTGGCGCCACTGTCTGGCGCGTCGGGGAACACCGCCCGCAGCGACGGCGCGCCCCCGCAGAACCCGCCGACATAACCCGACAAGCCCAGAGCCGAGGCGCTGATCAGCGGTTTGCCTTGCGCCAGGCAGACATCCGACAGTGTATAGCTGGCCGCATAGCTGTCGGCGCAGTCCAGAACCAGATCGGCTTCGGCCACCAGATCAGCGGCATTGGCAGGTGTCAGAGAATGTTTCTGCGGCTCGACAGCGATCTCACTGTTCAGCGCCCGGCAGCGTTCGGCGGCGGCTTCGGCCTTGGGGCGGCCGCAATCGGATTCGGTGAACAGCGTCTGGCGGTGCAGATTCGACAGATCCACCGTATCGGGATCGACGATGGTCAGATGCCCCACCCCGGCCCCGGCCAGCAGCGGCAGTGCGGGCGCGGCCAGCCCCCCGGCGCCCACCACCAGAACCCGCGCGCGGGCAAGGCGGTTCTGCCCTTCGGCCCCGACCTCGGGCAGGATCATCTGGCGGGCGTAGCGGCTCATCGCGTGACCTCGATCCACTGCCGCACCCGCGCTTCGGGGTTGGGGTTAAGGGTAATGTCGGTGACGGCCGAGACGATGTCGGCGCCGGCCTGAAACACTCCCGGTGCGCGCTCGACGCTCATGCCACCAATGCCGACCAGAGGGATGTCGCCCACGCGCCGTTTCCACTCGGTCACGCGCGGCAGGCCCTGTTGGTGCCATTTCATCTTTTTCAGAATGGTCGGATAGACCGGCCCCAGTGCCACATAGTTCGGGTCCATCGACAGCACGCGCTCAAGCTCGTCATCGTCGTGGGTGGACACGCCCAGCTTCAGCCCAGCCTTGCGGATGGCGGGCAGGTCGGCGTCGTCCAGATCCTCCTGCCCCAGATGAATCCAGTCACATCCCGCGTCGATGGCGGCCTGCCAATAGTCGTTCACCACCAGCACCGCGCCATGGTCGCGGCACAGCGCCTGCGCGGTGGCGATTTCCGCGCGCACCACCGGGTCGGGCTGGTCCTTGATGCGCAGCTGCACCAGTTTCACGCCCAGAGGCAGCATCCGCCGCAGCCAGTCGGTATGATCGAAGATCGGATAGAAGCGGTCTAGCGTCATGACAGAAAGGCCTTTCCGATCACCGGGGTCGAGGGTTCGGCCATGTCGCGCGGCTCGATCGGGTCGGCCTGATGCGCCAGTTGCCCGGCCTGCACCGCCAGCGCCATGGCCTGCGCCATCGCCACCGGATCGCCCGCGCGGGCGACCGCGGTGTTCAGCAGAACCGCGTCATAGCCCAGCTCCATCGCGTGGGCGGCGTGGCTGGGCAGGCCGATGCCCGCATCCACCACCAGCGGCACGTCGGGAAACTCGGCCCGCATCGCGCGCAGGGCGTATTCGTTGTTCAGGCCCCGCCCCGACCCGATCGGCGCGCCCCAGGGCATCAGCACCTGGCACCCGGCGGCCAGCAGGCGTTCGGCCACGATCAGGTCTTCGGTGGTGTAGGGGAACACCTGAAACCCTTCGTCGGTCAGAATGCGCGCGGCCTCGACCAGTTGGAACACGTCGGGCTGCAGGCTGTCGGTGTGGCCGATCAGTTCCAGCTTGATCCACGGCGTGTCGAACACCTCGCGCGCCATGTGGGCGGTGGTGACGGCTTCTTTGACCGTGTGGCAGCCGGCGGTATTGGGCAGGATCAGCACGCCCAGATCGCGGATCATCGACCAGAAGGCCTGACCGGCCCCGCCCGCGCCCTCGCGCCGCAGCGAGACGGTGGCCACGCCTGCGCCGCTGGCCCGGAACGCCTGTTCCAGGATCGCCGGGCTGGGATATTGCGCGGTGCCCAGCATCAGCGGGTTAGGCAGTTCGGTGCCGTAAAACGTCTTCATCTTCATCCCCCCTGCATCGGTGCGACGACCTCGACCCGGTCGCCCTCGGCCAGTTTGTGCGCAATGCGCAGGCTGGAGGGCACGAATTCCTCGTTCACCGCTGTGGCGACGCGGCCGGAAAAGCCACATTCCGCCAGCAGCTCGCCAAGGGTTTCGGCGCGCACCTCGCGCGGCGCGCCGTTAAGCACGATCTTCATCGACCATCTCCGAATGTGTGTTGTTCAGCGCCAGATCGGCCACGCCCCGGGCCAGCGCCGGGGCCAGCAGGTAGCCGTGGCGATACAACCCGTTGGCATAGATCGTCCGCCCCAGCCGGCGGATCCGCGGCAGGTTGTCGGGAAAGGCCGGGCGCAGATCGACCCCGATTTCCAGCACCTCGGCCTCGCCGAAGGCCGGGTTCAGCGCATAGGCCGCGCTGAGCAGTTCCAGCATCGAGCGCGCGGTGATCCGGCTGCTGTCCTCGGATTCGATCATCGTGGCGCCCAGCATGTAGATGCCCTCGCCCCGCGGTACGACATAGAGCGGCATCCGGGGATGCAACAGCCGCACGGGCCGGGTCAGCGTCACGTCGGGGCAGCGGATCACCAGCATTTCCCCCTTCACGCCGCGCAGGTCGTGCAGGATGTCGCGTGCGTGCAAGCCCCGGCAATCGATGGCGTTGTCCAGCCGCGACGGGGCCAGCTTGCGGTGGAATTCGACCCCTTTGTCCTGCAGGCCGCGATAGAGGTCCTGCAATGCCCGGCGAGGGTCCAGATGGGCCTCGTCGGCGAAGAACAGGCCTTGGGAAAACCCGTGCAGATCAGGCTCTAATTTGGCGATTTTCGCTTGATCGACCTGCGTGAATCCCTCGGTCCGGCGGGCAAAGCGGCGCAGGTCGGGCAGGTCGCGCGTGTTGGCCACGACCAGCGTTCCCTGCCGCGCGACCGGGGTGCGGGCCGCCCACCAGTCGATCGCCTGCTGCCCCAGCCTCAGCACCGGTTCCTCGGCATTTTCATATTCGCACCACGGCGCCAGCATGCCGCCGGCCCACCAGGAACACCCATGCGCACCGGGCGGCCCGCCCGGATCGAACACCTGTACCTGCGCGCCCCGCGCCACCAGTTCCGAGGCCACGGCCAAGCCGGCGACGCCGGCACCTATGACCGACCAGACCGTCACGCCGGCCATACCCGGTGGAAGTGATGTACCGGCCCGTGGCCCGAGCCGACCTGCAGCTCGTCCGCGCGGGTGATCGCGCCTTGCAGGTAGTCATGCGCCTGCGCCACCGCATCGACCAGAGGCAGCCCCTTGGCCAGACCGGCCGCGACGGCCGAGGACAGGGTGCATCCGGTGCCGTGGGTGTTGCGCGTGTCCTGACGGGGCGCGGTAAATTCACCGATGACGCCGTTCTGATCGATCAGCAGATCATGGCAGGTATCGCCCTTGCCGTGTCCGCCTTTCATCAGGACGGCCCCAGCCCCCAGGGTGCACAGGTCATGGCCCTGCGCGACCATCTCCTCGGGCGTTTCGGCGACCAGCCGGTCCAGCAGAGAGGCGGCCTCGGGCAGGTTCGGGGTCAGGACGGTGGCGCGGGGCAGCAGCACCTCGCGCAACGTTTGCACCGCCTCGCGCGCCAGCAGGGCATCGCCCGATTTGGCGATCATCACCGGGTCCAGCACGATGGGCCCGGCAAAGCCGGACAGGGCGTCGGCGACAGTCTGGATGATCTCGGGCGTGGCCAACATGCCGATCTTGACCGCGCGCACGTCCAGATCGGACAGAACCGCGTCGATCTGCGCGGCGATCACGTCCAGCGGGATACCATGCACAGCGGTGACCGCCTGCGTGTTCTGGGCGGTGACCGCGGTGATGACACTGGCACCGAACACACCCAGCGCCGACATCGCTTTGAGATCGGCCTGAATACCGGCCCCTCCGCCGCTGTCGGATCCTGCGATGGTCAAAGCGATATGCGCCATGTCGCTCCCTTCTTGCATGTGGGGCAACGCGGGCATGGAAAACGTCTGAGTGTTTTAGACCGTTCCCTCCGCCGGTATTGCCCGGATCAGGTTCGATGGGTTGGCTCGCGCCTCTCAGCCCCGGCTCCGGGGCACCCCAACGGTTGGCGCGGACATTCTCAAGGCTGAGGCCGAGAATCAAGGGCCAATTCCGCGCAGTTTCCGGCCAAACTGGACTTAGAAAACAAAAAAGCCGGCGATGATACGCCGGCCTTTCGGTCTCTGGAACGCTGGGATCAGCTTTGCATTCTCTCCCAGAAGGATTTGACGGATGAGAAAAAGCTTTTCGATTCCGGGTGGTTGTCCTCTCCCAAATCGTCGAACTCCTGCAGCAGCTCTTTTTGCCGCGCGGTCAGGTTGACCGGAGTCTCGACTGCAAGCTCGATGAACATGTCACCGATACCGCCGCCCCGCAGCGCAGGCATACCTTTGCCGCGCAGGCGCATCTGCCGGCCCGACTGGCTGCCGGCCGGAATCTGCACCCGGCCGCGGCCACCGTCGATGGTGGGCACTTCGATCGAGCCGCCCAGCGCCGCCTTCGCCATGCTGACAGGCACGCGGCAATACAGGTTCGGGCCATCCCGCTCGAACAGCTTGTGCGGAGTCACCTCGACAAAGATGTACAAATCACCCGGAGGACCGCCGCGCATCCCGGCCTCGCCCTCGCCCGCCAAACGGATGCGGGTGCCGGTTTCGACGCCTGCCGGAATGTTGACCGACAGCGCGCGTTCCTTCTCGACCCGGCCCGAGCCATGGCAGGATTTGCAGGGGTTTTTGATGATTTGCCCCAGGCCCGCACAGGTCGGGCAGCTGCGCTCGACAGTGAAAAAGCCCTGTTGTGCGCGCACCTTGCCCATGCCGGAACAGGTCGGGCAGGTGGTTGGTTCAACTCCGCCCTCGGCGCCGGTGCCCTCGCAGGACGAACAGGCCACCGCGGTCGGCACGTTGATGGTTTTCTGCAGCCCGGAATAGGCCTCTTCCAGCGAAACCCTCAGGTTGTAGCGCAGGTCCGAGCCGCGAGCGGCACGGCGACCGCCGCCGCCACGCTGTCCACCCATGAAATCGCCGAACAGGTCATCGAACACATCGGAAAACGCGCTGGAGAAATCGCCCGATCCAAAGCCGCCACCACGCTGGCCGCCGCCCATGCCATTTTCGAACGCAGCATGGCCGAACCGGTCATACGCGGCCTTTTTGTCAGCGTCGCGCAGAACGTCATAGGCCTCGTTGGCCTCTTTGAACAGGGCCTCGGCATCCGGGTTGTCTTTGTTGCGATCGGGGTGCAGCTCTTTCGCCTTCCGGCGAAAAGCCTTTTTGATCTCATCCGCCGAAGCACCCTTGGACACGCCGAGCACTTCGTAATAGTCGCGTTTTGACATCGGTATTTCCTTCTGCCTCAACGTAAACGGGCCGGCCCGGCATCCGGACCGGCCCGAATTGGCCCGGTTACCCGTTAGTTGCGCTTGTCATCGTCCAGGTCTTCGAACTCGGCATCGACGATGTCGTCATCTCCGGGACCCGCATCCGCGGCTGCCGGTTCGTCGCTGGCCTCTTCGGACTGCGCCTTGTAGATCGCCTCGCCCAGTTTCATGGCCGCTTCGGTCACGTTCTGGATGCCGGCCTTGATCTTGTCGGCATTGTCCGACTCGACCTCGTCCTTGAGGGCCGCCAACGCCAGTTCGATGGCCTCGATGGTCGACGGATCGACCTTTTCGCCATGCTCCTCGATCGATTTCTCGGTCGCGTGGATCAGGCTTTCGGCCTGGTTCTTGGCTTCGACCAGTTCCTTGCGTTTGCGGTCGGCTTCGGCGTTTTCCTCGGCGTCCTTGACCATCTTCTCGATGTCTTCTTCCGACAGTCCGCCCGAGGCCTGGATCGTGATCTTCTGTTCCTTGCCGGTGCCTTTGTCCTTGGCCGAAACCGAGACAATGCCGTTGGCGTCGATGTCGAAGGTCACCTCGATCTGAGGCATGCCGCGCGGGGCCGGTGGAATGTCTTCAAGGTTGAACTGGCCCAGGATCTTGTTGTCCGCAGCCATTTCACGCTCACCCTGGAACACCCGGATGGTCACGGCGTTCTGGTTGTCCTCGGCGGTCGAGAAGACCTGGGACTTCTTGGTCGGGATCGTGGTGTTGCGGTCGATCAGGCGGGTGAACACGCCGCCCAGGGTTTCGATGCCCAGCGACAGCGGGGTCACGTCCAGCAGGACCACGTCCTTGACGTCGCCTTGCAGAACACCTGCCTGAATGGCGGCGCCCATGGCCACGACTTCGTCCGGGTTCACGCCTTTGTGCGGCTCCTTGCCGAAGAACTTGGTCACCTCTTCGATGACTTTCGGCATCCGGGTCATACCTCCGACCAGAACCACCTCATCCACGTCGCTGGCCGAGATGCCGGCGTCTTTCAAAGCGGCCTGGCAGGGCTTCAGCGACTTCTTGATCAGGTCGCCGACCAGCGATTCCAGCTTGGCACGGGTCAGCTTCATGACCATGTGCAGCGGCTGGCCGTTCGCGCCCATCGAGATAAACGGCTGGTTGATCTCGGTCTGGGTGGTCGAGCTGAGCTCGATCTTGGCCTTCTCTGCGGCTTCTTTCAGACGCTGCAGCGCCATCTTGTCCTGGCTCAGGTCGACACCGTGTTCCTTTTTGAACTCGTCGGCCAGGTAGTTGACGATGCGCATGTCAAAGTCTTCACCACCCAGGAACGTATCGCCGTTGGTCGATTTGACCTCGAACAGGCCGTCGTCGATTTCCAGGATGGTCACGTCGAAGGTACCACCGCCAAGGTCATAGACCGCGATGGTCTGGCTGTCCTGCTTGTCCAGGCCATAGGCCAGCGCGGCGGCAGTCGGTTCGTTGATGATCCGCAGCACTTCCAGACCGGCGATCTTGCCGGCGTCCTTGGTGGCCTGACGCTGGGCATCGTTGAAATAGGCCGGAACGGTGATCACGGCCTGCGTGACTTCTTCACCCAGGTAGCTTTCGGCGGTTTCTTTCATCTTGCCGAGGATGAAGGCCGAGATCTGGCTTGGGGAGTATTTCTGCCCGCGGGCCTCGACCCAAGCGTCGCCGTTGCCGCCATCGACGATGGCGTAGGGCACCATTTTCTTGTCCTTCTGGACTTCTGCGTCATCCACACGACGCCCGATCAAGCGCTTGACGCCAAAAATCGTGTTGTCGGGGTTGGTGACCGCCTGGCGTTTCGCCGGCTGCCCGACCAGTCGCTCGTCTTCGGTGAAGGCGACGATCGAGGGCGTGGTCCGCGCCCCTTCCGCGTTTTCGATGACCTTCGGTTGCGCGCCGTCCATGATCGCTACGCACGAGTTGGTGGTCCCAAGGTCAATCCCGATTACTTTTCCCATTTTTCGATCCCTTTCTTTTCAAGGCGATGTCCCGAGGCCGGAACCCGTTACGGCATCCCTGCCCCGATCTGCTCGGCGCGACAGGTCTACACCATCGCGCGTCCCGGCGTATATAAGGGCGAGGCCTGAGGCCTGCAAGCGTTGTGAAATGCAGGTTTTCGGGAATTTTGGGCCTTTTTCGGCAAGGATTTCAAAAGGAATGAGGTTTCTGTCATGACGCGCCTGAATTTACGGGGGTTCGACATCCGAAAAGGCCATCTGGACGGCGCCGCTCAGCGGCAGATCATCGAGCTTCTGCGGCCGATTCTGAAAGCCGCTCCGCTGTTTCATCCCAGCACCGCTTCGGGGCGCAAGATGTCGGTGCGCATGACGTCTGCCGGAACGTTGGGCTGGGTGTCGGACGGGGCCGGATACCGGTACCAGGACGCGCACCCCAAGGGCATGGCGTGGCCGGCCATTCCGGACCCGATCCTGTCGATCTGGCGCGACCTTGCCGGAACCTCTCGAGACCCCGATTGCTGTCTGATCAACTATTACGGCGAAAGCGCAAAGATGGGGATGCACCAGGACAAGGACGAGGCCGATTTCTCGTGGCCGGTCCTGTCGGTTTCGCTGGGCGATGACGCCTTGTTCCGGATCGGCAACACGACCCGCGGCGGTAAGACCGAATCCGTCTGGCTGAGCTCCGGCGACGTGGTCGTCATGGGCGGTCCCGCCCGGTTGGCCTATCACGGCATCGACCGGATCCGGTTCGGCTCTTCGCGCCTGCTGCCCAAAGGGGGCCGGATCAACCTGACGCTGCGCGTGGCAACCTAACGGCGCGCATCCCAGCTTTTTGAGATGTGCTTGCGGGTAAAGAACTCTCCCAGCAACCCGATCATCATCAGCGCGATACCGACCCACAGCGCATATTCCCAGCTGGAGTTGCGCGGAAAGTAGTTGCGAAACACGAAACCGCGGCACTGATCGATCACGTGAAACAACGGGTTCCAGGCGAACATGGCCAGCATCCATCCGCCCAGCGCATTGCCTACGAACATCTTGCCCGAGAAGATCATGTTCATCCGGCGATAGACATTGCTCAGTATGGTGGAGGTCTGCGGCATCCACGGCTTGAGCGCCATGAAGACCAGACCGACCGCGCAGCCGGTGTACCACGCAAGGATCAGCATGGCGAACGCACCGCCCGGGTCCTGCATCTCGATCGGATTGACCGCAACGCTGTAGACGAACAGGATCACCAGGATTGAAACGACCTGCGTGTACAAGGTTCCGAAGGCCGCGGCCAAAAGCAGAACCATCATGTTCATCGGCGAATGCAGCATCATGGGATTGTTGGTGCCCCCAAGCCCCGCGATCGCACCGACGGACTTGATGTGCGTCATGAAAAGAAAGATGCCGGAAAGGATGTACAGGATGAACTCACCCCGGATCTTGGCCACCCGTCCGCCCAGAAACGACATGATGAAATAGAACACGGTCGCCATCAAAACGACCTGGACGATGTTCATCATGATGGCGATTACGGCGTTGGAATGCTGCGAACGGATGTTGCGGACCACGGCGTGAAACACCAGTTCCGCAAGGTTGAATGCCCCACCCACAAGGCTGCTGCTTCGCTTGTAATAGAACACTTGAACGCTCTTTCCCGGTTTTGTTCCGCCAGCGTGGCACGAATTCCTTGCCGTTCCGTATCCGGCACAGCATAAGTTCGTCAGGTTTTCGGATCAACAAACCATGAAAACGGAGCATTTTTGTGACCTATGACGACCTCATCCCCGTGATCAGACGCCTGGCCCTGGAAGCGGGCGACAAGATCATGGAGATCTACGATGCCGATGATTTTGACGTGAAGGTCAAGTCCGATTCCAGCCCCGTGACCGAAGCCGACGAAGCTGCCGATGCCCTGATCTCGGCCGGGCTGCGCGCCGCCTTCCCCGACATCCTGCTGGTGACCGAGGAACAGGCCGCATCGCACAGCAAGCAGGGCGACACCTTTCTGATCGTCGATCCGCTGGACGGCACCAAGGAATTCATCAACCGACGTGGCGATTTCACCGTGAACATCGCGCTGGTCGAAAACGGCGTGCCCACCCGCGGCGTGGTCTATGCCCCGGCCCGCGGGCGCATGTTCTATACCCTGGCCGATGGCCGCTCGGCCGAGGAAACTGGCGCCCTGGACAAGGACAAACCGGGCGAAGTGACCCCGATTTCAGTCTCTGATCCTGACAATTCGGCGCTTTTGGTGGTGGCTTCGAAATCGCATCGCGACCAGGCTACGGATGACTACATCAACAAATACCAGGTCAAAGACAGCAAGTCGGCGGGCTCCTCGCTGAAATTCTGCCTTGTGGCCACGGGCGAGGCCGACCTCTACCCGCGTGTCGGCCGCACGATGGAGTGGGACACTGCCGCAGGCCACGCGGTTCTGGCCGGTGCCGGGGGCCATGTGGTGCGTTTCGACGACCACACGCCGCTGACCTACGGCAAGGAGGGCTATGCCAACCCGTTCTTCATCGCCTATGCCCCCGGCGTCGAACTCAAGGAGGCCTGATGTCGGTTCTGATCGCGATCCCCGCCCGCTATGCCTCGACCCGCTATCCGGGCAAACCGCTGGTGCCGCTGACCGGCGCAACGGGAAAGCCCATGACCCTGATCGAAAGGTCCTGGCGCGCGGCCATGTCGGTCTCAGACGTCGACCGGGTGGTGGTGGCCACCGATGACGACCGCATCCGCGCCGCGGCCGAGGGCTTTGGCGCCGAGGTGGTGATGACCTCGGAAAGCTGCGCCAACGGCACCGAACGCTGCGCCGAGGCGCATGACAGGCTGGGCGGCGGCTACGAGATCGTGGTCAACCTGCAGGGCGACGCCCCCCTGACCCCGCATTGGTTCATCGAGGATCTGGTCAATGGCCTGCGCGCCGCGCCCGAGGCCGGCGTGGCCACGCCGGTGCTGCGGTGCGACGGCGAGGCGCTGAACGGGCTGCTGAACGACCGCAGGCATGGCCGGGTCGGCGGCACCACCGCCGTCTTCGCGACCGATCACAGCGCGCTCTATTTCTCGAAGGAAGTGATCCCCTTCACCGCCGAAACCTATGCCGGGTCGGATCCGACGCCGGTGTTCCACCATGTGGGCGTCTATGCCTACCGCCCCGACGCGCTGGCCGCCTATCCGGGCTGGCCGGTCGGACCGCTGGAACGACTCGAGGGGCTGGAACAGCTGCGATTCATGGAAAACGGGCGCAAGGTTCTGTGTGTAGAGGTCGAGGCCAAAGGCCGTCAGTTCTGGGAGTTGAACAATCCGCAGGACGTAGCCAGGATCGAAAGCATGATGGCCGCGATGGGGTTGGAATAGGCGCAAATTCCCCGTTCCGCGCGGGCGGCCGGGCAGCTAATCCATGACGGGCAGACATTCGGCAGGACCACGGATGACAAACATACTCGTGACCGGCGGCGCCGGATATATCGGATCCCATGCCTGCAAGGCGCTGGCGAAAGCGGGCTATGTGCCCGTGACCTATGACAACCTTGTCACCGGCTGGCAGGATGCGGTGAAATTCGGCCCGTTCGAACAGGGCGATCTTCTGGACCGCGCGCGGCTAGACCAGGTCTTTGCCAAGTACCAACCGGCGGCGGTGATGCATTTCGCCGCGCTCAGCCAGGTCGGCGAAGCCATGAGCGAGCCGGGCCGGTACTGGCGCAACAACGTCACCGGATCGCTGAACCTGATTGAGGCGGCTGTGGCCGCCGGCTGCCTGGACTTCGTGTTCTCGTCCACCTGTGCAACCTATGGCGACCACGACAACGTGGTGCTGGACGAAACCACGCCGCAACACCCGCTGAACGCCTATGGCGCCTCCAAACGCGCGATCGAGGACATCTTGCGCGATTTCGAACAGGCGCACGGGCTGAACCACGTGATCTTTCGCTATTTCAACGTGGCCGGTGCCGACCCTGACGGCGACGTGGGCGAGTTCCACCGCCCCGAGACCCATCTGGTTCCGCTGTTGTTGGACGCGATCGACGGGAAGCGCGACGCTCTGACCGTCTATGGCACCGATTACGACACGCCCGACGGCACCTGCATCCGCGACTATGTCCATGTCTGCGACCTGGTGGATGCGCACGTGCTGGGCCTGCGCTGGCTGGAACAGGGCAAGGGCAGCCGAGTGTTCAACCTGGGCACCGGCACCGGGTTTTCGGTGAAAGAGGTGATCGCGCAATCGCACAGCGTGACCAATCGCGAGGTGCCCTTCATCACCGGTCCGCGCCGGCCGGGCGACTGCACCAAGCTGGTGTCAGGCTCGACCCGGGCCGAGGCCGAACTGGGCTGGCGGCCCAAACGGTCGCGGCTGGAAGTGATGATCGCCGATGCCTGGCGCTGGCATCAGAATGGCCATTACGAAAAGTGATCATGCCATGGGCGCCGCGCACCACCATGACGAAAACGCCCTGGGCTGGGTTCGCAGATACCGTCTGCGCCTGAAGCGCAAGCGTTTGCTGTGGCGGTCCTTCCGCAGCCGCCACGCGTTGACGCCGGTGTCGGACAAGACCCGGCTGATCGCGCCCACCGACATTCTGGCCTTTACCACCCTGCGCAACGAGATCGAGCGCCTGCCCTGGTTCCTGCGCCACTATCGCCGGCTGGGGGTCGATCATTTCTTGATGGTCGACAACGGCAGCGATGACGGTTCGACCACCTATCTGCTGAACCAGCCGGACGTGTCGCTGTGGCAAACGCAGGCCAGCTATCGCGAGGCTCGGTTCGGGCTGGACTGGCTGACTTGGTTGCAGATGCGGCATGGCCATGGTCATTGGACGCTGATGGTGGATGCGGACGAACTGCTGATCTATGCCCATCACGACGGCCGCGACCTGCACGATCTGACGGGATGGCTGGACCAAATCGGACAGCCGGCCTTTGGCGCGCTGATGCTTGATCTATACCCGAAAGGCCCGTTGGGCGCGGCGCCCTATGATCCCGAGACCGACCCGACCGAAACTTTGAACTGGTTCGATTCCGGCCCTTACAGGGCCCGCCGGCAAGAGCCGCTGGGAAACCTGTGGGTGCAAGGCGGCGTTCGCGAACGCGCCTTCTTTGCCGATTGCCCGGACCGGTCTCCGACCCTGAACAAGATTCCGTTGGTGAAGTGGGACCGTCGCTATGCCTTCGTGAACTCCTGTCACTCGGCCCTGCCCCGACACCTGAATTTTGCCTATGGCGGGCCTTCCGGGCAAACCCCCTCGGGCGTCCTGTTGCACACGAAATTCCTGCCGCAAGTCGTCGAGAAGTCGCGCATCGAAAAACAAAGGCGCCAGCATTTTCATGATCCCGACCAATTCGGGCCATACTATGATGGCATCATTGCCGGGCCCGACCTTTGGACTCCACAATCAGAACGGTATTCAGGCTGGGCGCATCTGCAGAGCCTTGGACTGCTGTCAGCGGGCGGGTGGACGTGAACGGGGAATCCTGTGCCTCAAAAACCCATGCTTGGCTAACGGCTTTTAAATACATTGCTTCGCAAGGTGCGAAAATGTCATAAAACGTTAGTGTCCGGCTCCCGTCTGACCAAATGCGGACCCCGGGCATGCTCGCGTATTACAAGAAGGTTGGGCAGCGCGTGAGCCTTTTGGATTCTTACCGGATGAGACTGCGGCGCAAGCGCCGTCTTGTGCGCTGCATCCGCCGAAGACGCGATCTGCGCACCGTCCGCAACAACACCCGGCAGATCCGGTCCGGTGATGTTCTGCTGATGAGCGTCGTGCGCAACGAAAAGATCCGCCTGCCCTATTTTCTGGACTATTACCGCAAGCTGGGCGTCCGGCATTTCCTGTTCGTCGACAATGACAGCACGGATGGCACGCTGGACTATCTCAAGGCGCAGCCCGATGTCTCGGTCTGGTATACGAATGCCAGCTATCGCCGTTCTACATTCGGGATCGACTGGTCCAACTACTTGCTGCGGAAATACGCCCATGGACACTGGGTCCTGACCGTAGATCCGGACGAGTTCCTGATCTATCCGTTCTGCGACACACGTCCCATCGACGCGCTGACCGACTGGCTGGACGGCACCGGGGTGCGCAGTTTCGGGACGATGCTGCTGGACATGTATCCCGAGGGGCCGATACAGGACGCCACCTATCACGAGGGGCAGGACCCGTTCGAGATTGCCGCATGGTTCGACTCGGGCAACTACATGATCACCAAGAACCCGGCCTACGGAAACCTGTGGATCCAGGGCGGGCCACGGGCAAGGGTTTTCTTTCAGGACAAGCCCGCGAAAGCGCCCGCGCTTAACAAGATCCCTCTGGTCAAGTGGGATCGGCGCTATGTCTATGTCAGCTCGACCCATGCGCTGCTGCCGCGCGGCCTGAACCAGGTCTACGACGAGTGGGGCGGCGAGAAAACCAGCGGCGCATTGCTGCATGCCAAGCTGATCAACACGCTGGGTGACAAAGCCCGCGAAGAACTGCAGCGCGGTGAACACTACCGCGCGTCCGGCGAATACAGGGCCTATGTCGACCAGTTGGAGAGCAAACCGGTTTTCTGGTGCAAATGGTCCGAGAAATACATCAATTGGCGCCAACTTGAGATTCTGGGTCTGATGTCCAAAGGGAACTGGGCATGAGCGGGACCCTGGGCATCGTGATGCTGGTCCACACTGCGCTGGACCGGGCTGAGCAGGTTGCCCGGCACTGGACCGCGGCAGGTTGTCCGGTGGTCATCCACGTCGACCGCAAGGTCGACCCGGCCGTGTTCAAAGACTTTGTCGCAGCCTGCGGGGATGATCCGCTGATCCTGTTCTGCGACCGCCAGGTCTGCGAGTGGGGCGGCTGGGGCATCGTTGCCGCTTCGCAATCGGCCGCGACGCTGATGCTGGAGCGCTTTCCCGACACACGCCATGTCTTTCTGTCATCCGGCTCTTGCCTGCCATTGCGCCCGGTTCAGGACCTGATCGATTACCTGAGCGACCGGCCCCGCGTGGATTTCATTGAAAGCGCCACCACCGCCGATGTCAGCTGGACCGTGGGCGGGCTGGACCTCGAACGTTTTACCCTGCGGTTTCCCTTCTCGTGGCGCAAACACCGCAAGCTGTTTGACCGCTTCGTCAAGCTTCAGCGCGCGGTCGGATATCGACGGACAATCCCCAACGGGCTGATCCCGCATATGGGCAGCCAGTGGTGGTGCCTGACCCGGCAGACCCTGACCGCGATCCTCCAGGATCCCAAGCGAGAGGTCTATGATCGATATTTCCGGCATGTCTGGATCCCCGACGAAAGCTATTTCCAGACGCTGGCGCGGCTCTATTCCACCCAGATCGAAAGCCGATCGCTGACCCTGTCGAAGTTCGACTATCAGGGCCGCCCGCACATCTTCTATGACGATCACCTGCAGTTGCTGCGCCGATCCGATTGCTTCGTCGCCCGCAAGATCTGGCCGCGCGCCGAACGGCTGTATCAGGCGTTTCTGAACGATCAGTCCCTCGACGGAAAACCCGCCGAGCCAAATCCCGGCAAGATCGACCGCGTTTTCTCCAAAGCGGTCGAGCGTCGTACCCGCGGCCGCGACGGCCTGTACATGCAAAGCCGTTTTCCCCGCCATGGCAGCGAAAACGGCCTGACCGCGTTTCCTTACTCCGTGTTTCAGGGTTTTTCCGAGTTGTTTGAGGGCTTTGAAAGCTGGCTGGGCAATGCGTCAGGCGCCCGCGTCCATGGGCATCTTTTCAACCCCAAGCGTGCCGAATTCGCCGAAGGAGAGACTATCCTGAACGGGTCCCTCAGCGACAACGCCATTTTGCGCGACTACAATCCGACGGCGTTTCTGTCGAACCTGATCTGGAACACCCGGGGCGAACGCCAGTGCTTTCAATTCGGACCCGCTGACACCCAGAAGATCAATTGGTTTCTGGCGAGAGACAAGAACGCACAGGTCTGCGTGGTCACCGGGGCCTGGGCTGTTCCGCTGTTTCGGTCGAACATGAATTTCGCCGACATCCGCTCCGAAGCGGCCCGCCTGCAAAAGATCGAGACCGAACAGCTTGAGGTGCTCGATTCCGTGTGGACCAAAGCGCGCGTGCATGTTTGGTCAATGGCCGAATTCGTCGAATCTCCGATGGAACATCTGCAAACCGTTCTTGAGGAGATGGGCGCGACGCAGCCCAGCCATCTGATCGAGGCGCCGACGATGGTTGATCTGTCCGGGTTTGGAAAGTTCCTGCAAAACCTCAAGAACCAGGGAATGCACCCTCACCTGATGGGCGACTTTCCTGCCGACGATGTATTCGGTAATCAGACCCGCCCGTATCGCAAGCCCTACTTGGTGCAATGACCCCGCATGCCGACCGACTTTGACTATTTCATCATTCTTGCCGAAATGCGCACCGGGTCGAACCTGCTGGAGGCAAATTTGAGTGCGTTGGACGGCGTGCAGTGTCATGGCGAGGCGTTCAATCCGCACTTCATCGGATACCCGAAAGCAACCGAAGTTCTGGGATTTTCACTGGAAGACAGGGATGCTGCGCCGGACCGCCTGATCGAAGCGATGCGTTCCGCGCCGGAGGGTCTGCACGGGTTCCGGTTTTTTCACTCGCACGACCCGCGGGCCCTGGCGATGGCGCTGAACGATCCGCGCTGCGCAAAGATCATTCTCAACCGCAACCCGTTGGACAGCTACATCTCGCTCAAGATTGCGCGGGAGACCCAACAGTGGATGCTGACCAACGTGAAACGCAGGCGCGCCACCAAGGTTGCGTTTGATGGGGACGAGTTTCGGGACTACGTGGATGAGCAGCAGGCGTTTCAGCTGAGTTTAGTCAATCAGCTGCAAAAAACTGGCCAGACCGCATTTTACATCGGTTACGAGGATCTGACCCAACTGGATGTTCTGAACGGACTGGCGGCATGGCTGGGGGTTGAGGCGCGTCTGGATCAACTGGCCCCGGATCTCAAACCTCAGAACCCGGAACCGGCTTTGTCAAAGGTGACCAATCCCGAAGCCATGGATGCGGCCCTTGCGGCGCTGGACCGGTTCAACCTGCACCGAACGCCGAACTTCGAACCACGACGGGGGCCTGCCGTTTCGCGTCATATCGCGGCCGCGGAAACGCCGCTGATGTATCTGCCGATCCGTGGTGGACCGGAACAGATCGTGGTTCAATGGATGTCCGAACTGGATGGCGGCGAGCTGATCACCGACCGAAACCAGAAACAGGTGCGCCGCTGGATGAAGGCGCATCCGGGTCACCGGAAATTCACGGTCCTGCGACACCCGTTGGTGCGGGCACATTCGGTGTTTTGCGAACGGATCCTGGGCACCGGGCCCGGCGCATATGCCGGAATCCGCAACCGGCTGCGCAACGGGTTCAAGTTGCGGATCCCGGGCCAGGTGCGCGATGGGAACTATTCGCTCGAGCAGCACTATCAGGCGTTTTCGGGGTTTCTTGAGTTTCTGCAGCTGAATCTTTCTGGCCAGACCCCGATCCGGGTCGACGGGCTGTGGTGCACGCAGGCCCGCATGCTGGAGGGGATTGCGGGCTTTGCCCTGCCCGATCTCATACTGCGCGAAGAAGAGATGGCCACCGCGCTACCGAATCTGGCCCGCGGCCTGGGGCACAATGCCCCGCCGAAGCCCGGCGTGCCCGCGCCGGACCAGCCCTATTCGTTGGATCAGATCTACGATGACAAGCTCGAAGCGCTGGCCGAGGAAACCTATCAGCGCGATTATCTACAGTTCGGATTCGGGAAATGGCGGCCTATCAGGGACGCACGGTGATCAACGTACCTTCGTTCACCATCGCATAGATCTCTTCGATCTCTTCGTTCTTGACGGCGATGCAGCCAGCGGTCCAATCCGGCGTCTTCTTCGCGCGCTTGAACTCCTTGCGCAGGTTCGGTTGGCCGTGAATGAAAATGTCTCCACCCGGGTCAAAGCCCATCGCCTTTGCCTTGGCGATATCCTGGCTGTTGGGATAGGAAATCCCCAGCGACAGGTGATATCGGCTGCGAGGGTTGCGGCGGTCGATCAGGTAGGTGCCCTCGGGTGTGCGACCGTCTCCGCGCTTGACCTTTGTGCCGCTTGGAGCGAACCCAAGCTCGACATCATACTCGCGCAAGATCTGCTCGTGATGCAGCAGGTACATCTTGCGCGCGCCCTTGTTCACCACGATGGACGTCACCTCGGGTCCGTTGTAGGTCAAAAACCGGGGGCCCGCACTTCCACAAGCCGAAAGGCTCAGTGTTGCCAGTGCACCCAATCCAAATGCTCGACGATCCATGATTTCACTGCCTGCTCGTTTTTTCGCATAATGCCAAAATCCGGCAGAAACGGAAATCACTTTTTGCTGTTCATATGCTCGGTCAGGCGGCGTTCGATCGACTCCAGCCGGTCCAGCACCTCGTCCCGATAGGCATCCGTCTTGACTTCATCCTCGGCGTGGTGGGCATCCTGCATCGAATTCACGATCAGACCGACCAGCAGGTTCACGACCGCAAAGGTCGTGACCATGATGAAGGGCACAAAGAACAGCCAGGCGTAGGGATAGACCTCCATCACCGGGCGGACAATGCCCATCGACCAGCTTTCCAGCGTCATGATCTGGAACAGGGTATAGGCCGACAGACCCAGATCACCGAACCACTCCGGAAAGCTGTCCGAGAACAGTTTGGTCGAGATCACCGCGCCGATATAGAACAGGATCGCCATCAACAGGAACACGCTTGCCATGCCCGGCAAGGCCGAGATGAAGCCCTCGACCACCCGGCGCAGACGTGGCGCAACCGAGATCACCCGCAGCACCCGCAGAATCCGCAGCGCACGCAACACCGAAAGACCCGCACCGCCGGGCACCAAGGCGATGCCGACGATCACGAAATCGAAGATGTTCCAACCATTGAGAAAGAAACGGCGCCCGTTGGCCACCAGTTTCATTGCGATCTCGGCCACGAAGATGGTCAGGCAGATGGTGTCGAGCAGCACGATCGCCGGCCCGAATTTGGCCATCAGGCCGTCCGAGGTTTCCATGCCCAGCAGAACCGCGTTCACCAAGATGACGCCGGTGATGAATTGCGAAAACCGCGGGTTTTCGACAAAGGCCTGCAGGCGCTGCCGGATCGTCATGCGAAGGGTCTCCTGTCGGATCATGGATTCTCTGCCAGTTTGAAGCTGCCCACCAGTTCGCTGTGGGATGACCATCGAAATTGGTCAACCACTTGGACCCATTCAAGGGCATAGCCCGCCTGAACCAGAATTTTTGCATCCCGCGCGAAGGTCACAGGGTTGCAGGACACATAGGCAATGACCGGACGGCGGGCCTCAGCCAGCTCGGCCACCTGGGCCTCGGCGCCGGCGCGCGGCGGGTCCAGAACCACGGCGTCAAAACGGCGCAGCTCGTCCGGCATCAAGGGGCGGCGGAACAGGTCGCGCGCTTCGGTCGTGACCTGTTTCAATCCCGTGGACTTGCGCCAGCCCTGATCCAGCGCACGGGTCATGTCGGCCGCGCCTTCAACGGCATGAACCTCGGCCCGTTGCGCCAGCGGCAACGAGAACGTGCCGCAGCCCGCGAACAGATCAACCACTCGTTTGGCCGGGCCAACAATCTCCAAAACCGCCTGTGTTAGAGCCTGTTCTCCGTCTTTCGTGGCCTGAAGGAAGGCCCCCGGCGGCGGGACCACCGTCGCCAGACCGAACCGCTGTGCGGGTGGGTTGCGCATGGCGATCACCTCGCCATCCCAGGCCAGCCGCGCCAGCCCGTGCTTCTCAGTCGCCTGCGCAAGCGCCAGTTCCAGCGGGCCATCCAGCGGCTTGCCGCCCTGCACCGCCACGTCCAGTCCGGCTTCGGACAGGGTCAGGGTGACCGACAACACGCCCTTGCGGCTGCCGCCCAGTTCGGCCAGCGTCTTGGCCACGGGGATGGCGGCAGTCAGAGCCGGGTCCAGCAGCTGGCAATCCGGAATCTCGGTGATCACGTCCGAGGCGCGCCCGTGGAACCCCGCCAGCGCGCCGTTCTTGGTGCGGCGCACAGCGACGGTGGCGCGGCGACGCGACTGCGGTGGCGACGTCAGGATCGGGCGCATCTCGGCCTGCAGCCCCTGAGCGGCCAAGGCGGTACGCACCACCTCGACCTTCCAGTCGGCCACGAAGGTGTCCGAGGCGTGCTGCAACTGACAACCGCCACAGCTTTTGTAGTGGCGGCAGGGCGGCTTGACCCGATCGTCCGACGGCGTCAGCACCTTGATATCGGTCAGCACCGAGCCGTCCAGCGCGCCGCTGACCCGCTCGCCGGGCAGCGTTCGGGGGGCATAGACCGGGCCCTCGGCGATGCCGTCGCCCTGATGCCCGAGGCGGAGAATGGTGTATTCCTGCGTCATGGCCTGCCTGATAGCCGGGCTGATGCGCCAACAAAACCCTTATTCGGCGGCCTCGGTCTGGATGAACCCGCCCGACTGGCGGTGCCAGAACCGCGCATACAACCCGCCCTGCGCCAGCAGAGTGTCATGCGGCCCGCTTTCCACGATGCGCCCGTGATCCAGAACGATAATCCGGTCCATCTCGCTGAGGGTGGACAGGCGGTGGGCGATGGCCAGAACGGTCTTGCCCTCCATCACCCGGTGCAGCGCGGTCTGGATCGCGGCCTCGACTTCGGAATCGAGCGCCGAGGTGGCTTCGTCCAGCACGAGGATCGGCGCGTCCTTCAGGATCGCGCGGGCCAACGCGATGCGCTGACGCTGACCGCCGCTCAGCTTGACGCCACGCTCGCCCAGATGCGCGTCATAGCCCTTGCGCCCCTGCCCGTCCTGCAGATCGAGGATGAAATCATGCGCCTCGGCCTTTTTGGCCGCGGCGATCATCTGGTCTTCGGAGGCATCGGGCCGGCCGTACAGGATATTGTCGCGGGCCGAGCGGTTGAACATCGCGGTTTCCTGCGTGACCATGCCGATCTGGCGGCGCAGGCTGTCCTGCGTGACGCGGGAGATGTCCTGCCCGTCGATCAGAATTTGCCCATTTTCCCGGTCATAGAGCCTGAGAAGCAGCGAAACCAGAGTGGACTTCCCCGCCCCCGAGGCGCCGACGATTCCCAGTTTTTCCCCCGGCTGCACCGTCAATGTCAGGTCCGAGACCCCGCCCACGTCGCGACCATAGGCAAAGCTGACATCGCGAAACTCGATCCGGCCTTCAGGCACCGTCAGCTCGGTGGCGTCCGGCGCATCCTCGACCCGGTCGGGTCGCGCCAGGGTTTTCATGCCGTTCTCGATCTCGCCCACATGGGCGTAGATCCCCATCAGGGTGAAGCTGACCCAGCCCGTCATCTGCGCGATGCGGATCGAAATGGCGCCCGCCGCCACAATATCCCCGGTGGTCGCCGACCCCGCCTGCCACAGCCACAGCGTCGCGCCCAACAGCAGGACCGGCAGAAGCCCCGCCAGTGTCATCAGGATGAACCGGAAACTGGCCGACAGTTTGCCAAAGGCCAGCGACTTGTCACGCAGCACAACCATCGAGTCGCGCGCGGCCTGATCCTCGAACTCGGAATGGGCAAACAGCTTGACGGTCTTGATGTTGGTGATCGTGTCCACCACCTGCCCCGACACCATCGCCCGCGCCCCGGCGCGCGCGGCCGAGCGCGTGCGGATGCGCGGCAGATACCAGCGCACCAGCAGGAAATACACCGCCAGCCAGGCCACGAAGGGCAGCATGACGAGGGGATGAATAGACCCTAACAAAAGCAAAGAGCCCACAAGCGAGGCCAAGGCAAAGACAATGGCGCTGATGGTTTCGGACACGACCGAGGTCAGCGCATTGGCCGTCTGCATCTGTTTCTGGGCAATCCGTCCGGCAAAATCGTCGTCGAAATAGGTGACCGACTGGCCCAGCGTCCAGCGGTTCAGCTTGGCCAGCACCAGCGGCGGGATGTTGGGCATGACGATATAGTTGTTCGACACCGAGGACAGCCCGAACAACAGCGGCCGGATCAGCATGAAGAACGCCACGGCACCCAGGATCATCCACAGGTTTCGCGGGGTCAGAAAGTTCTCGGGGCCGCTTGCGGTCGCCATGTCGATCACCCAGCCCAGAATCCAGGCGGTTCCGGCCTCCATTGCACCTGCCAGCGCCGAAAACAGCGCGGCGGCGAACAACATGGGCCAGGCCCCTGTCAGGCACCAGCGAATGAACGCCCCCAGCCTTTGCGGCGGGGGCGTCTGGGTGGGTTCAAATGGTTTGATCAGGTCTGCGACCGTCATTCTGCTGCCTCGTCCGCGGCCTCGGGGTTCATGAAGCCGCCAGATTGGCGCGCCCAGAACTGGGCGTAAAGACCGCCCTGCTCCAGAAGATCGGCATGGGTGCCTTCCTCGACGATCCGGCCTCCGTCCATCACCAGGATCCGGTCCATCTGGGCGATGGTGCTGAGCCGGTGCGCGATGGCGATCACGGTCTTGCCCTGCATCATGCCGTACAGCGTCTCCTGGATTGCGGCTTCGACCTCGGAATCTAGGGCGGATGTGGCCTCGTCCAACAACAAGATCGGCGCGTCCTTCAGGATCACCCGCGCCAGCGTCACCCGCTGCCGTTGCCCGCCGCTCAGCTTGACGCCGCGCTCGCCCACATGGGCGTCATAGCCGGTGCGGCCCTGCGGGTCCTGCAGGTCGAGGATGAAGTCATGCGCCTCGGCCTGTTTGGCGGCGGCGATCATCTGCTCTTTGGTGGCATCGGGACGGCCATACAGGATGTTGTCGCGCACCGAGCGGTGCAGCAGCGCGCTGTCCTGCTGAACCATGCCGATATTGCGGCGCAGGCTGTCCTGGGTGACAGTGCGGATGTCCTGCCCGTCGATCAGGATCGCACCGCTTTCCACGTCGTAGAACCGCAAAAGCAGCTTGACCAAGGTCGACTTCCCGGCCCCGGACCGCCCGATCAGCCCGACCTTTTCGCCCGGCTGGATGGTCAGATTGACATGATCCAGCCCGCCGGTCTCGCGGCCGTAGTGGTGCGACAGGTCGCGGATCTCGATCCGGCCGTCGGTCAGCTGCAGCGGCTTGGCGCCCGGCGCATCCAGCAGGTCGACGGGCTGGGCGATGGTCTCCATCCCCTCGGCCACGACGCCCAGCTGGCGAAAGAAGCTGGTCAGTGCCCACATGATCCAGCCGGTCATGGCATTCAGCCGCAGCGTCAACGCGGTGGCCGCCGCCACCACCCCGACCGAGGCGCTGCCCTGCATCCACAGGTAAATGGCCCAGCCGACCACACCGATGATCAGCACGCCGTTCAGCGCGACCAGAACGGCATCCATGATGGTGAAGATGCGCATTTCGGTCTGGAAGGTGCGCCGGGTCTCTTCGATCGCTTCACGCGCATAATCCAGCTCCTGCTGGGCATGGGCGAACATCTTTACCGAGTGAATGTTGGTATAGCTGTCGACCACCCGGCCCGTCACCGTGGACCGCGCATCGGACGCGGCCTGCGATGCCGGTCCCACCCGCTGCACCGTCCAACGCACCAGCAGCGCATAGAGCGCGAACCAGATCAGCAGCGGCAGCAGCAGGCGCGGATCGGCGGCCATCAGCAGGATCGCCGCGCCGATCAGATAGGCCAGAGAGAACGAAATCGCATCGAACACCTGGAACACCACCTCGCCCGCGGCGGGCGGGGTCTGCATGATGCGGTTGGCGATGCGCCCGGCAAAATCATTCTCGAACCAGCCGACCGACTGGCGCAAAACGTGCTTGTGCGCCCGCCAGCGAATGAGCGTTCCGAAATTGGGCAGGATCGCGTTGTTCAGCAACAGCACGTCCAGCACATGCAGGATCGGGCGCAGGAACAGGATGAACAGCGCGACCAGAACCAGCTCGGTCCCGTGGGCCTGCCAGACCTCGGACGGTGATCCGCCCAGCAGGTCGACGACCCGGCCCATATAATAGATCAGCCCGATCTCGACCGCGGCCACGATGATTGACATCAGCGCGGCCCAGAAGAAGACGCGCCGAAAAGGGCGGGAATAATCCAGCATGAAGGGCCACAGCCGCGTCGGCGGCTTGTCCACCTCTTCATAGGCAACAAAAGGGTCTACGAGGTTTTCGAAATAGCGAAACATGGAGGTGCTCCGATTGAGCAGGAAAATTGAAAATGCGAAAGCAGATGGCGCCAAAACACCACCCGTACGGGTCAGGTGTTCTGGCTTTAGCCGAACCAGATCCCGTAATACATTCGCAGTCCTCCATCCATGTGACAGGCGCACCCTATCCGGAAACCCAAGGCCTTGTCATCCCCTTTTGAGACTTCCCGTCAAACTTGCAGCAGCGCGTCCCGGTCCAGCGTGAAATCCGAGGCGATCCAGCGGCTCTCCAGTTCGGCCAGTTTCGCGCCCAGCGCAGGGCCGGAGTAACGCCCGAGCAGATCGGCGGCCCTGACCGGGAAGGTCGCCGACGCCCCTTTTTCAACGGCCGCGCCCGTCTCAGCCGTCCAGGGCTGTTCCAGAAAGGCGCAGCGCAGCAGGGCCGCGTCCTGTCCGTCTGGCTGTCCCAGCCGATACCCCAATTCGGCCGCCCCGGCACCGCCCTGCGCCCCGTCCCGGATCCGGGTCAGGCGGGCAAGTTGCGCCTTGCTGAGGCGCAGGGTCCCGGCAACCTCGGGCGCAGCGATGGCTGCCAGACGGCGCAGCGCGTCGGGGGCAAGCCCGGCCTGTGATTCAAGATGGATCAGGATCGGCAGCGCCCGATCGTCGGCGCCGGGCAGCAGATGCGCCAGAACGCCGATGCTGCGCATGGCCGCCACTGATGGGGCCGGATCGGGCGCGGCCAGCAGTTTCAGCATCTCGGCTCCGACCCGCTCGCGCGACAGCCGGTCGAGCCCGTCCAGATCGGCCGCAATCGCCGCCAGAGCATCCGGGTCCATCCCGGCCTGCGCATCGCCATACCAGGCGTGAAACCGGAAATACCGCAACGAGCGCAGATAGTCCTCGCGGATGCGATCTTGGGCCGCACCGATGAACCGCACGCGCCGCGCCTGCAGGTCGGGCAGGCCGCCCAGCGGATCCAGAATGGTGCCGTCGGGGCGGGCATAGAGCGCGTTCATCGTAAAATCGCGACGGGCCGCGTCCTCTTCCACCTGGTCCGAAAAGGCCACGACCGCACGCCGCCCGTCGGTTTCGACGTCGCGGCGAAAGGTGGTGATTTCATGAGGTATGCCGTCGCTGACCACGGTCACGGTGCCATGATCAATCCCCGTCGGAACCGCCTTCAACCCGTCCCGTTCAGCCAGGTCCATCACCTGTTGCGGGCGGGCATCGGTGGCGATGTCGAGATCCGAGACCGGGGCCCCCAGCAGCGCATTGCGGACGCAACCCCCAACGAACAGCGCCAGCGCGCCGCCCTCGGTCAGCGCCGCACACACGTTCTGCGTGGCCGGGTTCGTGATCCAGTCTTCGGTGATCCGCATCATTCGTTCATCCGTGCCGCCAACCCGCGCAACATGCGGGCCGTGGCGCCCCAGATGTAGTAGGGGCCAAAGGGCACCGCGAAGTAATACCGCCGTGTTCCGCGCCAGATGCGCGATTCAACCACATAATTCGCAGGGTTCAGCACATGCGCAAGAGGAACCGAAAATACTTCGTCAACCTCGCCCGGTTCGGCCACCGGGTCAAAGCCGCGCTCCAGAACCGCCACCACCGGTGTCACGGCGAATGACGTGACGGTTTCATGCACCGGCAAGGTACCCAGAATGCGTGGCAGGTCCGGCGGCAGGCCGATCTCCTCCTGCGCCTCGCGCAGGGCGGTGGCGGTCACATCCGCATCGGTGTCGTCCTGTTTGCCACCCGGAAAGGCGATCTGCCCCGGATGGTGTTTCAGGGCCGAAGACCGCTTGGTCAGGATCAGGCGCGGATCGTCGCGGGCCAGGTCCACGGCGATCAGAACACCCGCGGGGCGCAGCTTGCGCCCCGCAGGCAGAACCGTCCCGGGATTGAGGTCGAAGTCGCTGGACCCGTCACCGGGACGGGCCAGCGCCGCGCTCAGACGCGGGATCAGGTCAGCCGGCATCCGGATCTTCTGCCTCGAACCCGACGGATTTCGGATCCAGCACGTAATGCGCGCCGCAGAACTGGCAGTCGGCGGTCACGGTGCCTTCATCCGTGGTCATCTTCTCGATGTCCTGGGCCGAGTAGATCGACAGGCTTTGACGCACGCGGTCCTCGGAGCAGGTGCAGCCGAACTGCACCGACTGGGCCTCGTACACGCGGGGCTGTTCCTCGTGGAACAGGCGCACCAGCAGATCGGTCGGCGCCACGGATGGTCCGATCATTTCCAGATCCTCGACCGTGTCCAGAAGTATGTTGACCCGACCCCAGTTCTCTTCTTCCTGACCATCGACCAGATCGGCGGCTGTCAGAACTTCGCCCGTACCCTCGCCGCTGGCGACAAACGGAGACGCCTTTGGCATGTGCTGCAGCATGATGCCGCCGGCGCGCCAGCGTTCGCCCACACCCGGCTCGGTCGACCGGCCAAAGCTGAGCGAGAAGCGGGTCGGCAGCTGTTCGGACTGCGCGAAATACGCCTCGGCACAGGCGCTGAGCGATCCTCCGGCCAGCGGCGTGATCCCCTGATAGGGTTGCGTCCCCTTGCCCTGGTCGATCAGGATCGCAAAGTATCCCTCGCCCACCTGATCAAAGGGCGCACCTTCGGTCAGACGGTCGCGGTCAAAGCTGGCATAGGCCCTGATCTGCGCGGGCTGACCCTCTTCGCGCGGGGCGTAATAGTCAGTGGCGATCATCCGCACGGGCCCCTTGGACTGAACCTGCAGCGACAGCTTCCAGCGCAGCGCGACGGTCTGGCCGATCAGCGCGGTCAGCAAGGCCATCTCGGCCACCAGCGCCTCGACCTGCGCGGGGTAGTTGTGCTGCTTCAGGATGCCGTCCAGCACCCCGTCCAGCCGGGCCACGCGGCCACGCATATCCGATACATCAAGTTGAAAGGGCAGGACGGTATCGTCCCACGCGATTTTCGTTCCAAGAGACATGGGGTTTCCTTAAGCGCCGCAAGTTGGCATATCGCCACCATATAGGTCGTACATTCGGGGTTGAAAGGGTCCTTACATGATCAGACGGTTCGGCGAAACCCCGGAACCGGGACGGAAATACACGCGCCGGGTCGGCGTCTATGCGCTGCTGCCGCGCGGGGCCAGCCTGCTGCTGACCTGCCAGACCGAACCCGGACCCGACTTGCAGCTGCCTGGTGGCGGGATCGACCCCGGCGAGTCGCCAATAGTCGCCCTGCATCGCGAAGTGTTCGAAGAAACCGGTTGGTCGATCGCGGACCCGCGGCGGGTTGGTGCGTTCCGGCGATTCACCTACATGCCCGAATATAATTTGTGGGCCGAGAAGGTCTGTCTGATCTACCGGGCCCGCCCGGTGCAGCGCAAAGGACCACCGACCGAACCCTTTCACGAGGCGGTTTGGATGAACACCGGCGATGCGGTTCACATGTTGGGCAATGCAGGCGACCGGCACTTCGCGCGGCTGCACCGGCTTTAGTTTCCGTTGTACTCGAAAAACACGGCTGAAACGTCATCCTCCATCCCCGTTCCCGGCGGCATACCCTGCGTCAATCGCCAGAACATGTCGTCCAGAAACTCGAGCCCGCTGTTTGCTCCTAGGCATTCCAGCGCCATCCGTTGTAGCCCGTCCTCATCCAAAAGATCACCGTTTTTGACACGGCATTCGGTGAAGCCGTCCGAGTACAACAGCAGCTTGTCACCGCGCTGCAGATAGGTTTCGGTCTGCTGGAACGCCACATCGGGCAGCAATCCGATGGGCAGGCCGCCATCCCCAAGGAACTCTGCCCGGCCGGTCCGGCGCAACAGCAGTGGATGGGGGTGCCCAGCCTGAACCATCCTCAGGTGGCCGTTGCGCAGATCCACGATGGCGTAGACCATGGTGAAATATTCCTCGATCCCCGTGTCGGCCATCAGGCGGGCATTCAGGATGGCGGCCACCTGCTCGGGTGGCAGCAAGGCGTAGAACTTGTTGAACCGCTTCTCCATTGCGACGTTTTGATCGAAATGCTGGCTGGTCAGATACCCGCCCAACCGCGCTGTCATCATTGCTGACGTGATACCGTGGCCGGAGACGTCGATGCTGTAGAACCCGATCCGGTTCGCGCCCGGCGAAAACATCCCCACCAGGTCACCCCCGATGTGGCCGCAGGGTTTGAGCAGCAGGCTGACCCGGGACCTGCCAAATTCCCGATAGAGTTCCGGCACCAGCGATTCCTGTATCTTGCGCGCCTGGATCAGATCCTTGTCGATGGCGTCATGCGCAAGGCGTAGTTCGGCCAAAGCGGTTTCGATCAACCGGTTCTTGTCCGAAAGCTCGCGCTGCATATCAAGAATGCGGGCCCCTGCCGAAATGCGGGCCCGCAACTCGTCTGCTTCAAGCGGTTTGATCAGGAAATCATCCGCACCGGCATCCAGGCCGCGCGCGACTTCCTGCTTCTCACTTTTTGAGGTCAGAAGGATGAAATAGGTGTACTGGTCGTTCTCCAGCGCGCGAAACGCGCGGCAGAATTCCAGCCCGCCCATGCCCGGCATCACCCAGTCACTGAGCACCAGATCGGGCAGGCCCTTTTTGCAGATCTCGATCGCTTCTTCACCGCTGTCGGCCTCGACAACCGTGAATCCCCATTTCTTCAGCGACGCCACCAGAATACGGCGTTGCAGGCGGCTGTCATCGACCACCAGCACCGTCCGGATGGCTCCAAAATCCAGGTCAGCCTTGGCCTCAATTTGGCTGGACACTCGCACGCGAAACCTCTGCGCATTTTCCAACGGGGGTGGAGCAAAGCTACGGCGCTCGGCTTAACAACCGATGAAAGCTGTTCACCGCAGCGGCTTAACCCGGATTTTACCCCTGGCCGGTATTCAGAGACGATACCGGTCAAGGTGGAGGACGGTGATGATACACTGGCCAAGGGTGCGCCAGCTGCGTGACGAAGTCGGGGCCGAGGAATTCGACGAGGTCGTCCGGATCTTTCTGGATGAAGTCGGTGAGGTCATGGGCCGCTTGACGTCGGACACTGACCGATCCGCGCTTGAGCAGAACCTGCATTTCCTCAAAGGCAGTGCATTGAGCCTTGGTTTTGAGAGTCTGTCCAAACTCTGTCAGGATGGCGAACGGCGCGCTGCTGCGGGCCATGGGGCGGAAGTCGATCTGGACGCGGTCATCGCGGCTTTTGACCGCTCGCGCGCGGAATTCATGTCCGGCCTAAAGGACAACCTGTAATCGGTCAGATCACGAACTGCGCCAGCGTCTCGTCCTCGGTGATGTCGGTATAGACGAACCCGGCATCGTCCAGATGCGCAAACAGGCGCAGGAAATTGTCCGGCTTGCTGGTCTCGATGCCGATCAGAACCGAACCGAAATTGCGCGCCGATTTCTTCATGTATTCAAACCGGGCAATGTCATCTTCGGGGCCGAGGATGTTCAGAAATTCTTTCAGCGCACCGGGCCGCTGCGGCAGGCGCAGGATGAAGTATTTCTTGACGCCCGAATAGCGCTGCGCGCGCTCTTTGACCTCGGGAAGACGCTCGAAATCGAAATTCCCGCCCGAGGTGACACAGACGACCGTCTTGCCGCGCACAAAGCTTTGGATGTCGCCCACCGCCTCGATCGCCAGAGCGCCGGCGGGTTCCAGCACGATGCCTTCCACGTTCAACATCTCGATCATGGTGGTGCAAATGCGGTCCTCGGACAGAACGATCACGTCCGACAGGTGCCGGTCACGCAACAGCTGGAACGGCTTGTCCCCGATCCGCCCGACCGCCGCGCCGTCGACGAAATTGTCCACCTTGTCCAGCGACATCGGATGTCCCGCCGCCAACGCCGCGCGCAGACAGGCCCCGCCCGCCGGTTCCACGAACAGGCAATGCGTGCGGTCGCCGAACCACGTCGCCACACCCGAGGACATGCCGCCCCCGCCCACCGGCAGCACCACGTGATCAGGCAGGCGGCCCAGCTGCTCCTCGATTTCTACGGCCAATGAGGCCTGCCCCTCGATCACGTCGTCATCGTCGAAGGGCGACAGGAAATACCCGCCCTGCTGCGCGCACCAGTCCTGAGCCGCGGCAAGCGTGTGGTCGAAATAGTCGCCCGTCAGGTGGATCTCGACGTTGTCGCCTCCAAAGATTCGGGTCTTCTGGATCTTTTGCTGAGGTGTCGTCACCGGCATGAAGATCACGCCTTTGACCCTCATGTGCTTGCACATAAAGGCCACGCCCTGCGCGTGGTTGCCAGCGCTGGCGCAGACGAACAGGTCCTGCCCCTGCTGCTTGCGCATGGCGTTGAACGCGCCGCGGATCTTGTAGGACCGCACCGGGCTGAGGTCTTCGCGTTTCAGCCAGATGTCGGCGTCATATTTCTCGGACAGATGGGCATTGCGCTGCAACGGTGTTGCAGGAAACACGGTGCGCATCGCCTGTTCGGCGGCGCGGGCGCGGGTCATGAAATCTCTCATGCCGCATTCCCTGCCCCATCATGCCGACAAGGGCAAGGAATACATCAGTGTACGGGCGATCAGCCCAGTTCGCGCTTTTCGATGAACACGCCGTACATCGTGGTCAGGATGCTGACGTTGATCATCGGCAGGATCAAGATTCCGAAAAACAGGGCGATCAATACACCCAGTACCGGAATGATCGACAAAACTCCGACCGCCAGCTGAACCAGGAACTGAAACAGGAACGAGACCACGATAAGAACGACGATTGTTCCAGCGGTACCCCGAGTGTTGTTCCATGCCTCGCTCAACGTGATCGGCTTGCCGATTGCCGCAGCCGGCAGGATGATGGACAGCCGATAGAAGCAAATAGCCAGGAAAACCAGGTAGCCGATCGTCAGGATGATCGAAACAGCGATCAGTCCTTCGCCCAGCATGCCTGTCAGGATCCCCATCGGCAGGAATGCAATTGCCATCAGGATCCCCAGCATCAACCCGCGTCCGAAATAGGCCAGAATGCGATCGAACCGAAAGGTAGGCAGCACGCCGGAAGGATACTCTTCCAGAAGAATGTATCTGTGCCAGGCCACCGCGATCCAGCCCATGATGAGGACCATCACGACGAACAGGAGAAACGCGAACAGAACAATGGCCCCCGGGTTCACTCCCGGCGGCAGCCCGTTCGGATTGTCATCGAATGCCTCAAGTGGAATTCCGGACACCATGAACAGGCCGATGATCGCAACCGTTCCGATTATGGCCGGACCAATAACGATTTGCGCCACCTGCTTGAGATTGCCAAAAACCATCCGAAGCGAGTGGGCAAAAATATTCCATCCGAGCATTCCGAATTTTCCTTAATCAATCCATGGTTGATACCGTTTGACTGCAATTCCGCCGCCCGGTCAATCCACAGCTTCTTGCCCCCACGTCGAAAACCCGCTAGGGGCCAATCGTCTTACGCATAAGGGGAAGTCAGATGTCCGCGCCCAAGAAAGTTGTTCTGGCCTATTCCGGTGGCCTTGATACCTCGATCATTCTGAAATGGCTGCAGACCGAGTATGGCTGCGAGGTGGTGACCTTCACCGCTGATCTGGGTCAGGGCGAAGAGCTGGAGCCCGCCCGCCAGAAGGCCGAGCTGCTGGGGATCAAGCCCGAGAACATCTATATCGAGGACATCCGCGAGGAGTTCGTGCGCGATTTCGTCTTCCCCATGTTCCGCGCCAATGCGCAGTACGAAGGGCTGTACCTGCTGGGTACCTCGATCGCGCGTCCGCTGATTTCGAAGCGCCTGATCGAGATCGCCAAGGAAACCGGCGCCGACGCGGTGGCGCATGGCGCCACCGGCAAAGGCAATGACCAGGTGCGGTTCGAACTGGCGGCCTATGCGCTGAACCCAGACATCAAGGTGATCGCGCCCTGGCGCGAATGGGACCTGACCAGCCGCACCAAGCTGCTGGAATTTGCCGAGGCGCACCAGATCCCGATCGCCAAGGACAAGCGCGGCGAGGCGCCCTTCTCGGTCGATGCGAACCTGCTGCACACCTCGTCCGAGGGCAAGGTTCTGGAAGACCCCGCCGTTCAGGCGCCCGACTATGTCTATCAGCGCACCGTCCACCCCGAGGACGCCCCGAACGAGCCCGAATATATCGAGATCGGCTTTGAAAAAGGCGACCCGGTCAGCATCAATGGCGAGGCGATGAGCCCAGCGACCATCCTGACCAAGCTGAACGAATACGGCGGCAAGCACGGCATCGGCCGTCTGGATCTGGTCGAAGGCCGGTTCGTGGGCATGAAGTCGCGCGGCATCTACGAAACACCGGGCGGCACCATCCTTCTGGAAGCGCATCGCGGCATCGAATCCATCACCATGGACCGCGGCGCGATGCACCTGAAAGACCAGTTGATGCCGCAATATGCCGAGCTGATCTACAACGGCTTCTGGTACAGCCCCGAGCGCGAAATGCTGCAGGCCGCCATCGACAAATCTCAGGAACACGTCACCGGCACCGTCCGCGTGAAGCTGTACAAGGGTCTGGCCTCGACCGTCGGCCGCTGGTCGGATCACTCGCTGTATTCCGAGGCGCATGTGACTTTTGAGGAGGACGCCGGTGCCTATGACCAGAAAGACGCCGCAGGCTTCATCCAGTTAAACGCACTGCGGCTCAAGCTGCTGGCGGCGCGCGACAAGCGGTTGTCCAAGTGACCGAGGATGACGGCCTAGACGATGAACTGGAAATGTTCATCGAAGCGCAGGACACGGTCTGGTCCGATGTCCTGCGCGAACTGGAACAGGGACAGAAGACCAGCCACTGGATGTGGTTCGTCTTTCCGCAACTGGCCGAGTTGGGCCAGTCGCACATGGCGCAGCTCTACGGGATCGAGGATCTGGACGAGGCTGCCGCCTATCTGGCCCACCCCGAACTGCGCCGCCGCCTGACCGAGGTGGCCCGGCTGATGCTGACCCACGCAAGCAAGGACCCGGCCGAGATTCTGGGCAAGGTGGATGCCAAGAAGCTGCGGTCGTCCATGACCCTGTTCGCCGCCGTGCCCGATGCTCCGCCCGAATTTCAGGCGGTTCTGGATGCGTTCTATGACGGGCAGCCCTGCCCGCGCACGCAGCAGGCCCTGGGCTGAGCGGTTTCCCGTTAGGTCACGCTTGCCCCGGCCCCTGCCCTCTGTCACTCCGAACGCAAGTGCGAAACAGGGAGGCAGGGATGCTGCAGGAGATCGCCGAGGGAATTCAGAAGGGACTGGTCGACAAGCGCTTTGACGGCTCGTTGAAATTCGATTGCGGCGCCGATGGCGTGATCGTTCTGGCCGACAACACGGCCACAACCCAGGACCGCGAAACCGATTGCACCATCCGCATCTCGCGCGACAATCTGGGCAAACTGCTGACCGGCAAGCTGAACCCGATGACCGGGGTGATGATGGGCAAGCTCAAGATCTCGGGCGACATGGGCGTCGCGATGAAGCTGGGGCAGCTGCTGGGCTAGGCGATAAACTCGTCTCACCACCGCGTGACAAACGGTTTCAGCCGATTGTCAGCCGGCCCGTTGCGCGGCAGCCTGAGGCGGAAAGGAGATCCGCCATGACCCGTTGCCTCGATCAGATCAAGCTGACCCTTCTGTTTGCGCTGATTGCGCTGGCGCTGATCCTGCGCGCTCAGCCGGCCCCGGCGGCCGGAACCGAGACGTTGACCGTGGCGGGCGGCTGTTTCTGGTGCGTCGAGGCCGATTTCGAATCCGTGCCCGGCGTTATCGAGGCGGTTTCGGGTTACACCGGCGGCACGACTCCGAACCCCACCTACAGCCAGGTCACGAGCGGTGGCACCGGCCATTACGAGGCGGTGCAGATCACCTTCGATCCGGCCCGCGTTTCCCGTGAAACCCTGCTGAACCTATTTTTCCGCTCGGTCGATCCCACCGATGCCGGTGGACAGTTCTGTGACCGGGGCGACAGCTATCGCACCGCGATTTTCGTCTCTGACACAGGCGAAAAAGCTTTGGCCGAACGCAGCAAGGCCGAAGCACAGCGTGCGCTGGGTCAGGCCATCGTGACTCCGGTCCTGTCGCTTGGGGCGTTTTATCCGGCCGAGGCCTATCATCAGGATTACTACAAGGGCAAAAAGCTGGTGTTCACCCGGTTCGGGCCGAAACGCCAGCTGAATGCCTACAAGGCCTATCGCAAGGCCTGCGGCCGCGATGCGCGGGTCCGGCAATTGTGGGGCAACGCCGCGCCGTTTGCCGGATCTTAATCCAGCGCGGCCTCGCGCACCTCTTTCAGATCGGGAATGACGTCTGCCGTGCCCGGCCGCATCACCATCAGCGCGGCCGCCCGATTGGCTTGGGTGATGGCCTGCGCCATCGGCATCCCCCGGTCCATTCCCGCCAGAACATATCCGGTAAAGGTGTCCCCGGCCCCGGTCGTGTCTACGGCCTTGACCTTGTGGGCGGGAAACTCTGCCGCCGCCTGGCCGCGTTGATGATAGCGGGCGCCTTTTGACCCCAGCGTGACGATGACATGCTCGACCGGCAGATCGGCCGGGGCCAGCCCCGTGGCCTGTTGCAGCTGGGCGGCCTCGACCTCGTTCAGGATCAGGAAGTCCAGATAGGGCAGCACCGCCTGCACCGCCGGAGCGCTGAAGGGGGCTGCTGCATAGCACACCGTCAGACCCCGCTCGCGGCCCAGCTTCGCGGCCTCGACCTGTGCGGTGGTCTCGTTCTGGAACACCAGAAGATCGCCTGTGTTAGAGTCTGCAAGCGCGGCGGAAACCTGATCGGCCCCGATCGTGATATTGGCGCCGGGGTACAGGATGATCAGGTTTTCGCCCTGCGCATCCACGGCTATGATCGCATGGCCCGTGGGCTGATCGACCTGCGCGATGTGCCGCGTGTCGACCCCGTATTCGGTCAACCGGTCGCGCGCCCACGATCCGTCGGACCCCACGGCGCCGATATGGCGCACATGCGCCCCGGCCCGCGCGGCTGCAACAGACATGTTCGCGCCCTTGCCGCCCAGAAACCGCTGCAAACCGCTGGCCGCCAGGGTTTCACCCGGCGCCGGCAGGTGCGGCAGCGCATAGACCATGTCGGCATTGATCGAGCCCAGGTTCCAGATTGCCATCGGATCACGCCATGTCGCACGAGGCCAGGATGGCCATGTTCAGGATGTCATTCGCGGTCGAGCCGGTCGAACAGATCTGGATCGGCTTGTCGATGCCGGTCAGGATCGGGCCGATCACCGTGGCTCCGGCCATCTCCTGCATCAGCTTGGTGGAAATCGAGGCCGAGTGCCGCGCGGGCACGATCAGGATGTTGGCCGGCCCGGTCAGGCGGCAGAAGGGATAGGCCTCTTGCTGGTGGGCGTTCAGCGCCACGTCGACGGTCATTTCGCCTTCGTATTCGAAATCGACGCCTCGCGCCTCCAGCACTTGCGGGGCTTTGTACAGCTTTTCGGTCCGCTCGGAGACCGGATAGCCGAAGGTCGAGAAGCTGACGAAGGCCACCCGAGGCTCCAGCCCCATGTGGCGGGCAACCGTGGCGGCGCGTTCGGCAATCGTCGCCAGATCGTTCTCGTCGGGCCATTCATGCACCAGCGTGTCGCCGATCAGCACGATCCGGCCCTTGTGCAGCAGCGCGGTGATCCCGGCGGCACCATGGGCGGCGTCGGCGTCGAACACATGGCTGATGCGGTCCAGCACATGCGCCGATTTGCGGGTGGCCCCGGTCACCAGACCGTCGCCATGCCCATGCGCCAGCATCAGGGCCGAGAACACATGCCGGTCGCGCGCGGCCAGGCGGTGGATGTCCTTGCGGTCAAAGCCTTTGCGCTGCAACCGCTGGTACAGAAAGTCCTTGTAGGCATCGAGATGCGTGGTGTTGGCGGCGTTGACCACCTCCAATTCGCGCACCGCGTCGCCCAGACCGGCGGCTTCCAGCTTGGTCTTCACGTCGTCGGGCCGGCCCACGACCAGCGCCTTGCCGAAGCCCGACCGCTGATACGTCACCGCCGCGCGCAAAACCCGCGGATCGTCGCCCTCGGCAAAGATCATCCGGCTTTGCGCCGCGCGGGCCCGGGCGTTCAGGCCACGCAGAATGCTGGCGGTCGGGTCCATACGCGACTTGAGGCTCAGCTCATAAGCCTCCATGTCGATGATCGGCCGCCTGGCCGCGCCGGTGTCCATCCCCGCCTTCGCGACGGCCGGCGGAATGCGATAGATCAGGCGCGGATCAAACGGCGTGGGAATGATGTAGTCGCGCCCGAAGGTCAGCGATTTGCCATAAGCCAGCGCCACCTCGTCGGGCACGTCCTCGCGCGCCAGACGCGCCAGCGCGTGGGCGCAGGCGATCTTCATCTCGTCATTGATGGCGCGGGCGTGAATGTCCAGCGCCCCGCGGAACAGGTAGGGAAAGCCCAGAACGTTGTTGACCTGGTTGGGGTAGTCGCTGCGCCCGGTGGCCACGATCGCGTCAACGCGCACCTCGTGCGCCTCTTCCGGGGTGATTTCCGGATCGGGGTTGGCCATGGCGAAGATCACCGGATTGTCGGCCATGCTGGCGACCATCTCCTGCGTGACCGCGCCTTTGACGGATACGCCCAGAAACACGTCTGCGCCCTTCATGGCCTCTTCCAGCGTGCGCAGCTCGGTCGAAATCGCATGCGCCGATTTCCACTGGTTCATCCCCTCGGTCCGGCCCTGGTAGATCACGCCCTTGGTGTCGCAGACGATGCAGTTTTCATGCCGGGCGCCCATCGCCTTGAGCAGTTCGATACAAGCGATTCCCGCCGCCCCGGCCCCGTTGAGGACGATCTTCACGTCCTCGATCTTCTTGCCCGAGATGTGCAACGCGTTGATCAGCCCCGCCGCGCAGATCACCGCCGTGCCGTGCTGGTCGTCGTGAAAGACGGGGATGTCCATCTCTTCCTTCAGGCGCTGTTCGATGATGAAACATTCCGGCGCCTTGATGTCTTCGAGGTTGATGCCGCCGAAGGTCGGCCCCATCAGCCGCACTGCACGGCAGAATTCGTCGGGGTCCTCGGTGTCCAGCTCGATATCGATCGAGTTCACGTCGGCGAAGCGCTTGAACAGGACCGATTTGCCCTCCATCACCGGCTTGGACCCCAGCGCCCCCAGGTTGCCCAGGCCTAGAACCGCCGTCCCGTTCGAGATCACGGCCACAAGGTTGCCCTTGTTGGTATAGTCATAGGCGGTCTCGGGGTTCTCGGCGATGGCTTCGCACGGAACCGCCACGCCGGGGCTGTAGGCCAGCGACAGATCGCGCTGCGTGGTCATGGGAACGGTGGCCTGCACCTCCCACTTGCCGGGGGTGGGTTCCAGGTGAAAGGCCAGCGCCTCTTCTTTGGTGATCTTCGCTTTGGGCATTTTGACGGTCGGTTCCATGACTTCGGGGCTTTTCGCCTCATACCGCAGGCAGGGGCGCGCCTCAACGACTATGCGATTTCACCTTTCGTCGCGGTTGGGGGATTTGTAAGGTCGCGCCGGAATACGCCAGAGGGGAGCAGCCTTGTCCAACGTCACGCCGATGATGGCGCAATACCTGGAAATCAAAGAGGCCCACAAAGACGCCCTGCTGTTCTACCGCATGGGCGATTTCTACGAGATGTTCTTTGAAGACGCCGTGAACGCCGCCGAGGCGCTGGACATCGCCCTGACCAAGCGCGGCAAGCACAATGGCGAAGACATCCCCATGTGCGGCGTGCCGGTACATTCGGCCGAGGGCTATCTGCTGACGCTGATCCGCAAGGGCTTTCGCGTCGCCGTCTGCGAACAGATGGAAAGCCCGGCCGAGGCCAAAAAAAGAGGCTCTAAATCGGTGGTAAAGCGCGATGTCGTGCGCCTTGTCACCCCCGGCACCCTGACCGAAGACGCCCTGCTGGAGGCGCGCCGCCACAATTTTCTGGCCGCCTATGCCGAGGTGCGCGACGAGGCCGCGCTGGCCTGGGCCGACATCTCGACCGGGGCGTTTCACGTGATGCCGCTGACCGCGGTCCGCCTCAGCCCCGAGCTGGCCCGGCTGGCCCCGTCCGAGCTGATCGTGGCCGATGGCGCCGAGGTTAATCTGCGCGACACGGTCTCAGACCTGGGCATCTCGCTCACCCCGATCGGGCGGGCCAGTTTCGACAGCACTGCGGCAGAAAAACGCATCTGCGGGTTGTTTCACGTGGGCACGCTGGATGCGTTCGGCAGCTTTGGCCGGGCCGAGATCTCGGCCATGGGCGCGCTGATCGACTATCTGGAGATCACGCAAAAGGGCAAACTGCCGCTGCTGCAGACGCCGATGAAGGAATCCGAAGATCGCGTCGTGCAGATCGACGCGGCCACCCGCCGGAACCTGGAACTGACGCGATCTTTGTCGGGCGGACGGGCCGGATCGCTGCTGTCGGTGGTGGACCGCACGGTGACCCCGGGCGGCGCGCGCCTGTTGGAACAACGCCTGTCCAGCCCCTCGCGCAATCTGGATGTGATCCATGCCCGACTGGATGCGGTCGATTTTGCCGCCCAGGACAGCCTGATCGCCGCCGATCTGCGCGAGGCGCTGCGCAAGACGCCCGATCTGGACCGCGCCCTGTCGCGCCTGTCGCTGGAGCGTGGCGGCCCGCGCGATCTGGCCGCCATCCGCAACGGGTTGGCGCAGGCGCAGGCGATTGCCGAGATCTGCGCCGGTCAGGACCTGCCCGTCTTGCTGGCGACCGCGGTGCAGAACCTTGTGGGCTTCGACGACCTGCTCGACCTGCTGGATCAGGCGCTGGTCGCCGACCCGCCGCTGCTGGCGCGGGATGGTGGCTTCATCGCCCCCGGTTTCGACGCAGAACTGGACGAGGCCCGCACCCTGCGCGACGAAGGCCGCTCGGTCATTGCCGGGTTTCAGCAGAAATACGCGGAACATACCGGCATCGCCTCGTTGAAGATCAAGCACAACAACGTGCTGGGCTATTTCATCGAAACCACGGCCACCCATGCCGAAAAGATGCTGAACCCGCCGTTCAGCGAGACCTATATCCATCGCCAGACCACCGCCAACCAGGTGCGGTTCACTACGGTTGAGCTCAGCGAGATCGAAACCCGCATCCTGAACGCCGGAAACTTGGCGCTTGAGATCGAAAAGCGGCTCTATCAAGCGCTTTCTGACGAGATTCTGGCGCAAGCTGCCCGCATCAACCAGGCCGCGCGCGGGCTGGCCGAGTTGGACCTGACCACCGCGCTGGCCGATCTTGCGCGGGGCGAGAACTGGTGCCGCCCGCAGGTGGACGGCTCGCGCGCCTTCGACATCGTCGCGGGCCGTCACCCGGTGGTCGAGCACGCGCTGCGCCAGCAATCCGGTGATGCCTTCATCGCCAATGACTGCGACCTCAGCGCCGAGGACGGTGCCGCCATCTGGCTGCTGACCGGCCCGAACATGGCGGGTAAATCGACCTTCCTGCGCCAGAACGCGCTGATCGCCCTTTTGGCACAGATGGGCAGCTTCGTTCCGGCCGAACGCGCCCATATCGGGCTGGTCAGCCAGTTGTTCAGCCGCGTGGGCGCCTCTGACGATCTGGCGAGGGGCCGGTCGACCTTCATGGTCGAGATGGTGGAAACCGCTGCCATCCTCAACCAGGCCGATGACCGGGCACTGGTGATCCTCGATGAAATCGGGCGCGGCACGGCCACCTATGACGGCCTGTCCATCGCCTGGGCCACGCTGGAACATCTGCACGCCGCCAACCGCTGCCGGGCGTTGTTCGCCACGCATTACCACGAGCTGACCGCGCTGGCCGGCAAGCTGGAGGGCGTCGAAAACGCGACCGTCGCGGTCAAGGAATGGGAAGGCGAAGTGATCTTCCTGCACGAGGTCCACAAAGGCGCGGCCGATCGGTCCTATGGCGTGCAGGTCGCGCAACTGGCCGGCTTGCCAGCTTCGGTCGTCGAGCGCGCACGCGTGGTTTTGGACCAGTTGGAAAAGACCGAGCGCGAGGGCGGCAAGCAAAAAGCGCTGATTGATGATCTGCCGCTGTTTTCCGCTGCACCGCCCCCACCGCCACCGGTTGCGAAGGCCTCGCCGGTCACCGACATGCTGGACCAGATCCTGCCGGACGAGTTGACCCCGCGCGAAGCGCTGGACCTGATCTACAAACTGAAAGAGGCGGCCAGATCCTGACCGCCCCATTCAATTGTCAGTGAAGCGCTGGCCCGTCAGCTGGCCGGGGTCGAGGAAACCCCGACCTGCGCCGGACGCAGCAGGCGGTCATGCAGCATGAACCCTTCGGCCGAGACCTGGATGATCTCGCCCGCCTTGGTGCCGGGCACCGGGGCTTCGAACATGGCTTCGTGCAGGTTCGGATCGAACTTGTCGCCGACCTCGGGTGTGATGACCTCGATCCCGTGTTTCTGGAATACGTCCTTCAACACGCGCATGGTCAGCTCGACACCTTCGATCAGGCCGGCCGCAACTTCTTTTTGCTCGTCCGTGGCCGCCTCGAGCGCTCGTTTCATGTTGTCGTAGACCGGCAGCATGTCGCGCGCCAGTTTGGACCCACCATACTGTTCGGCCTCACGGCGGGCCCTGTCGCCACGCTTGCGTGCGTTTTCCGCATCCGCCAGGGCGCGCATGAACTTGTCGCGCAACTCGTCGCGCTCGGCCTTCAGGGCATCCAGTTCCAGCGCTTCTTCGCTGATCTCGGCCATCTCCTCGGCCAGCTCTTCCGCCTCGGCAGTTGCAATGTCGTCCAGAAAGTCTTCGTTCTTCGGCTCTGCCATCTTTTACCCTCTAGCTCCGATCGGAAATCAGTTTCCCAACCAGTTGCGCCGTGTAGTCCACGATCGGCACGATCCGCCCATAGTTCAGACGGGTCGGCCCGATCACGCCAACGGCGCCGATTATCTTTCGATCAGCGTTCATATAAGGAGACACCACCAAAGAGGAACCCGAAAGTGAGAAAAGTTTGTTCTCCGAGCCGATAAAAATGCGCACACCTTCGCCTTCCTCGGTCAATTCGAGGAATTCGGCTATGTCACGCTTGCGTTCCAGATCGTCAAACAGGACCCGGATTCGCTCCAGCTCCTCTTCCTGACCGGTGTCGCCCAGCAGATTCGCCCGACCACGCACGATCAGACGCGCCGAGTCCGACGCCTCGCCCTCCCAGGCCGCAAGGCCGCTTTCCACAAGCTCGCGGGCCAGCACGTCGATCTCTTGCCTGCGCGCCGCAATCTCGGTCTGGATCATCCGGCGCACATCAGACAGTTTCCGGCCCTCGATCAGGGCATTCAGGAAATTGGCCGCCTCACGCATCGAACTGGGCGTCTGACCCGGTGGTGGCGTGAACAGCCGGTTCTCCACATGGCCATCCGCGAAAACCAATACCACCAGGGCCCGGTCATGGCCCAGGGAAACGAACTCGATATGCTTGATTTCGGATTCGTGCTTGGGTGTCAGCACCAGCGACGCGCCATGCGTGACGTTCGACAAGGCGGCCCCGACGCGATCCAGCATACCGCTGACATCACCGGAATTGCTGCCCAGCGTCTCATCCAGCTTCTTGCGGTCGTCCTCGCCCAGGTCGCCAACTTCCAGCAGGCCGTCGACGAACATGCGCAGCCCAACCTGTGTGGGCACCCGGCCGGCGCTGACATGCGGACTGCCCAAAAGGCCCAGAAACTCGAGATCCTGCATGACATTGCGAACCGTTGCCGCGCTGACTTTTTCACTGAGCGACCGGCTGAGGGTGCGGCTGCCGACAGGCTCGCCGCTTTCCAGATAGCTTTCGACGATCAGGCGAAACACTTCCCGCGACCGGTCGTTCAACTCGTCCAGAATTTTGCTCGCTTCACTCATCGGTGGTTCCCTTGCTGGGTGGTCATTAAATAGCTGCCAACAGAAAGGTCAATCGGGGTTGCATCGCTGCCATGCCGGGCGTTATCCCCAAGCCAGCAGACAAAGGATATCTCATGCGACCCTCTGGACGAGATTTAAGCGAAATGCGCCCGGTTTCAATCGAGACCGGGTTTACCAAACATGCCGAAGGTTCCTGCCTGATCAAGATCGGCGACACCCATGTTCTGTGTACCGCCACGATCGAGGATCGCGTGCCGCCTTTTATCAAGGGGTCGGGCCTGGGCTGGGTCACCGCCGAATACGGCATGCTGCCTCGCGCGACAAACACCCGGATGCGGCGTGAGGCCGCCAGTGGCAAACAGGGTGGCCGGACCGTCGAGATCCAGCGCCTGATCGGCCGCGCCCTGCGCGCCGGGGTCGACCGCGTCGCCCTGGGCGAACGCCAGATCACCGTCGATTGTGACGTGCTGCAGGCCGATGGCGGCACCCGCTGCGCCTCGATCACCGGCGGCTGGGTCGCGCTGCGGCTGGCAGTGAACAAGCTGATGAAGGCCGGAGACGTGATCTCGGACCCGTTGGTCGATCCGGTTGCCGCCGTATCCTGCGGCATCTATGCCGGCCAGCCGGTTCTGGACCTGGACTATCCCGAAGACAGCGAGGCCGGCGTTGACGGCAACTTCATCATGACCGGCTCGGGCAAACTGATCGAGGTGCAGATGAGCGCCGAAGGTTCGGTCTTCAGCCGCGCGCAGATGGATCAGCTGATGGAACTGGCCGAAAAAGGCGTGGCCGAGCTGGTGGCCGCGCAAAAGGCCGCTACCGCATGACCCGCCGGTTCGAAGGCGATCGGCTGCTGGTGGCCACGCACAACAAAGGCAAGCTCGAGGAGATGGCCCATCTGCTCGAGCCCTTTGGCGTGACCGTCGTGGGCGCGGCCGAGATGAACCTGCCCGAACCCGAAGAGACCGAGGACACGTTCGTCGGCAACGCGCGCATCAAGGCCCGCGCCGCCGCACAGGCCACCGGCCTGCCCGCCCTGTCCGACGATTCCGGCATCACCATCGATGCGCTGGACGGCGCGCCGGGCGTGTACACCGCCGACTGGGCCGAAACCGGAAATGGCCGCGATTTCCTGATGGCCATGACCCGCGCCCACACCGAGCTTGAGGCGCGCAACGCCCCGCATCCTCGCACCGCCCAGTTCCGCTGCACGCTGGTACTGGCTTGGCCCGACGGCCATGACGAGGTCTTCGAGGGTGTCGCACCCGGGCATCTGGTCTGGCCGATCCGTGGCAAGGACGGGTTCGGCTATGACCCCATGTTCGTCCCTGACGGATTCGACATTACCTTTGCCGAGATGGATCGCTGGGAAAAGAACAAGATCAGCCATCGTGGTCGCGCGGTGGAACTGTTCGTGAAAGGCTGCTTTGGCGGATGATTGGCGCAACGGGGGCTTTGGCCTGTACGTGCATTGGCCCTTTTGCGAGGCCAAGTGCCCCTATTGCGATTTCAACAGCCATGTTTCCAGAAATATTGATCAAAAACAATGGCTTGACGCCTATCTATCCGAACTGAAGCGCTCGGCCGCCGAAACCCCCGACCGGGTTCTGAACACGATCTTCTTTGGCGGCGGCACCCCGTCGCTTATGGCGCCCGAAACCGTTGCCGCCGTGATCGACACCGCCCGCAGCCTTTGGCGGCCCGCCAATGACATGGAAATCACGCTCGAGGCCAATCCCGGCTCGGTCGACGCCGGACGGTTCGCCGCCTATCGCGATGCGGGCGTGAACCGGATCTCGATGGGCATTCAGGCGATGAATGACGAAGATCTGCGGCGGCTGGGCCGCATCCACAGCGTGGCCGAGGCACGCGCGGCCTTCGACATCGCCCGCACCTGTTTCGACCGGGTCAGCTTTGACCTGATCTATGCCCGCCAGTACCAGACGCTTGAAGCCTGGCGCGCCGAGCTGACCGAGGCGCTGTCGATGACGATCGACCATCTGTCGCTGTACCAGCTGACCATCGAGGCCGGCACCGCATTCGGCGACCGCTACTCTGTCGGCAAGCTGCGTGGCCTGCCCGAGGACGACAGCGCAGCCGATATGTATCTGGCCACGCAAGAGATCTGCGACGCCCACGGCATTCCCGCCTACGAGGTGTCGAACCACGCCGTTCCCGGGGCCGAGTCTCGGCACAACCTGATCTATTGGCGCTATGGCGATTATGTCGGCATCGGACCGGGCGCCCATGGGCGGATCACGGTAGATGGCCAGCGGATCGCAACCGAAACCCATCTGGCACCGACCGCATGGCTGAATGCTGCCACGAAAGGAAACGGCGAAAAGCTGCGGACACCCCTGACCGCCGAAGAACAAGCGAAAGAATACCTCATGATGTGTCTTCGCTTGACTGAGGGACTAGATATGGAGCGTTTCAATCGCCTGTCCGGGCACCCTTTGCCGCAACCCAAACTGGACTACCTGCATGACATCGGAATGATCGCCCACGACGGACCCCGCGTTTCCGCCACTGCTGACGGCCGCGCGGTTCTCAATGCGGTGATCCGTGAGTTGCTGGATTAGTCATGCACTATTTGTGGGCCACATTTGGATTGCTCTGCGTCGCGTTGGCCATGATCGGTGTTGCCCTGCCCCTGCTGCCCACCGTTCCCTTCCTACTGTTGGCCGCCTTCTGTTTCGCGCGCTCTTCGTCACGGCTGCACAACTGGCTGATGTCTCACCGAACCTTCGGCCCGTTGATCCTTGATTGGCAAACCTCGGGCGCAATCCGGCCAGCCGCAAAAAAGGCGGCGACCCTGTCGGTTGCCGCCGTCTTTGGTTTGTCGGTTCTGGTCTCTGTGCCCAGCCATGTCCTGATTATTCAGGCCGTGACCTTGGGCGCGGTGATGATCTTTATCTGGTCACGCCCTAACGGCTGAGCTTTGCGCAGAGATCATCCAGTTGATCCAGGTTTTCATAGGTCAGCACGACCTGCCCGGTCTCGGTTCCGGGCTTGTGGTTGATGACCACCTTCATCGCCAGAATCGCGGAGAGGTCTTTTTCCAAGGCCCGCGTATCCGCGTCCTTACCTGCATTCAGGTCTCGCGACCGCGGTGCGGGACGATCTTTGTCGCCCTGTTGCTGCTTCTTGACCAGCGCCTCGGTCGCGCGGACTGACAAGCCGTCTTTCACGACAATTTTCGCCAATTCGGACGGATTATCCGCCGTGATAAGGGTGCGCGCGTGTCCTGCCGAAAGTTTACCTTCAATAACAAGGCCTTGAACGTCACCTGGCAGGGACAGCAGCCTCAGAAGGTTGGCAATGTGGCTGCGGCTTTTGCCCAGGGCCTCGGCCAGTTTTTCTTGCGTATGACCGAACCGATCCATCAACTGCTTGTACCCAGCGGCCTCCTCCACGGCGTTCAGATCAGCGCGCTGGATATTCTCGATGATGGCGACTTCAAGTACTTCGGTGTCGTCAAATTCGCGCACGACGACCGGAATGTCGTGCAACTGCGCCATCTGCGCGGCCCGCCAGCGGCGCTCACCCGCGACGATTTCATATTCGCCGCCGCCGACCGAGCGAACGATCAGGGGCTGGATGATCCCTTTCTCTTTGACCGAGGCAGCAAGCTCGTCCAGTTGATCCTGCGAGAATGTGCGGCGCGGCTGATTCGGGTTAGCCCGCAGCTTCTCGATCGGTACCTTCATGTCCGGCCGACGTGGTTCAGCCGTAACCCGGCCCTCAGGATCCTGTGATACATCCGCCATCAAGGCGGACAAGCCGCGCCCCAATCCGCGAGGTTTTCCTTTTCTGGCGCTCACTTCGCCCTCCTGACAGCCGCTCAGGCAGCCACTTTTTTGTTCTTTTGCATGATTTCGCGTGCCAGATGCCGGTACGCCATCGCCCCCAGAGACCCAGAGTCATATTGAAGGACCGGAAGTGCAAATGACGGCGCTTCGCTGACCCGGACATTTCTGGGTATCTTGGTTTTAAATACCATCTCTCCCAGATTGTCACGCGCATCCTTTTCGACCTGCCGGGACAAGTTGTTGCGATTGTCATACATGGTCAACACAATACCTTCGATTCTGAGGTCTGGATTCGCGGACTGGCGAACCTCTCGAATCGTCAGCATCAGTTGCGACAGGCCTTCCAGCGCAAAGAACTCGCTTTGCAACGGAACCAACACCGAATGCGCCGCCACCATTGCGTTGACTGTCAGCAGGTTGAGGGACGGCGGACAGTCGATCAGAACGAAGTCAAAACCGAATTTGTCGATCGCCGGTTGCCTGAGCGCGTCGTGCAGCAAGTAGCTGCGTTTTTCATTCGATATCAGCTCAATATCTGCCGAGCTGAGGTCAACCGTGGCCGGAACGATACTGAGGTTTTTGATTTCGGTTTCCTGCACGACGGCCTCCAAGGGCGCCTCGTCCAGGATCAAATCATACGTGGTCCAATCACGATCCTCGACCCCAAGCCCGGTGGACGCATTTCCCTGCGGGTCCAGATCCACGACCAGAACCTTGCATCCTGCCTCGGCCAAACCCGCCGCCAGATTGATCGCTGTCGTGGTCTTGCCAACCCCACCCTTCTGATTGGCAACCGCCATGATACGAGGTCCTGCAGGGCGCGACAGATCAACCACGTGAGACTCCTTTGATCTTCAGGATGACAGCCTGGGGGTCAGTTAAACTATTAGCTGTCTCCGTGGTAAAATTCCATTCCCGTTGGGCCGCGTCGATTTCTTTTTTCCAGGTGGCGCCTTTGGGAAACACGGCCACCCCATCTTCCTTTAAATGCCTGTCACAAAATGACAATAAAGTCGTCAGGTCCGCGAGCGCCCTTGCGGAAAGGACATCAGCGCCCAAAGGATCAACAGCCTCAATCCGTTTTGAAATCACCGAGCAGTTGGCCTTGGTTTCGCGGATGACGGTGCGCAAAAACGCCGATTTTCTCTGATCGCTCTCAACCAGGGTAAATTCCGTCTCAGGCGATGCTTCAGAGGCCAGTATCGCGCAGACCAGCCCCGGAAATCCGCCACCGCTACCCAGATCGACCCAGTGATTCCTTGGCTCAACCAAATGAAAGACCTGGATCGAGTCCTTTACGTGCCGCGACCAGACTTCAGGCAGAGTGCTGCGCGAAACCAAGTTAATCTTTGGATTCCACTTTCGCAGAAGATCGACAAAGACCGACAGCTTTTCGAGTGTTTCACGTGAAACACTCAAGCCATCGGGCGAAGCGCAGGAGTCTCCGTTCATGCCTTTTTTGCTCTCTGACTGCTTCTGAGTTTTGCCAGCACCAAGGTCAAAGCTGCAGGCGTAACACCCTCCACGCGGCTCGCCTGGGCAATGTTTGCCGGCCGCGCGGCCGACAGCTTCTGCTTCAACTCATTCGAAAGGCCTGTGAGCGACGAATAGTCAAAATCCGCGGGTATGGCATAGGTTTCGTCGCGCTTCATGGCTTCAACATCTCGTTGTTGCCGAGCTATATAGTTAGCGTAGAGCGCGTCCCTTTCGATCTGCCGACGGGTGTCTTGGTCGACATCCTCCAACTGCTGGATCAGCGGCACAAGGTCCTCGAAGCACACGTTCGGAAACGCCAAGACTGCCATTCCGTCCCTACGGTTACCATCCTGATTTACTTCGATGCCAGCTGCGCGGATTTCCTTGGGTGTATAGGTCCGTTCGGTCAGTACTGACTTCACAGCATCCAGCTTTTCCATTTTTGTTTCAAAAGCCAGGCGACGATGATCCGATATACACCCAATTTCCAGGCCTTGCGGCGCAAGGCGTTGATCCGCATTGTCCGCGCGCAAGGACAGACGGAATTCGGCGCGCGAGGTGAACATCCGATACGGTTCCGCTACACCCCGTGTGGTCAGATCGTCAATCATCACACCAATATAGCTATTGGCTCGGGTAAAATGAATTGCATCTCGCCCCTGAACTTCCAGCGCGGCATTCAGGCCTGCGACTAAGCCCTGAGCGGCCGCCTCCTCATATCCTGTGGTTCCATTGATCTGCCCCGCAAGATATAGTCCTGGGATATCCGGCAAGGCCAAGGACGCATTCAACACACGCGGGTCCACATAGTCGTATTCAATGGCGTAACCCGGCTGTAAGATCTCTGCAGACTCAAGGCCTTTGATGGATCGGACATACTCGACTTGGACATCCTGCGGCAGCGAAGTCGAAATCCCGTTTGGATACACAGTGTGGTCATTGACCCCCTCAGGCTCTAGGAAAATCTGATGAGAGTCCTTGTCCGCAAACCGAACGATCTTGTCTTCGATCGAAGGGCAATATCGCGGCCCTACTCCCTCGATATGCCCCCCATACATCGCAGAGCGACTCAGGTTCTTCTCGATGATTTCATGGGTTCGGGCGTTCGTGTGAGTGATGCCGCAAGATATCTGCGGCGCCACCGGTGTTTTGGACAAGAATGAGAACATGGTCGGTTCATCATCACCGTCCTGCCGTTCCAATCCGTCCCAGTCGATCGTGCGTCCATCAAGTCGAGGAGGCGTTCCTGTTTTCAGCCGCGCCATCGGCAGATCATAGCTATCCAACCGCTCAGCCAGTCGTACAGACGGCCTGTCGCCCATACGGCCTCCGGGCCTCTGAACATCGCCGATATGGATCACGCCCCGCAGAAACGTTCCCGAGGTCAGAATAACCGCTTTCGCTGGGATTTCAGATCCATCGGACAGAACCACCCCGGCAACACGATGACCGTCCATTCGGAAATCTATGACTTCTCCGGTAATGACTTCGAGGTTCTTGCGCGCCTTTGTTTCCTGCTGCATTGCAGCCCGATACAGCGCACGGTCGGCCTGCGCGCGGGGCCCTTGAACGGCGGGCCCTTTACGGCGATTCAGAAGGCGGAACTGGATTCCCGCCCGGTCTGCAACCCGCCCCATAACGCCGTCCAGCGCGTCGATCTCACGAACCAGGTGGCCTTTTCCAAGTCCACCGATCGCCGGATTGCACGACATGACACCGATGTCGGTTTCCGAAAGTGTCACCAAAGCTGTCTGCGCACCCATCCGGGCCGCGGCATGGGCCGCCTCGGCCCCCGCATGCCCCGCTCCGATAACGACGACGTCAAACTCCGAATGTTTCACGTGAAACACTCCTCATTTACCCAAACAAAAGCTGGCGAATATTTCGTCCAGCAGATTTTCCACATCTACTCGGCCGACCAAAGACTCCAACGCGCGGATGGCGATCCGCAGCTCTTCTGCTGCAATATCGTACAGGTCCGGGCCGGAATCCAGAACTCTGAGTGCTTCGGACAGAGCGGCCGAGGATTTCAGCATTGCAACACGATGGCGTTCCCGGGTGGCAATACCAGAACTTGCGGTTCGCTCTCGCAAGAATACCGATATGTTGTGGATCAGGCGGTCTATTCCCTGACCTGTCTTCCCCGACACACCCTCGGTCCCATCTGAACGAAGGTCGGACTTCGGCAGAACCTGGATGTCGCCGGATTGCATACCGATTCCCAACGCTTCCGGGTCCTCGGTCAGAAAAACGCGAAGGTCGGCATTTTCCGCCCGCTTTCTGGCCAGAGCGATCCCAAGACCCTCTACGTGGTCCTCTGTTTCGCGCAACCCGGCCGTATCCAGCAACGTGACCGGCAAGCCTGCCAGGTCCATCCGCACCTCGATAATATCGCGGGTGGTGCCAGCATATTCCGAAGTAATTGCCGCCTCACGGCCCGCAAGCGCATTCAGCAAGGTCGACTTGCCCGCGTTCGGTGGGCCGACGATAGCCACTTCAAAGCCGGTGCGAATCCGCTCGGCAATCCTCACGCCCTTCGCCTCCCGCTCCAGATCCGCCATGACAGCAGTCACAAGCGATCGGACTTCGGGTGACACATCCGTTGGCACGTCTTCATCGGCAAAATCAATGACGGCCTCCAGCAATGAGGCCGCCCGGATCAAATCCCGCCGCCACCGTTCCGCCAGGTCGCCCAATTCGCCGGCTAGGATGGTCTGAGCCTGCTTGCGCTGGGCCTCGGTCTCTGCGTCGATCAGATCGGCCAGGCCTTCGACCTGAGCAAGGTCCATCTTCCCGTTTTCAAGAGCACGCCGGGTGAACTCGCCCGGCTCAGCCAGTCGCAGATCCGGCATTTCGGACAAGACGCGCAGAACCGCGTTGACCGAAGCCGTGCTGCCATGGATCTGCAACTCGGCCACATCCTCGCCGGTAAAGCTGGACGGACCGTGGAAGGTCAGGACCAGCCCGTCATCCAGACGCGACCCGTCAGGTGCCTGCAACTCACGCAGGCACATGCCACGCAACGGCAAATCTCCACCCGACAGAACTTTGGCCGCGTGGTGCGATTGCGGTCCTGACAGGCGGATCACAGCGACCCCTGCCTTGCCTTGCGCGCTGGCCAAGGCGAATATCGTTTCCATTCGAAGGCCTCGCGTCGGTTACAAGACCGTATCAGGTATTCATCGAGTCGAAGAACTCGGAATTGGTCTTGGTCTGTTTCAGCTTGGACAACAGGAACTCGATCGCGTCGGTTGTGCCCATCGGATTGAGGATACGGCGCAGAACGAAGGTTTTGGCCAGATCGCCCTTGTCGACCAGCAGATCCTCTTTGCGGGTGCCGGACTTTAGGATGTCGATCGCCGGGAACACCCGCTTGTCTGCGATCTTGCGATCCAGAACGATCTCCGAGTTGCCGGTGCCCTTGAATTCTTCAAAGATCACTTCGTCCATCCGGCTGCCGGTGTCGATCAGCGCGGTGGCGATGATGGTCAGCGAACCGCCCTCTTCGATGTTGCGCGCTGCACCAAAGAACCGTTTGGGCCGCTGCAGGGCGTTGGCGTCCACACCACCGGTCAAAACTTTGCCGGAAGACGGCACCACGGTGTTGAAAGCCCTACCAAGTCTTGTGATCGAGTCGAGAAGAATAACAACATCTCGTTTATGTTCGACCAGGCGCTTGGCTTTTTCGATCACCATCTCGGACACGGCCACGTGGCGGGTCGCCGGTTCATCAAAGGTCGAAGATACCACCTCGCCTTTCACCGAGCGCTGCATGTCGGTCACCTCTTCGGGGCGCTCGTCGATCAGCAGGACGATCAGGTAGCACTCCGGATGGTTGCGCTCGATCGAGTGCGCGATGTTCTGCAGGATCACCGTTTTACCGGTCCGCGGCGGCGCCACGATCAGCGACCGTTGGCCCTTGCCGATCGGCGCAACCAGGTCGATCACCCGGGCCGACTTGTCCTTGATGGTCGGGTCCTCGATCTCCATCTTCAGCCGCTCGTCCGGATACAGCGGCGTCAGGTTGTCAAAGGCGATCTTGTGTTTCGCCTTTTCCGGGTCTTCGAAGTTGATCTTGGTCACCTTCGTCAGCGCGAAATATCGCTCGTTCTCTTCGGGGGCCTTGATCTCGCCCTCGACCGTGTCGCCGGTGCGCAGCGAGTGCTGGCGGATCATCTCGGGCGAGACATAGATGTCGTCCGGGCCGGGCAGATAGTTCGCCTCGGGCGAGCGCAGAAAGCCGAAGCCGTCCTGCAGCACCTCAAGCACACCGTCGCCGCCCACGGTCCAGCCCTCATCCGCGCGTTCGCGCAGGATCTGGAACATCATCTCGCCCTTGCGCATGGTCGAGGCGTTTTCGATCTCGAGCTCTTCGGCCATGGCCAGAAGGTCTTTGGGGCTTTTGGCCTTCAGATCGGCCAGATTCAGGGATTCGGTTGTCATGATGATACGGACCTTGGCCGCAAGGGTGCGGCACAGCGTTGAATTTCAAACAGGAAGATGCTCCATCCGGACGGATGGGTTGATCCCTACATAAGGCCGGTCGCCGCCCGAGTCAAACCGGTGCGGAAATAGCCCTCAGAACTTCAGAATGACCGCCAGAACGATGATGACCATCAAAACGGTCGGAACCTCGTTCATCATGCGGTACTGGCGCCCTGTGAGCGTATTGCGGCCTTCGACAAAATCCTTGCGCCGGGCCATCAGCCAGTGATGGAACCAGGTCATGCCGATCACCGCAGCACCCTTGACCCAAGGCCAGGACCAGTCCCACCCGACGATGCCGGGCGTGAACACCATGATGAGGCCACAGACCCAGGCCACGATCATTGCCGGCCGCATGATCACGCGCAGCAGTTTTTCTTCCATTTCAAAGAAGATCTCGGGAGCGCCGTCCACCGCTTGTGCCTTTTCGACGTGATAGACGAACAGACGCGGGAGATAGAACAGCCCCGCCATCCACGAGATCACCGCCATGATGTGCAGCGATTTCACCCAAGGGTACAGTGTGAAGAGAAGATCGGTCATCGGGTTTCCCGGCACTGGTCGGACCCTCCCTAATAAAAAAAATAGAAAAGAGAAAGGATGATGGTTTTGTAGGGTGGGCAAAATCCGTGGATTATTGTTTTGTCCGCCAGTTTTCCCCAGGTGGATGAATAAATTCCAAAACTGGGTGATTCTGGTGATTTCATTTTTTACATAATAAAAACAAGCATTTAAACTATACATCGCGGACCTGTCTTGGGGATAACTCAAGGGACATCTTTTGATGAATAGGAAGTCCCAAGATCCCGAGTTATCCTTGTCCCGACCGGACAGTCTTTGAGCGACTCAGGGAAGTTTCAGGCCTAAATCGCGGGCTTGCGTGTCAACCGGAAAACCATACAAACCGTTCAAGACCAATGATCCACTTACCCACGGGGTTTTCCACATGACTGTCCCCATCGTTCTTGCCTCGGGGTCCGAGATCCGCGCGCAGTTGCTGCGGAACGCCGGAGTGCCGTTTTCCGTCCAGGTCGCCCGCGTGGACGAGGATACCGCCAAACGCGCGCTTCTGGCCGAGGGCGCGCCGCCCCGCGACATCGCCGATGCACTGGCCGAGCTCAAGGCGCGCAAGATCAGTGACAAGACGCCCGGAGCGATGGTTCTGGGTTGTGACCAGGTTCTGGATTTCGACGGACGGCTTCTGTCGAAACCCGAAACGCCCGAAGAGGCGCTGGCGCAGTTGAAGGCGATGCGCGGCAAGCGTCACATGCTGCTGTCGGCGGCGGTGATCTATCAGAACGGCGAACCGGTCTGGCGCCATGTCGGTCAGGTGCGGTTGCGGATGCGCGCCAGTTCGGATGCCTATCTGAAGGGCTATGTCGCGCGCAACTGGGACAGCATTCGCCATGCGGTCGGGGCCTACAAGCTGGAAGAAGAGGGTGTGCGCCTGTTCAGCAGCATTGACGGCGACTATTTTAACGTCTTGGGTATGCCCCTGCTGGAGCTGCTCAATTTTCTAGCGGTCCGAGGGGTGATCGAACAATGACCGACAAACGCATTCCACTGGCCGGAGTCATCGGACACCCGATTGCCCATTCCCGATCGCCTGCCCTGCATGGCTATTGGCTGAAGACCTATGGTTTGCCGGGCCATTATGTGCCGATGGATGTTGCGCCTGCCGATCTTGAAACGGTCCTGCGCTGCTTGCCCAAGGCCGGGTTCGTGGGGGCCAATGTTACTGTTCCGCACAAAGAGGCCGCGTTGCGCCTGGCCGATCATGTGTCGGACCGCGCCTCGGTGGTCGGGGCGGCGAACACGCTGGTGTTCCGGTCCGATGGCTCGATTCACGCAGACAATACCGACGGGTACGGGTTCATGCAGAACCTGCGCGCGGGCGCGCCGGATTGGGTGCCGCAGGATGGCCCGGCGGTGGTGTTCGGCGCGGGCGGGGCCGCGCGGGCGGTGCTGCAGGCGCTGGCCGAGGCCGGCGTGCCCGAGATCCTGCTGACCAACCGCACGCGGTCGCGCGCCGATCACCTTAAAGAGGAATTTGGCCAGCGCATCACCGTGGTCGATTGGGTCCAGGCCGGAAACGTGATCGAAAACGCCGAACTGGTGGTGAACACCACGTCGCTGGGTATGCAGGGTCAGCCCGAGCTGCGCGTCCCGCTGGACGGGTTGCAGCCGGGAACGGTGGTGACTGATCTGGTCTACACGCCGTTGAAGACCCGCCTTCTGGAACAGGCCGAGGCTGCGGGCTGTACCGTCGTCGATGGGCTGGGCATGTTGCTGCATCAGGCGGTGCCCGGGTTCGAGCGGTGGTTCGGCTTGCGCCCCGAGGTTACGGAAGAAACCCGCGCAGCGGTTCTGATATGAGCTTTGCGCTGGGTCTGACCGGGTCGATCGGCATGGGCAAAAGCACTACCGCCGACCTGTTCGCGCAGGAAGGTTGCGCCGTGTGGGATGCCGACGCCGCGGTGCATCGGCTGTATGCGGTGGGCGGCGCGGCGGTCGCGCCGATCCGCGCGGCATTTCCCGACGCGATCGAGGATGGGGCCGTCAGCCGTGACGCGCTGAAACGGACCATCGGCGCCGATCCGACCGCCTTGAAACGGATCGAATCCATCGTCCACCCGCTGGTGGCCCAGGATCGCGAGGCGTTTCGACAGGCGGCCAAGTCGGACATCCTTGTCTTTGACATCCCATTGCTTTTCGAAACCGGCGGCGACGCGCAGATGGATGCGGTGGCCTGCGTTTCGATCCCCCCGGACGAGCAGAAAAGCCGCGTCATGGCGCGGGGCACGATGACCGAGGCGCAGTTCGAGCAGATCCGCGCCAAGCAGATGCCGAATGACGAAAAATGCGCGCGGTCGGATTTCGTGATCGTCACCGACACTCTGGACCATGCCCGCGCACAGGTGCAGGATGTGGTCAGGCAGATCAGGGCAGGATTGGCAGATGCGTGAAATCGTACTGGATACGGAAACCACCGGGTTCGACCCCGAAAGCGGCGACCGGATCGTCGAGATCGGCGCCATCGAGCTGTGGAACCATGTCGCCACGGGCGAGACCTATCACGTTTATATCAACCCCGAACGTTCGATGCCGGCCGAGGCTTTCGGCGTGCACGGCATCGGCCCTGACCTGCTGGAGCCGCCGCAACCTGCCGAACCGGGCCAGATCACCCTGAAGGACAAACCTGTCTTTGCGAAGGTCGGGCAGGCCTTCCGCGATTTCGTGGGGGATGCACGGCTGGTGATCCACAACGCTTCATTCGACATGAAGTTCCTCAATGCCGAGTTGGGATGGATGGGCCTGCCCCCGATTCCGATGGAGCAGGCGCTGGACACGCTGGCGATCGCGCGCAAGCGGTTTCCCGGCTCGCCCGCCTCGCTGGATGCGCTGTGCCGGCGGTTCAACATCGACAATTCGAACCGGGTTCTGCACGGTGCGTTGCTCGACTCGGAAATCCTGGCAGAAGTCTATCTGGAGCTGATCGGCGGACGCCAACCAGATTTTGGCCTGTCTTCGGCGTCTGCCGAAAGCTCAACCGGTGGCGACATTTGGCGCCCCGGTCCACGGCCCAACCCACTGCAGCCCCGGATTACCGAGGATGAGCGCGCTGCGCATGATGCATTTGTCGAAAAGCTGGGCGAAAACGCCCTGTGGTCCCGCACCTGATCTGGGTCAGATGCGGGTTGCCTGATCACGCCTCGGTCTTGTCGGACGCCTCGGCCTGACGGCGCATCAACTCGTTGCGGTACAGACCGACGAAATCGATGTTGTCCAGGTTGACCGGCGGGTAGCCACCGTCGCGGGTGATGTCGCTGACGATGCGGCGCAGGTAAGGGAACAGCATCCGCGGGCATTCAATCATCAGGAACGGGTGCAACTGATCATTTGGCACGCCTTCCACGTGGAACAGGCCGCAATAATCGATCTCGCACAGGAACAGGATGTCCTCCAGACCCTTGGCCTTGGACTTGAGGTTCAGCTTGATCGACACCTCGTACTGGTGATCGGCCGAGCGCTTTTTCGCATCCAGGTTCACCTGGACCGAGATCTCGGGCTGCACGTCGCCCGAGACGCCTTTTTGCGCCATCACGTTTTCAAAGGACATGTCCCGGATGAACTGTCCCAGAATGCGCATCTGGATTTGGGGGGCTGCCTGGGGCTCGGTTGTGCCGGCGGCGGTTTCTTCGGTCATGGATCCGCTCCAAAATTTAAATTCGCCACTGCTTATCAAGTTGGGCCGGGCACCTCAATGCTGGTGCGGCCCTTCCACCCATTTCGACGGTTGTGCGGGTTTTGTGCGCACTTCCGAATACTCTCCGTCTATGATGTCATCCCCACCGAACGGATCACGCGCCGCCCCGTATTGCGGGCCGGGGCCCATCTGGAACTGGGTAATCGTGACCCGTGATTTGAGATACCGAAAAACCGCGGCCCGCACCCCGGGAACCAGCAGCGCAAAGCCGATTGCGTCGGTGAAGAACCCGGGCGTCATCAGCAGAACGCCTGACAGCAGGATCATTGCACCATTGGCTAGCGGTTCGGTCGGGTCGTCCAGTTCGGAAAAGGCGCGCTGCAGCTGACCCATCGCCATGCGACCTTGTGTCCGCACCATCGCGGTACCCAGAACGGCGGTCAAAACCACGATTGCCAGCGTCGGCCACAGGCCGATCAGACCGCCGACCTGGATAAAAAGGGCGATTTCGATGATCGGCACCAATAAAAATGCCAAGAACAGATACATATGCGCTATCCTTTCCCATAGGCCGGGCTGTGGACTTGCCACCAACTGTCACCTACATAGTGGCACGAGGCCGCGTGTACAAAGTCTCGGTGCTGAAAAGAGGACGAAATGAATTCACCCCTGATCCAGCTTCTGGTGCTGGCTGGCATAGCCATCTTCCTGATCCTGCGTCTCAGAAGCGTGCTGGGCACGCGCGAAGGCTTTGAAAAACCACCGGTGCCGCAGCAACCCGACACCGGGAAGTCGCGTCGTGATTTCGAAGTGATCGACGGCGGTCCGGATCGTGACATTACCGACCATGTGCCCGAAGACAGCGAATTGGCGCAGACGCTGGCCGCAATGAAGCGAGTCGAGCCCAGCTTTTCGGTCAGCGAGTTTCTGCAGGGCGCCCGTGGCGCCTATGAGCTGATCGTCATGGGGTTCGAGCGGGGCAATCTGGATGAAATCCAGCCCTTCCTGTCCGAGGAAGTTTTCGAAACCTTCGTGTCGGTTGTCGCCGATCGCGAGGACAAGGGCCTGACGATCGAGGCCGAGTTCATCGGTGTGCGTGAGATGGGCCTGGTGGATGCACAATTCGACAAGGATTCAAACCGCGCCGAGATCACTGTGCGGTTCGTCGGCGAGCTGACGTCGGTCGTGCGTGACCGGGGCGGTGACATCATCGAAGGCAGCCCCAACACGATCAAGCGCCAAAAGGACAGCTGGACTTTTGCTCGCGTCATGGGCGCGGATGATCCGAACTGGCTGCTTGTCGCCACGGACGCATGATCGGAACGCTCCGGTCGCTGATGCTGGTGGCGGTTCTGACCGCCGCCAATGCCGCCGGAGCTGAGGCGACGCGATCCATCCTGTCATTTGCTGACCTTGATGGCTGGGCCGAGGATGACCACGGCGCGGCTTTGTCCGTTTTTCTGGACACTTGCGGGGATCTGGACGATCCGGACTGGCGTTCGTTGTGTGCAGCCGCACGGACATACGAGCCCGATGCCGCGCGCGCCTTTTTCGAACTGTTCTTCCGGCCCATCCTGATCGAGGATGAAAAGGCCCCGCTGTTCACCGGATATTTTGAACCGGAATTGAACGGCTCGCGGACGCGGACTGAAACCTACAGATACCCGGTCTACAAGATGCCGCCCGAGGCGCGGGCGGCTGGGCAATGGCTCAGTCGGCGCGAGTTGCTGACCAGTGACGTGATGAAGGGCCGCGGCTTGGAAATCGCCTGGGTCGATGACCCGGTCGAGTTGTTTTTTCTGCAGATTCAAGGCTCGGGGCGCATCCGTTTGCCGGATGGCAGTTCGGTGCGTGTCGGATATGGCGGGGCCAACGGCCACCCCTATCGGTCGGTTGGGGTTGAGCTGGTCCGGCGCGGTATTCTGGGTGCGCATGATGTGAGCGCCCGGATGATCCAGTCCTGGGTGCGCAAGAACCCCGAGATTGGGACCGAGCTGTTGATGCACAACCCGTCCTACGTCTTTTTCCGCGAGGTTTCGCGGGTGGCTGCAGACCGCGGGCCTTTGGGCGCAATGAACCGGTCGATCACCGCAATGCGCAGCATCGCCGTGGACCCGGCCTATACCCCGTTGGGTGCGCCGGTCTGGGTTGAAAAAGACGGCAAGACTCCGCTGCGGCGCTTGATGATCGCCCAGGACACCGGCTCGGCAATCAAGGGCGCACAACGGGCCGACATCTTTTTCGGAACCGGGGACGCCGCAGGACAGGCAGCGGGCCAGCTCAAGGATCCCGGCCGCATGATCGTTCTGCTGCCGATCCAACGCGCCTATGCCATGCTGCCGGATGAGTTCTGATGACCCGCCGCAAGCTGACCGAAGACGAGATTGAATTGTGGCACAAGGTGACCCGGCAGACCGAGCGGCTGCACCCGGAGATTCCCCAATCCGTTCACCCATCGACATTGCCGAAACCCAAGCCGCGAAAAACCCCAAAAGCGCGGATAGACGCCTTTGAACTGGGTCAGAATGCACCGACAAATGGGCGCGGCCACAGCTTGAAGCCCGCAATCGGCGATAGCCTGCGTGCCGCTCCCGTACAGATGGACAGCAAGGCCTTTGCGCGGATGAAACGCGGCAAGCTGAAGCCCGAAGGTAAGCTGGATCTGCACGGAATGCGGGTCGACACGGCCCATCCTGCTTTGATCCGGTTCATCCTGTCGGCGCAGGCATCGGGAAAACGACTGGTTCTGGTGGTCACCGGCAAAGGCAAGGACAGAGACGAACCCGGCCCAATCCCGACGCCCCGCGGCGTGCTGCGCAACCAGGTGCCTCAGTGGTTGAATTTGCCGCCCTTGGCCCAAGCGGTTCTTCAGGTCAGTCCGGCCCATATCAGCCATGGCGGTGATGGGGCTTACTATGTGTATCTTAGGCGGATCCGCTAAAGCAGCCGCCGGGCCCTGTGAATACCGATCCAGACTATGCCGCACGTTGCCACGAAGAACCAGGCGATCCACAGGAACTGCGTGCTGAGCGGCACGCCCAGATCGATCAGCCCGCCAGTCAGGCCGGGCCCGACAGCAGACCCCAGCACCATGACGGCGGCAGCCATCGCCTTGATCGCGCCGATGTGACGGGTGCCGTAGAACTCGGCCCAGAACGCGGCGGGGAGCGTGCTGTTGGCGCCGACCGAAATGGCAAGACAGGACAAACCGATTACGGCGCCGGGTATTGTCTGGACGAACGCAAACAGTGCAAACCCGGCGGCCATCGGAAGTTGATAGAAGGGCATCATCCGCGCCGTGCCCCATCTGTCCAGCGCCCAGCCCGAGGCGAACATCGCCAAGATCGACACCCCGGTATAGATCGGAAACAACGCAACCAGTTGGATATGGGCCCAGCCCTTGGTCTGCGCCAGATGGACCTGGTGAAAGAAGAACGCAGTGATAAATGCCGAAGGACCCATGAGCGCCGGCATCATGAACCAGAAAAGCGGGTTCAATAGCGTTTCGCGCCGTGTCCAGTGCCGCCCAAGCATCCCGGTCGCGCTGGTTTCCCGAGCCAGGCTTTGCGGCGTCCGTTCCTGACGCAGCATCCGCATCAACGAGGGTATTCCCAACAACGCGATGGCGGCGGACAGCGCCCAAAGAAAATGCCAGTCGACAAAGGCCATGGCGGCGACGAACAGCACGGGCAGCAGGGCCTCACCGACGGCAAATCCCAGCGTTGCGATGGAGAGTGCCCTGCCCCGCGTGGCCGTGAACCACCGGGCCATCGCAACCATGGCAATATGGCTGCACATGCCCTGGCCGAACAGACGCAGCAGAAAGATGACCACGGGCAACAGGATCACCCAATGATTGACCGCCATCGCCAGCGCGGCACACGCAAGCCCAAGCAGGACAGCCGGGCCCAGCACGCGGACACGATAAATATCGGTCAGCCCTCCGGCCCAGATCATGACGATCGCGGAAACAGTCGTGCCCAAGGAATAAAGACCGCCCCATGCGCCGTGGCTGAGGCCGAACTCGGCCCGGATCTGCCCGGCGAAGATCGAAATGAAAAAGGTCTGCCCGAAACTGGACATGAAGGTCAGCAAGACCCCCGCGCCCAACCACGGAGCATTGTCCGCAAGGAATAGGCGGACCCCTCGCCCTATCACGGAGTGCTGACCCGCACCTGCCCGGTTTCGGTCAGAACAACCTCGGTCGCGCCGGCATCGTTTCGCACGGCCGGCGGCACCAGAAGATCAATGCCGCCTTGATCCCGGCCAAACGTCCTGCTGACCCGGCCCGCCGCGTTGAGAATCGACAGAAGTGCCGGAGATGTGGCGGCCACAAAATGCGAGGATTCCGCATCTTTGTTGAAGGCCGTGGTGTCGATGATGCTGACCGGGTACTGCGCCAGCTTCTCGGTCGAGCTGATGTTGCCCAGCCGCTCGCCCTTGGCGGTTCCGCGCAGGCGTCCGGACACGTTCAAGATCTTGTCTTTGCGCGAGACCATGATCACGAATGGCTCGGGCGGAGATTTGATCACCGCCATCTGCGACCGGAACACGTCAACGTCGAGATCGGGCGAGATCAGCAATACACCTTCCAGATTGCGCCGCGACCAGCCTGGCTCGCGCAGCTCAGCCTGGCGCATCATCTCCATGGTCAGCGCGCCTCCCATCGAGTGCGCAACGATCAGCACGCGCGGGACGCCCAGGGATTTCAGCGTAGATATGGTTTGTTGCAGCCCGTCGCGGGCAAACAGCATACTGTCCAGATCATAGGCATAGCCCGACCCGGCCCCTCGGCTGGGCCAGGAATAGACCAACGTCTTGCCGGGCAGGCCGATGTCGTGAGCCAACTGAGCCGCGCGAAAAACGGTTTCGGTCTGGGTGGCGTTGTAGCCATGAACAAATATCGTGACTTCCTTGGCGCCGTTCAGCCGTGCTTTCAGATCCTGCTCGGACGGAAATTCGCGCACACCGGCCAAAACGAACTGCCGGCTCGGGTTAGGGTCCGAATAGGAAAACTCAAGCGTCCCGGGGCGGTGGTTCGGCGGGATCGAGACGGTGGTTTCGAGGAATTGCAGGCGGTCAGCGCGACGATACCCGTATGAGCCATCGGCCTCGCGTGCGCGGGTGGTGGCCGCGAACACGGTCTGCGCCGTTCCGACGTCCAACGCTTCGGGCAAGGTGACCGAGATGGATCGATCAACGCAGCCTCCCAAAACGGAAACCGTGACGAAAATGATCAGATAGCGCAGCACGGATCGATCCCAGACCAACAGTTACGTGCTACGCATAGCGTAACCTGCCGACGCGTCCAGATAATTGCGCAGGATCAACCGGCGAAAACCGGCTGATCATGTTACAGAACGTAACGGCTCAGGTCCGTGGATTTGGTCAGCTCACCAAGGTTTTCATCCACAAAGGGCGCGTTGACCACGATTTCCGCGCCGGCACGGTCCGGCGCGACAAAGGACAGATCTTCGAAAACGCGCTCCATCACGGTGTACAGGCGCCGGGCGCCGATATTCTCGACGCTCTGGTTCACTTCGGCGGCGATCCGGGCTAGCGCGGCGATCCCGTCCTCGGTAAAGCTGACGGTAACGTTTTCGGTGCCCATCAAAGCCGTATACTGGCGGGTCAGCGCGTTGTCCGTCTCGGTCAGGATGCGCACGAAATCCTCTTCGGTCAGCGCACGCAGCTCGACCCGGATCGGCAGACGCCCCTGCAGTTCCGGCAACAGGTCCGAAGGCTTGGCGATATGGAACGCGCCGCTGGCGATGAACAGAATGTGGTCGGTCTTGACCGGGCCATGCTTGGTGGACACGGTCGTGCCTTCGATCAGCGGCAGCAGGTCGCGCTGCACCCCTTCGCGGCTGACATCCCCGCCGCGGGTTTCTGCCCGGGCGCAGACCTTGTCGATCTCGTCCAGAAATACGATGCCATTCTGCTCGACCGATTCCAGCGCCGCGCGGGTGACGGCCTCGTCATCCAGCAACTTGTCGGCCTCTTCCCCGATCAGGATGTCATAGCTTTCGGCAACGGTCATGCGACGCTTGACGGTGCGCCCGCCGAAAGCTTTGCCGAAAATGTCGCCTAGGTTCATCATGCCCATCTGACCGCCCGGCTGGCCGGGAATGTCGAACATCGGCATCGGGTTGGACGTGTCGGCCAATTCAAGCTCGATCACCGTGTCGTCCAGCTCGCCGGATTTCAGCTTCTTGCGGAACATCTCGCGGGTGCTCTCGCGGGCGTCCGAGCCGGCGATGGCCTCGATCACGCGGTCCTCGGCAGCCTGATGCGCCTTGGCCTTGACCTCTTCGCGCATGTATTCACGGGTCTGGATGATAGCGGCATCGGCCAGATCGCGGATGATCTGTTCAACATCGCGGCCGACATAGCCGACTTCGGTGAATTTGGTCGCTTCGACCTTGATGAAAGGCGCGCGGGCCAGCTTGGCCAAGCGGCGGCTGATCTCGGTTTTGCCCACGCCGGTGGGCCCGATCATCAGGATATTCTTGGGATAGACCTCGTCGCGGATGTCATCCGGCAACTGCTTGCGCCGCCAGCGGTTGCGCAGGGCCACGGCGACAGCGCGCTTGGCATCCTTCTGCCCGATGATGAAACGATCCAGTTCCGAGACGATCTCGCGCGGGGTCAGGTCGGTCACAGGGCAGTCCTTTCGATGGTCGGCAGTCAGCTGCGGCTTAGGTAAGCACGGGGTCGGCAAAAACAACCGAGACCGCACATTTGGCCGCGTTGGTTAACAATGACCCGGCGCCAATGCAATTCTTTCCTGACCTCCGTGTTGGGAGATTTCGGTGTCCTCTGATAGGGTTGGCGGAATGTGCGCGGGACCCGGAGAGTGAAATGTCCAAGATTGCCAAGATTACCCTGCTGTTCGTGGTGTTCGTGGACCTGATCGGTCAAGGGCTGGTCTTTCCGATCATCAACTCGCTGATCATGGAGACGAAGTCAGGCTTTCTGCCGGAAAGCACGTCAATGGGCAGCCGTCACTTCTACTACGGTCTGGTGATCGGGTGTTTCTTCCTGTCCTGGTTTCTGGGCGTCGTCTATGTCTCGAAGGTCTCGGATTCCATCGGGCGCAAGAATGCACTTCTGGTCTGCCTGGGTGGCGCGCTGGCAGGCTATGCGATCACGATTGCGGCGCTGTATCTCAATAGCCTGATCCTGTTGATCGTGGGCCGGTCGATCACCGGGTTCACGGCCGGAAACCAACCCATCGCGCAGGCTGCCATGATCGACGGCAGCACGGATGCGGCCGATCGTGACCGGAACATGGGTTATATCGTGACAGGGGTCAGCTTTGGCCTGGTCGGCGGCCCGATCATCGGAGCGGTCCTGTCGGATGCGGCGCTTTTGGGCAGCGTTGCCACGCTCAAGACCCCATTCTACGGCGCGTTTGTCCTGGTGCTTATCGCGATCCTGCTGGTGCTGTTCTTTTTCAAGGATACCCGAACCGAACGCGAACCCTTCGTCTTTCGCCCCCGCGATGTGACCGACAGCCTGGTCGCCGTACGTGGCCACCCCATGGTTCTGAAGATCCTGCCCGTCTACGCGTTCTTCATGATCGCGAACGTCACCTTCTACGTGTTTGTGGACAATTTCCTGACCAGCGCTTTTGGTTACGGCGTGATCGGCGGCAGCATGGCCATGGTCGTCATTGGTGTGGCGCTGGCCTTCTCCAGTACGTTTCTCGTAAAACCAGCGCAGGAACGGTTCAGCAAGCACAACATCATATATGTTTCGCTGATCGTCATGGTGATCTGCGGCTTTGCCTTTGCCTTCAGCCCCAGCGGCGTGCTCAGCTACGTGCCGGTGTTCCTGTTCTATTTCCTGTTCGGCGTGGCCTACCCGACCCTTCTGGGCCTGTTCTCCTCGTCGGTCAGCGAGGCGGATCAGGGCTGGGTCATGGGCGTAACCACGGCCGTGTTCTGCCTGGCCGGTGGAATCATGTCGCTGATCGGCGGCGGGTTGATGAGCATCGATATCCGCCTGCCCTATTACATCGTGATCGCCTCGGCCATTCTGGGGCTGATCGGGATGCACCGCCGGTGGAAGGGCAAGGAGATTTCGGCCCTGCTGGCCTGACCCCTAGCCCGAAATGCTCTCAACCGTCAGGTTGCCGTTGGTGTAGACGCAGATGTCGGCGGCAATTGCCATGGCCTCGCGGGCAACCTCCTCGGCCGACTTGTCGCTGTCCATCATCGCGCGCGCAGCTGCTAGGGCAAAGTTGCCACCCGACCCGATCGCCGCCACGTCATGTTCCGGCTCGAGCACATCCCCGGCCCCGGTGATCACGAATAGATCTCGGCCGTCGGTGACGATCAGCATCGCTTCGAGCTTTTGCAGATATTTGTCGGTGCGCCAGTCCTTGGCCAGCTCGACCGAGGCGCGGGCCAGCTGCCCCGGCGTGGCCTCCAGCTTGGCTTCCAGCCGTTCCAGCAGTGTGAAGGCGTCGGCGGTCGATCCGGCGAACCCGGCGACGATCTCGAACCCGCCGGGCGACAGGCGCCGCACCTTGCGGGCGGTGCCCTTGATCACGGTCTGGCCCAGGCTGACCTGCCCGTCACCCGCGATGACGATCTGGCCGCCTTTCTTGACGCCGATGATCGTGGTGCCGTGCCAACCGGGAAAGTCGTTCTCAGCCATTCAAGCCTCCGTATCCGTTGATGCCCTATATGGGCCGGGGGCGCGATCCGCGCAACCCGTTCTCAAACTGCCTAAAAGATATGCAATCCGTGCATCACGGGGTTGTCGGACCAGCAATTGTGAGTCGCCTGTCGCAAGACTAGATGAGGCTTACAACCGACACAGGGTCGGCTGTTTCAAAAAAGGAATGCGCAAATGGCAACCACCGCAAACATCCATGCGCCGCTCGGAGCAGCTACCATCCTGCGTGTAGTGGACGGCATCTCGCACGCTTTCGAAGCTGTCGCCGAATGGAACACCGCCCGCAAGACCCGCAAGCTGCTGTCGCAACTGAGCGATGCCCAGCTGGAAGATATCGGTCTGGTCCGCGAAGATATCGCAAAGATCTGAATTCAGACCGAATTCGACTAAAGACGAATGGCCGCTTGGATTTCCGGGCGGCTTTTTCTTTTTGCGCAGACCATGCACAAAAAAAGGCGCCCCATGAGGAGCGCCTTTTTTGAGTTCAGTTCGGTATCAGATGGATTCGTCGATCCAGCTTTGCAGGGCGGCCTTCGGGGCAGCGCCTGCGCGGTTCGAAACCACCTGACCGTCCTTGAAGATGAACAGCGCGGGAATTCCGCGTACGCCCATGGCTGCGGCCGAGTTGGGGTTGCTGTCCACGTCGACCTTGGCGATCTTGACCTTGCCGCCATATTCGGCCGCCAGCTCTTCCAGAGCGGGGCCGATCTGCTTGCAGGGTCCGCACCACTCGGCCCAGAAATCCACCACGACGGGGACGTCCGAGTTCTTGACTTCGGCGTCAAAGGTTTCGTCGGTTACGGCTACGGTCGACATATTCTGTCTCCTGAATGATATGCGGTTGGGAGTCGAACGTAGGTGCGCCCATTGGGGAGGTCAAGATATCTGGGCCCGCACCAGCGCATCTGTCACAAGATCGTGTGGCAGCCACATCAGGCGCGCCGTCCGGGTCCACAGAATCGCGGTGCGGATCTCGCGGCCGGGATAGATCTGCGACAGCGCGGCGGAATAGGCGCCCATCTGGCGCAACAGGCCCTCGGGGCAGGTCTCGGCCCGATCGGGAACCGTGGCGTTTGATTTGAAATCAATGACTTGCACCACGTCATCCGTCACGATCAACCGGTCGATCACCCCGTGGATCCGGCGACCGTCCAGAGTGGCCGAGACCGGCACCTCGGCCAGCGCGTCCGGGGCAAAGACGGGGGTCAGGTCCGGTGCGGTCAGCACGCCCGCCGCTTCTGCCAGAAGGTCGCGGCGGTCACCGTCCTGCATATCGGGCAGAAGCCGGGCGCAGAGCTGATCCCACCGGTCGCGCGGCGCCTGGGCCAGATGTTCGAGCAGCAGGTGCAGGCGGGTGCCGCGCAGTTTGGCGGCCTCTTCCTCAAGCCCGATTTCGCCCGGCAGAGCCTTGGCCCCGCCCAGATCGGACGGGCTGAGCGTCTCGGGGTCGGGCGTCGGCTCGGGCGCGGGCCGGTGGAACAGATCCGGTAGGGTATCCTGCATCGGTTCCGGCGTCGGGCGATGGTCCAGTGGCAGACCCTCCCAATCGCCATGCGCCAGACGGCGGATGCCGGTGTCGGGGATCTCCGTTGCCCCTGCCCGGCCCATCGCCTCTTCGACCAGTTGGTACCAGCTGGACCCGTCCCGGCCCAGATCGCCGGCCGCCGCCACGATCAGCCATTTCTCGGCCCGGGTCAGCGCGACGTACAGCAAACGCAGCCGCTCGTTCTCCTCGCGTTGGCGCGCGTCTTCGCGGGCACGGGTGACAAGGCTGGGCGACAGGTCGGCGGGCACCTTCCACAGAGGTGTGCCGTCGGCGACCATGATCTCGGCATCGCGGGGCGGCTGCCGCTTGCCGGTGTCCGGCAGGATCACGATCGGCGCCTCCAGCCCTTTCGAGCCATGCACCGTCATCACCCGGATCATGTTACCCACGCCGGTCATCTGGCGCTTGATCTCAAGGTCGTCGGTCTGCATCCAGACCAGGAAGCCAGTTAGGCTGGGAATGTCCGACCGCTCATAGGCCAGCGCCTGTGACAGCAACGCGTTGATGCCGTCCTCGGCCTCGGCGCCCAGACGGCCCAACAATTTGCGACGGCCGTCATGGCGGGTCAGCACCCGTTCGATCAGGTCATAGGGGCGCAGAAAGTCCACCTGCCCGCGCAGATCGTTCAACACAGCCAGCGTTTCGGGAAAATCTCCGGCCCGATGGCGCAGCGCCGCCCACAGATACTTTTCCGGCCGGCGATGAGCGAGGTCGAACAGCATCTGCTCGGACCAGCCGAACAGCGGCGATTTCAGCACCGTGGCCAGCGACAGGTCATCCTCGGGCGTGGCCAGAAAGCTCAGCAGCGCGGCCAGATCCTTGACCGCCAGTTCCGCGCCCACCTTCAGCCGGTCGGCCCCCGCGATCGGCAGACCCTGGGCCTTGCAGGCGCGGATAATCTCGGCGAACAGGTCCGAGCGGCGCTGCACCAGGATCAGGAAATCCCCCGGCCGCACCTTGCGGCGCACGAATGTGCCGCGCGTGGGGCCGTCTTCGGGGATGGTTTCGCCGGCGTCGATCATGGCCTTGATGCGCGCGGCGATCTGGTTGGCCAGAATCACCGTGTGATGCTGCGCCGCGGGCCGATCGACCGGATCGGTCCAGTCGCCCTCGTCCGCGTCCTCGACCTTTTCCACCACGGGCCACAGATCGACCCGGCCCGGCAGATCGGCCTTGAAGGCGCGGTGCTGCGACTCTTTCTGAAACCCTGCCTCGGCGCGGTTTTCGAACAGGATATCGACCAGCGACAGGATGACGCTGGAGGAACGGAACGAATATTCCAGCGTCCAATCCCACAGTTTAGAGCCTGATTCCTGCAGTTTCCGCCCGAACTCGGCCTGCATCCGGTCAAAGGCCTGCGGGTCGGCCCCCTGGAAGGAATAGATCGACTGTTTCTTGTCGCCGACCACGAAGATCGTCCGCTCGACCTCGGACCGTGCGCCCTCGCCGCTGGTGAATTCCTGCGCCAGTTTCTCGACTACATCCCATTGATCGGGGCTGGTGTCCTGCGCCTCGTCCACCAGGATGTGGTCGATGCCGCCATCCAGCCGGTACAGAACCCAAGCGGCCACCGCCGGATCGTTCAGCAACAGGCGCGCGCGCAGGATCAGGTCGTCGAAGTCCAGCCAGCCGCGCAGTTGCTTGAGGCGCTCATATTCCGGCAGGAATGCCGCCGCGAAGCGGTGCAGCACCATGGATTTTCGGGCTGCCGCCAGCGCCAGGCGTCCTTCCCGCGCGGCCTCGACCCGCCGCATCAGCGCCTCGAGCGGATCCATCTGCCCCGCCAAGACCCCCTCGCGCAGCGCCTTGGTAGGAAAACTGCCGATCTTGGCGGTAAAGGGCTCTTTGGCGGATTTTCCGGTCAGGAACACGTCTTCCAGCTCCGGCAACTGACCCAAGGCGGGTTCGGTGAAGCCCGACAGTTTCTCGGCCGCCTTGGCGTCGGTCTTGCCGCCGCCCGCCAGCGCCGGAAGTATCGACCGGATCAGCTCGACCTCGCCGCCCAGAAACACCTGCGCCAGCAGCGCGTCCTCGTCGAACCCCTCGGGCAGGCCAAAACGGGCCAGCAAGTCGGGCCATTGCAGCGCGGGCGTGAACAGGGTGCGCTTTTGGGCGATTGCGGCGGTCAGCTTGTCAAAGCCGGTATCGGTGATGTGGCGGGCCACGTCCTCGATCAGGCTGGCCTGGGGGCCTTCGGCGAAATCCTCGACGATTTCCTCGCGCAGCAGGGCCGCGGCGCGGTCTTCCATCTCGGAAAACTGCGGGCTGACCCCGGCCTCGAGCGGGAACCGCCGCAGCAGCGAGGCGCAGAACGAGTGGATCGTCTGGATCTTCAACCCGCCCGGCGTTTCGATGGCGCGCGCGAACAGGGTGCGGGCCCGGGCCAGGCGGTCGGGGTCGATCACCCCCTCGACGCCCAGTTCGGTCAGTTGCCGCAGCAACGCCGCGTCGTCCAGCATCGCCCACTCGCCCAGCCGCTTGAACAGGCGGTTCTGCATCTCGCTGGCGGCGGCCTTGGTGTAGGTCAGGCACAGGATGTGCTGCGGCTGAACACCGTCCAGCAGCAGCCGCGCCACGCGGTCGGTCAGAACCCGCGTCTTGCCCGAGCCCGCATTGGCCGCCAGCCAGGTCGACGCATCGGGCCGCGCCGCCTGAACCTGCCGTTCGGTCGCTTCGTCGCGCGGGGTCATGTCAGATCCTCGGGCTTGGTTTCGGCGGTGCGGTCCCATTCGCCGAACCGCGCCAGGTGGTCATAGTCGCCCACGTCGCTGTCCTTGTGCATCATCCGGCGCGACGAAAACCCCTGATCAGGCTCTAAATAAGTGGAAATCAGCTCCTTCAGCTCGGCCAGAACCCTGTCGGGCGGCTCTTTGTCCAAGGGTGCCGGGACCTCTTTGTAGGTGCCGCCCATACCGATGAACACGGCGTTGGCCACGGCCATCGGGTCAAATCCTTCGATCCCGCCCTGCTCGGCCATCGCGGCCTCTATCAGCAATTGCTTGTCGAACTTGGCCTGCTGCGACTCCGAGGGTGGCGTGCCGGTCTTGTAGTCGATGATGGTCAGCGCGCCGCGGCTGTTGCGGTCGATCCGGTCGGCGCGGCCATTCAGGGTGAACCCAAGCGGTTCCAGCGTCAAGCGCATCTTGGCCTCGAAGGCGATCGGACCGCCGTCGCTGCGGCGGCTGATCTCGGCGCGCAGAAAGTCGTCGGCGATCCGCTCGAGCCGCGCCAGCCACAGTTTCCGGGCGGTGGGCCAGGCGACATGCTGATCCAGCAGCGCCTCGGCCCGTTTCAGGAAGTTGTCGCGGGTCAGCAGCGCACCGTCCAGCACGCTGTCCTTGACGAAATGTTCCAGGATCTCGTGGATCACGATGCCGCGCAGCAGGGCGTCGGGCGCCTGTACCAGTGGGTCCAGCGGTTTCAGGCGCAGGACGTGCTTGGCATAGATCGCATAAGGGTCGCGGATCAGCCGCTTGATCTCGGTCACCGAAAGGCGGCGCGGGCGCGCGACCACCGGCGGGCGCGGTGAAGGACGCGGTGCGGCGGCGATCCGGGGCGCCTGTTCCAGCATCTCGGACCAGCGCAGCCATGTCTTGCCCCGGTCGCGCATCTGTTCCAGAGCCGCGCGGCCGCCCTGATCCGGCAGGCCCTGCAACAGGTTGGTCAAACGGTTCAGCCAGCGTGATGGAACGGTTTCGGCATCATCCGAGCGGACCGCGCGGGTCAGCCAGACCTCGGGCGCGCCGATGGCCTGCTGGAAATCATGCGCCGACAGGCCGATGCGCCGTTCCGGCAGCAACAGGCCGGCACGGTCGCGCATCTGGCGGTTCAGCCAGGGGTCTGGCGCGGGGGCCTCGGGCCAGCTGCCTTCGTTCAACCCGCCCAGGATCAGCAGGTCGGCACCCTGAACGCGCGCTTCGAGCGTGCCCCAGATCATGATCCGCGGGTGGGGGGCGTCGCGGTCGCGGACCTCTTGTCCGGCCAGCAGCGCACCCAGCAGATCGGCGAAATCCAGCGCCGTCATCTCGCCGCCGTGCTCGGCCTCGTCCGCAAGGCCCGAGATCACCGCCAGCGCTGCTTGGCCTGCGTTCTTGTCCCACAACTCGCCCGCGCCGTCAGTTCCGGCGCTAGCAATCGCCTCGGCCAGATCGCGCAGGCGCTGCACCCAGTCGGTCAGGGGCAGGGTGCCGCTGATCTGCTGGTTGCAGAAATTGCGGATCAGCCACAGAGCCCACGCATCCGGCACGTCTTTTTCGACGGCAAAACCTGTCAGGCTGGCGCTGTCGGGGAAGGGCGGGCCATTGCGACGCAGGTGCAGTTCCAGATCGCGGCTGTGCAACAGATGCGCGCCGCGGTCGCCGGCGCTGTGGCACAAAGGGTGTTTCAGCAGGGTCAGCAGCGCCTCGGCATCCAGACGGCGCGCGAACAGCCCGGCCACATGACGCAGGAACCGGCCCGGCGGAGACAGTTGCAGCGGCAGGCCGGCGCTGTCGTCGGGCAGGATGTTCCAGCGGTCCAGCGCGGCGCTGACCTGGCGGGTCAGCATCCGGTCGGGGGTGATCAGGGCGGCGGTCTGGCCGGTCTCGGCCGCCTGCCGCAGGCGCAGGGCGATGGCCAGCGCCTCGGCCCGCGGCGATTGCGCCTCGACCAAGGTGATGTTGCGAGTCGCGGCATCCAGATCGCGCAGCTGCGGGCCTTCGCTCATCCAGGCATCGGTGATCGGGGCAGGGCGCAATGCCAATGAAACCAAACGGTTGCGCGCGGGCGAGGGGGGCTGGTCCGGGGTCCAGGATGCGATCTGATCCGGCCCTATCCCCAGTTCGGTCATCAGCTTGCGGAACCGGTATTGCGGGTGATCCTCCGAGGTCATTGCCGAATCCAACCGTTCCCAGACATGAGCGGGTTGGTCGAAATCGTACCCCGGCAGGATCAGCGCCCCCTGCGGCAGCCGCGCCACCGCCTGCATCAGCATCAGCGTGGTCCCGCGCGAGCCGGTGGACCCGGCCAGGATCACGGGGTGTTGCGGCGGCGCGTCCTGCCAGCGGGCGATCAGGTTCTCGACCACGCGGCGTTGGCGGGCCTGCACGTCCAGACTGCCATCCTCGGTCTTCAGGAACTGGTCGGCGATGCCGATGAAGGCCTGCGTCCGTGCCCAATGGCCCGACAGGTCAGTCACGTCCAGTTGCCGGATCGCCTCGGGCGGGACGCCTTCGCCCTGCATCTCTTCGATCAGGGCAGCGAGGCTGTCGGAAAGGTCAAACAGCGACGACCGCGCGGCCAGGTCCGGTTGCTGGTCCAGCAGTCGCGCCACCAGCTGCGTCAGTTCCAGCCGGCGACGCAAGGGCGGTACGGCGGGCGGTACACGATCAAGATCGACGCTTTCGCCCAGATCGGTGACCAGCGAAATGCGGGGCAAGAGGCAGGGCGGACCCTGATCGAACAGCTCGCGCACACGGCGGGCCATGCGGCGGGTGTTCAGCACCAGTTGCACGCGGGCCAGTGCCTCGGGCGGGTGGCCGTCGCAGCGCGCCCGCAGCCCACGCACCAGTGCCTGCGGAAAATCCGCACCGGGCGGCACCGCAAAGACCCGGGGGGTGGCGCTGGAGTCAAACATCGGCCAGCATCTCCTCGGCCAGGGCGATGCCTTCGGGCCGGCCCACATCGCACCAGCGCCCGGGATACTGCAGACCGTACAGCCGGCCATCGCGGTGCATCCGGTCCCACAAGATATTGAGCGAGAACGCTTTTTCCGGAATGTCCGCCAGAACGTCGGTCTTCAGGATCTGAATGCCGCCATAGACGTGACCCGGCCCGCGTTCAAGCCGGCCTTGGGGGTCGATCCTGAAATCTCCGAGGCCTGCATGTCCGATCGTCTGTGCGATCGGCACGCAGATCAACAGAGCGTCCATCCGCGCCGGATCCCAAGCCGCCTTCAGCAACTCCAAAGGGTTGGGCCCGGACCAGATCGCATCGGTGTTCATCGTGAAAACCGGCCCCGGACCCAGCAGCGGCAGGGCCGCGCGCAATCCGCCGCCGGTTTCCAGGATGTCCGGCTGTTCGTGTGAAAGCAGGACACCACGTGGCGCCAAATGATCTGTCAGCTGATCAGCCAGGTAATGCAGGTTCGCGACCACCCGGCGCGGCCTTAGCGCATCCGTCAGGTCCAGCGCATGGTCGATCAGCGGCCGTCCGGCCACTGGGATCAGCGGCTTGGGTCGGGTGCGGGTCAACGCGCCCATGCGGGTGCCGAAACCGGCGGCAAACAGCATGATGGCCTCGGGTGTATCGGTCATCCGGCCCTCAGCCTTGCAAGGTTTTCGGGCGTTGGGGATGGCAGCGCCTGCCGAACCAGATCCGCGACCGAGACCAGCGCCGGATGCTCGAGATCGCGCATCAGATGAGCCCAGGCCGCCGGGATAAGATCCACGTAATGCGGTTTGCCATAGTCGGTGGCAAGGCGGGCAAATCCCCCCAGTATCCGCAGGTTGCGTTGGGCGCCGAGGACACTGTACGCCGTGCGGAAATCATGGTCATCCACACCTGTTGCCGTGATGTAGCGGTTGACCATGCTCATTTCGATTGCGGCGGGCACAGTGCGGCGGACATCCTGCAGCAACGACATCAGGTCATAGGCGGGATGGCACAGCATTGCGCTTTGAAAATCCAGGAGACCGACCCGGCGGACCCCGTCGCGCTCAGGCAGCCAGATCAGGTTCTCGGCATGGTAGTCCCTTAGGGTCACCACCCGCGTGCCCGAGGTTTCCTGCAGCAATATGTCGGCGAACCGATGCTGAAAACGATCATAGGCGTCTTTGTCATAGGCGCCTTGTATCCCTTGGGCATATTTGGTGAAGGCAAGGGACGACAATTCCGCCATGAGGGACGGGTCATAGCTGTCCAACGAGGGCAGGGGTCCAGAGTGCAGATGGATCAGCACGTCGGTTGCGGCCTCGTACAATTCACGCTCGACATCCGGCTGCTTCTCGATCAGGCGGGCAAACAGATCGTCGCCGAAATCCTCCAGCAGGAGGAACCCGCTCTCGGCGTCCTCGGCAAGAATCTCGGGCGCGCTCAGACCGACGGACCGCAAGTATTCGGCCACCCTGACAAACGGTTCCACGTCTTCACCCTTGTCCGGGGGCGCGTCCATCAAAACGGCGGTCTGCCCGGTGTCCGGGTCGGTCAGACGTTCATACCGGCGGTTCGAGGCGTCTCCAGCCAGCGGCGCGCGAGAGGCTTTGGCCCAAGGGGTCCGTGCGATCAGCGCCTCGGCCAGAACTGCGCGGTTGCTCATGCGATCCTCTTCAGTTTTTCGGTCCACTTGGGGTCGGACCACGTCAGGGTCAGGTGTCGGGTTTCTTCGGCAGCGGGGTCGGCATGAAACTGCACCAACAAGGCCGAGGCCGGTTGTAGCGGACCCAGCCTGTCAGGCCATTCCACAAGGCAGATCGCCGTATCAAAGGCCCCGGTCAGGCCCAATTCCTCTATCTCATCCACTGAGGTAAGCCGGTACAGATCGGAGTGCCAGATTTCGCCGGCTTTGCCATCGTAAACCTGAACCAGCGTGAATGTGGGCGATGGCACATCTTCGGGCACAGGCAGTGCCGATTGGATCAGATTGCGTGCAAAATGGGTTTTGCCACTGCCGATTGGGCCGTCCAGCAAAATAATGTCGCCGGGCGCCAAATGGGCGGACAGGCGGCTGGCCAGATCGGCGGTTTCTTCCGGTGATGTCAGAGTGATCGAAGCGGGCGAATTCATGGCGCCACAATGAACGGGGGCCGAACCCTCTGCAACCCGGTTCAGGCGGTGATCTGCAACATATCCGGCGTTTCTCCACGCGCGTGTTCGATCGTGAACCGGACGATGGTTGCGCCATTCTGGATAGGGCTGACCGTACACAAGAGCCGGGTGCCGTCGCGCTTGTACAGATCAGAGCTCCACTCGGCCCGGTTGTTGCGCATTTCGACGAAGTCCCGAATGTCACCCAGAATTGGATTGGCCTGGCATTGCGACTGCCACTGGCGCGTGACGTCCAGAACCGTGGCTGGTTCAAAGCCGACCTCGTCCGAGTCTCCCCACAGCAGCTGGTAGGCGTAGTTGGTGAAAGCCAGTGTCCCGTCATCGGCAAAAACGGCGACGGCATCCGCAAGCTTGTCGAGGATTGACTGCATAAGGTCCATCTCGGACCGGAACCGGCGGGTCAGGGTGATCTCGGCCGTGATGTCCTCGAACAGAAAGGCGACGGCGCCGTCGGGATGGGGGCGACCGCTAACCGAATAGACTGAACCCGACGGCAGTGACCAGGTTTCCTGATAGTTTCCGTCCTCGGCCGCTTCCAGAAGATCGTTCATCTGCCGGCGCCAACTGCGGTAATTCTTGGGTTCGGGCATCATGTGCTGATCCCGAAGGCGGTCAAAAAAGCTTGAGATATTCGGCCGGCAACTCAGGAAGTCGGGCGGCAATGCGGTCAGGTCGATCAAGGCGGGGTTGAACAGCGCCAACTGGCGGTTTCGATCAAAGATTGCCAGGCCGATCGACAGCTGCGCGAAGGTTTTCGTCATCGTCTGGACGAATTTGCGCTGGGCGGTCTCGGCTTCGACAATGGCGTTTACGTCGACCGCGTAATGCAGGTGACCTTCGTCCAGCTCCACAAGCGTCAGATCGAACCACAGCTTGCTGCTGCTGTCCTTCACCGGAATTGAAACGCGGGTCTTCTTGCCGGGCCTCGCTTCTTCGGTCAGTTCCGGGAACATGGGTTGGGTCAGATCCGTGTCCTGCCCGCGGGCCTTGCGGGCCAGCGCAACATAGGCGGCGTTGCACCATCTTACCTTGTTGGCATGATCCAGAAGCCACACCGGGTAGGGCGCGCGGTCCATGGCGAGGCGGATCGGATCGTTCGGATCCCTCCTTGTTGGTTCGGTGATGCCGGTCAGATCACGCAACTGCACTCGTACGATGCCGTCGATCCATTCACACCGAACCTCGCGCTCGACCGTACAATCTATGGCCGAAACCACGATATTGCCTTGCTGGCGGACGGTTTCGTAAGTCTCGGGGAAGGCCGGAAAGTCGCGCTGGAGCAGGCGCCTGAGATCATCCCAGTCATTCACCGCCTCGAACCCGGACAGGGCGATGTCGGAGTGGCTGATCAGGCGGCTTCCGTTGAACAGAAACACTGCATCCAGCAACGAAGCCGGCGCAGACAAACCAAAATTGTCACCGCGCCGCGGACGGCGCGGCATGAGCCACTGTAGGGCAAAGCCCGACGAAACCAGGCTGATCGCCGCAAGTATGATCCAGTCGGCCACAGTGCCGCCTACCCCAAAAACAAACCGGACTCGACTTTGCGCTGAAATAGTTAACGGTGTCTTAACTCAGACCTGGAACCGTTCGTTCACGCCCGACGGCACCGGGTTGTCGCCTGTCTGCGCATCGATCAGTTTGCGCGGCCATGTCACCAGCACGATCGCGCCGCGTCGCTCGGCCTGGTCCGTCACCGCCTGGTAAGGGTCTGACCCATTTGCAAATTTCAGTTCGGCGCCGCTGCGCTCCAAGAGCGTTTTTGCGATGAATAGGCCCAATCCCATACCCTCGTATTCGGGGCGTGTGCGCAGATCGCTTTCGGCGCGTCTGCGGCGCATGAACGGGTCACCGATACGGCCGATGATGTGTGACGGATAACCGCGCCCGTCATCCATGATGCTGACGGTGATCCGGTCCGGCGTCCATTCGGCCTCGACCCAGACTTGTGCGCGGGCAAAGTCCACGGCGTTCTGGATCAGGTTTCGCAGGCCATGAATGATCTCGGGCTTGCGCAGGATCGAGGGCTGCTGGACATCACCGTCAGGCCCGGGGCCTTCGTCAAAATGTACCTGTTTGCCCCTGTGTATGTGGGGCTCGGCGGCCTCGTGGATCACGGCGGACAAAGGTGCCTGGCGCAGGTGCAGGTCATCTTTGCCGGCCCGACCCATGTCGCGCAGTATGTCGCGGCACCGGTCGGCCTGTTCGCGGATCAGGGCGGCGTCTTCCTTCAGGTCGGGGCGGTCGTCCAACTCTTCGATCAGTTCCGAGCTGGTCAGCTTGATGGTGGCCAGTGGCGTCCCCAACTCGTGCGCTGCGGCGGCGACAACGCCGCCTAGGTCGGTCAGCTTCTGCTCGCGCGCCAGGGCCATATGGGTGGCGGCCAGCGCCTCGGACATCGACTGAACCTCGGCGCTGATGCGGTGTGAATAAGCTCCGATGAATACGATAGCGATCACGATGGCGGCCCAGTTGCCGAACAGCAGGATGTCGGGGATGTCCAGAACAAGGCCGAGATCGGTGCGCAGCGGCAGGTGAAACTGGGCCAGAAGCGTCGCCAGCACGATTGCGGCGCCCCCGATGATCAGGGTCGACCGGGTGCTCATGACGTTGGCCGCAATCGTCACGGGGCCCAGCAAAAGCAGGGCAAACGGGTTGTTCAGACCGCCTGTGAGATACAGCAGGAAAGCCAGCTGCAGCAGGTCGAACATCACCATGAGGAAGTTTTCGAATTCCGACAGGCGCTTGTTCTGCGGGAACAGCAGGATGGCGGTCAGGTTGCCCATGACCGAAACACCGATGGCAAGGTAGCACAGCCCAAGCTCCAGCTGGACGTGATAGGTCTGCTGGGCAACGGTGATGGCCGTGATCTGGCCGATGATTGCAACCCACCGCAGCAGGATCAGCGTGCGCAGCCGGATCCAGCTGCTGCGTTCCTGTCCGCGCCAGAGGCTGGTGTTGGAATCCGTCATCGGGCGATTATGTCCTGTTGCGTCCGCTGGTCAACTTGATAGGTGTCCCGGCCGAACCGATCAACAACCCCATGTGTCAGGAATTTCGCCATGACCCGCCTTTATGCCATTCTTGCAACCGTCGTGCTGGCCGTGGGCCTGGGCGCCATGTGGCTGATGACGCGCGGCGGCGGCTCGGATGACAAGTTTGCCCAGTGCCGGTCCAGCCAGATTGCAGGCGGCACCGCAACCATCGGCGGCCCGTTCGAGTTGATCAACTCCAAGGGTGAAACCGTGACCGACAAAGACGTGATCACCGAGCCCTCGCTGATCTATTTCGGTTACACCTTCTGCCCCGATGTCTGTCCTCTGGACACCACCCGCAATGCCGAGGCCGTCGACCTGCTGACCGAGCGCGGTTATTCGGTCACTCCGATCTTCATCTCGGTGGACCCGGATCGGGACACCCCCGACGTCGTGGGGGATTTTGCCTACAACCTGCATGAAAAGATGATCGGCCTCACCGGTACGCCGGAACAGGTCAAGGCCGCGAGCCAGGCCTACAAGACCTATTACAAGGCCCAGGACAAGAGCGACGAGTACTACCTCGTCGACCATTCGACATTTACCTACCTCGTCACGCCGCAGGACGGGTTCCTTGAGTTTTTCAAACGCGACGCGACGGCCGAGCAGATGGCCGACACCGTTGCCTGCTTTGTGGACCAGGCGGCAGAGTAACCGTCGGTTTGACCTTTGGTGTGGCGCTGCTATTACTCATCTCAAAGCCTATCGGCATGAAATAGCAGAAAGACCACACCATGGCAGACATTGCTCAGCTTGACATCGGCCCCGACAAATCCCTGCTTTTGGTGGATGATGACGAGCCGTTTCTGAGACGTCTCGCCAGGGCTATGGAGAAGCGTGGGTTCGAGGTGGAAACCGCCGGATCCGTCGCCGCCGGCCGTGCGATCGCTACCGCCCGCCCGCCTGCCTTTGCCGTGGTGGACCTGCGGCTCGAGGACGGCAACGGGCTGGACGTGGTCGAGGTGCTGCGGGAAAAGCGCCCCGACAGCCGGGTCGTGGTTTTGACCGGATACGGTGCAATTGCGACTGCCGTGGCGGCGGTGAAAATCGGCGCCACCGACTATCTGTCGAAACCTGCCGACGCCACCGACATCACCAACGCGCTGCTGGCCAAGGGCGACGAACTGCCCCCGCCCCCCGAAAACCCCATGAGCGCCGACCGCGTGCGGTGGGAGCACATCCAGCGGGTTTACGAGCTGTGTGACCGAAACGTCTCGGAAACAGCGCGGCGTCTGAACATGCACCGCCGGACCTTGCAGCGGATTCTGGCGAAACGCAGCCCGCGGTAGCGTTTTGCCGATCTGCACTATTCTGGCAACAGGCTTGGGAAATCAAGAAATTAAGGTTCGCCTACAACTTCCACTGAACCTTCGCCAATAAGGTCCTGAAGTTCTGTCGTAGAACGCCTGCCGGTCCGTCCGCTCGTGCGGATTGCTTCACCAGCAATTCGAACAACCTCAGGGGACGAAGCAAATTTCGAGTGACTTGTGCTTTGAGAGTCCTGTACTTGGCTGAGATCAATAACGGTGACTCCTGACCTTGCGAGTTCGGCGGCATCGGCTGCGCCAACACGGTCGACTCCGCCAGAAATGAACTTCGAAAAACTCAAGGCTCCGTCGTCCGAGGATACGAGAACAAAGATTTTCTGATTGTCGTGGGTGATAGTTGAGAGCTGGCTTTCGAATACCGCCAAATCGATATCGGGTGCTGCCAGAATTATGTTTCGAATTTTTTTGTTGGGATTAAACTCGCCAGCAATTTCGGCTTGTGAGATGGCTTCCATCGTAAGGAACGCTCCCATCGAAAACGCGAGTATGTCAAATTGTTGAGCCTGTGATCGCGAAATGATCTCACCGGCTTTCAAAAAGTCTGATCTGGCAGCGAGGGCGCTGTTGATATCGTAGACGTATTTCAGAGTCTCTGCAGCAGACGCCCATGACATCAATACGGGGATCCCGTCATACTCGGTATCCTCGACAAACTGTGCCAATCTAAGGATGGCATCGCTCAGGGTCGTGTTGTAGCCGTGCACAAAGACCAGAACGTTTCTGTCGGAAACGCTGAGGTTCAGTAATTGATTGTCCATTTCAGAAACAAAGGCGGCCTCCGAAACATAGACTTTTGGTTCAACTATGGTGAAGTGCTTTGAGGCAATAGGTGGCAGAGAGCTGGCTCTTTCAATTTTCCCTGCTTTGTGAATTGGCGGGATGGTGACGACTACTGAAGCCAAGCCCAAACCCTCACCGCGGTCACCGGAAAAGAAGACCCCTTCTGCACCGGACGCTTGACGCGTCGTGGCAATGAAGACTGTTTGGCGCTTGGCCTCTTTTACCTCAGATGCAGGAAGTCTTGGATTATCGATCCCTACCAATTCCGGCGGGCGGCCGCATGAAGCCGCTCCCAGCAACATCATCGTGGATAAACACAGAAGCCGGAATGCGCGCGGTAGATCCGAAGTTCCAATTCTGAGGCGTTTCATACAACGACGATCACTCGGCTCGGTTGCGCCTCATTAGACTGACGGTGTCGTTCTTCTGTCAACCGGCGAACGCTGGAGCCGCTTTTTTTGGCTCAAGCAGTGTCTTCTCTGCGGAACGATATTGAGTAAATGAGGCCGTTCTTCGGAGTTTAGTCACACGGACTGCGTGGGCGCCGCAAAGGCAAATATGCGGCTGGGGGCAAGCAAGATTCCGTTACCATTCGAGTTTCATAGCTCCGCCAACAGCTCCGCGTGCCGCGCCGTATATGCCTGCCGAACCTCAACCGGTGGCCTGAGTGTGATCTGCAACCTCTCCATCACCGCCGCGTCCGGTCGGCCAAAGAACTTGGTTGCCTCGGCCTCGGAAAACCCCGCGATCTGGGTGGCCTCCATCCACGCGCTGATTTTGTCGGCTTTCTTGATCTGACGTTTCACCGTTTTCGGCACCGCGGCGGGCAGGCCGAAGCGGATGTGGATTGCCGCCGCCAGCCGGTCGTCCAGCGCGCCGTAACCCGGGCCGACCGCGGCCTTCACCGGCGAGATCATGTCGCCGATCACATATTCCGGCGCATCGTGCAGCAGCGCCGCCAGCCGCCATTTCACCGGCGCCTTGGGGGCGATCCGGCCGAACAGCTCTTCGACCAGCAGGGAATGCTCGGCCACGGAATAGGCGAAATCACCCGCCGTCTGGCCGTTCCAGCGCGCCACGAAAGCCAGACCATGGGCGATATCCTCGATCTCGATATCCACGGGTGTCGGGTCCAGCAGGTCCAGCCTGCGGCCCGACAGCATCCGTTGCCATGCCCTGGGTTGTGTTGCCATTCTGCCATGCCCCATCTTGTCCACCGTGCCCGAGACCCGGTTTTATGCTATGCTTAAGCCATCCTGATCACTGGCTGCCAACAATTTCTTGAGCAATCGTGCTTTGAACCGGCACCTTGTGATCACGACATGAAGACTGAGGGGGGCATACGCTCCTCCCAGTGTGCCCCTCTCGGATTGAAACCCAACCGAAAGGAGCCTGTCATGTTCAAGCGTGTATTCGGACTGGCACTTGTCTTTGGAATGGCTGCGGCCGCGCCGCCTGCATTGGCACAGAACTGCGCCTTGCGCGGAGATTTGATTGCCAAACTGCAGCAAACCTATTCAGAGCAGCTTGCCTTTGGCGGCTTGCAGAACTCGCGAGGCGGACAAACGGTCATGGAGGTATGGGCGTCACGCGAAAGCGGGACCTATACCGTTCTGGTGACCCACGCCAACGGCATCAGCTGCATTGTCGCCGCCGGCACCGATTTCTTTGAAGCGATCCCAAAGATACAAGCCGAGGGGACGCCCAGTTGAACTGAGCGCCGCTCGCGGTCCACTGCCACCCACATTGCCACTTTTCCCCAACGGTGTTAGGGGCTGCCCAAACCGTTGTTGATCGGAATGGAGCATCTGATGGCTGGCGACTACATCGTCAAAGACATTTCACTGGCCGGGTTCGGCCGCAAGGAACTGGATATCGCGGAAACCGAAATGCCGGGCCTGATGGCTCTGCGTGCGGAATACGGCGACAGCAAGCCGCTGAAAGGGGCGCGCATCGTCGGGTCGTTGCACATGACGATCCAGACCGCCGTGCTGATCGAAACGCTGGTCGCGCTGGGCGCGGATGTGCGCTGGGCGTCGTGCAACATCTTCTCGACCCAGGACCACGCGGCGGCGGCCATCGCCGAGGCGGGCATCCCGGTCTTTGCCATCAAGGGCCAGACTCTGGAAGAGCATTGGGACTATCTCGACAAGTCTTTCCTGTTCGAAGACGGCCCGAACATGATCCTGGATGATGGCGGCGACGCCACGCTGTACATCCTGCTGGGCGCGCGCGCCGAAGCGGGTGAGGACATCATCCCCGTCCCGTCCTCTGAAGAGGAAGAAGTCATCAAGGCGCAGATCAAGAAGCGGATGGCCGCCAGCCCGGGTTGGTTCACCAAGGTACGCGATCAGATCAAGGGCGTGTCCGAGGAAACCACCACCGGCGTCAACCGTCTGTACCAGCTGGTCAAGGACGGCCATCTGCCGTTCCCGGCGATCAACGTGAATGACAGCGTCACCAAGTCGAAATTCGACAACAAGTACGGCTGCAAGGAGTCTCTGGTCGACGGTATCCGCCGCGCCACCGATACGATGATGGCCGGCAAGGTTGCCGTGGTCTGTGGCTATGGCGACGTGGGCAAAGGCTCGGCCGCGTCTCTGCGCGGCGCCGGTGCCCGCGTGAAGGTGACCGAGGTCGACCCGATCTGCGCCCTGCAGGCCGCCATGGACGGGTTCGAGGTGGTTCTGCTGGAAGACGTGGTTTCGACCGCCGACATCTTCATCACCACCACCGGCAACAAGGACGTGATCCGCATCGAGCACATGCGCGAGATGAAGGACATGGCCATTGTCGGCAATATCGGCCATTTCGACAACGAGATTCAGGTGGCCAGCCTGAAAAACCACAAGTGGACCAACATCAAGGACCAGGTGGACATGATCGAGATGCCCTCGGGCAACCGCATCATCCTGCTGTCCGAAGGCCGTCTGCTGAACCTGGGCAATGCCACCGGACACCCGTCCTTCGTGATGTCGGCTTCGTTCACCAATCAGGTCCTGGCCCAGATCGAACTGTTCACCAAAGGCGACCAGTACGAGAACAAGGTCTATATCCTGCCCAAGCATCTGGACGAGAAGGTCGCACGCCTGCATCTGGATCGGATCGGCGTCAAGCTGACCAAGCTGGACAAGGAACAGGCGGACTACATCGGGGTCACGCCCGAAGGTCCGTTCAAGCCCGAGCATTACCGGTATTGATCTGTCAGAAATAAGCGGAGAAGGCGGCCATCCGGGCCGCCCTTTTTGTTGCGGTCAGCGGAGCGGCGGCACGAAATCGCCGCGGCCCTGCGGCGTCAGGTCCAGAATGTTCCACAGTGGCCAAGCCGCATCGACATGGCGTGGATGCCAGTCGCTGGGCTGAAAGAACAGCTCGGAGCTCCAGAAATGGTGGATTCCCTGCGCATCGCGTTGAAACACGTTAAGAATCGGCAACTGGTTTCCGTCCTCGGTCTCGGCCAGATAGTCTTTCTGGTACGTTGTATCCAACGCGGAATAGAGCGGCAGATCCTGCCAGCCCATGCGTCGGCTCAGCGCAGCCAAGGCATCCGGTGTATTCTGCGCCACGACCGCAAAGGCGGTTTTTCGGGTCAGATGTGCGACCTGCCCGGTCAGCCCGTCCAGAAAGGCCGAGCACATGGGGCAGGGGTCCTGCGCCTTGGGGCCAAACATCAGCGAATACACGACCAGAGTGTCATGATCACCGAACAGGCTTGAAATCGGGGCAATTTTGCCCCCGAGGTCCCGAAAAGCGTAATCCTGCGGGATTTGGCCGCCCTTGGGCAAGGTCCGGCGCAGCGCGGCCACTTCCTCGACCCGCGCACGCAGATCGGCTTCGGCGGCCAACAGAGCATTTCGGGCGGTTCGGTATTCGGCGCTTTCGTTCGGTAGGGCGATGGTCATGGCAGTCTCCTCGACTCAATGATTAACTAAAATGTTAAATAAAAGTGAAACAATGATCAACCCGCAGGTGCGCGTATCCCTGCCTTGGGGGGAAACCGTCGGATTTTTCCCTTTGTTGAAAAGCTGTCAGCCGTTACCGTTCAGCCAGCGCCGCAAAGGCCGGAACCCAACCCACACAGGAGAGGACAATGGGAAAACGTGACGAGTTGATCGCCAAATACGCGGATGATCTGAAGAACAAATGCGGTATGACGCCGGACATGGACCTGCTGACCAAGGTTACCATTGGATGCGGCCCGGCCATCTATGACGCGGATGCCGCGACCGTCGCCGCCAGCCAGGAAGGTGAGCTGGAGACCGTCAAGAACAACTTTCTGATCAAGAAACTGGGCCTGTCGGATGGCCCCGAGCTGATGGCAGCGATCAACAAGGTCATGGAGACCTATGGCATGTCCGAGCGCAACAAATACCGCGCGGTGGTCTATTACATGCTGACCAAGCATTTCGGCAAAGAGTCGGTCTACGGCTGATCCCGCCGCGACATTCGGAAACGCCCGCCCGACTGGTTCGGCGGGCGTTTTGCATTTGAATTATAATCAATTGATTTCGCGTTTGAAAAACCGCCGTGCCCTGGGCTACATTCAACCCGTGACCAGGACGGTCAGAACCAGAGATTTCTTTGCGTGTGGTGAGTAGGGAGCACGCGGGGTAGGGAAGGTTCTGCATCGTCAGGGCCTTCCCTTTTTTCTCAATCCGCCCGGGTCTGGCCCAGTTCGCAGATCACCGCCCATTCGGCATCCGAGACGGGCTGCACCGACAGGCGTGAGTTCTTGACCAGCACCATATCGGCCAGCCGTGGATCGGCCTTGATCTGGTCCAGCGTGACCGGTTTGGCGAAGGGGCGCACCGCCTTGATGTCCACGCAATCCCACCGGTCGTCGTCGGTGGTGCTGTCGGGGTGGGCCTCGGCGCAGACCTCGACGATGCCGACGATCGCCTTGTCCTTCTGAGAATGATAGAAAAACCCCCGGTCGCCCAGCTTCATCTGCCGCATGAAATTGCGGGCTTGATAGTTGCGCACCCCGTCCCATTCCTCGCCCGCGTCGCCCTTGGCGACCTGCTGGTCCCAGCTCCAGGTCGAGGGTTCGGATTTGAACAGCCAATACGCCATCAGCCGATGACCTTCTTCCACGGGATCAGTTCGACCGATTTGAACAGACCGGCCTTGGCATAGGGGTCGTTGTCGGCCCAGGCCTGTGCGGCGGCCAGATCCTCGACATCCAGGATGACCAGCGACCCGATCATGGCATCGCCGTCCAGCAACGGCCCGGCCTGCGCGACCACGCCGGTTTCTTCGATATAGGCCAGGTGCGCGGCGCGGTTGTCCAGACGGGTCTGCAGGGCGCTGTCCTTGTCGCGGGCGATCAGGGCGATAAGCATGTCATTCCTCCTTGAGTGGGCGATTGAGCAGGGATTGCAGGGCCTCTGCAACACTGTAGGCGCCACGGCTGAGCTGCGCCACCGTCTGGCAGATGGGCATGTCCAGCGCCTCAGTCGTGGCGATGGCGGCCATGGCATTTGCCGTGGCCACGCCTTCGACGGTGGTCGCGGCGTCAAAGGTCTCGTTGCGGCCCAGCGACAGGCCGAACCGGAAGTTGCGCGACAGGTCGGACGAGCAGGTCAGGACCAGATCGCCCAGACCCGACAGGCCCATCAGGGTCTCGGGCCGGGCGCCGCGCATCGCGGCAAAGCGCTGCATCTCGGCAAAGCCGCGGGTCATCAGGGCCGCGCGGGCGCTGTCCCCCAGACCCGCGCCGATGCAGGCTCCGCAGGCGATGGCCATCACGTTCTTCAGTGCGCCGCCCAGTTCGGCCCCGGTCACGTCGGTGGTTCGGTAGAGCCGCAGGTTGGCGGTGGTCAGGGCCTGTTGCAGCCGGGTGCCCAAATCCACGTCGGCGCAGGCTAGTGTCAGCGCCGTCGGCAACCCGCGGGCAATGTCATCGGCAAAGCTGGGCCCGGTCAGCAGGGCGGTGCAGGCGCTGGGCAGCACCTGTTCGATCACGGCAATCGGACCCAGGCCGGTGGATAGTTCGATACCCTTGCAGCAGGCCACAAGGGTGCGACCCTGCAGGTCCGCCGCATGGTCCGACAGGACATCGCGCAGTTTTTGCATGGGCGCCGCCAACAACAACACGTCGCTTTGACAGGCCAGCGTGATTTCAGCGGTCACCGTGATGGCGTCGGGCAGGGTGACACCCGGCAGGCGGGCGTCGTTGCGGCGGGTCGCCTGCATCGTCTGCGCCTGTTCGTCCGACCGGGCCCACAAGGTGACCGGACCCTTGCCCGCCAGTGAGATCGCCAGCGCGGTTCCGAAGGCGCCCGACCCAAGGACCGAGACGCTCATGCCTTGGCCCCCTTGCGCCCGCCGCCCAGCATGGCCGGGCTCGTCTGGTCCAGCGGCCAGCGGGGACGGGCGGTCAGGTCCAGCCCGTCACGCGCGCCCAGCCGGAATCGTTCCAATCCCGCATAGGCGATCATCGCCGCATTGTCGGTGCACAGGTGCAGTGGAGGGGCGGTAAACCGCGCGCCGGCATCCGCGGAAACAGACTCTAACGCAGACCGAATGGCTGTGTTGGCCGCAACGCCCCCGGCCACGGTGATGACCGGCTCGGCCGGGTTGGTTTCAAGATACAGGGCGATGGCGCGGCGGGTCTTTTCGGCCAGCGTATCCACGATCGCCTGCTGGAACCCGGCGCACAGATCGGCGCGGTCCTGACGCGTCAGCCCGCCCTTGTCGGCCACGATCAGGTCGCGCAACCGCATCAAGGCGGTCTTGAGCCCGGAAAAGGACAGATCGCATCCGGGCCGATCCAGCAGTGGCCGCGGAAAGCGAAAACGTTTTGGGTCGCCCTCGCGCGCCTCGGCCTCGACCGAGGGGCCGCCGGGTTGAGGCAGGCCCAACAGGCGCGCGGTCTTGTCGAAGGCCTCGCCGGGGGCGTCGTCGATGGTGCCGCCCAGCCGGGTGAATTGCTCGGGGCTGTGGGCGATCAGGTATTGGCAATGCCCGCCGGACACCAGCAGCATCAGGTAGGGAAAGGCGATCCCGTCCGTCAGCCGCGGAGTCAGCGCGTGGCCGGCCAGGTGGTTGACGCCGATCAGCGGCAGACCGGTGGCCGCGCTGATCCCCTTGGCGCACATCACGCCGGACATGACCCCGCCGATCAGTCCCGGCCCGGCGGTCACGGCCACGGCATCCATGTCCTGCAGGGTCAGGCCCGCCTGCTCCAAAGCCTGCTGCACGCAGACATCCAGCTTTTCGGCATGCGCGCGGGCCGCGATCTCGGGCACCACGCCGCCAAAGGCACTGTGCAGGTCCGTCTGGCCATGCACGACCGAAGACAGAACCTGCGCCGGTTCGCCCTCGGTCTGCCGCACCACGGCCGCCGCCGTGTCGTCGCAGCTGCTTTCCAATCCCAGAACGGTAAGTGTTTGCACCATCGGCCTGAACCATTGCATCATGATCTGGTCGCGGGGTATCACCCCGCGCCGCAGCAAACAATCCTCAAGGCCCGAACGCCCGCCCGTGTACCTGTTGATGACCCGTCCCCGCGCCGCCTCGGAAAGGTTCGTGGCGCAGCTGCCCGAACGCATACGGTCGCGGGTTCAGGTGGTCTATTCCCCCCTGCTAGATATCCGACCGATGGAAAAGGCGGTGGACACGACCGGAGTCCGGGGCCTGATCTTCACCTCGGCCAATGGCGTGGCGGCCGCCGCGGCGCAGGATGTGCGCCGGGATCTGCCCGCCTATTGCGTGGGGCCGGCCACCACCGAAACGGCCCGCCAGGCCGGGTGGGAGGCCCGAATGGCCGGCGAAACCGCCGAGGAGCTGGTCGCCAAACTGCTCAAAGAGCGCCCGGACAGCCCGCTGCTGCATCTGCGCGGCGAACACAGTCGGGGAAACATCGCGGCCCGGCTGACCGAACTGGGGCTGACCGTGCGGGAACAGCCGGTCTATCGCCAGCAGCTGCTGCCTTTGACGCCCGAGGCCCAGGCGGCTGCGGCTGGTTCGGCCCCTGTGATTGCGCCCTTGTTCTCGCCGCGGACCGCGCGACAATTTGCCGACCTCTGGCCCGGACCGGCACCGCTTTTGGTCGCCGCGATGAGCGAACCGACCGCCGAGCCCCTTGAAAACTTGGCGATTGCCCGATTGCGGATTGCCAAACGCCCGACGCCCAAGAAAATGCGGAAAGCCGTGAAAAAACTCGTCAAATACGCGATCCGGCTTGAGGGTGCGATGGGCGCGGATTAACTTGGTTGCGTCTGCGCGTCAGGTTTTATGGGAATCGACAGGGGGAAGTGACGGTGGCTGCCAAGAAAGACACAGACCAGAAACCGGCCGACGATCCCAAGGTCGATGAGGTGCCCGAAGCGGTCGACGCCAAGACTGACGCCTACACGCTTGACCCGGAAGATCGGGTTGAACAAAGCCCTTCCGAAGCCGAAGCCGAAGCCGAAGCCGAAGCCGAAGCCGAAGCCGAAGCCGAAGCCGAAGCCGAAGCCGAAGCCGAAGCCGAAGCCGAAGCCGAACGGGCTACGGCAACCGATCAGCAACCTGAGGCCAAGCGAAGCGGGTTCATGCCGGCGCTGATCGGTGGCGTCATCGCAGCGGCGCTGGGGTTCGCCGCCGGACGCAGCGATCTGCTTTGGCCGGCGGGGTCCGATCCGTCCGAGGCGATTGCAGCGCTTGAGACCAAGGTGTCCGACCAGGCTCAGCTACTGGCTGACCTGAGCAAGCAATTGTCTGGAGTTCCCGACCCGTCCGCTGAAATCGCGGCGCTGAGCACCAAGCTGACACCGATCGAAAGCGATCTTGGCGCGCTCAAATCCAATGTCGACGATCTGTCCGGCAAGCTCGACCCCTTGGCGCAACGCGTCGCACAGCTTGAGGCACGTCCGTTGACCGACGCCGCCTCGCCCGAAACCGTTGCGGCCGTCGAGGCCGAGCTGAAGAAGCTGCAGGAGTCGCTGGCCGCCCAGCGTGCTGAAGTCGAAAGGATGGTCGCCGAAGCGCAAACCCTGGACGCGCAGGCCCAAGCCCGGGCACAGGCGGCAGAGAACCTGGCCGTGCTGTCCAAGGTTCAGGGTCAATTGGATGCCGGCGCACCCTATGCCGATCTGGTGGCCCAGTTGCAGACCGGCGGCGTGCAGGTGCCGGAAGCCCTGTCCGCTCCGGCCGGCGAAGGTGTGCCGACACTGACGGATCTGCGCGAGAGTTTTGCGCCTGCCGCCCGAACTGCGCTGGCAGATGCGCGCGAAGCCGACAAGGGAACGGGCCTTGTCGCCTTTCTTCAGCGGCAGACCGGCGCCCGGTCCGTTTCGCCAAAAGATGGCAATGATCCCGACGCCATCCTGTCACGAGCAGAGGCCGCGTTGGGCAAAGGTGACATCAGCACGGCCTTGACCGAGCTGGGCGCGCTTCCGGAAGCGGCGCAGCCAGCAATGGCCGAATGGATCGCGGCTGCCAAAACCCGCCAATCCGCGGTCGAAGCCGCCAATGCGCTTGTGACAAGCGTGAACTCGAACTGAGGGGCCTGCCATGCTCTGGTCATTGTTGAAGATCCTGGTTTTTGTCGCGATCGTCGGCCTTCTGGCCATGGGGGCAGGCGTTCTGATGGAAACCAGCGGTGGCATCCAGATCACCGCGATGGGAACCGAAGTCACGCTCAGCCCGCTGCAGTCGGTGATCGCGCTGGGCCTGCTGGTTCTGGCGGTTTGGCTGTTCTTCAAGCTGCTCAACCTGCTGATTGCGACCCTGAAATTCCTCAACGGTGATGAAACTGCCCTTTCGCGCTATTTCGACCGCAGCCGCGAGAAACGGGGCTATCAGGCGCTGGCTGACGGGTTGATGTCGCTGGCCTCGGGCGAGGGGCGGACGGCCATGACGATGGCGCACAAGGCAGAACGGCTGCTGAACAAGCCGGAGCTGACCAACCTTCTGGTGGCCCAGGCGGCCGAAATGGTCGGTGACACTAAGAAGGCCTCGGAAACCTACAAGAAACTGGTGACGGATCAGGCCACACGTTTCGTCGGCGTGCGCGGAATCATGAAACAGAAGTTGGCCGAGGGCGACGACGAAACCGCGCGCAAACTCGCCGAAAAAGCACTGGCGCTGAAGCCGCGGCATCAGGAAACGCAGGATGTGCTTCTGAAACTGCAGACCAAGGCGCAGGACTGGGCCGGCGCACGGTCGACCCTGACCGCCAAGTTGAAGTCCGGCGCGCTGCCGCGTGATGTGTACAAGCGACGCGACGCAGTTCTGGCCCTGTCCGAGGCCAAGGGAATTCTGGACGAAACCGCCAGTGTCGAACAGCAGGAGCGCGCGATCGAGGCGAACCGCCTCTCACCCGACCTGGTGCCGGCGGCAGCCATGGCCGCACGGGCCTACATCGCCAAGGGCAAGCCGCGCGCCGCGACAAAGATTCTCAAAAAGGCATGGGAGGCGCAGCCGCATCCGGATCTGGCCCATGCCTTTGCCGAGATCGTGCCCGACGAAACCGCCGAGGAACGGGTCAAGCGCTTTACGGCATTGACGCGCATTCATCCCGAGCATCTGGAAACCCGCCTGATTTTGGCGGAGCTGAACATCGTCGCCGAAGACTTTCCCGAGGCCCGCCGGGCGCTTGGAGATGTGGTCGAGAAAGGTGCCGATGCCCGAGCCTATACCCTGATGGCCGCCATCGAGCGCGGCGAAGGAGCCTCGGACGCGGTGGTTCAGGGCTGGCTGGCCAAAGCGTTGAATGCGCCGCGCGGGCCGCAATGGGTTTGCGACAACTGCCATGACATCGAGGCTGAATGGGCGCCGGTCTGCCCCAACTGTCACAGCTTTGACACGCTCAGCTGGCAGACCCCCAAAACCCCCGAGATCGCCTCGGCGACGGGTGTTCACATGCTGCCTCTGATCGTGGGGGCGTTGGAAGACCGCTCGGATATGGCCGAGGACGCCGAAGTCGAGGATATCCCCGAGCCTGAGATTGTCGATGCCAGCATGGCAGACCAGGCCCCCGAAGAACCTGAGACCGAAGACGCCGGACCGAAACCGGCCTAGCGGGCGGTTTCGACGTCGAACGCGTCGTTCCACAGTTTGAACAACTCTGCCCGGCGGTTCGGGTCGCTGGCCACCAGAAGGGCGGGCGACAGGGGGATGAACCGTCGTGCGCTGGGCGTCAGTCCGGTCTCGGCCGAGTCCATCCGGGACACAAGCCCCGAGGTTGCGAGCAAGTCCTGTGCCTGTGCAGAGAGCAGGAAATCCAGCAATCGGGCTGCGGCAGCGCTGTTGCCTGCATTCTTCGGGATCAGAAAGGCGCGGGACAGAACGAGGGTGTAGTCCTCGGGCAGGATCACCCCAACTGCCGGGTCCTGCGCATTCGCGACATATGAGCCAAGCACGTTGTAGGCGATCAGGAACCGGCCCTCGGCAACGTCGCGAATGATCTCGGCGGAACAACAGGTGGCGATGGCATCTATGCGCGCGAAACCTTCGATCAGTGACCCGAAGGTGGTCGCCTCGAGACTGTCGCCATAGGCAAACAGATACCCCAGCCCCGAGGCCGCGATGTCATAGGTCGCCACCCGGCCGCGCAGAAGGTCGGGGCGGGTGCGCATCGCGTCCAGTAGGGAAAAGCGGCTGCGCGGCACCTCCAGATCGTCCAGACGATCCTTGTTGTAGACGATGACCGCGGGTTCGGTGGTGATCCCCCACAGCTCGTCCCGCCAGCGCCGGGCCGGGGGCAGCGCCTGCGTCTGGGCCGAGCTGTAGCGGTGGGCGCAGGCGGCATTGACCAACCAGACCATCTGCTGAACGGCCGAGGAAAACACCGCATCGGCCGGGCTGTGGCCGGTCTTGCAGGCCGTCTTGCTGTGCTGGAACAGCGCGTTCGAGCCCCATTGTTCATAGGTGATGGTCAGGTCTGGGTTCTGCGCCGCGAACTGTTCCATCACCGGGCGGATAATGCCGATATCCGTGGTCGAGCGCACAAGCAGGGGGGTGGGCCCGGTGCCGAATTCGGTAACTGCTTCCTGCGCCGCGGTGCGGGTACCCAACGTCAGCAGGCACAGGGCCAGCGGGATCAGAAACCGTATCATGCGCCTGTTCCTTCGGTGGCGGCCGGAAAGTTCAGCGATACGCGAAACCCGTCATCGGTGCGGGTCATCTCGACGGTGCCGTCAAAGGCTTCGGCGGTGGATTTGACGATCGACAGACCCAGCCCGCTGCTGTCCTCGCCCGAGCCTGCGTTGCGGTTGAACCGGTCGCCCAACCGGGCAGAGACCGACGTTTCCGGCCCCGGACCGCTGTCGCGCACCCACAGAACGGCGCGGCCACCCTCCAGGCTGGCGCCGATGCTGACCGGGGCCTTGCCGTGGCGCAGCGCGTTGCCCAGCAGGTTCTTGGTGGCCTCGCCCAGCGAAAACGCATCGCCCCGCACCCAGACCGGGTTTTCCCCGATTTTCAGATGCACCTCGACGCCGGGGGCGATCACCTCGTGGTCGCTCTGCTCCAGCGCCTCGAGCGCCACTTCGCGCAGATCGACCAGCAGGCGCGGGGCGCTGTCGATGCGGTGGATGACCATCGCGCGCGACAACAGCTGATCCAGAAGTGTCCCGAGCGACCGCGTGCGATTCAGCAGCCGGTCCAGCGCGCGGTGGCGAGCTGGGGCATCCGGATCCGCCTGCGCGATTTCGGCCTGGACCCGGATCGCCGCGACCGGGGTGCGCAACTGATGGGCGGTGTCGGCGATCAGGTTGCGCATCGACAGAACCTGCCGGTCCAGTCGCCCCATGAACCGGTTCATCGCTGCGATCATGACCTGCAATTCGCGCGGCAGACCGTCGCTGGCCACGGGCGTCAGGTCATAGGGGTCGCGGCGGATCAGGTCGTCCGACATCGCCTCGAGCGGGCGCAGCGCCGAACGGGTGACGAACCAGGACATGATCAGCAGCAACGCGCCGGCAGCCGCCATCGGCAGCAGGGCATCCAGCATCAGCCCCGCGGTCATCGCGCGTCGTGCCAGCAAGGTCTGCCCGACAACGATTTCAACTTCGCCCGAGAAGTCGCGCTCGGCGAACAGGCGGGGCAGTCGGACGAACCGGGCCGGTTCCCCGTTCAGGTCTGCCGCGAAATATTGGGCCGACTGGCTGACGGGCTGCGGGGGCGCGATCACCGTGTCCGGGTCCAGCCCGGTGATGAAGCGCCCGTCGGGCCCGCGCACCGCGTAGTAGATCCGGTCATCCGGGGCCTGGGCCAGCAGTTCAAAGGCCGAAACCGGCAGGTCGACGATGGGCTGGCCGTCCTGGATGCGCACGGATTCGGCGATGTCGCTGGCAGCGCCCAACAGCAGCCGGTCATAGGCCTGACGGGCCGCCAACCGACCGTTGGCCCAGATCGACAGGCCGACCAGCACGCCGCCCAGAACAAGGATCAGCATCACCGCGCTCAGCACCCGGGCGGTCAGGCTGTGGGGCAGGGGCGGCCTAACCATGCAGGCCGATCCGGTACCCGACCCCGCGCTGGGTTGTGATGGTCACACCGCTGCCCGAGAATTTCTTGCGCAGCCGGGCGATATACAGCTCGATCGCGTTCACGCCCACATCGGCATCCTCGAACCCGTAAAGCGAGTCGTACAGCCGCGCCTTGGACAGGAACTGCCGCTCGTGCCGGATCAGGGCGTCCAGCACGGCGGCCTCGCGCGCGGTCAGGTTCAGGCGTTTGCCGCCCAGCGTGGCGCTGCGGTCCTTGGGGGCATAGACCAGCGGGCCCAGCGTGATCTGCTCGCTCTTGCGGTCGGCATCTCGGCGCACCAGCGCGCGCAGCCGCGCCTCGAGCTCGCGCTGGTCGAAGGGTTTGCCCAGATAATCGTCGGCTCCTTTGTCCAGCGCGGCGACCCGGTCCTCGACCGCAGTCAGCGCGGTCAGCATCAAGACCGGAATGCGGTCACCCCCGCCACGGATTTCGTCCAGAAAGCCCAGGCCCGACCCGTCGGGCAGGTTGATGTCCAGCAGGATCGCGTCATAGCCCTGGACCGCGCGGAAATCGCGCGCGGCCTCGACCGAGGTCGCCAGATCGCAGACGACACCGGACCGGCCCAGATGGGCCACGACGCCCTCGGCCAGATCCTCGGCATCCTCGATCATCAATACGCGCATTGTCCCCCCGAACGCCCGTCGCAACATGACAGGTTCGTGACAGCATTATTCGTTAAAGAAAATCAACCTGCAAGGAAGGGCTGCGCGCCCAGCTCCCTGCAGGGACCGGTTTCGTCTGCGTATCAGCAGGCCAAGAAGACCCTAGGAGGAGAACCAAATGAAACTGTTTGGAACCGGCGGCGTCGTAGCCGCTGCCGTATTCGCCCTGACCGGCTTTGCCGCCAGCGCTCAGGAATGTATTGCACCGGCAAACCCCGGTGGTGGTTGGGATTTCACCTGCCGTCAGGTGGGCAAGTCGCTGCAGGATCTGGGCCTGATCGACCAGACCATGCAGGTCGTGAACCTGGCCGGTGGCGGCGGTGGCGTGGCCTTTGCCGAGGTGGTGAACAAGCGCAATGACGACAACAACCTGATTGTCGCCGCAAGTGCCGCAACCGCAACCCGTCTGGCCCAGGGCGCCTATCCGGGCAACACCATGGATCAGGTCCGCTGGCTGGCCGCGATCGGCGCCGACTATGGCGTGATCGCCGTGGCTGCCGATAGCCCCGTCAACACCCTGCCCGAGCTGCTGGACCAGATCAAAGCCGACCCGGCTTCGGTTTCGGTTGCTGGCGGTTCGGCCGTGGGCGGCTGGGACCACCTGAAGGTGCTGATCGCGGCCAACGCCTATGGCATCGACGATGTCCGCTCGGTCAAGTACATCGCCTTTGACGGCGGTGGCGAGGCGGTGACCCAGCTGCTGGCCGGCTCGGTCCAAGCCTTTACCGGTGACATTTCCGAAGCCAAGGGTTTCGTGGATTCCGGCGACATCAAAGTGATCGCGGTTCTGGCGCCCGAGCGTCTGCCCGGTGAATTCGCTGACTTCCCGACCGCCAAGGAACAGGGTGTGGATGCCATCGGCGCCAACTGGCGCGGTTTCTACGCTCCGGGCGGCATGTCGGACGAGGCCTACAACGACTGGGTCGCAAAAATCGGTGACCTGTATGCGTCGGACGAGTGGAAAGAAGTGATGGCCGCCAACGGTCTGGCTCCGCTGGACCTGCAGGGCGAGGACTTCCAGAACTTCGTTGCCGAGTCCGTCGGTCAGATCCAGACCATCTCGAAAGAGATCGGGATCATCAAGTAACCGCACCACTCACGTGCAGGCGGGTGCCGCGACAGCGTGGCGCCCGCACTCTTTTTTCCCGAACAACAGGAGACACCGATGAGTGACCGCATCTTCGGGGTTGTCGGACTTCTTCTTGCCATTGGTTTCGCGATATCCGCGCTGGCGATCGAAGAAAGCTTTCTGTCCGATGCCGTTGGGCCCAAGGCCTTTCCTTTGATCATCGCCGCCATTCTGGGAGTGTCCAGCGCGGTGATCGCCCTGCGCCCGGACGCCGAGCCGGAGTGGCCGGCCCTTGGCCGTCTGGTTGAGATCGCCGCCGCGGTGGTGGTCATGATCCTGTATGCCGAATTTCTGCCCGAGCTGGGCTTCGTCATCGCAACGGCCTTTGCCGCGGCCTACCTGGCCTGGCGATTGGGGTCCGGCCCGATCGAAAGCGTTCTGGTCGGCGTGGGCACCTCGGTTGGCATCTACGTCATTTTCCACCTGGTTCTGGGCCTGTCGCTGGCCAAAGGGCCGCTGGGTTTCTAGGGGGCGATCATGGAAACTTTTGCATCCTTGGCCGATGGGTTCGCCATCGCGCTGACTTGGCAGAACCTGATGCTGGCCCTGTTGGGCTGCTTTCTGGGCACGGTCATGGGCGCGCTGCCGGGCCTTGGCCCGTCGAACGGCGTGGCCATCCTAATCCCACTGGCCTTCACGCTGGGGCTGGGCGCGACGCCGTCGCTGATCCTGCTGACCAGTGTCTATTACGGGGCGATGTACGGGGGGCGGATCTCGTCGATCCTGCTGAACATCCCCGGCGACGAGCCTGCGATGATGACCTGTCTGGATGGGCATCCCATGGCCAAAAAAGGCCTGGCGGGTGAGGCTCTTTCGCTGTCGGGTATCGCCTCGTTTGTCGGCGCGTTCCTGGCGACCTGGGGTCTGATCCTGCTGGCGCCTCAGCTGGTCAAAGTGGCATTGCTGTTCGGCCCGGCCGAATATTTTGCCCTTTTTGCGCTGGCGTTCATGACGCTGGGCGGTGTGTCGTCGACCAACCAGGCCAAATCGGCTTTTGCCGCCGCGCTGGGGCTTGGGCTGGCGACCATCGGCGTTGATACCCAAACGGGCGTGCCGCGCTTTACCTATGGCGAAGTGCATCTGTACGACGGGATCGATTTCTTGGTGGCCATCGTCGGCCTGTTTGCCCTGTCCGAGGTGTTCATTTTCCTCGAACACCGGCATGGCGGGTCTGACGCCGAGGGCAGCAAGCTGAAAATCGGCAAGCTCTACCCTCCGATGTCGATGATCAAGAGCTGCACGCCGACGATGCTGCGCACCTCGTTCCTGGGCTTCATCGCCGGGGTTCTTCCCGGGGCCGGGGCATCACTGGGGTCGTTCATTTCGTACTCGATGGAAAAGCGGCTGGTGGACAAGAAAAACACCTTTGGCACCGGTGATCCGCGCGGTGTGGCCGCGCCCGAGGCTGGCAACAACGCCGCCGCCGGAGGCGCATTGGTACCGATGCTGGCGCTGGGCGTTCCGGGGTCGGGTACCACGGCGGTGCTGCTGGCGGTGCTGCTGGCGCTGAACATCACGCCCGGGCCGCTGCTGTTCACCCAGAACCCGGATGTGGTCTGGGGCCTGATCGCGGCGCTGTTCATCGCCAACTTCATGCTGCTGGCCATGAACATCCCCATGGTGGGCCTGTTCACCCGCGTGCTGATGATCCCGTCGCGCATCCTGATGCCGATCGTGGCCATGGTCAGCTTTGTCGGCATCTATGGCATTTCCGGGTCCAGCTTTGACCTGCTGGTGATGATCGGGTTCGGCGTGATGGGCTGGGTCCTGCGCAAGCTGGACGTGCCGCTGGTGCCGATCATTCTGGGTACCCTGCTGGGCAACGCGATGGAGAACAACCTGCGTCGCGCCGTGACCATCGACAATGGCAACTGGTGGACCCTGATCGACAGCCCGCTGTCCATCGGGTTGTGGACAATCGCGATCATCGGCTTTGTCCTGCCCCTGATCGTGGGCGCCCGGGTCAAGGCCAAGATGCACCAGCGTCGTGACGAAGAAGGAGCGATCAGCGATTGATCTGCCTGTCCGCCGCCCGCCGAAATGGTCGGGCGGCGGATCGTTTGCCGGCCCGTGACCCGCAGGGTCCGCCTGCCGATTGTCCCAGACACTTCGCTTTGCTAACGTCACTCTCGCGTCGGGGAGGGCGTGCAAACCGAAATGCTGGATTACTCGCATAACGCTTGGCTCGTAGCGGCCTCGTTGGCCGTCGCACTCATGGCCGGTTTCACCGGCCTGTATCTGACGCATGGTGCTTCAAAGCTGGATGACCAGAGGCGGAAGTTCGTCGTCGCCCTGGCTGCGGTCATTCTGGGCGGCGGCATCTGGTCGATGCATTTCGTGGCCATGCTGGGCCTGCAACTGCCGATCCTTTTCTACTATGACGCGTTGATCACCCTGATCTCGGCCCTGGTTGCCATTCTGATGGTCGGGCTGGCGCTGCTGCTGTTGCATTTTCGCGCGCGTAGCCCAGGCACGATTGTCGGCGCGGGTGTGATCGTGGGTCTTGGTATCGTGGTGATGCACTATATCGGCATGGCCGGGATGGAGCTGTGTCGCCCCGTCTACACCGCATCAGACGTTGCGATCGCGACCGTGGCCTCGGTGGTGCTGTCAGTGCTGGCGATCTGGGTTGCCTACGACAATCGCACCCAGCGCAATATCCTGCTGGGCACAGTGTGTTTTGGCCTGGCCGTATTCACCATGCACTTTGTCGCCACGGGCCTGACCGATTTTACCGCCAGTGACAATGCAGGTGGCGCAGGCCCGGCTTTGAACAATCAGGTTCTTGCGATGGGGGTGACCGTTGCGGTGTTCCTGATTTGCGGGGCATTCCTGCTGACCGGGATCACCTTTATCGGGCCCGAGCCGGCGGCAGAAGCGCCACAGCCGGAACCGGCTCTGCGCGCCGGCGTCCCGTTCGAGCGCGAGGGCCAGACCTTTTTCACCGAACCAGCGCGTATTGCCGCCATTCGGGCCGAGGGGCACTACACCGTTTTGTATATGGGCGCCGAGAAACTGTTCTGCCCTTGGTCGATCACCGAGGCCGAAACCCGCCTGAAACCAGACGGCTTTTTGCGGGCCCACCGAAGTTACCTTGTGAACCCTAGACACGTTTCCCGGTTTGAGCGGCACAAGGACAACGGCACCTGTTATTTCGACCAGGTCGATGCGCTCAGCAAGGTGCCGGTCAGCCGATCCCGCCTGACGGACATCCGCGAGGCGCTGGGCCTCTGATCGCAACTCGTGCAGCCCATTCGCATTTCGTGAAAGAAGCCGCGCCCCCCGTTCCTGCGCGATAGCCTGCGCGCGCCCTCAGGACTTTGCTTAATCCCAAGGCCCCGACGTGAACGGGCCAAGGGAGGAAAACATGATACCAGCCGGTTTCGAGTATCACCGGCCAGGCGACGTCGCCTCGGCCATCGGCATTCTGCAGGAACACGGGGACGAAGCGCGCGTGATCGCAGGCGGGCACAGTCTGATCCCGATGATGAAGCTGCGCATGGCCGAGATGGGCCATCTGGTCGACCTGCAGGCCATCGAGGAACTCAAAGGCATCGAGGTCGGGTCCGATACCGTGACCTTGGGCGCGATGGTCACGCAGCACGAGTTGATCACCCACGACGGTCTGGCCGACGCGATCCCGCTGATCCGCGAAGCGGCGATGCAGATCGCGGATCCGCAGGTGCGATACATGGGTACGGTCGGCGGGAACGTGGCCAACGGGGATCCGGGCAATGACATGCCGGGTCTAATGCAGTGCCTGAACGCGTCGTTCGAACTGTCCGGACCTGACGGCACCCGCAGCGTCCCGGCCCGCGATTTCTACGAGGCGGCCTATTTTACCGCCCGCGAGGACGAGGAGATCCTGACACGGATTTCCATCCCTGTTCCCGGCCCCGGTATCGGGCAGGCCTATGAAAAGCAGAAACGCAAGATCGGCGACTACGCAACCGCGGCTGCCGCAGTGATGGTTGGTAACGGTCAGGCATCGGTGGCGATGACCAACCTGTCCGACACGCCCGTCTGGTCTGACGCGGCCAGCACGGCACTGGCTTCGGGCGATGTCGACGGCTGCGTGGCCGCGATGCTCGAGGCGATCGACCCGGTGGCCGACAACCGCGGCCCCGTCGAATTCAAGAAACACGTGGCCGCCGTGATGCTGCGCCGCGCCATCGACCGTGCGCAGAGCCGCGCGGGCTGAGGGGAGGAACACAGATGTCGAAGATGCATGTCAAACTCACCGTGAACGGCAAGCAGGTCGAGGGCCTGGCCGAGCCGCGCACGTTGCTGATCCACTTCCTGCGGGAGGATCTGAAAATCACCGGCCCGCATATCGGTTGCGAAACCAGCCACTGCGGAGCCTGCACCGTGGATATTGATGGCAAATCCGTCAAATCCTGCACGACCTTCGTGGCGCAGGTGAACGGGGCCGATATCACCACCGTCGAAGGGCTGACCAATGACGACGGCAGCCTTGGTGTGTTGCAGGAAATGTTCCGCGAGCATCACGGGCTGCAGTGCGGTTTCTGCACGCCGGGTATGATCACCCGCGCGCATCGCCTGCTGCAGGAAAACCCCAACCCGACCGAAGAAGAAATCCGCTTTGGCATGGCCGGCAATCTCTGCCGCTGCACCGGGTACCAGAACATCGTCAAGGCGATCTCGGCCTCGGCTGACATGCTGAACGCGCAGAAGGAGGCCGCGGAATGAACGACCAGACCATGACCCCCGAAGAACGCGCCGCAAACCTCAAGGGGATGGGCAGCTCGCGCAAACGCGTCGAGGACGTGCGCTTTACCCAAGGCAAGGGCAACTACGTCGATGACATCAAGCTGGACGGAATGCTGTTCGGCGCCTTTGTCCGTTCACCCTATGCCCATGCCCGCGTTGTCAGTGTCAACAAAGAGGCCGCTCTGGCCGTGCCCGGTGTCGTGGCCGTTCTGACGGCCGAGGACTTGGCGCCGCTGGGTCTGCACTGGATGCCCACGCTTGCCGGCGACAAGCAGATGGTGCTGGCCGACGGCAAGGTCCTGTTCCAGGGCCAGGAGGTGGCCTATGTGGTTGCAGAAGACCGCTATGTCGCCGCGGATGCCGTCGAACTGGTCGAAGTCGAATACGAGGAACTGCCGGTTCTGACCGACCCGTTCGAGGCGCTGAAATCTGACGTGGTGCTGCGTGAAGATCTGGAAGGTCAGACCGAAGGCGCCCACGGGCCGCGCAAGCATCACAACCACATCTTCACCTGGGAACAGGGCGACAAGGACGCGACCGAAGCCGTTCTGGCCGAAGCCGATGTGGTGGCCGAGGAGATGGTCTATTACCACCGGACACACCCCTGCCCGCTTGAGACCTGCGGCTGCGTGGCCAGCATGGACAAGGTGACCGGCAAGCTGACGCTATACGGCACCTTCCAGGCGCCGCATGCGATCCGCACCGTCGTGTCCCTGATTTCGGGCCTGGCCGAGCACAATATCCGGGTGATCAGCCCCGATATCGGCGGCGGTTTCGGCAACAAGGTGGGCGCTTATGCGGGTTATGTCTGTTCGGTCGTGGCCTCGATCGTCACCGGTCAGCCGGTGAAATGGGTCGAGAACCGGATGGAAAACCTGATGTCCACCGCCTTTGCCCGCGACTACTGGATGCAGGGCAAGATCGCCGCCACCAAAGACGGCAAGATCACGGGCCTGTGGTGTCATACAACCGCGGACCACGGTGGGTTCGACGCCTGCGCCGACCCGACCAAGTTCCCGGCCGGGTTCATGAACATCTGCACCGGGTCCTACGACATCCCGACCGCCTATCTGGCCGTGGACGGCGTCTACACCAATAAGGCTCCGGGGGGTGTGGCCTATCGCTGTTCCTTCCGCGTGACCGAGGCCGCCTATTTCATCGAGCGGATGATCGAGGTTCTGGCCATCAAGTTGAACATGGACGCGGCCGAGCTGCGCCGGATCAATTTCATCAAGGCCGACCAGTTCCCCTATCAGTCCGCGCTGGGATGGGAATATGACTCGGGCGATTACCACACCGCCTGGGACAAGGCGCTGGCTGCGGTTGGATACGAGGATCTGCGTGCCGAACAGGCACAGCGGGTCGAGGACTTCAAGGCCGGCAAGACGCGCAAGCTTCTGGGGATTGGTCTGACGCATTTTACCGAAATCGTCGGGGCAGGGCCTGTGAAGAACTGCGATATTCTGGGCTTGGGGATGTTCGACAGCTGCGAAATCCGCATCCACCCGACCGGGTCAGCCATCGCGCGGCTGGGGACGATCTCACAGGGCCAGGGTCACGCCACGACCTTTGCCCAGATCATCGCCAGCGAGATCGGTCTTCCAGCCGACGACATCACGCTGGAGGAAGGAGACACCGACACCGCGCCCTATGGCTTGGGCACCTATGGCTCTCGGTCCACGCCGGTTGCTGGGGCTGCAACAGCCATGGCTGCACGCAAGATCCGCGCCAAGGCGCAGATGATCGCGGCCTATCTGCTTGAGGTTCACGACGACGATGTCGAATGGGACGTGGACCGGTTCGCGGTCAAAGGCGCGCCCGAGCGGTTCAAGACCATGAAAGAGATCGCCTTTGCCGCTTACAACCAGGCCATCCCGGGGTTGGAGCCGGGTCTGGAGGCCGTCAGCTACTATGACCCGCCCAACATGACCTATCCGTTCGGCGCCTATATCTGTGTCATGGAGATCGATGTCGATACCGGCGAATGGGAAGTCCGGCAGTTCTATGCGCTGGACGATTGCGGAACCCGGATCAACCCGATGATCATCGAAGGTCAGGTTCATGGCGGTGTGACCGAGGCGCTGGCCATCGCGATGGGTCAAGAGATTGCCTATGATGAGATGGGCAACGTCAAGACCGGCACGCTGATGGACTTCTTCCTGCCAACCGCCTGGGAAACGCCCAACTATACGACCGATCACACGGTGACCCCCTCGCCGCATCATCCGATCGGCGCGAAGGGTGTCGGCGAAAGCCCGAATGTGGGTGGCGTGCCGGCGTTCTCGAATGCGGTGCATGATGCGTTCCGACCGTTTGGCCTGGTTCAGAGCCACATGCCGCATGACCATTGGCGGATCTGGAAGATCGCCAACGGCTTGGGGATGCACGGGTAATCGGTTTCGGACCGGCGGGGCCCGGTCCGACCGAACGGAGGGGGTGCTGACCCTCTCCGACCCCCTCGGGATATTTTGGTCAAACGAAGATTGGACCCTGGTGTGACACTGAGTGACGTTCAGAACGGTTTGGCCCAGCAGGGCTATGTTGCCGACGACCGGTTGGCGATGGCGTTGCATTTGGCCCAGACCCTAGGACGACCGCTGCTGCTGGAGGGTCCGGCCGGCGTCGGCAAGACCGAAGTGGCCAAGGCACTGGCGGCGTGGCGAGACGCCCGTTTGATCCGCTTGCAGTGTTACGAAGGGTTGGACGCCAGTCACGCGATCTATGAGTGGAACTACCAGCGGCAGCTGCTGGCCATCCGAGCCTCCGAGGCGCGCGGCGGAACCAGCGAGGCCCAACTGTTTTCCGACGACTATCTGCTGAAGCGGCCGTTGTTGGAGGCGATCAGCGCCGATGATCCGCCCGTTCTGCTGATCGATGAGATTGACCGGGCCGATGAAGAATTTGAGGCCTATCTGCTTGAAATCCTGTCGGACTTTCAGATCACGATCCCGGAACTGGGGACAATTTACGCCAAAACGCGACCCATCGTCATTCTGACCGCAAACGGCACGCGCGATCTTTCGGACGCGCTGCGGCGGCGGTGTCTGTACAGCTTTTTGAACTACCCGTCCGGCGAGACCGAAATGGCCATCCTGCGGGCACGGATGCCCGAAGTCGAAGGGCTGTTGGCGCGCCAGATCATCGGAGTGGTTCAGAACCTGCGCAAGGAAGATCTGGAAAAGACACCCGGCATTGCCGAAATGCTCGACTGGGCCGCGGCCCTCTCGGGTCTTGGCGTCAACGATCTGTCCCAATCACCCGAGGCCGTACAGGCCACTCTGGTCTGTCTGCTGAAGACCGCTGCGGACTATGATGCCGTTCCACCCGAGGTGATGGATCGCCTGATCGGAAAGGTCGCGTGATGCAGGTAACACGGTTTCCATCGCGAGCGCACGGATTGGCCGACCGTATGGCGGGATTCGTGGCGCATCTGCGCGGGAACGGTTTGCGGGTCGGACCGCGTGAGACCGGAGATGCGCTGGATGCGCTGGCCTCGGTCGAGGCCACCGATGTCGGACAGGCGCGGGATGCCTTGTGTGCCCTGATGTCCGGGGATGCCGAGGATTGGCGGCGCTTTGACGATTTGTTCGATGCCTATTGGTTCAACGCGGGCAAGCAGCGGAACGGTGTCGCACAGAACACCCATGTCAAGGTCCAGTCGGCCAAGCCGATGATCTGGCAGACCGAAGATCGCGGAGATTCCACTGACGATTCCCCCGATGCGCAGGATGCCAGCACCCCGGATTCCGGGGATGGACAGGCCGAAGGAACGGACGGGAAGCTGATCGCAACCCGGACCGACAACCTGTCACGCCGGGATCTGCGCGAGTTGATGGATGAGCAATCCCTGCGCCGGGCCGAAGCCGCGGCCCTCGCCCTGGCGCGGGCGATCCGGGATCGACGTTCGCGCAGGCGCAAACAGGCGCGGCGGGGTCCGGTGCTGGACATGCGTCGCATCCAGCGGGCGAGCCTTGCGCGCGGAGGCGAGCCTTTGGAGCTGTTTCGCCGTGCCCGACCGCCTCGCCCGATGCGGATTGTCGCGCTGTGCGATGTCAGCGGGTCCATGACCGTCTATTCGCGTGTATTTCTGGCCTTTCTCAAGGGCCTTGTGGCCAGCGGAACGGATGCGGATGCCTATCTGTTTCACACGCGGTTCATGCGGGTCACCGATGCATTGCGGGACCACGACAGCTTGCGCGCCGCTGGGCGGTTGTCGCTGATGGCCGAAGGTTTTGGCGGCGGCACGGACATCTCCGGCAGTCTCGAAAGGTTTCTGGACGGATATGGTGCGCGGGCGCTGAATGGGCGCACCATCGTGCTGATCCTTTCGGATGGCTATTGCAGTTCTGACCCGCAGGCGCTGGGCGCGGCTTTGGCGAGGATCCGGCGCAAGGCGCGCAGGATCGTCTGGCTGAACCCTCTGAAAGGTTGGGAGAATTATCAGCCCGTCGCCGCCGCCATGCAGGCCGCCTTGCCCCATCTTGATGCGCACCTTCCGGCAAACACGCTCGACGCGCTGGCCGCGTTGGAGCCCGAGTTTCAAAAGTTGTGAGAGGAACCGATCATGCCTGGTTTCGACATTTTCGACACGATTGACCAGTTGCGCAGCAGCGGTGAGGCGTTCTGCGTCGCAACGGTGGTGCGGACGGCAGATGCGACCTCGGCCAAGGCGGGCGCCAAGGCGGCGATCACCCGGGACGGGCGGATTCTCGGCCATCTGGGCGGAGCCTGTGTCCAGCGGGCGGTGCGCGCCTCGGCACAGGAAGCGCTGGCCAGCGGTGCGTCGCGGATGATCCGCGTGAAACCCTCGGACAAGGTGGTGGCAATGACCGATCCGGATGGCGTTCAGACCTTCAAGAGTGGCTGCCCATCCGGCGGTACGGTCGATCTGCTGGTCGAACCCTATCAACACGCACCCCGCCTGGTGATCTTTGGCGATACCCCGATTGCCCATGCGTTGGCGGCTCATGCGGCATTGGCCGGGTTGCGCGTATTCGTTTCGTTTGAGGCCAGCGACGAAGCGGCGCAATCATGTTTCGACCCAAACGACGTGGATGCGTTGGGGGTTGAGCCCCGCGATTTTGTGGTCGTCGCCTCGCAAGGCCAGAACGACAGGGCCGCGTTGGCCTCGGCGCTGGGTACGCCAGCAAGGCGGGTGTCGATGGTGGCCAGCCAGCGCAAGGCAAAGGTGCTGTCGGCCAGGTTGGTATCGCAGGGCATGGACACCGAGAAGGTTGCGCGCCTGAAGTCGCCTGCCGGGCTGGATATCGGGGCCATTGATCCGCATGAAATCGCCTTGTCGATCCTGGCCGAGATCGTGCGCTGGCGAAATGCGGACACCGCCGAGGAGACAACTCATGATGAAAAACTTGCGTAGCTGGGTGGCGCGGCTATGGCCGCCCCGGCCCGCTCAAACCCCCGAGGATGCCGCGGAACAGGCGCTGCGCGTCTTTCCCAGATGTTGCTGAGCAGAGGAATACCCAATGGAACTGACTGACGAAATTCGCATCGCGGCCCCCCGGGACGCGGTTTATCGCGCGCTGAACGATCCCGAGGTTCTGCGGGAATGCATCCCCGGCTGCGAAGAGCTGACCCAGACCGCCCCCAACGAGCTTGAGGCCAAGGTGGTTCTGAAAATAGGTCCGGTGAAGGCGCGTTTCGCTGGCGAGGTGACGCTGGACCAGACCAACGCCCCCGACGGGTTTTCGCTGGTGGGCGAGGGCAAGGGCGGAGCCGCAGGTTTTGCCAAGGGTGGTGCGGACGTCACGCTGACCGAAGATGGTGACGAAACCGTTCTGACCTATACCGCCAAGGTTGATGTCGGGGGCAAGATCGCCCAGTTGGGCAGTCGTCTGATTGCCGGAACGGCCAAGAAGCTCTCGGGCAAGTTCTTCACCCGGTTCGGCGAGGTCGTTGCCGCGCAAACTGCTGCCTGAAGCAGGCGCCCGGCGCCGTTCCGGTTGACGAATTGCGTAAGGGGGGTATGCACCTGCATAGCGTTTGGCGCTGATGCAGCAGGAGACAGTGGTGCCCCCCACCTCGAAAATTGCCGAACTTGAGAATTGGCTGGTGATGAAGCCCGCTGACCTCAAGTCGATTCGTCAGCTGGTCACACGGCTGGAACATGCGCCCAAGGCTCCGGGTTCGGCCGGGCGTTTTTCTGCGGCACAAGCGGACATCGTTACCTCGCTGGGCGCCGATTGGCAGGCGGATCTATTTGAGCCCGAGCACATGGTCAAACAGTACCGCGCATGGTTGGCTGCATTGCGAAGCCGCGGAGTTTCGCAAGCGGTGCCGATCGGGCAGGTCTTTTCTGGGCGCGTCCTCAAGGTACGCGGGCAGAACGCCTATTGCGGCGTTTTTCTGGACTTCTTCAAAGAGACCGGCGCCATCCCGGCGCTGTGCAATGACTGCTACAAAGTGCAGATTTTGCCGCATGACCTGCGTGCGATGTTCCAGACCTATGCTCTGCTGCTGAAGCTGGATCTACCCAATGACAACGCCCGCAAATGCATGATCGAGCTGCGCGACGGGATCAAGTTTCCGTACAAGGCCTATATCTATTGCGACACCGTTGATGACGTGCGCGCCTGCCTGCAGGCGTTCCGCGATCTTCAGGCCAAGCATGGGATTGAAGGAATCAGCAGCAAGATCTCGCACGGATGTTCGGAATACGGGCAGAAGTATCCAGCATTCAAATTTCCGGAAACCGATGACGCGCCCGAGTTCGTTCCCGATCCGCAATGGCCCGCTATCGAAAAGGCCTATTTCAGGTCGATCAAGCTTCCGGCACAGGCCCGGGACAGCAACACCCGTGAGCATGTGAGCCTGCGCGATGTCTTCGCCTTCTGCACATGGGTCAAATACGCCGACCTGATCGGCGACCCGACCAGCGAGGCCTACGCGGCGCTGCGCGGACCGGACCTTCCCCAGCAATTCATCAAGCGGGTGCGGTCTCAGGCAAAGATCCGTCGCCGCGAGATGGAGGAATTGCAGAAGACGGAATGAGAGCCGACCACCCGTTCGAGGGTGGTTTGCGCGGTCGTCAAATCTTTTCGGGGATATGGTGCCCAGGAGAGGACTCGAACCTCCACGTCCATACGGACACTAGCACCTGAAGCTAGCGCGTCTACCAATTCCGCCACCTGGGCAGGTGTCGTGGAGGGGCGTTTAAGCCTACTCGCCGAGGGCGTCAACAGGATTCGAACGGATTATCGAAAGTTTTTTTTCGGTCACCTTCTCGCGGCGCGATCCCGTCGGTTCCGGCAGTGTTTTTTGCCTTATGCGCGGCGTTATTGCGCCTTGTTTGCCGGGCTTTGGAGCGGTAGATCGGAACAAGACCTACACAGCAGGAGCCCAACCATGTCCAAACTGGTCACGATTTACGGTGGATCGGGATTCGTCGGCCGCTATATCGCGCGACGCATGGCGAACGAAGGGTGGCGTGTACGGGTGGCGGTCCGCCGTCCGAACGAGGCAATCTTCGTCAAGACCTATGGCGTCGTGGGCCAGGTCGAGCCCATTCTGTGCAATATCCGCGACGATGCCTCGGTGGCCAGTGCGATGCATGGCGCCGATGCGGTCGTCAACTGCGTGGGCGTTCTGAACGAACTGGGCAAGAATGGATTTGGCGCCGTGCAAGCCGAAGGCGCGGGCCGCATCGCCCGTCTGGCGGCCGAGCAAGGCATTTCCCGTATGGTCCACATTTCGGCCATCGGTGCTGACGCGAATTCCGACAGCGAATACGCCCGCACCAAGGCGGCAGGTGAGGCTGCCGTGCTGACCCATATCCCCGATGCCGTGATCCTGCGACCCTCGGTGATCTTCGGGACCGAAGATCAGTTCTTCAACCGTTTCGCCGGCATGACCCGTATCTCGCCCTTCCTACCGATCTTTGGTGCCGACACCCGGTTCCAGCCGGTGTTTGTGGATGACGTGGCGCAGGCCGCGGTCAAGGGTGTGTTGGGTCAGGCCGCACCTGGCGTCTACGAATTGGGTGGGCCTGAGGCCAAGACCTTCCGTGAGCTGATGCAGCAGATGCTCGGGGTGATCCACCGCCGCCGCATCATCATCGGTCTGCCGTTCTGGGTTGGGCGGATCATGGCCGGGGTTCTGGACATGCTGAAATTCATCAGCTTCCAGCTGTTTCCGAACAACATTCTGACCCGCGACCAGTTGAAGAACCTGCGCCGTGACAATGTGGTGTCCGAAGGAGCAAAAGGTTTTGCCGATCTGGGGATCGAGCCTGCTTCGCTGGAATCGGTTCTGCCGGAATACCTGTGGAAATTCCGCCCTTCGGGTCAGTACGACGACATCCAGAACTCGGCCCGGAACCTGCGCATCTGATCAGCTGTAAGCGACAATCAGCAGGATCGTACCGAGGATCACGCGATAGATCACATATGGCGTGAAGCTGACGCTACGCAGCAGACGCATCATCAGGTTCAGCGCCAACAGGGCCGAAACAAAGGCGAACACGGCTGCAATGGCGCTGTCCTTGGCCAGCTGAGCGTTGGCCTGCCCGATCACGTCCAACGACAGCAGCGCGCCCGAGGCGATGATTGTAGGGATTGACATCAGCATCGCGATGCGCGCGCCGTCCTCGCGGGTATACCCCAAGTGTCGCGCGCCGGTGATGCAGATCCCCGACCGCGAGGTGCCGGGAATCAGCGCCAGGACCTGCCACAGACCCAAAATAACCGCGTCACGCAGCCCCCAGTCGCCGGCCTCTTTGGTCTGGGGGCCTTTTTGGTCCATCCAATACAGCAGCAGTCCGAAGCCCAACATCGTCCACCCGATCACCGCCACGGACCGCATCGCACTGCTGAGGCCGGTCAGGTGCAGGATGGCACCAACGATAACGGTCGGGATGGTGGCTACGATCAACGCCAGGGCCAGTCGGGACTGTGGGGTGTCGATGCGCCCGCGCAAAGCACGTGGCAGGCCCGCAAGGGCCAGTTTCACGTCGCTCCAGAAATACAGAACCACCGCGCCCAATGTGCCCACATGCACCGCGACGTCGATGGCCAGGCCCTGGTCTTCCATTCCGGTGAGGCTTGGCAGCAGGATCAGGTGGCCTGATGACGAAATCGGCAGAAACTCGGTGATCCCCTGGATGATCGCCACCAGAATCAGCTGAAAAAGACTCATCTGCCCGCCCGTGTTTGCGCCCGTGTTCTTTGCATTCAAGGCGTATAAGCGCGATCAGCAAAAGGAAAGTCAGGATTTAGGTCCGAAGTGGTCCTAAAAATGAACAGAAAGTCGCCCAAAGAGATCGATCTTTCCGATTTTTTCCAATTTAGGTCAGCACAATTGACTTTTCATCCGAATTGGCTTCGCATAAAGAAATCCGACCAAGCCAATTCATGGAGTCTGACCGTGGCCAAGCAACCGATGCTGAAATTTGTGCAGATCGATCGTGACATGCCTGAAAAGCGCGCCGCAACCGATCGCAGAGCGGACTTTCATGAAATCTATGCCGAATACGCCGCCGAAAAAGCCGCCGAGCAGGCCAGCCGTTGCAGCCAGTGCGGTGTGCCGTACTGTCAGTCGCACTGCCCGCTGCACAACAACATCCCGGACTGGCTGCGCTTGACCGCTACCGGACGGCTGGAAGAAGCCTATCAGACAAGCCAGGCCACCAACACCTTCCCCGAAATCTGCGGCCGCATCTGCCCACAGGACCGCCTGTGCGAAGGCAACTGCGTGATCGAGCAATCGGGCCATGGCACCGTCACCATCGGTGCGGTCGAGAAATACATCACCGACACCGCGTGGGAGGAAGGCTGGGTCAAACCTGTCGCTCCAACCGCCGAACGTCCCGAAAGCGTGGGCATCATCGGGGGCGGTCCCGGTGGTCTGGCGGCAGCGGACATGCTGCGCCGGGCCGGAATCCAGGTCACGGTCTATGACCGCTATGACCGCGCGGGTGGGCTGCTGATGTACGGCATTCCGGGCTTCAAGCTGGAAAAGGACGTGGTTCAACGCCGCAACGACCTGCTGGCCGAGGGCGGCGTGACTTTCGAGCTGAACTGTGACGTCGACGCTGCCAAGTTCGCCGAGATCCACGCAAAACATGACGCCGTGATCATTGCGACGGGTGTCTACAAGTCGCGGGATCTGTCCATGCCTGGCAGCGTCCTGCCCGGTATCGAAAAGGCTATCGATTTCCTGACTGCCTCGAACCGCAAAAGCTTTGGTGACGAGGTTCCCGAGTTCGACGATGGCCGCCTGAACGCCAAGGGCAAGAAGGTGGTCGTGATCGGTGGCGGTGATACGGCGATGGATTGCGTCCGCACCTCGATCCGTCAGGGTGCGACCTCGGTCAAATGCCTGTATCGCCGCGACCGGGCGAACATGCCGGGTTCACAGCGCGAAACCCAGAACGCTGAGGAAGAGGGCGTGATTTTCGAATGGCTCAGCGCGCCCAAGGGGTTTGTTGGCGACGAGCGTGTTACCGGCGTGATGGTGCAGAAGATGCGCTTGGGTCAACCCGACGCCACCGGCCGTCAGGCCCCCGAAGTGATCGAAGGCGCGGATTACGTCGAAGAGGCCGACCTGGTCATCAAGGCGCTGGGCTTCGAGCCCGAGGACCTGCCCACCCTGTTCGGCCAGCCCGACCTGCCCGTGACCCGCTGGGGCACCATCAAGGCCGCGTTCGAAACCGGCGAGACCGAGATGGACGGCGTCTATGCCATCGGTGACATCGTGCGCGGTGCCTCGCTGGTGGTCTGGGCGATCCGCGACGGCCGCGACTGCGCGCAGGCCATCATCGACCGGTTCAACGGCAAGGCCGCGCTTGCGGCCGAATGATCCCGCAGCCCAGCGACAGGAGGGACAGGATGCCCGAATTGCAAGGCCAATGCATGTGCGGCGCAGTCACCGTGACCGCGACCCCCGCCCGCGACGCGCTGGGCGCCTGCCATTGCGACATGTGCCGCCGCTGGACCAGCAGCGCGCTGGTCACCTTTCCGGCGCAGCCGGGCTATGCGGCGCTGGGGCCGGTCAAGACCTTCACATCGTCGGACTGGGCCGAACGCGCCTTCTGCGAAGAATGCGGATCGGCCCTGTGGTACCGGATCACCCTGCCGGGCGAGATGCACGGCCAGACACAGATCGCGGCCGGCCTGTTCGACAACGCGGCCGGCAACACGCTGAAACTTGAACTCTACATCGACAAAAAGCCCGAGGGTTACGCGTTCGCAGGTGAACGCCGCCAGATGACCGAAGCCGAGGTCATGGCCATGTACGCCCCGTCGGAAGAAGGAGACAGCCAATGACGAAATTTGATGCCGATTGGGTCCGGGCCGAGGAAGCCAAGCGCAAGTGGATGGCCGAAAATGGCCTGTATTCCGAGCAGGAAGAGCATTCTTCGTGCGGGGTCGGTCTGGTGGTTTCGGTCGACGGCAAGAAAAGCCGCAAGGTGGTCGAGGCCGGGATCGATGCGCTCAAGGCGATCTGGCATCGCGGCGCGGTGGATGCCGACGGCAAGACCGGCGACGGCGCGGGCATCCATGTGCAGATCCCGGCCCCCTTCTTCTATGACCAGATACGCCGCACCGGGCACGAGCCCAAGATGGACGAGCTGATCGCCGTGGGGCAGGTGTTCCTGCCGCGCACCGATTTCGGCGCGCAAGAGCGCTGCCGGACCATCGTGGAAACCGAAGTTCTGCGGATGGGCTATTACATCTATGGCTGGCGCCACGTGCCGGTGGATGTCACCTGCCTGGGCGAAAAGGCCAACGCGACCCGGCCCGAGATCGAGCAGATCCTGATCTCGAATTCCAAGGGCGTTGACGAGGACACGTTCGAGCGCGAGCTGTACGTCATCCGCCGCCGGATCGAGAAAGCCGCCGCCGCCGCGGGGATTTCGGGTCTGTACCTGGCCTCGCTCAGCTGCCGGTCGATCATCTACAAGGGCATGATGCTGGCCGAGCAGGTCGCCGTGTTCTACCCCGACCTGATGGACGAGCGTTTCGAATCCGCCTTTGCGATCTATCACCAGCGCTATTCCACCAACACCTTCCCGCAATGGTGGCTGGCGCAGCCGTTCCGCATGCTGGCCCACAATGGCGAGATCAACACGCTGAAGGGCAACATCAACTGGATGAAAAGCCACGAGATCCGCATGGCCTCTGCGACCTTTGGCGACTATGCCGAAGACATCAAGCCGATCATTGCGGGCGGATCGTCGGATTCGGCGGCGCTGGATTCGGTGTTCGAGGTTCTGGTGCGCGCGGGCCGCTCGGCCCCGATGGCCAAGACGATGCTGGTGCCGGAAAGCTGGTCGAAACAGGCGGTGGAACTGCCGCAGTCCTGGCGCGACATGTATTCCTACTGCAACTCGGTGATGGAGCCGTGGGACGGCCCCGCCGCGCTGGCCATGACCGATGGCCGCTGGGTCTGCGCCGGGCTGGATCGCAACGGCCTGCGCCCGATGCGCTATGTCGTCACCGGCGACGGTCTGGTGATCGCCGGGTCCGAGGCGGGTATGGTCCCGATCAACGAGGCCAGCGTTAAGGAAAAAGGTGCGCTGGGTCCGGGCCAGATGCTGGCCGTCGACATGAAGAAGGGCAAGCTGTACCGCGACAAGCAGATCAAGGACAAGCTGGCCGCGGCCCTGCCGTTCGGCGAATGGGTCAGCAAGATCAACGATCTGGACGAAAAGCTGGCGAAGGTTGCCGAAAAGCCGCTGTTCACCGGTGAAGAGCTGCGCAAGCGCCAGATCGCGGCAGGCTACACGGTCGAGGAACTGGAGCAGATCCTCGCACCGATGGCCGAGGATGGCAAAGAAGCGATCGCCTCGATGGGCGACGACACGCCCTCGGCGGTTCTGTCCAAACAGTACCGGCCGCTCAGCCATTTCTTCCGCCAGAACTTCAGCCAGGTGACCAACCCGCCCATCGACAGCCTGCGCGAATACCGCGTGATGTCGCTGAAGACGCGGTTCGGCAACCTCAAGAACGTGCTGGATGAAGACAGCAGCCAGACCGAGATCGTGGTGCTGGAAAGCCCCTTTGTCGGCAACGCCCAGTGGGAAGAACTGGTGGCGAATTTCGATGCGCCGCTGGCCGAGATCGACTGCACCTTCGAACCCGGCAACGGCGCGCTGAGCGCCGCGTTGGCCCGCATCCGCGCCGAGGCGGAGGAGGCCGTGCGTTCGGGCGCGGGTCACCTGGTGCTGACCGACCAGTATTCCGGCCCCGGCAAAGTGGCGATGCCGATGATCCTGGCCACCAGCGCGGTGCATTCGCACTTGATCCGTCAGGGCCTGCGGACCTTCTGCTCGCTCAACGTGCGCTCGGCGGAATGCATCGACCCGCATTATTTCGCGGTGCTGATCGGCTGTGGCGCGACCGTGGTGAACGCCTATTTGGCCGAGGATTCGTTGGCCGACCGGATCGAACGCGGGTTGCTGGAAGGCAGCCTGACTGAAAACGTCGCGCGTTACCGCGAGGCGATCGACCAGGGCCTGCTGAAGATCATGGCCAAGATGGGCATCTCGGTGATCTCGTCCTATCGCGGCGGCCTGAATTTCGAAGCCGTGGGCCTGAGCCGCGCCATGGTGGCCGAATATTTCCCCGGCATGACCAGCCGGATTTCCGGCATCGGCGTCACCGGCATTCAGTCCAAGGCTGAAGGAATCCACGCCAAAGGCTGGGAGAGTGGCTTGGATGTTCTGCCTATCGGTGGCTTCTACAAGGCCCGCAAATCGGGTGAGACCCATGCGTGGGAAGCGACCTCGATGCACATGATGCAGATGGCCTGCAACCGCGCCTCGTACGAGCTGTGGAAGCAGTACTCGGCCAAGATGCAGGCCAACCCGCCGATCCATCTGCGCGATCTGATGGATTTCAAACCGCTGGGCAAGCCGATCCCGATCGAGGAGGTCGAGTCGATCACTTCGATCCGCAAGCGCTTTGTCACCCCGGGCATGTCGCTGGGTGCGCTCAGCCCCGAGGCGCACAAGACGCTGAACGTGGCGATGAACCGGATCGGTGCGAAATCCGACTCGGGTGAAGGTGGGGAAGATCCCGCTCACTTCGTGCCTGAGCCGAATGGCGACAACCCCTCGGCCAAGATCAAGCAGGTGGCCTCGGGCCGGTTCGGCGTGACCGCCGAATACCTCAACCAGTGCGAAGAGCTGGAAATCAAGGTGGCCCAGGGTGCCAAGCCCGGCGAGGGCGGCCAGCTGCCCGGCATGAAGGTCACCGATCTGATCGCGCGCCTGCGTCACTCGACCAAGGGCGTGACGCTGATCTCGCCGCCTCCGCACCACGACATCTACTCGATCGAGGATCTGGCGCAGCTGATCTATGACCTCAAGCAGATCAACCCGCGCGCCAAGGTGACGGTGAAACTGGTGGCGTCCTCGGGCGTGGGCACGATCGCCGCCGGGGTGGCCAAGGCCAAGGCCGACATCATCCTGATCTCGGGCCACAATGGCGGCACCGGGGCATCCCCCGCGACCAGCATCAAATATGCCGGCCTGCCGTGGGAAATGGGCCTGACCGAGGCGCATCAGGTTCTGGCGATGAACAACCTGCGCGACCGGGTAACCCTGCGGACCGATGGCGGCTTGCGCACCGGGCGCGACATCGTCATGGCGGCGATGATGGGGGCCGAGGAGTACGGCATCGGCACCGCCGCCCTGATCGCGATGGGTTGCATCATGGTGCGCCAGTGCCAGTCAAACACCTGCCCGGTGGGCGTATGTACGCAGGATGAATCCCTGCGCGCCAAGTTCACCGGCAATGCCGACAAGGTGGTGAACCTGATCACCTTCTACGCACAGGAAGTGCGCGAGATCCTGGCCAGCCTCGGCGCACGGTCGGTCGACGAAATCATCGGTCGGGCGGATCTGCTGGCGCAGGTCAGCCGCGGTTCGGCGCATCTGGACGATCTGGACCTGAATCCGCTGCTGATCACCGTCGATGGCGCGCAAAACATCGTCTATGACCGTGACAAGCCCCGCAACGCGGTGCCTGATACGCTGGACTCTGAAATCGTGCGCGACGCTGCGCGGTTCCTGAAGGATGGCGAGAAGATGCAGCTGTCTTATGCCGTGCAGAACACGCACCGGACGGTCGGCACCCGCGTGTCCAGCCACATCGTGCAGAACTTTGGCATGCGCAACACGTTCCAGCCGGACCACCTGCATGTGAAACTGCAGGGCTCGGCCGGCCAGTCGCTGGGCGCCTTCGCCGCGCCGGGGCTCAAGCTGGAAGTGTCGGGCGACGCCAACGACTATGTGGGCAAGGGCCTGTCGGGCGGTACCATCGTCGTGCGCCCGCCGCAGGTCAGCCCGTTGCAGGCCGACCGGAATACGATCATCGGCAACACGGTCCTGTACGGCGCGACCGACGGGTACCTGTTCGCGGCTGGCCGTGCTGGTGAACGCTTTGCCGTGCGCAACTCGGGTGCCACCGTGGTGGTCGAGGGCTGCGGCTCGAACGGGTGTGAGTACATGACCGGCGGCGTTGCGGTGATTCTGGGTGACATCGGTGCGAACTTTGGCGCGGGGATGACGGGTGGTATGGCCTATCTGTACGACCCCGAAGGCAAGGCGCAGTTGCTGATGAACATGGAAACCCTGGTGACCTGCCCCGTAACGGTCGAGCATTGGGAGATGCAGCTGAAGTCGCTGATCGAGCGCCACGCCGCGGAGACCGGCAGCCGCAAGGCCGCCGATATCCTGCAGCACTGGGATGTCGAGCTGTCGAACTTCCTGCAGGTCTGCCCGAAGGAAATGCTGAACAAACTCAGCCACCCGCTGAGCCACGAGGCAGCGGCGGTTCCGGCCGAATAAGACCGCCTGTGAAACCTGCCCCGCGTGTTTGAAAAGACACGCGGGGTTTTCGTTTTGTGCCCTCCCGTTTCCGGATTTCTTGAAAAAACACTGCGTGCCGCTAGGCCTGTACACGGAAAGTTTGGAAATTTCGCCAATGCTTCCGCTTGCCGCCAATTTCGCCAGGGAGTCGTCGCATGCCCACGACCTATCTTGACCAGTTCTTTGCCATGGATCCGGCCAGCCCGCCGGCAACGGGGACCCTTCTGACGGTTGAGAAGTACAATCTGGTCGACCAGAACGACGATGGCGACATCGACAGTTCCGACAATGACTCGGTCAACGGCATTGATGTCACCCGATCCTGGCCGGGCGACACGGTGACGATCAACGTGTCCGGTGTGGGAAACGTCACCTACACGGGAATCACCTTCTATCTGGCTGATGGCAGCCGCGTGTTCACCCCGACGGACGGTCAGGTGCTGCAAGAGGGGACGCTAGTCTCGACGACTTTCGTCAATACCGAAGGTCCCTTGGTGGTTCCGGGTGAGCTTGGGCCGCCGTGTTTTACTGCCGGAACAATGATAAAGACACCCGATGGATTGCGCCGCGTCGAGGATCTGCAGGCCGGTGACCTGGTCACGACGGTCGACAATGGTGCGCGGGCCCTGATCTGGGTCGGCAGAACCGCCGTCGCGGCCGAGGGCAACGCCGCACCGATCCGCTTTGCCGAAGGGGTTTTGGGACTGGACCGTGACACTCTGTTCTCGCCCCAGCACCGGATGCTGATCGACGATTGGCGCGCGGCTTATTTCTACGGCCACCCCGAGGTTTTGATTGCCGCACATTCCCTGGTCAACGGCACGACGGTGACCCGGGTCGAAGGTGGAGAGATCGAGTATTTCCACCTGTTGTTCGACCAACACGAGATCGTCATCGCCAACGGCGCCAAAAGCGAAAGCTACTATCCCGGCCACGCCGTTACGCGGTCTGACCGGGAAACCCAGGCCGAGCTGTTGCGACTGTTTCCGCAGTTGGCAGCGGTGGAAGATGGTGGTCCGAAAACCGCCCGTCCGGTGGTGCGCCCGCGCGAAGGGCGGCTGATCGCGTCATAATTCCGTTCCAAATACCGGTGCTGCGGCGTATAGCAGGAACATGGCGAAGAAAGCAGCGCGCAAATCCCGCGGTAAGTCCAAAAAGGCAACCCGGTCTCGGAAAACGGAAACGCTCATCGTTCGGATTCGGCGGTGGGCACTGCGTGTCGTCGGTGCCCTGGCCGCGGCGTTCGTGGCGCTTGTTTTGCTTTATACCGTGGTCAACCCGCCGATCACCCATACGATCTGGTCCGAGTGGCGCCGCCTGGGCAAGGTGGACCGGGAATGGGTCGCGATCGAGGATATGTCTCCGCACATGGCCCGGTCGGTCGTTGCGGCCGAGGATGCGAATTTCTGCCTGCATTGGGGTTTTGACGTGAACGCGATCCGCGATGCGCTTGAAGATGGTGGCAACCGCGGGGCGTCGACCATTTCTCAGCAGGTGGTCAAGAATGTCTTTCTGTGGCAGGGGCGCAGTTGGGTGCGCAAGGCGCTTGAGACCTCCATGACCCCGGTCGTCGAAATCTTCTGGAGCAAGAAGCGCATTCTCGAGGTGTATCTGAACGTGGCGGAGACCGGTGAGGGCCTGTTCGGGATCGAGGCGGCCGCCCGCAAGAATTTCGGTGTCAGTTCCGCCCAACTCAGCCCGGTGCAGGCGGCGCGGCTGGCGGCAATCCTTCCGTCACCGCGAAACCGTTCGGTCACGGACCCGTCGGTTTACACCCGCAGACGAGCCGCCGCGATCCGCGATGGAGCGGCCACCATCCGCGCAGATGGTCGCGCAGATTGCTTCGAGGATTGAAACTTCTGCCCGTCAGCGGCTATTGCTGAGCGGTACTCAATTGGTTCGAATGGATCCACATGGCGCGTTTGTTTCACGTTCCCCTGTCCCCCTTTTGTCGAAAAGTCCGCCTGTCACTGGCGGAAAAGAAGATCGAAGTCGAATTGGTCGAGGAAAAGTACTGGGAAAAATCCCCGGACTTCTTGCGCAGAAACCCTGCGGCCAAGGTCCCGGTTCTGCGGCTGGACGGCCGGGTGATGTCAGAAAGCGCGGCGATCTGCGAATACATCGAAGAGACACGGCCGGAACCGGCATTGATACCGAAAACTCCGGAAGCCCGGTTCGAGGTGCGCCGTCTGGTCAGTTGGTTTGATGACAAATTCCACCATGAGGTGACATCCAAGCTGCTGTACGAGCGGGTGAACAAGAAAGTAACCGGTCAGGGTTATCCCGACAGCAAGAACGTCAAGGAAGGCGCGCGCGCGATCAAGTTCCACCTGGATTACATGGCCTGGCTGCTGGATCAGCGGCGCTGGCTGGCGGGGGATCAGATGACATTGGCCGATTTTGCCGCTGCCGCGCACTTGTCGTCGCTGGATTACATTTCGGACGTGGATTGGAACCGCAGCCAGGTGGTCAAGGACTGGTACGCCAAGATCAAGTCACGTCCGGCCTTCCGGTCGATCCTGGCGGATCAGGTGCCCGGCTTCCGCCCGCCCGCTCATTACGCCGACCTGGATTTCTGATAGGTTGGGGCAGGGGGCTGTGCGCACCCTGTTGGCCCGTTGGGCCAATTCACCCCCGAGGATATTTTGGGCCAGATGAACAGCGCAACGGCATTGAAGGACAGGTTGGTGGCGCAGGCCCGGGCCGAGGGGTTCGTGTCGTGCCGGATCTGCCGACCCTGGGACGTGCCGGAACTGCCTGCGCGGTTGGCCGCCTTTCTGGCGGCGGGCTATCACGGGCAGATGAGTTGGATGGCCGAGCGGACCCATTGGCGGGGGGATCCGGCGGAGCTGTGGCCCGAGGCGCGCTCGGTCATCATGCTGGCCGAGAGTTACACGCCGGATCATGATCCGACCGAGGTTCTGGGCCGACCCGATCGCGGGGCGATCTCGGTCTATGCGCAGAACAAAGACTACCATGATCTGGTCAAAAAGCGGCTGAAGCGGCTGGCCCGGTGGCTGATTGCCGAAGCCGGGGGCGAGGTGAAGGTGTTCGTCGACACCGCGCCGGTGCCCGAGAAAGCACTGGGCCATGCGGCCGGGTTGGGCTGGCAGGGCAAACACACCAATCTGGTCAGCCGGGAGTGGGGCAATTGGGCCTTTTTAGGGTCTGTTTTCACCACTCTGGACCTGCCGACGGACCCGCCGGAAGTGGATCATTGCGGGTCGTGTCGGGCCTGTCTGGATGCCTGTCCGACGGATGCCTTTCCGGCGCCCTATCAACTGGATGCGCGGCGCTGCATTTCCTATCTGACCATCGAGCACAAGGGGCCGGTGGATCAGGAGTTGCGCGGCAAGCTGGGCAACCGGATCTATGGCTGTGATGATTGCCTGTCCGCCTGTCCGTGGAACAAGTTCGCGGTGGCGGCCAGTGACATCCGATATGCCGCGCGCCAAGACCTGATGGCGCCGCCGTTGGCGGAACTGGCCGGGTTGGACGATGCGGCGTTCCGGGCCAGATTCTCGGGTTCTCCGATCAAGCGGATCGGGCGCGACCGGTTCGTGCGAAACGTTCTGTATGCCATCGGCAATTCCGGGTCGTCGGAGTTGATTCCGGTCGCGCAGGCGTTGATCGAGGATGCCGACCCCACGGTGGCCGACGCGGCGCGCTGGGCGGTCGAACAACTGTCGTGAATGCCGCAAACAGGCTGGACGCGTCGGTTCAAACCGCTACACCCGTGACTGCGAACAGGATGGAGATCCCGATGGCGTTGGCTTTGGGCGTGGATACCGGTGGAACCTACACCGATGCGGTGCTGATCCGGGACGAGGAAGAGGTGATCGCCTCGGCCAAGTCCCTGACCACACGCGAGGATCTGGCGATCGGCGTCGGGCGGGCGATCCGGGCGGTGCTGGACCAGGCGCAGGTCGCGCCCGTTCAGATTTCGATGGCGTCGCTGTCGACGACGCTGGCCACGAACGCGCTGGTCGAGGGGCAGGGCGGGCGCGTTGCGCTGATCTATGTCGGGTTTCGCGACGGCGATCTGGACAGGCACGGGCTGCGCGATGCGCTGAAGGGTGACCCGGCGCTGGTGATCGCGGGTGGGCACAGCCATGCCGGGGCCGAGGCCGCGCCGTTGGATACAGGGGCGTTGCGCGAATTTCTGGACCAGCAGTCCGGGATTTCCGGGTTCGCGGTTGCGGCCCAGTTTGCCACCCGCAACCCCGCGCACGAGCTTGAGGTCGCGCGGATCATCACTGAGAAAACCGGCGCGCCGGTGACCTGCTCGCATCAGTTGTCGGCCAAGCTGAATGGGCCGAAACGTGCGGTGACGGCGGTGCTGAATGCACGTCTGATCGGAATGATCGACCGTCTGATCGGCCGGGCGCAGGATGTTCTGCTCGAGCTGGGCATCGACGCGCCGATGATGGTGGTGCGCGGGGATGGCGCCTTGATGAGCGCCGAGCAGGCGCGGGAGCGGCCGATCGAAACGATTCTCAGCGGTCCGGCGGCCTCGATCGTGGGGGCGCGCTGGCTGACCGGAGTTCAGGACGCACTGGTGTCGGATATCGGAGGGACGACGACCGATGTGGCTCTGATCCGCGACGGAAAGCCGGCGATCGACCCGGCGGGCGCACGGGTCGGCGGGTTCCGCACCATGGTCGAGGCGGTGGCGATGCGCACGCATGGTCTGGGCGGTGACAGCCAGGTGCATGTGGTAACCGAGGGCCTGCGCGGCGGCGTGTTCCTGGGTCCGCGCCGGGTGCTGCCGGTGTCGCTGATCGCGGCTGAGGCGCCCGAAGTGGTCCATGCCGCGCTGGACGAGCAGTTGCGCGCGACCACGGTGGGCGAGCACGACACCCGTTTCGCCCGCCGCGTGCCCGGCATCCACGCCGAGGGTCTGGGCCCACGCGAGGCGGGGCTGTTGGAGCGGCTGGGGGACAAGGTTCTGCCCCTGAGCGCCCTGCTGCGCACCCGGATGGAAAACGGTGCTCTGACCCGGCTGGTGGATCGCGGGATCGTTCAGGTCTCGGGGGTGACGCCGTCGGATGCCAGCCACGTTCTGGGGCGCCTGTCCGATTGGGATAAGGGTGCCGCGCGCAAGGCGCTGGAGTTGATTGCGCGCCGGCGTGTGGGGTCGGGCGACCGGCTGGCGGGCTCGGCCGATGAACTGGCCGGGATGATCGTGGATCAGTTGACCGAACAGACCGTTTTGACCCTATTAGAGACTGCTTTTGCGGAAGAGGCCGAGGCGTTCGGCCTGCCGCCCGAGGATCTGGCGCGCCATGTGCTGACCCGGCGGGGCTTGCACGGGCATCGCGGTCTGCTGGCGTTGGACACGAGGCTGAACGTGGATGTGGTCGGGCTGGGAGCCTCGGCGCCGAGCTATTACCCGGCGGTCGGCGAGCGTCTGCGCTGTACCATGGTGCTGCCCGACCATGCCGGGGTGGCCAATGCGATCGGGGCCGTCGTGGGGCGGTTGACCATGCGGCGAGCGGGCACGGTGACCGCTCCGTCCGAAGGCCGGTACCGCGTGCATCTGAACGACGGGCCGCAGGATTTCCCCGAACCCGAACCCGCGCTGGCCCTGCTGGAGGCCGAACTGCGGCGCGAGACCGAAAGCGCCGTGCGCGAGGCCGGGGCCGAGGATATCCGCGTGATCGTCAACCGCGACATCCGCACCGCCCGGATCGAAGGCAAGGATGTCTTCGTCGAGGCGATGCTGACCGTCGAAGCCAGCGGCCGCCCGCGGGTGGCCGTCGGCTGACCTTTATTCGGCGGCGCTGCTGCGTTTGGGCAGAACCCAGTCCGGGCGCGGGAAGTGGCAGGTATAGCCGTTGGGGATACGCTGAAGGTAGTCCTGATGCTCGGGCTCGGCCTCCCAGAAATCGCCCGCGGGTTCGACCTCGGTCACGACCTTGCCGGGCCACAACCCGCTGGCATCCACATCGGCGATCGTGTCCAGCGCGATCTGTTTCTGCGTTTCGTCGCAGTAGTAGATGGCCGAGCGATAGCTCATGCCGATGTCATTGCCCTGGCGGTTCACGGTGGTCGGGTCGTGGATCTGGAAGAAGAACTCGAGCAGATCGCGATAGGTGATCTGCGCGGGGTCGAACCAGATCTCGATCCCTTCGGCATGGGTGCCGTGGTTGCGATAGGTCGCGTTGGGCACGTCACCGCCGGTATATCCGACGCGGGTGCGCAAAACGCCGGGCAGCTTGCGGATCAGGTCCTGCATGCCCCAGAAGCAGCCTCCGGCCAGAACGGCGCGTTGTTCGGTCATTTCGGGTCCTCCACTTGATCGAGGTATTCGCCATAGCCCTCGGCCTCCATGTCGTCGCGATGAATGAACCGCAGCGCGGCCGAGTTGATGCAATAGCGTAGCCCACCCTGGTCAAGCGGACCATCGGGAAACACATGGCCAAGGTGGCTGTCGCCGTGTTTCGAGCGGACCTCGGTCCGGATCATGCCCAGCGAGCGGTCCTCAAGCTCGGTGACGTGGTCATGCACGATGGGTTTGGTGAAGCTGGGCCAGCCGCAGCCCGATTCGTATTTGTGGGTCGAGGCGAACAGCGGCTCGCCCGATACGATATCCACGTAAATGCCGGGTTCCTTGTTGTTCAGGTGTTTTCCGGTGCCGGGGCGTTCGGTCCCGTTGCGCTGGGTGACGTGGAATTCCTCGGGCGACAGGGCCGCGACAACCGATGGATCTTTGGTATATTTGGGCATGGGTCCTCCGGCGTTTCATACGTTGCCGAGATATTTGGGGTGCGCCGCGACAAAAGCAAAGTCCTGTTTCATCCGGCTCGCGCGATCGTGCGGGTGATCTGCCGCCGTGCTTCGAGCGTATCATTATCAAAGAGGAGGTCACGCCATGTTCAGAATGTTGCTGTTGTCTGCCTTGTTGTTGATCGGTCGAACGGTGCAGGCCGCGCCCGTGTCCGGAGAGTTTCCTTCGATCGATGGCGGCACGCTGTCGCTGTCGGACTGGCGCGGCCAGCCGGTTCTGGTGGTCAACACGGCCTCGCAATGCGGGTTTACCGGGCAGTATTCCGGGCTGCAAAAGCTGCAGGACACCTATGGACCCGAAGGTTTGGTGGTTCTGGCAGTCCCGTCGGATTCCTTCAACCAGGAACTGGAAACCGCCAGCGAGGTCAAGGAGTTCTGTGAGCTGAACTATGACCTGACCCTGCCCATGACCGACATCACCCCCGTGACCGGCCCGCAGGCCCACCCGTTCTACAAGGCGGTCGCCGCCGAGACCGGGTTTGTGCCGGTCTGGAATTTCAACAAGATCCTGCTGAGCCCCGAAGGCGAGGTCGTGGCGACCTTTGGGTCGACGACCCGGCCCGACTCTCGCAAGCTGCGCAGTCAGGTCGAGGCGCTGCTGCGCTGAACTGGCTGGCGTGACAACTGCACGGCCAGAATGCCCAGCGTGGTGACCGCAACACCAACGACGTCCATTGCGCCCAACCGTTCACCCAGCAGAATCGCGGCGATCGCGACCCCGAACACCGGGTTGAGGAAATGGAATGTCGCCGCGCGGATCGGTCCGATCCGGTTGAGCAGCAGGAACCAGATCAGCGTGGCCAGCAGGCCGGGGAACAGGGTCGTGTAGGTGAAGGCCAGCGCCAGCGGCCAGGTTGGTCGGACATAGATCGTCTCGAACAACGGGGCGGCGACAAACAGAACCGCCGAGCCGACGAACATCTGCAAACCGACGACCATCATGAAATTCCCGCCCGAGGTCGCCCCGCGCACGGCCAGCGTGGCGAAGGTCAGCGCCAGCGCGCCCAGCCCGCAGAGGGCAACGCCAAACAGGTCGATCCCTGCGCTGATCCGGCTGCTCATGATCAGGGCCACGCCAGCGAACCCGGCCAGCAGACCCACGACACCCAGCGGGCGCAACCGTTCCCCGAACAGCAGCCAACCGGCCAGAGCCACCAAGAGTGGCATGGTCGACGCGATGATCGCCGCGACCGACGCCTCGACCGTTTGCATCGCATAGAAATTCAGACCCAAATACAGGGCATTCTGGCAGATTCCGAACAGGATGGTCGCGTACCATTGCGACCGCGTCAGGCGCCAACTCTGGCCCATGGCCGCGGCGATGGCGACACCCAGGATGCCGGAAATCAGGAAGCGAACCGCCAGTGAAAACAGCGGCGAGGCATCCGCGACGATGATCCGCGCCGAGGTAAAGGCCGACGACCAGATGAAGGCAAAGGCCAGCCCCATGGCGATGGCGCGCAGATCCATGACCGCTCCTGTTTGAATGTGCGGCGACTGTTTCCGATTTTCCCGCAGGCCACAAGCGCCCGAGCGTCAAAAAAGACACATGGTGCGCGCAAGTTTTCCCTGGGCGCCGGTTTTATTGATTGACCAGCCAATTAAAGATATCCGCTCGGTGATCTGACATCTAAAGGGAGGTTTGTCGGTGCTATTGGAATACATCCTGTCATTCGGGGTCCTGCTTGCTCTTGGGCTGGTAGCTTTCTTCGTCGTGAAATGGTGGAACCTGCGGTGCGTGGGCGTGACACCTGTTCATCTGTTCACTTTCATCGCGATCCTGTTCACATCCGGCCTGGATGTCGGGCTGATCATGTTCCCGCTCACCGAATTCGGCGGCTATGCCGAAGATCCGGCCTATGCGTTCGCAAACCCGCTGGCGATCGAGTTCGGGTTCTGGGGTTTCCTGATCTGGGCCTTCTATTTCCTGACGGCCTTCTATTTCTGCGTCATCGAGCCCCGAGTGCAGTTCTTTGAAATCCCGGTGGTCAAGCTGATCAACAATGTGGTGATCATCGGGACCTGCGCTTTCACCGCCAGCCTGTTCCTGATCTACCTGCCCGGATACCTGCCCGAAGTTGGCGATGGCGAGTCCGTAGTGACCACGTTTTACATCATCGTATTTGTCGTCATTCTGGCCGCGGCCTATTCCTCGACTGACCTGAAATACGTGCGGATTCTTTCTGTCGGCTCGACGTTTCTGTTTCTGGCGCTGATCCTTGGCATGTGGGCCGCGGCCGGTATGGGCGTTGCGGGTTTCGTGGAAACCAGCAGCAATATCGGGGCGTATTTCGCCAATATCCACAAGTTCATACTGCCTCTGACCGACTATCACGCCTTCTACCTGTTTTGGTGGTTTGCCTGGTCGATCATGATCGGTCAGTTCACCTCGCGCTTTGTCGGAGGGCTGACCACCTGGCAATTGCTGGCGGCGCTGCTGATCTTTCCGTCGATCCCCTTGGCGATCTGGTTCAGCGTGCTTTACTACTATCACCTGAACGGCATCAGCACCGCAGGCATCACCAACATCGCGATGGTGATCGTCGGCGTGACCTTCGTGATTAACTCACTGGACTCGCTGATCAGGCTCTATACCGACAACCTGAACATGACGGTCGAACGCTTCGGCAAGACGGCCTATGTTGCCGGAAACGTGGTGCTTCTGTTTGTGCTGACGCTTCTATTCCAGAGCCAGTGGCTGCAGATTCAGTGGATCGGCGCCGTGGTGGTTGGCCTCTACCTCGCCTGCGTGGTCTATATCCTGATCGTCAAGCGTACAGAGGTGATGAGCATCGACTCGATGCCCGAAGATCGGGATCTGGATTTCCACAAGGTCGAGACTGTTCACTGACCTCGACCAACGACAACACCGGGTCTGGTCCAACAGGCCCGGTAAACAAACACCATAGAAAAAGGGCCGCGATTTCGCGGCCCTTGATCGTTTTCCCTAAGGCGTGGATCAGCTGTTGACGCTGTCCTTCAGGGCCTTGGCGATGGTCATCTTCACAACCTTGTCGGCTTCTTTGGTGAAGGTCTCACCAGTGGCCGGGTTGCGAACCTGACGCTCGGGGCGCTCGCGGCAGTAGATCTTGCCGACGCCCGGCAGGGTCACAGCGCCTCCGGCCGAAACTTCGCGGGTGATCAGGCCAGTGATCGCCTCCAGCGCCGCGTTCGCGGATTTCTTGTCGGTTCCCATTTCCTCAGCGAGAGCAGCAACCAGCTGAGTCTTCGTCATAGGCTTTGCCATTTCTTGGTCTCCTTAACGTGCCCGATCTATTGGGCCTCACCGCGTAACTGTAACGGGATATTGTGGGCGAACACAACGAATAGTAGCACCGAAACCCCAAAAAATATGGGGATTTCGTTGCTTTTTTGCGTCAGAGGAAGGCCGTTTCGTCGAACGAGCGCAATTTCCGGCTGTGCAAACGTTCCAGCGGCATGCCTCGCAGGTGTTCCATCGCGCGGATTCCGATCGCCAGATGGCGGCTGACCTGGGTTGTATAGAACTCGGACGCCATGCCGGGCAACTTCAATTCTCCATGCAGGGGCTTGTCGGACACGCACAGCAAAGTGCCGTAGGGCACGCGGAAGCGATAGCCGTTTGCGGCGATCGTGGCGCTTTCCATGTCCAGCGCGATCGCGCGCGACTGGCTCAACCGTTGCACCGGGCCGGATTGGTCGCGCAGTTCCCAGTTACGGTTGTCGACCGAAGCCACCGTGCCGGTGCGCATGATCCGCTTCAGCTCATAGCCTTCCAGCTCGGTCACTTCGGCTACGGCGCGTTCCAGCGCGACCTGAACTTCGGCCAGCGGCGGGATCGGCACCCAGACGGGCAGATCGTCGTCCAGCACCTTGTCTTCGCGCAGATAGGCATGGGCCAGCACGAAATCCCCCAGAGCCTGCGTGTTGCGCAGCCCCGCACAGTGGCCGACCATCAGCCAGGCGTGTGGTCGCAGCACCGCGATGTGATCGGTGGCGGTTTTGGCGTTGGATGGGCCGACGCCGATATTGACCAGCGTGATCCCCGACCCGTCGGCGCGTTTCAGGTGATAGGTCGGCATTTGCGGCAGTTTCAGCGGCTGTTCCAGCGGCGCGTCGGGGTCGGTGATCTCGACATTCCCGGTCGAGACGAAACTGGTATAGCCGCTGTTCGGGTCGGCCAGTTGCGCGCGGGCGTAGTTCTCGAATTCCGAGACATAGAACTGGTAGTTGGTGAACAGAACGTGGTTCTGGAAATGGTCCGGATCGGTGGCGGTATAGTGGGCTAGCCGGGCCAGCGAATAGTCGATGCGCTGGGCGGTGAACAAGGCCAGCGGGCCGACGCCATCCTGCGGTTCGTGCACACCGTTGACGATGTCGTCATTTGTGGTGGTCAGATCGGGCACGTCGAACACGTCGCGCAGGGTGAACCCGGCCGCACCCTGATGCGGCACCACCAGATCGGGGTTGCCGGCCACGGCGAAATGCACCGGCATCGGCGTGGTCGAGGGGCCGATGGTCACCGGCTGGTTGTGGTTCTTGATCAGCAGCGCGATCTGCTGTGTGAGGTAGGACCGGAACAGATCCGGGCGGGTCACGGTAGTGGCATGAACCCCCGGCTCGGACACGTGACCAAAGCTCAGGCGGCTGTCCACATGCGCGTAGGATGCCGTACGGATACGGATTTCCGGGTAATAGGCTCTGTACCGGACCTTGGGCGCGCCGCTTTCCATCGCCTCGGCAAAGCTTTCGCACAGAAAGGCGGTGGCCTCGTTATACAGCTCTTCCAGCCGGGCAACGGCTGCGGCGGCATCGGTGAAAATCTCGGGGTCCCGTGGGTCGGGAGTTGTTATTTTTGTCATGCGAGGGGTTCCAGAAGGTCAATTTTTTCGAATGTTCGGACATCCACCAGTCCCAGATCGGATATCCGCAGTTCGGGGATGACGACAAGGGCCAGCAGCGAGTGCTGCATATAGGCGTTGTTCAACTGACAGCCGCAGGCCTGCATCGCCTCGACCATTTTCTGCGCCTTGGCCGCGACGTCCGCGGCAGGGCTGTCGGACATCAGGCCCGCAATGGGCAGTTCGACCAGCGCCAGCTCTTCGCCATCACGGAAGATGGTGATGCCGCCGCCTACTTCGGCCAGGCGATTGGCGGCCAGCGCCATCTGATCGCGGTTGGTGCCGACCACGATCATGTGGTGGCTGTCATGCGCCACAGTCGAGGCCATGGCCATCCGGCCCTGATAGCCAAAGCCCGAAACGAAGGCGTTGGTCACGCCGCCCGTGGCGCGGTGCCGCTCGACCAGCGCGATCTGGCAGACATCGCCTTCGCCCTCGACCAGCCCGCCGATAATGGGCAACTCGGCCTTCAGCGCCTGGGTGGGGGCCTGGTTCTCGACCACGCCGATCACGTTTGCACGCACGCGATTGGCGCCTTCGGGCGCGGAGATCTCGAAATCGGCGGCGGTCAGGGCATGGCCCAGATGCACCGTGTTGCGTGCCCGGTCGGGCCATTCGTAATGCGGGCACTCCACCTTGATCGCGCCGTTCTCGGCCACCACCTGCCCGCGCGCGATGACCATTTCGATCGGCAGTTCGGTCAGGTCCGAGCTGAGGATCACGTCCGCCCGGCGGCCCGGCGTGATCGAGCCGATCTCGCGTTCCAGCCCGAAATGGGTGGCGGTGTTGATCGTGGCCATCTGCAACGCGATCAGCGGGTCGCAGCCACAGGCGATGGCATGGCGCACGACGCGGTTCATGTGGCCCTCGTTCACCAGCGTGCCCGAGTGGCAGTCATCGGTGCACAGGATGAAGTTGCGCGGGTCCAGCCCCTTTTCGGTGACGGCGGTGATCTGGCTTTCCACGTCATACCAGGCCGAGCCCAGCCGCATCATCGACCGCATCCCCTGCCGCACGCGGGCAATGGCGTCGGCCTCGCAGGTGCCTTCGTGGTCATCCGCCGGGCCGCCGGCGACATAGGCTGCAAAATCAGGCCCTAAATCAGGGGATGCATAGTGTCCGCCCACCGTCTTTCCCGCGCGCTGGGTGGCGGCGATTTCGGCCAGCATTTTGGGATCGGAGTTGATCACACCGGGAAAGTTCATCATCTCGCCCAGCCCGATGATGCCGGGCCAGGTCATCGCCTCGGCCACGTCTTCGGCGGTGATCTCATAGCCGGTGGTTTCCAGCCCGGGCGCCGAGGGCGCGCAGGACGGCATCTGGGTGAAGATGTTGACCGGCTGCATCAGCGCCTCGTCATGCATCATCCGCACGCCGCCCAAGCCCAGTACATTGGCGATCTCATGCGGGTCGGTGAACATCGAGGTGGTGCCATGCGGGATCACCGCGCGGGCGAACTCGGCCGGGGTCAGCATGCCGGATTCGATGTGCATATGCGCGTCGCACAGGCCGGGGATCATGTAGCGGCCATTGGCCTCGATGATCTGGGTGTCGGGGCCGATGCAATGGCTGGCGTCGGGGCCGACATAGGCCACACGGCCGGCGGCGATGGCGATGGAGTGATCGGGCAGCGCCTCGCAGCTGTGCACGTTGATCCAGATCCCGCCGCGAATGACCATGTCGGCGGCTTCGCGGCCGGCGGCAACGGCGATCAGGCGGGGGGCGACGTCGGGCCAAGAGGGGAAGGGTGCGTATTCCATGGCACAACTTTCCCGAATGCATCGGAAGGTGCAACCCCTGCCGTGCCACCTTCATGAAACCGTCATCCGACCGGGCACGGGGCAGCAAATGCTTGATCCGCGCTGCGATGCGGGGTCTGGTAGCGACATGGATTATGAAACCATAGATGCGGACAGTTTCGGCCGCAGCCTGCGCGGGATCGGGCTGAACCTGCTGGTGCGCGACGTGCGGGCGGAATGCGCTTTTTTGGAGACTGTTTTTGGCCTGAAATCCCATCAGGTGACGGCGGATTTTGCCATCGTCACCTATGGCGATCAGGTGTTTCAGCTGCATTCGGACGGCACCTATCATTCCAACCCGCTGCTGGGGCTGGTTCCCGAAACGCCCCCACGCGGTGGCGGGATCGAGATTCACCTGTACGACACTGACCCGGACGAGGCGGCGGAGCGCGCCAGGTCCAAGGGCGCGGTCGTGCTGCAGGAGCCGACCGACAAGCCCCATGGCCTGCGCGAGACCTATATTTTGTGCGAGAACGGCTATGCCTGGGTTGCCAGCCGCCCCAAAGACGGCTGAAAGTCAGGCGCGGTGTTGCTCGGCCGCGATTTCCGCCCTGATCCACTCGGCAAAGGCCACGGCACCCGGCGTCTCCTCGGCCTGGGGCGACAGCAGCAGGTAATAGGCTTCGGGCATCGGCGCGCGATGTTCAAAGGGTGCGATCAGGCGGCCTTCGTCCAGCAGGCGCTTTGCGATGGTGTCATGGGCCAGGCACAGCCCGCCGCCGGCCATCGCGACGGACAGGCCGACCATATAGGTCGTGGCATAGGTAATCGGCGAATTTTCCCAGTTTAGGCCCTGATCTTCGGCCCAGCTGGCCCAGTTCGACAGAAGATTCGAACAGTCGTACAGCGGTTGCTGCTGAAGGTTTTCCAGCGTGACCGGATAGTCGGGGGCACAGACGGGGTAGTAGTGATCGCTGCGCAAAAGCTCGGTGCGGACCGTGTCGGCCGGGCGCAGGGAATAGCGGATCTCGACCGCCGCGCCTTCGGCCATCTCGCGCGGCTCCCACAACTCGGTGAAGATGTTCAGGTGGACATCGGGGTGCAGCGCACGGAACGCGGGCAGGCGGGGGGCCAGCCAGTTCACCGAAAAGGTGATGTTGCACTGCACCTGTACGGTATTTTCCTGCTGCCCGGTTACGGCCTGGGTGCCGCGCACCAGCGTCCGGAACGCTTCGCGCACCACGGGCAGATAGGTGATGCCGGCCTCGGTCAGCTCCAATGCGCGGGGGCGGCGGTGAAACAGAGGTTGGCCCAGATAGCCCTCGAGCGACTTGATCTGCTGGCTGACGGCGCTTTGCGTCATGTTCAGATCGCGCGCCGCGCCGGTGAAGGACAGGTGGCGGGCCGCGGCCTCGAACGTGCGCAGCCAGCCAAGCGGGGGAAGAGGGTTCCGGGGTTTCATAATCCGATCATAAGTTCAGCTAATGCCAAAGCGCCAATTTTTTCGTTGGTCAATTGCGCCCCGGCCCGGCACGGTTTTCACCAGCCACCTGAACAAGCCGAATGGAGCCCCCCGGATGAGCGTCACCAGTCTGAAACCGAATATCGACCATTGGCAGGAGCGCGTGGACATGGCCGCCGCTTTCCGCTGGACCGAGCGGTTGAACATGCATGAAGGGGTGGCCAATCACTTCAGCCTTGCCGTGAACGAGGACGGCACGCAGTTCCTGATGAACCCGAACCAGATTCATTTCGCGCGCATCCGCGCCTCGGACCTGCTGCTGCTGGATGCCAACGATCCCGAAACGATGAGCAAGCCGGGCGCACCGGACCCCACCGCATGGGGGCTGCATGGTTCGATTCACCGGAAATGCCCGCATGCGCGTTGCGTGATGCATGTGCATTCGATCTTTGCCACCGTCCTGGCCTCGTTGGCCGACAGCAACCTGCCGCCGATCGACCAGAACACTGCAACCTTTTTCAACCGCTATGTCATTGATGACGAATTCGGCGGTTTGGCTTTTGAAAGCGAGGGTGAGCGTTGCGCGACAATGCTGCAAGACCCGAAAAAGAAGGTCATGATCATGGGCAACCACGGTGTGCTGGTGATCGGCAACAATGCAGCGGATGCCTTTAACAGACTCTATTATTTCGAGCGTGCCGCCGAGACGTATATCCGCGCCCTTCAGACGGGCCAGCCATTGCGGGTGCTGTCGGATGAAATCGCGGAAAAGACCGCGCAGGAGCTGGATGACTACCCGGGGCAGGCCGAGGCGCATCTGCGTGAAATAAAGGCCGTTCTGGATGCGGAAGGCTCGGACTACGCCACCTAGAGGGTTTTGTCATGACCGATGCCCCGCATGATCCCGAAGCCGCCCGCTGGCACTATCGGCCGTCTGACCCTGTTGCGTTGAACCCTTTGTTCAGTTGGCCACCGCGCCCGATCGCCGTTTTAAAATGGTATTCCGGGGCGTGGCTGCCGATCACAGCGCTGACCCTGTGCATGGGGCTGGCCGTGATTGCTTATGTGCTGTTCCTGCCGCCGCTCGAGGCGATGCAAAGCTTTGCGCCCGGCTGGATGTTCCGCGTCTGGCTGCTGAACATGGTGCCTCAGATCCTTGTTGCGGGTGGGCTGCACTGGTGGCTCTACATGCGCAAGGGGCAGGGTATGTACAAAAAGTTCGATCGTCGCGACCTGACCCGCGACAACGGAACCTTCACCTTCCGCAATCAGGTCTGGGACAACATCTGGTGGACCCTGGGCAGCGCCATGACGGTGGCGACCGTCTATCAATGGGGTATCTACTGGGCGATGGCCAACGGGTATGCGCCAACGGTCACTTGGGCCAGCGCGCCGGTCTGGTGCGTGGTCTGGATGCTGTTCATTCCGATGTGGTCGGGTCTGCATTTCTATTGGGTGCACCGGCTGGAGCATCACCCGAAACTGTACAAGCATGTGCACGCCGTTCATCACCGCAACGTCAATGTTGGGCCGTGGTCGGGCATCTCGAACCACTGGTACGAGAATCTGCTGTATTTCACGACCTATTTCATCCACCTGATCGTGCCCTCAAACCCGTTGCATCTGCTGTTTCATGTCTATTTCCAGCAGATCAGCCCGGTCCTGTCCCATTCGGGGTTCGAAAAGCTGAAAGCAGGGGACACGGATGCCGCGCGGGCAGGCGATTTCTTTCACCAGCTGCACCACCGGTATTTCGAGTGCAACTACGGCACGTCCGAGATCCCGTTCGACAAGTGGTTCGGCACCTACCACGACGGGTCGGCCGAGGCGACGACGCGGACGCGGGCCTACAAGAAACAGATGTATACCTAGCCGGACCGGCTGCGCAGGGCTCGTGGACTGAGACCGAACTCGGCCCGAAAGGCGCGGGTCAGCGCGCTGGGGTCTTCATAGCCCGCGCGCAGAGCGATTTCGGCGATACTCAGGTCGGTTTCCGCGGCCAGCTTGCGCGCAAGGTTCAGACGCATCCGACGATAGACCTTGGCCGGCCCGGCCCCCAGGTCCGCCCGCATCCGGGACTCCAGTGCTTTTTGCGACCGTCCCACGCGCCGGGCGATCTCGGGGATCGGCAGAGGGGTCTCGAGATTTTCCTGCATCAGTGCCAGCGCCTTGTTGACATGCGAACTGGCCGAGCCTGCGCCGCCGGAATGTGACCGGGCGGAGTCGCGCGTCATGAACAGCTGCGCGACTTCCAGTGCCAGCGCCTGACCGTGATCCTGCCCGATCAGGTGCATCACCAGATCAAAGGCGGCCATCGCGCCCGAGCAGGTGATGCGGTCACCGTCGATGACATAGCGCTCGCGGCAGGTCTCGACTTCGGGGAAACGCTCGGTGAACGCGGTCAGCTCCTCCCAATGGATCGTGGCGCGGTGGCCGTTCAGCAATCCGGCCTGGGCCAGCAGCCAACTGCCGGTGTCCAGCCCGGCGAGGGTGCGAAAGCGCCGCGTCGCCGCACGCAACCCCGCCTGGGTGCGCCAACCACCGTGTGCTTGAAACCCGTAGGAGGGCATCACCAGCAGCATATCCCCATCCGCATCCGTAAGCGCCGCATGGGGCGCCACCTGCAACCCTGAGGACGACGTGACCGGCCTCGGATCCAGTGAAAGGAATTGCCAGTCATACAGTCGCTGCCCTGACAACGTGTTGGCCGCGCGCAGCGGCTCGACTGTGTTGGCCAGGCAATGGTTCGAGAACCCGTCGAACAGAAGTACCCCGAATCGCTGCGGTGCGGCGGGTGATTTGGTCCATTTCTGCATGATTGAAGTCTAGTTCTGCATTATTGAGACCTCAAGCCGCGTCAGGATTGTCGCACGCCCAGGAATCGGAGACCCGCGATGCAATTTGGCCTGACCGACGAGCAGGAGATGATCGTCTCGACTGTCCGCAGCTTTGTGGAGAATGAGATCTATCCCCATGAAGAGCTGGTCGAACGCACCGGCGAGGTGCCGAAAGAGATCGCCGACGAGATCAAGCGCAAGACGATCGAACTCGGCTTCTACGCCTGCAACTTTCCCGAAAGCGTTGGCTGCGCGGGGCTGAACCATCTGGAATTCGCGCTGGTCGAACGCGAGTTGGGGCGCGGGTCGATGGCGTTGAACCATTTCTTCGGGCGGCCGCAGAACATCCTGATGGCCTGTCAGGGGGATCAGATCGAACGCTATCTGATGCCCGCCGTGCGTGGCGAAAAGATGGACGCGCTGGCGATGACAGAACCGGGCGCGGGTTCGGACGTGCGGGGCATGAAATGCTCGGCCGTGCGCGATGGCGGCGATTGGGTGGTGAACGGCACCAAGCATTTCATCTCGGGCGCGGAACATGCCGATTTCATCATCGTCTTCATCGCCACGGGCGAGGATCAGACGCCGAAAGGTCCCAAGAAGCGCATCACCGCCTTTCTGGTCGATCGCGGCACGCCGGGCTTCACCATCCGCGACGGCTACAAATCGGTCAGTCATCGCGGTTACAAGAACATGGTGCTGGATTTCGACGACTGCCGCCTGCCCGACGCGCAGGTGCTGGGCGAGGTCGATGGCGGGTTCGAGGTGATGAACACCTGGCTGTATGCCACTCGCATCACCGTGGCGGCCATGTGCGTGGGCCGCGCCCGCCGGGCCTTCGACTATGCGCTGGACTATGCCGCCACCCGCCAACAGTTTGGCCAGAAGATCGGCAAGTTTCAGGGCGTCAGCTTTCAGATCGCCGACATGATCACCGAGATCGACGCCGCCGACCTGCTGACCCTGGCCGCCGCCGACCGGCTGGACAAGGGCCTGCCCGCCAACCGCGAGATCGCCTCGGCCAAGCTCTATGCCTCGGAAATGCTGGCGCGGGTGACCGATGCGGCGATCCAGGTGCATGGCGGGATGGGCCTGATGGACGACTATCCGCTGGAACGCTTCTGGCGCGATGCCCGGGTCGAGCGGATCTGGGACGGCACCAGCGAGATCCAGCGCCACATCATCAGCCGCGATCTTCTGCGCGCGTTGGGGGCGTGAACATGACGCCGGGCCTGAGCGGCGCGGCGGGTGCGCTCGCGCCGGGAAAGCTCGCCGCGCTGAGGCGGATGCTAGGGTTCCGCTCGCTGGCGGTGATTGGCGGGGGCGCATGGTGCGCCGAGGTCATCCGGCAGGTGCGGAAACTGGGCTTCACCGGCCCGGTCTGGCCGGTGCATCCCAAGGCCGACGAGGTGGCGGGCGAGCGCGTCTTTGCCACGATCGAAGACCTGCCCCAAGCGCCCGACGCGGCCTTTGTCGGCATCAATCGCCGCGCCACCATCGAGGCGGTCGAGGTTCTGTCCCGCATCGGCGCGGGCGGGGCGGTGTGTTTCGCCTCGGGCTTTACCGAGGCGCAGGCCGAGGACGCCGATGGGGCCGACTTGCAGGTGCAGCTTGTTACTGCAGCGGGGGACATGCCGATCCTCGGTCCCAACTGTTACGGCTTCGTCAACGGTCTGGACCGGGTGGCGATCTGGCCCGACCAGCACGGGTTGCGCCCGGTGGAGAGGGGCGTCGCGATCCTGACGCAAAGCTCGAACATCGCCATCAACATGACCATGCAGCGCCGGGCGCTGCCGCTGGCCTTTATGCTAACCTGCGGGAATCAAGCGCAGACCCATCAGGCCGAAATCGCCATGGCGCTGCTGGAGGATGACCGGATCACCGCCATCGGCGTGCATGTCGAAGGCTTTGGCGACCTGCGCAAGTGGGAGGCGCTGGCCGCCAAGGCGCATGACTGTGGCGTGCCGATCGTGGCGCTCAAGGTGGGGCGGTCGGAACACGCGCAGGCAGCGACCATTTCGCACACGGCATCGCTGGCGGGGGACGATGCCGGGGCGCAGGCGTTTCTGGACCGGCTGGGAATCGCGCGGCTGGGGGACGTGCCCGAGTTTCTGGAAACACTGAAGCTGTTGCATGTCACCGGGCCGCTGGACGGGACCGGAGTGGCGACGATCAGCTGTTCCGGTGGCGAGGCCAGCTTGGCCGCCGACATGGCCGAAGGATCCGGCCTGCACTTTCCGCCGCTGACCGCGGATCAGGTCTCGGGCCTGCGCGCGGCGCTGGGGCCGATGGTGGCGCTGGCCAATCCGCTGGACTACCACACCTATGTCTGGCGCGACGCTGACGCGATGGCACGGGCGTGGTCGGCGATGACGGGGCCGCATGTGGCGATGACGATCTCGATCGTTGACTACCCTCACACCGATGCCGCCGATTGGGACTGCGCCACCCGTGCGGCGTTGACCTGCGCAAGCGAAACCGGTCGTCCCTTTGCCGTGGCCGCGACCTTGCCGGAACTGATGCCCGAGGACGTAGCCGAGCGGTTGATGGCGGGCGGTGTCGTGCCCTTTGCCGGGCTGCGTGAGGCGCTGGCGGCGACACGCGCTGCGGCCCGCCCGCATCCCCAACCGCAGGAGCCTGTTCTGCTGCCCGCCGCCAATGCGGCCACAACCGCTCTGACCGAGGCCCAGGCCAAGGCCGAACTGGCCGCTTGCGGCGTGCCGATTCCCCGCTCGGTCGTCGCGCGGGCGGATCGGGCGGGAAAGGCGGTGGACGGTCTGAGCGGACCCTTTGTGGTGAAAGGCGTTGGCCTGGCGCACAAATCCGAACATGGCGCGGTGCAGCTGGGCGTTTCTGCACAAGATCTGCCCGAGGTCGCGAGATCAATCGGCACCGATGAGGTTCTGATCGAGGAAATGGCCCCGGCCGGGATTGTCGAGCTGTTGATCGGCGTCACCCGCGACCCGGCGCATGGCTATGTGCTGACCCTTGGGGCGGGCGGGGTTCTGACCGAGCTCCTGCGCGACTCTACCTCGATCCTGATCCCGTCCACGCCGTCTGCGGTCCGCGACGCGCTGGGCAAGCTGGCCTGTGCGCCCGTGTTGAGCGGATATCGGGGCAAGCCCGGCGTGGATATCGATGCGGTCGTGCGGGTGGCCATGGCGGTGCAAAACTACGTCATTGCCAACGCGGCGGTCGTGGACGAAGTTGAAATCAACCCTCTCATCTGCGCGGCCGACAGTGTGGTCGCCGTTGATGCCCTGATCCGAAAGGCATGACCATGAACCCGATCAAAACCCACCGCGATGGTGCAATCCTTCAGGTCACGTTGGACCGGCCCAAGGCGAATGCCATCGATTTGGCGACCAGCCGTGTCATGGGCGAAGTGTTCCGCGACTTTCGCGACGATCCCGACCTGCGCGTGGCGATCCTGACGGGGGGTGGCGAAAAATTCTTTTGCCCCGGCTGGGACCTGAAGGCCGCGGCCGAGGGCGATGCGGTGGACGGCGATTATGGGGTCGGCGGTTTCGGCGGCTTGCAGGAGTTGCGCGACATGAACAAGCCGGTGATTGCCGCCGTGAACGGCATCGCCTGCGGCGGCGGGCTGGAGCTGGCCCTGAGCGCCGACATGATCCTGGCCGCCGATCACGCCACCTTTGCCCTGCCGGAAATCCGCTCGGGCACGGTGGCGGACGCGGCCAGCGTCAAGCTGCCCAAGCGCATCCCCTATCATATCGCGATGGAACTCTTGCTGACCGGCCGCTGGTTCGACGCCGAAGAAGCGCACCGCTGGGGCTTGGTGAATGAGATAGTTCCGGCCGACCGGCTGATGGACCGGGCATGGGACCTGGCGCGCCTGCTGGCAAGCGGCCCGCCGCTGGTCTATGCCGCGATCAAGGAGATCGTCCGCGAGGCGGAGGATTCCAAGTTCCAGGACATCATGAACCGCATCACCAAACGCCAGCTGCGCACGGTCGATGTTCTCTATGGTTCCGAGGACAATCTGGAAGGGGCTCGCGCCTTCGCCGAAAAGCGTGACCCGGTCTGGAAGGGCCGCTGAGTCGGATCAGGATTTCTCGAACAGGGCGATCAGCGCGGTGTCGTCCTTGTTGGGGCCGGCGGCCAGATCGCCGTAGATGCGGACCGTGGTCAGAGCCAGATGTTCCATCCAGCCCTCGGCCTGCAGCTTGTCGAAGGCGGTTGCGAATCCCAGCGCCTCGAAGTGTTTGGCGTTGATCGAAAAGGCGAATTGTGCCCCGGGCCGGGCCACCCGCAGCAGGGCCGGCAGAACCTCGGGGCCCAGATGGCCGTGGGTGAAGGTACCCGACGACACGATGCCCGAATAACTGTCGCGCGGAACGGGGATGCCCTCGTTCAGGTCGGCCTCGATCGCGTCGCGGTAGATGTCCTTGCGCATCGCCTTGTCCAGCATCTCGGCACTGATGTCGGTGGCGTCGATCGGCCCCACGCCCAGATCGGCCAGAACCGCGCCGCACAGGCCGGTTCCCGCGCCCACATCCAGCACCGGGCCCTGCCCTCCGGCGCCGACAAAGGCGCGGGCGGTGTGGATGTGCAGTTGGTAATCCTCGCGCGCGGCGAATCCGCGATCGTAATCTCCGGCCCATTCGGCATAGAGCCGTTTGTTGTCTGCCGGAGTTTTCAGCGCATAGGCCGCGTGCAGGCTGGGTTTGTCATCACTCATGACACCATGAAGGCGCAGGCGGGGATTCGAATCAAGTGCGGCCATCCGGCGCTTGCATCCCGCCCGCGGCGCGATCATCAAGGGGCCATGACTGGAACGCTTTTTTCATTCGGGCACGGCTATACCGCCCGCGCCCTGTCGCGCCGGCTGGCCCCCAAGGGTTGGCGCATCGTCGGAACCACCCGCGATGCCGCCGAGAAGGACGCCATCCGCGCCGCCGGAGCCGAACCGCTGGTCTGGCCAGGCGAGGCCCCCGATCTGGACGGGGTCACGCATCTGCTGATTTCGACCGCGCCCACGGCCAAGGGAGATCCGGTTCTGGCCGCCCTGCGGGATGAGATCGCCGCCCGCGCCGGGCAGTTCGACTGGGTCGGGTACCTGTCGACCACCGCCGTCTATGGCGACCACCAGGGGAACTGGGTCGATGAAACCACCCCGGCGACCCCGACGGCCGAGCGGGGGCGCTGGCGGTTGCAGGCTGAGCAGGACTGGACCGCGATCCCCGGCCTGCCGCTGCACATCTTTCGCCTTGCGGGCATCTACGGGCCCGGGCGGGGGCCGTTTTCTAAGCTAAAGAAAGGCGGGCTGCGGCGGATCATCAAGCCGGGGCAGGTGTTTTCGCGCATTCATGTCGAAGACATCGCGCAGGTGCTCGAGGCGTCGATGCGCCGTCCCGATCCGGGCGCGATCTACAATGTCTGCGACGACGAACCGGTGCCGCCGCAGGACGTGATCGGCTATGCCGCGCAGCTTCAGGGCCTGCCGCTGCCGCCTGCGGTGGATTTCGACACGGCCGACCTGACGCCGATGGCCCGCAGTTTCTACAACGAGAACAAGCGCGTTCGGAACGACCGGATCAAGACCGATCTGGGCGTGACGCTGAAATACCCCAACTACCGCGTGGGTCTTGAGGCGCTCCACGCGGATCAGGCGTTGAACGGCGACTGATCAGACCACATCCGCCAGGATCATGTCGGCAGCCTTTTCCGCGATCATGATCGTTGGCGCGTTGGTGTTGCCCGAGACCAGCGTCGGCATGACCGAAGCATCGACCACCCGCAGCCCCTGTAGCCCACGCACGCGCAGCTGCGAATCGACCACCGCCATGTCGTCCACCCCCATCTTACAGGTGCCCACGGGGTGATAGATCGTATCGGCCCGCGCGCGGATGTGGCCTTCCCAATCCGTGTCGGTTTGGGCGGTGTCGGTGCCGAACATTTCCTTGTGGCGGTATTTGGCGAGGGCCGGAGCCTCGAGAATTTCGCGCGTCATCCGCGCGCCCTTGATCATCGTGTCCAGATCGCGCGGGTCGGACAGATAGGCCGGGTCGATCGCCGGGGCGGCAAAGGGGTCGGCGTTGTGCAGCGAAACGGTGCCGCGGCTTTCGGGGCGCAGTTTGCAGATATGGCAGCTGAACCCATAGCCCAGATGCAGCTTGCGCGCGTGGTCATCCACCAGCGCGATGGTGAAATGCAGCTGGATGTCCGGGCGGTCCAGATCCGGAGCGGTCTTCAGAAAGGCCGCCCCTTCCGCAAAGGGGGTGGCCGCCATCGACACGCCGGTCTTGCGCCAGCGCATAAGGTGTTTGATCAGCCCCACCGTACCGGCGGCGCCGATGCCGAAATTGTCGGTGTCCTTCGTCTTGTAGGCCAGGATGAAATCTAGGTGATCCTGCAGGTTCTTGCCCACGCCCGGCAGCGCGTGGTGGACGGTGATGCCATGCGGGGTCAGGTCCTCGGGGTCGCCGATGCCCGAAAGTTGCAGCAGTTGCGGCGATTTCAGCGCGCCCGAGCAGACCAAAACTTCGCGCGCGGCGGTGACGGTGAGATCGGCGCCCTTGCCGCCCTGGCGGTAGATCACGCCCGTGGCGCGGTGGCCGTCAAAGGTGATCTCGCGCGCCTGTGCCCCGGTGATGACCGTCAGGTTGGGCCGGTCCATGACTGGAAACAGATAGGCCGCGGCGGCCGAGCACCGCTCGCCGTTTTTGGCGGGGTCGTGGAACTGGGTGACCTGGTACAGCCCCGCGCCTTCGTTTTCGCCGCGATTGAAATCGTCCGTCACCTTGTGCTGCAACTGGGCGGCGGCCTCGACGAAGGCGCGCGTGATCGGGCGTTCTTCTTTCTGGTCTGACACCTGAAGCGGGCCGTCGGCGCCATGCAGGTCATCCGCGCCGCGTTCGTTGTTCTCGGACCGTTTGAAGTAGGGCAGAACGCTGTCCCAGTCCCAGCCCTCGCAGCCCAGATCGGCCCAGCCGTCATAATCCTGCCGCTGCCCGCGCACATAGAGCATTGCGTTGATCGCGCTGGACCCGCCCAAGGCGCGGCCGCGCGGCTGATAGCCCGTGCGCCCGTTCAACCCCGGTTGCGGCACCGTTTCAAAGGCCCAGTTGTTGATCTTGGGTCGTCCCGGCAGCATGGCGACCACAGCGGCAGGCATCCGCACCAGAATGCTGTTCCCGCCCCCGCCCGCCTCAAGCAGGCAGACCCGCGTGCCCGGATTGGCGCTCAGACGGTTGGCCAGCACACATCCCGCGGACCCTCCGCCGACGATGACGTAGTCGAATTGCATGGCGATCCTCCCCTGTGGCCCGCGCGGTGTCGCGCGTCACAGCCCGCAGTTTGAAGCACCGGCGGCAAAACGCAATCGGGGCGGCGGGGAACGCCGCGTCATGTGGATGGTGATCGGTTTGAAAGAACTCGGCATAGCCATAACCAATAGCTATCAAATCAATCCGAAAACAAAATTTTTTCTCATGGCTGGGATTTGCTATGACTCGGCGTATTCCAGCGGACTGCGGTCCGCCCCTTTTTGACGTGCCATACGCACGGTTGCCTCGCAAACAGACTGACACCAGCCAGGATCGGAGATTGAGATGGACGGAAGCGACAACCCCAACACGGGCAAATGCCCCATCATGCACGGCGCCGGAACCCGATCGAACCGGGACTGGTGGCCCAACCAGCTGAACCTGGCGATCCTGCACCAGCACCAGCCGGCCGGCAATCCGCTGGGGGCCGAATTCAACTATGCCGACGCGTTCAAGAAGATCGACTATGACGCGTTGAAACAGGACTTGTATGACCTGATGACGGATTCGCAGGACTGGTGGCCGGCGGATTACGGCCATTATGGCGGTCTGTTCATCCGCATGGCCTGGCACAGCGCCGGCACCTACCGGACGGCTGACGGGCGGGGCGGCGCCTCGACCGGGAACCAGCGGTTCGCGCCGCTCAACAGCTGGCCGGACAACGGCAACCTCGACAAGGCCCGTCGTCTGCTGTGGCCGATCAAGCAGAAGTACGGCAACCAGATTTCGTGGGCCGACCTGATGATTCTGGCCGGCAACTGCGCCATTGAATCGATGGGCGGCAAAACCTTCGGCTTTGCCGGCGGCCGGGAAGATATCTGGGCGCCCGAGGAGGACATCTATTGGGGTGCCGAGACCGAATGGCTGGCCCCGACCGAAAACCCGCACAGCCGCTACTCGGGCGAGCGCGATCTGGAAGATCCGCTGGCCGCCGTGCAGATGGGCCTGATCTATGTGAACCCCGAAGGCCCGGACGGAGAGCCGGACGTGCTGGCCTCGGGCCGTGACATTCGCGACACCTTTGCCCGGATGGCAATGAACGATGAAGAGACCGTCGCACTGGTTGCCGGTGGCCACACATTCGGCAAGGCGCATGGTGCCGGGGACCCGGCGCTGGTCGGCCCCGAACCCGAGGCCGCGCCGATCGAAGAGATGGGCTTTGGCTGGATCAACAAATTCGGCACAGGCAAGGGTGACGACACCACGACCAGCGGAATCGAGGGCGCCTGGACCGCGAACCCGATCAAGTGGGACAATGGCTATTTCGACCTTCTGTTCGGTTATGACTGGAACCTGACCAAAAGCCCTGCCGGAGCGTGGATCTGGGAGCCGGTCGGCGTCAAGGAAGAGGACATGGCACCAGCTGCGCATGATCCGTCGAAAAAGGTCAAGACGATGATGACCACCGCCGACATGGCGATGCGCATGGATCCGATCTATGGGCCGATCTCGAAGCGGTTCCACGAAAACCCCGACGAGTTCGCCGACGCCTTCGCTCGCGCTTGGTTCAAGCTGACCCATCGCGATATGGGGCCAAAGGCGCGCTACATCGGTCCCGAGGCGCCAGCAGAAGAGCTCATCTGGCAGGACAACGTGCCGGCGGTGGACCATGATCTGATCGATGCCGCGGACGTGGCCGACCTGAAAGCCCGGCTGCTGGATTGTGGCCTGTCGGTGTCGGAATTGGTCGCGACGGCATGGGCCTCAGCTTCGACCTTCCGCGGCTCGGACAAGCGCGGTGGCGCCAACGGTGCCCGCGTCCGGCTAGCGCCCCAGAAAGATTGGGACGTCAACGAGCCCGAGAAACTGTCCAAGGCGCTGGATGCTCTGGCGGCGGTGCAAGCCGAGTTCAATGCCGCGCAGTCCGGCAACAAGAAGGTCTCACTTGCGGATGTAATCGTGCTGGGCGGCGTTGCGGCGATCGAAAAAGCCGCCAAGGCTGCCGGGCATGACATCGATGTTCCCTTTGTGCCCGGCCGTACGGATGCCACACAGGACCAGACCGATGCCGAGTCCTTCGCCCCGCTTGAACCAATCGCGGATGGGTTCCGGAATTACCAGCGCAAGGAGTACAGCGTGTCTCCTGAAGAGTTGCTGGTGGACAAGGCGCAACTGTTGACCCTGTCGGCACCCGAGATGACCGTCCTGGTCGGCGGTATGCGCGTTCTGGGTGCGAATTTCGGTGGCACGGTGCATGGCGTCCTGACAGACCGGGTCGGGGTTCTGAGCAATGACTTCTTTGTCAATCTGCTGGACATGCGCACCGAATGGAAGCCGGCGGCAGACGCCAAAGGAGTGTATGAAGGCCGGGATCGGGCTTCGGGTGAGGTGAAGTGGACCGGAACCCGCGTTGACCTGGTATTCGGTTCCAATTCACAACTCCGGGCTCTGGCCGAGGTTTACGGCCAGAAAGATGCCGACGCCAAATTTGTCGGTGACTTCGTATCGGCGTGGACCAAGGTGATGAACGCGGACCGCTTCGACCTGACTTGAGGGCGGAACAGCTCCCATGATCAGCGCCGCCAGGGGAAACCGTGGCGGCGTTTGTCGTGTCCGAGTCCTGGTCTTGCCAAGACGCGCGGCGACGAATCCATCCGCACCGCGTAGAGGGACCCTGAAAAATGGACGGCGCATACCGCAAAAATGGGGAATACCGTGGGATTTATTAAGCTAACCTATTGTTTTTATTAACACAGGAAAGTTTCCGCCGAGAATTGCGAAGTTTTTTCAAAATGGGGGTTGCAGGTCCCGGACCTAATCCGTAAATACCCCTTCACCGGCGCTGCTGAGGCGGTGTTGGTTGGTCGGAGTGACGGCCTGACGGACTGGAAAGACGGTTGAGACGCCTGGGAGAGACCGG